>JBFWRU010000004.1:0-336939 GCA_050248735.1 Nitrospirales bacterium | reverse complement strand
CCACATCAGGCTCCTGCCTACGACACACCAGCTGAGATCTATCATCAGAGGTCCTAAGAGAAAGAACCAAAGGAGATGCCATCTTATTTTCACCCATTTGCTGTCTTGACATTGGGGTCCACTTTAAACGGAAATTCAGTGAAAGTAGAAATATTAAAAGAAGCCGCAGCGTTCTGCGCAGAACAAGGGAAACAACTGTCTGTACAAAGCTCCGATGCGAAACCTTATACACCCTACTCCTCGTATGCTGGCGCTGAAGTTCAATTCAGTTGTAAATAAACTGTTTGTCTCGCCTAACAAACTTGAGCTCAACGTTAGGCGGATGGAATTTTATAAATCCGAATGATATCTGTCCCCTGTGTGGGATAATAAAATTCCGTCTCCATGATTAGCGAGCCCAAAAATGTTTATGTTATCGGCGCAGGTGCGTCTCATGGTGCTAGAGCCCCTAGCCCCCCGTTAGGTTGCCAACTGCATCATTATGTTCGTGATTACTTATTAAAGGCATGGACTGAATTAGATATTCTTGAAGAGCCTAAGGACGGGTCCAGAACAGAAAATAAGAGGAATCACTTAAAATGTGAGCTGGCCAAGGCCTCTTCTTACGAATCCCTGGTCAACCATCTTTTGGAGTCAAACCCCAACTTGCTTCCAAAACTCAATCTGCTTATGGCGAATGCTTTGATGTCGCCTCGTCCACCCAGTATGGGGGACCCAATAGGGGATCCCATGGTTGATCATGCGTTTGTAGAGAAGCCTGATCTATATGATGAATGGCTTAAAAAAATCCTGAAAAATGATTCACGCCATAATGAGAATTTTGTTTCCCTCAATTATGATTGCCTTCTCGAACGTGCTATTTGCCGATCTCTGGGGGGCAATTTTGAAGAGGGTTCCTGCCTTTGCAAATTCGTGAATTACCGATTAGATGAACAAGATTCAGGCGTTGAAGTTCTTAAGCCACACGGATCAATTAATTGGGTACATGACGAAAGCGACTATGGAGTGCCTTTAACAAGGGGCTCAGCAAGACCATTAGGCCAAATAGATACGATGGGGAGGATGAGTTGGCCTAATATTAAGGCTGTTAATTCTCCAAAGGGGCACGAAGATATTATCATGGCTCATTATGCGCCCGGGAAAGAGGCTCAGGCCAATCCTGGAACTTTACAAAAAATTCGGGATCTAGCTTTAGAGAGAATCCAGAAAGCATCTTTTATTACTATTGTTGGCGTACATATTCCTCCAGCCTCAAACGATGATCCTTTTCTGAATAGTTTCATGAAAGAATTGAGTCTCCGAGCAAAAAATGATCGTTGCAAGGTCCACTATGTGAGTCCTGGTAATGAGGATCTACAAAGAGCATCGAATCTTGGGTTTAATGCATTGAAATTGAAATTTTCAGATATGTTTTAGCCGTGATGGGGGAAATAGTCATATTGTTTTCAGGAAATCAGGAAAATCTTTTGTTGTATCCTCTGGACTTATAAAATTTTTATGTCCTTGCGAGATTTAAACACGTTGAATTGAAGAAAGCGACAAAAGTACGGTTGTTTGGAGGTCAATTAGTGGTCAACGAACTCACTACGGTTTTTTAAGGACGTGGTGTTTGCCCATAAACGACGCGGAAGAAACGGAGTTGGCTGTAGTCGTAGACGTCCCCAGGGAGTTCTTTGGCGCCGGTGAGGTTTCCAAACCCTGTTTTTTCAAAGGCTGAAGCCATTTCTGACTGTTGTGCGGTTGTCCAGAGGAGGGTGAAGTCTACCGGTTCACCGTGTTGGATGGTTTGTTTCAGTCTCTCATAGTTATCTCTCGGCCCACATGTATTCCATCGTCAGGAATGGTCGCCAGGCCTTTTTAGGCTTTTGTTACTCCTCGCGAATATTGTGAACAGGTTGTCATTTTGATGCTCTCGATGTACTATATTCACTATGAATTACGCAGATATCATCACTATCGAACCTGGGAAGCGAAGTGGAAAGCCTTGCATCAGAGGGATGAGAATTACGGTCTCGGATGTTCTTGAGTACCTGGCTTCGGGGATGACGGAAGAGGAAATTGTCAGTGATTTCCCTGAGTTGACCAAAGATGATATTCATGCCTGCCTCTCGTTTGCGGCTGATCGTGAGAGGAAGCTTTCCGCCCCCCTTGCATGAAGCTGGTTTTCGACCAGAATCTTTCTTTTAAACTTCCTCCTAGTCTTGATGCGGCGTTTCCTGGTTCCAAACATGTCAAGGATTTCGGTCTAACCGGCAATGATGATGAAGCCATCTGGAGATTGGCTTTGGAACAGGATTTTGCCATCGTTTCGAAGGACTCCGATTTTTTACATAGGAGCCTCCTCCGTGGGCATCCACCAAAGGTCATTCAATTAAGAGTGGGCAACTGTTCTACACGGTATCTCGGCAAATTGTTCATTCGTGAAGAAAAGACCATTAAGGAATTTCTCAAGAATCCGAATGAGGCACTGTTGATTCTCGGTTGAATTCTTTTTCTTCAGAAGAAGCCGAGAGGTCTCAAAAGTGGATAAAGAGGACTTGGCTCGCTTCGTGAGAGACGGAAAAGAGAGTTGATTTAATCAGTCTCCGTTCCCACCATATGCTGCGCGGAAGAGGCGGAGTTGGCCGTAGTCGTAGCGGTCGCCGAGTAGTTCTTTGGCACCGGTGAGATTTCCAAACCCTGTTTTTTCAAAGGCTGAAGCCATTTCTGACTGTTGTGTGGTTGTCCAGAGCAGGGTGACGTCTACCGGTTCACCGGCTTGGATGGCTTGCTCCAGATGTCCATAGATGGTGCCGGTGACCAACTTCCGCTGATTGGCAATCTCTTCCACCGAATTCCCCGATTGAAAACAACGTAATGTTTCATGGACCGTTTCCCCAAGAAGTTTTGGTCGGAACGAGACCGGTGGCGGGGATTTTGTTTCTTTGGGAAGACTCAAAGGCGGGTAGTTGACCAGGTGCTCGGCAATGGTTTTGAGAAACAAAGGGCCGAACTCTTCCAATTTCCGGCTGCCTACCCCGCTAATCTGCAAGAATTCCCGTTCATTGCACGGGTAGTCCCGTGCCATCTGGCGCAGTGCCACGTCGGAGAACACGACGTAGGCCGGGACATCCCGTTCGTCGGCTAGTGCCTTCCGTAGATATCGTAACCGGTTGAATAGAGTCTCGTCATAGGCTAAGTCACCGCTAGGCGGTTCTTTGCGCTCCGGGGTACTCATGGGCTTGGTGAGCATAAGGGATTGAGGCTCCTGCAGGAAGCGACTTCCCAGGTCCGTGATTTCTACGATAGTGAATGGTTCCCCTGTTTGTATGAGATAACCCAGACGGATGAGGTCCCGACCAATCGCAGCCCAATCGGGTCGGCTGCGGCCCTTTCCCTTCCCATAGACGGCTAACCGGTCATGGCCCCATCGGCGGATTTTTTCCGTGTTGGCTCCCGTCAGAACGGCAACGAGGTGATTGAGTCCCACGTTGAATCCGCTTTCCCGGCGTACCTCTTCCACGCAGGAGAGAATAGTCTTGGCGGCGTCCTTGGCATCGAAAATATCCCTGGGTGTCAGACAGTTGTCGCATCCCCCACAATATTCGGATTCCATGGATTCTCCAAAATATTGAAGCAAGGTGCGACGTCGGCAAGTGGCGCATTCGGCATACTGCACCATTTCCCGGAGTTGTCGGCGGGCAATCTGCTGTTCCTGGATGTTGGGTTTGTCATCGATGAAGCGTTGCTGTTTGACGGTATCTCCGGCGCTGAAGAGCAGCACGCACTCGCTGGGTAACCCGTCCCGTCCGGCACGGCCGGTCTCTTGATAATAGCTTTCAAGATTTTTCGGCAAATCATAGTGGATGACGAACCGGACGTTGGGTTTGTGGATCCCCATGCCGAAGGCAATCGTGGCACAGATCACCTGCACTTCATCCCGAATGAACCATTCCTGATGCCGTATGCGTTCCTCGGCGCTGAGTCCGGCATGATAGGGTTGGGCTTTGATGCCATGGTGTTGTAATCGCACCGCGACGCTTTCCGTCGTTTTCCGGCTCTGGCAATAGAGAATCCCGCAGTCCCTGGGACGTGTCCGGAGAAACGCCAGGACTTGTCCGAACGGGTTGTCTTTGGCCTGGACCTGATAGGTTAGATTGGGGCGATTGAAACTAGCCACATAGCAGGCCGGGTCACGCAATCGCAGGAGTGTCACAATGTCGTGTTGCACACGCTCCGTGGCGGTGGCGGTGAGCGCGATGATGGGGAGGGATGGGACCTGTTCTCGCAGTTCTACCAGTCGCCGGTATTCCGGCCGGAAGTCATGCCCCCATTCGCTGATACAATGGGCTTCATCGATGGCCAGTAGATTGACCTGAAAGTTCTTGAGCAGGCTGAGGTAGCCTGGCAGCATTAACCGTTCCGGTGCCATGTAGAGGAGGCGGTAGTGACCTTGATGCAGGCCGCGCAACCGGTCCTGGGACTCCCGGGTGGTCAGTGAAGAGTTGAGAAAGGTTGCGGCAATGCCATTGGCTCGAAGCCCATCGACCTGATCTTTCATTAGAGCAATAAGCGGGGAGACCACAATGGTCAAGCCAGGTCTGGCCAGGGCCGGTAATTGAAAGCACAGGGACTTCCCGCCTCCCGTTGGCAATAGCGCCACCACATCCCGCTCTGCAAGGACATCCCGAATGATGTCTTCCTGTAGGGGACGAAAAGCGGTGAAACCGAAATGTTCTTTTAACAGAGAGAGCAGAGGAATTTGGGTTGTGGTGTTCGCGGAGGATGAATCCATGGGAGATGATTGTAAGGCCATAGCGAACCCATAACAAATTTTTGGACTTGGATCTAGCCGAAAATAAAACTTCCGTAGACATTGAAAGATTGGGTTGAAAATAGAGTGGCGCAATCTGTCAGAAGCTTAAAATTCCGTAATTGGCATAGCATCGACCGCATTGTATAGTGACTGAGTCGAATGTGATCGTCATCGTGCTCTCTGCCCTAAAGGACAATTCTATTCGACCTAGGTCTTCGGCCCCCGGATATAGAAATCCAGGGCCTTTTGCCAAGCAGGGCACGAGTCTTTGGTGGGAACGGATTTCCCAGGGATTGTCTACGTTTAAACCAAAAAGCCTGTGTACGTGTTAAGGGCGTTAGGCTCGAAATCCAAATGCATTCAGGAGCGATAAGTGGATAGAAACTTAATAGGCGTCTTAGCCTTCTGGTCATTGGGTTTACTCTTTACGGTGATTGAAGCCATCAGGCCGGCTCGTCCCATTCAATATCGGAAATTTATTCTGTATGACCTTGCTTCGGTCATCATGTACACCATTTTTTTTAATATGGCGGTGGTCATTACGGATCGGATCCCCGTTCCCAGATATGTTCCCTCGGTCATATTAGATTTGCCATTTTCCTTAAAATTACCGCTTTTCTTTCTTGTGGAGGACTTTGGTTTGTATTGGGTGCATCGTTTCATGCATACCAAGCATGTCTGGAGGGTCCATAAATGGCATCACTCTCCAACCTACATGTATTGGATGGCTGGAATACGAACGACGTTCCCGCATTGTGTGCTTTTTAATCTTCCGTTTATTCTGGCGCTTCCGATTTTGTACCGGGCGCCGAGTTTCATTTTTGTGTTGATTTTGGTGGAACATACTATTCGGAATGACTGGATGCATATGAATGTCACATGGAAATCCGATTGGCTGGAATGGGTTTTTGTCACGCCACGATATCACCATATTCACCATAGTGCCGTTCCGGAGCATCACGTGGCCAATCTCGGTTCGTTGTTCACAATATGGGATCGAATGTTTGGGACCTATGTAGATCCCCGGACCGTCAAGGGCGAGTTATCCTTTGGCACGGGTGAAAAAGATCGAACGTGGCGAGTGGTGTTAGGTATTTAGCAACACCGACATGAGGGTGGAAAGTGGTGGTCGCCTAATCGTTTGTATGGAATATTATGACCGGGATGCTAAATGATTAAGAAGGCGGTAGAAGTATTCACATGGCTCTGTGCAGTCAAAAACCGAAATTGCCAAATCCCCCAAAAATCATTGCTTAGCTTGATTCGTATAAACTGAGCAAATCTTTCTCTCCTTTCTCGTGGGAAGCCACCAGTCGGCCGGTTTCCATTTTTACCACCCGATCCCCGACGTGAAAATATCTGTCATCATGAGTGACTACAATGGCGGATTTACCTCTGCCTTTCAGTTCCGGCAAAAATTTGTGGTAAAAGAAATCTTTAAAGTAGGGGTCCTGGTCTGCCGCCCATTCATCGAAAAGGTAAATCGGTCGATCGTCAATGAAAGCCAGAAGGAGGGCTAACCGTCGCCGCTGACCGTGGGATAATCCGTCAAAGGTATACGACCCGTCCGCAAGAGTGACCTTGTGATCGAGGTGGAGTTCCTTCTGGAAATCCTCAGCCTGACGATCCAGTCCGGCACTGACCATACCGGCTAATTGTTCAAATAAATGAAAATCCGAGAATACCACGGCAAGGTGTTCGCGATACCATTTCCTGTTGTCTTGAGTAATCGGGTGGTTATTGAGCAGCACCTGCCCGTCATGTGGAGCATACAATCCACACAACAGTTTCACGAGCGTGGTCTTACCGCTTCCATTCCCACCAGCAATGAGGACAATTTCTCCCGGTTCGATGGAAAAATTGAGTGGGCCGAGAGTAAAGCTTTCATCTGATGGAGATGCCTGGGCGTATCGAAAGGTCACCCCTCGAAGTTCCAGTGTTTGCCAGGCTGAACTCAAGGGAATGTTCTCTTTCCGTGTTTCCGGAGCGTTCTCTGGGAGCAAAGAGAGGCCCAACTCTTGAATTTTCCTGAGGGCTATTTCCCCTTGGCTTAATGTCGGTGCGGCTCCGATAAAGGCCCGAAATGGGCCCATCATATAGAAAAAAGCAAAAAGATAACCCGTGAGTGTTTCGGAGGGTATATCTTTCATTAAGGGAATGAAAAAGAGCAACGCTCCGATCGTTCCATAAAACATCAGTTGCGTCCAGGCCTGCATATACCCGTACTGTATGCCGGCGGCAATGTTCTCTCGTTTAAAATCATCGGCTGCCGGTTCAAGATTGGCCTTCAGCAATGCCTGGCGATACGATTGACGAAGGTGTAGTTCTTTCAATCCTTCCACCAGGTGCCGTAACAGACGTAAGACGGTCTCGCGAGCCTCCCTTGCGCGTTGCACACATTGGAATGCCCGTTTGTTGAGGATGTGATGCACGATGCTCGCCCCGGACACGACGGCCAGTACGATGACGAACACCTCCCAGGAGAGATAGGCCAGGTAGGCCGAGCATCCCAGAAGGATGGCGGTGTTCATAAGCAATAGGGGAATGATGGCAATGGCTGAGGCAATGGCACGCACATCGTCCGTTAAGGTCACCAGGATGCGGGATTGCCCTTTTTCTTCAAGAAGTTGATAGGAAGCGGTGAATAATTTTTTTGACAGATCCAAACAGAGTGCCAGAACGGCGTCCTGTCCTGCACGATTCAGTAGCCACTGGGACAGTAAGTTACAGCCAATGATTCCCAGGACCAGAGCCATAAAGCCGACGATTAATCCGCCGGTGTTTCCCTCCGTATGAAGTGCCGTATTAATGAGCGCGATGAGGCCCGCTCCGAGTAACCCGCTCAGCAGACCAGCCACTCCGATCGTCAGACTTCTGCGGTAGGAGATACTTGAGAAAAACCAAAAAAACTTGAGAATCTCGCGCAACATTATTGACGGATTCTGGCTTGCGAGAGAAGTGTTTTAAGTTTCTCGGCAAGAGCGGTAATGTGGGGTTTCCTGAACAGGTGCCCCGTATCATTAGCCGGAATTTTGTCTACCGAATGCCCTGCTAATGCCAGGTCACACCATGTCAGTCTTGTATCTTTTGGCGGGTTGACCGGACGCTCGGACGCGATAATGAGATCGATTCGACCGGGGAACGGTTTCGGTTGGTAAGAGGCCGCCGCCTTGCGGTTTGCTTCGGAGACCTTATCACGGAAAAGAATTTCGCGATCACCTCGATACACATCTCTCTGAAGGACCATCTCTCTTAACCCACGAGCGGCTTTGTTGATGCGTGCCCATCGGTCCTTTCTGTTGGTCCGTATAATGTGAGATGCGACCCGAAATGACACGGATAGAAAAAAGGCCGGAGAGCGAAGAAAACTCGGTAGAGTCCAACGAGGCACTCGAAGGGAGGCCGGGGGCCATGTCTCCAGCATGGCTAAGAGAGCCACTTTATGGCCCTGAGCGGATAGACGGTGAGCCATTTCAAACGCAATGATACCTCCGATACAGGCGCCTGCCAGGAAATAAGGACCGGTGCGTTGGACCGACTGAATTTCGCTGACGTAATGTGCTGCAATATCTTCTATCGTGGTGAAAGGCTCGGTTTGTCCATCGAGCCCTTGTGCCTGAAGCCCATAGAACGGTTGGTCCGGTCCTAGGAGTTGTCCGAGTCCATAAAAATCTACGACATTGCCGCCAATCCCTGGAATAGCGAAGAGAGGCGTCTTGGTCCCGGCTGTATTAATGGGAACTAAGGATTGCCAGTTGGCAGGCTGTTCGCTGCTTTGGAGAGTCAGGACTAATTGTCTGATAGTCGGGGCCTTGAATAAGGTCGCCAGGGGCAGGCGTATTCCTGTTAAATGCTCGATTTCGGTGAATAGTTGTAATGCCAAAATTGAGTGCCCGCCCAAATCAAAGTAGTGATCGTCGATTCCGATCCCCTGTATGTCCAACAGGCGTTCCCAGATGCCAACCAGTTGACGCTGGAGATTATTTTCAGGTCTGGCACTGGTCTTTGCATGATCGGAGGGCTTGCCTCTCATGTTTACAAGCGATTGTCGGTCTATTTTGCCATTGGGAGTTAAAGGGAATTCGGTTAAAACCACGAATTCCGATGGAATCATCGTCGCAGTCAGATAGCCCCTCAAATAGTTGCGTACATCTTCGATGTTGACTGACGGATCTGTTGAGCAAACCAGAAAGGCGACGAGCTTCTTATCCAATTGGGTGGTTTCAATGACCAGAACGACCGATTGGCTTATCCCAGGTATCTGGTTGAGTCGGGATTCGATCTCCTGGAGCTCAATCCTTACCCCGCGTATTTTGACCTGATGGTCACCCCGCCCAAGGTAATCAAGGCAACCATCCGGCCTCCATCTGGCAATATCTCCCGTTTTGTAAAGCCGCTCTTCGGGCCAGCCAAAAGAGTTGGGTTGGAATCTTTCGGTGGTTAAGTCGGGACGACCTAGATACCCCCGGGCAACACCTTCCCCACCGATATATAAATCCCCAGGTATGCCGATTGGCGTGAGCTGGCCATTCTTATCAAGAATGAGGGTCCGTGTGTTATCAATCGGACGGCCGATGGATACAGGCCCATTCCCTGAACGAACCTTTTGTACTGTTGACCAGATGGTGGTTTCGGTGGGCCCATACAGATTCCAGACTTCCTTGGAACGTGCAAGGAGTTCTTCGGCTAATTCTCGTGACAGGGCCTCACCGCCGCAAAGGATTTTCAGGTTTTTATTTCCTTCCCAGCCGGCTTTGATGAGCATGCTCCAGGTGGCTGGGGTGGCTTGCATCACCGTGGCCCCTGAGGTGTGTAATTGTTCAATGAGCCGTGTTCCGTCCCGAGTATCCTCTCCACTCACGAGGATGACGCGAGCTCCCACTGAAAGAGGCAGAAAAAGCTCAAGTGCCGCAATGTCAAACGTGATCGGGGTCACGGCCAGAAACACGTCAGTTTGGGTCACGGCAAGTTTTCGTGCCATGGAATGGAGAAAATTGACCAAGGACCGGTGTTCGATCTCCACTCCTTTGGGTTGCCCTGTCGAGCCGGAGGTGTAGATCACATACGCCAGGTTGGAAGGGGCAATCCTTTGGCTGACGGCGTTGCCTTGAATGTTATCGTTGAGGGTATGATCGATATCGCAATCCAGACGAAAAACCCTTCCATCATATTCAGGGAAATTTTTGACAAATTGGCTCTGGGTTACCAGTATGGATGCGTGGCTATTCCTTAACATGAAGGCTAGTCGCTCTGGTGGGCCGTGCGGATCCAAAGGGAGATAACAGCCCCCGGCCTTCATGATGGCTAAAAGAACAACAGGAAGATCCGGTGAACGATCTATAGCCACGCCGATAGGGGTATCCGACGTCGCTCCAAGCTGGGTTAAGCTGAGAGCTAACTCATTAGCCCTGTCATTGAGTTCGCGATATGTGCGACTGACATCCTTGGAAAGGATCGCGAACGACTCCGGGGTCCTGGTGGCTTGGATTTCAATGACATCAAGGGCTGATAGTTCTCTTGGGAAAGGCGAATCGGTAATATTCCACTCGACGAGAATTTGCTGTTTTTCAGCAGGAGTGAGCATATTGAGGCTGGAAATTGGAGCGTTGGGCGATGCCACAATCGATTTCAGCAATTCCCGGTAATGATTAAGCATGATGGCCATGCGATCATAATCAAAGATGTCGGTGTTGAATTCCAGAAATACTTTTCCGGAAAACATGGTATCCACTGATATGCTGAGGTCGAATTGAGAAGCCTTCCGATCAATCTCAAACGGGCTGAGTGACACACCTTTGAACTTGACTCGTTCAAAAGGCGCATTCCCAAAATTAAACAATACTTGGACGAGCGGCATTCGGTTCAATGTGCGGGAAGGTGCCAGATCCTGCACAAGTTTTTCAAAAGGTAAATCCTGGTTTGCGTACCCCTCTAACGCCACATGGCGAACGCGTAGCAATAATTCACGGAATGTCGGATCGCCTGATAAATCCGTCCGAAGGACCAGTGTATTGACAAAGGTCCCGACAATGTCCTCGACGGAAGGCCAGTGGCGGTTAGCCACAGGCGAACCAATCACAATGTCTGTTTGGCCTGTGTAGCGATGGAGGAGTACCTTAAATGCTGCGAGGCAGAGCATGTAAAGTGTGGCATGTTCGGTTGCACTGATTTTTTGTAGTTTGTTGAGGAGTGGTTTTGTCAGGTCAAGGCTGATATAGGTGCCGGAAAACGTTTGCTCTTGTCGTCGCGGGTGATCGGTGGGTAATTCAAGAATCGGGAGGTCGGAAAGTTGTTGCACCCAATAGGCATATTGCTTTTCAAGTTTTTCGCCGGTCAGCCACTCGCGTTGCCAACAGGCAAAGTCGGCATACTGGACGGGCAGCGGTTCGCTATGGATGGTTTTTCCCTGGCAGAGGGTATTGTAGGATTGACCCAGTTCCTTCCCAAGAACGGCAAAGGACCACTGATCAGAGACAATATGGTGGACTGTCATGACCAATACATAATCATCATCGTCGGCTTGGATTAAGGTGGCCCTCATTAAGGGTGCTGTCTCGAGGTCAAAGGGGAGACGTGCGGACTCTTCAGCCTGTGTGCGAACTCTCTCCAGCCTCCGGTCATGCGGAACATGCCGAAGGTCCACATCTATTAACCCCACGCTGGTACTCGATGAGATCATCTGAATGAGTCTTCCTGACTCTTCGCGAAAATACGTGCGAAGGGATTCATGTTTACGGATGAGATGATTCAGGGATTCCTCAAGGGCCCGGTGGTTGAGTTGTCCGCGCAATCGAATGGCCACGGGAATATTATAGGCCGAGCTTTGAGGGGCCAGTTTATGAAGGAAATAGATCCGTTCTTGAGAAGAGGAAAGAGGAAGAGGCCCGTCTTTGGCAACCGGGACGATGGGGGGGATCTTCTCCTTGTCCGCACCTCGATCCAGTACGGACTGTATGGCCTCCGCCAGGTCAGCAACAGTGGGATTCTCAAAAAACAACCGTAATGGTATGTCACACCGAAAGATCTCATGGAAACGTGAGACGAGTTGAACTGCCAGGAGCGAATGGCCGCCTAACTCAAAAAAATTGTCCAGGATGCTTACCCTGGTCAGACCCAATATTTCACAATACCAATCAGCGATGGCTTGTTCCATCGGACCCCGTGGAGCAATATAATGCTCGTCGAAATCCAACGGAGTAGCTTCGGGTTCGGGTAATTGAGACCGGTCGATTTTGCCTGAGGACGTCTGTGGCCATGAATCCATCGCCATAAACGTCGCAGGGATCATGTAATCCGGTAGCCTTGTTTTGAGGAATGTGCGAAGTTCTCTGGCAGGTACACCAGGTTGACGAACGGGAATGTAATAACCAATCAACCGAGACCCCCACTGAGGGATAGTATCCAGAATCACCAGAGCTTCATACACCCCGGGGTGCTCTTGCATGATGGCTTCAATTTCACGGAGTTCGACACGGAATCCACGAAGCTTTATCTGATGGTCTGTTCTTCCCAGGTATTCCAGAACGCCATCTGATCGATGTCGGCACAAATCCCCTGTCCTGAATAAACGAGAACCCTCATCCGGGCCAAAGGGGTTAGGAATGAAAAGTTTGGCGGTTTCCGCACAACGATTGTGATACCCTCGAGCCAGGCTTTGTCCGCCCAGGTACAGTTCTCCGGGAATTCCGATAGGGACCGGTTGAAGGTACCGGTCCAGTAGGTAAGTCTGTCCATGAGCAAGGGATCGTCCAATCGGGATGTTGTGAGGCTGGTCCACTTCATCGGATCGCGCGTCTGTGAGATCACATACGGTAGCCGATACGGTGGCCTCCGTTGGGCCATAGGTATTTAAAAGGCGAATGGCAGGGCCCACATTCTTGTGCCAGGCGTGAACCGCACGAGGTGAGGCCGCTTCTCCTCCGATGATCATGAGGCGTAAAGACGGGTACAGTGGTGAATGATTTTCCAGGTATAAGGCAATCTCGTGCCAGTAGGCAGTAGGTAGGTCAAGGACGGTAATGTTCAGTTGGCGGCACATGGCCAGGAAACGATCCGGTGACTCCAAGGTCATTTCCCGAGGGAGGACAATGGTTCCTCCGCTGATGAGAAAAGGGAATATCTCTTCCACCGAAGCATCAAAAGCCAGTGAGGCAAATTGTAGAACTCTATCGCCTATGTTCAATTCACATTCCTGACGGAAGTTTGATGCAAATGCCTCTAGGGATCGATGGTCGATTTGTACACCTTTTGGTCTTCCTGTGGATCCGGATGTATAGATGAGATAAGCGAGATTTCGAGGGCCAGCCAACGTTGGAAGGTTAGTGACCGGTTGGCAGGCAAACTCCTCTTGGAGTTCATCGAGAGTAATCAGTGTGGCATGCTGTTCGGGTAAAGACTCTTTTAGTTTTCGTGTAGTCAGAATGAGTGAGGGGCGGAGGTCCTGAAGGATATCAGCCAGACGCGTCATTGGAGAGGTTGGATCAAGAGGCACGTAGGCACCATCAGCTTTGAGAACAGCGAGGATCGCTACGACCATTTCGATAGAACGTTCGATATATATGGCTACAGGCATGTCTGGCCTAATGCCTGCTAACCGGAGACCATGGGCTATCTGATTTGCCCGTTTATTTAACTCTTCATATGTGACTTCGGAATCTCCAGAAACAAGAGCGATCGTTTCCGGCGACCGCGTCACCTGATGCTCCACCAACTCATGAATACAGAAGGCACTGGAAGGTTGTGTAGGTGTTGGGTTCCACTCAACTAAGACCCGGTGTTGTTCGCGGGGTTGAAACAGGGGGAACTGCCAGATTCGACTTTCAGGGGAGGAGGCGATCCCGTCCAACAGAATCTGAAAATGGCTTGCCAGCCTTTCGATAAAGCCGGAATCGAAAAGATCATTGTTGTATTCAAAATGACCGGTCAGGGCTTGACCGTTTTCTGCGATCTCCAGAGTGAGGTCGAATTGTCCTGTTGGCTGAGGGATCACAAATGGTTCAATGCCCAAATCCTGAGGAGAGGGAGCCGTATGGTGGCCTTTCAGATTGGCCAGAGGATCATTCAGGTCGTCAAAGAGCTTGAAGTTTTGCAGCACAAACAGAACTTGACTAATGGGGAGTTGTGATCCCTCGCGGTGAGATCGCAAGCGCTCAACGAGCGACGAAAAGGGATACAATTGATGATCAATACCTGCCGTGACCGTCTGGCTCACTTGGCGTATGAAGTTTTGGAGTTTTGGATTGCCGCCTAGGTGTTCCCGAAGGACGATGGTATTTGAAAAATTCCCGACAGTTTTGAGGTACTCGGGTCGAATTCTTCCTGACATAGGGGTGCAAACAAGGAGATCCTCTTGGCCGGTGTACCGATGGAGGAGCACTTGGAAGGCCGCCAGAAGAATGACATACAGCGTGACGCCTTCCTTTTTTGCCAGGTCTTGCAAGCGGCGGGTTAATTCCGAATGGATGGTAACTGTTTCAGTGCCTGTTCGAGGTGTTGTCAGGAGCGGTTTCGCTGAACGTTGGGTTAGGTTCAGCTTGGGCAATTCACCGGTAAGCTCGTTTTTCCAAAACTCCCAAAGGCTCTGTCCTTCAGCTCCTTCCAGAAGTTGGGTCTGCCACCGAGAAAAGCTGATGTAGTCTGCAGGTGTTTCCGGATTCGTATGATCGTCATGCCCAGTGTCCCGTAAATAAGATTGAACAAGGTCATGAAAAAGAATGTGCATAGACCACCCATCTGCCGCGATATGATGAGTGTTCAGAAGCAAAAGATGGTTTGTTGAGTCCCTCTCAAATAAATGGGCTCTGAACAGTGGAGGCTGGGACAAATCGAACGGTTGTTGACTCGTAGCGATCACCTCTTTTTTGGCATTCTCCCAGTCTAAGTCCTTTATGCAGGTATATCCCAGGGGAACGTCCACATTAGGAAGAATTCGCTGGAATGGGACACCTGATTGGACCTCATAAACGGTCCGCAAAATCTGGTGTTGGGTTACCAGGTGGGTGAGTGCCCGTTGGAGCGCCGACTTGTCCAGTGGAACGCGAATGAGCAATGCCACTGCTACATTGGCTGCGGAACTGTGTGGGTCCAGTTGACTGAGGAACCATTGAGCTTTTTGGTTTGGCGATAGCGGATATTCATTGACGGGAATCTCTTCCCGTTTTGTCCCCGGCTGAGGAGATTCGGTTTGATCGGGAACCTCATCGTGTAATCTTCTTACCAATGCGTCAATCGTGAGATCCTGTAAAAATGTTGAAGGGGGAAGGACCACGCCGACTGCCTTTTCGATATTGCAGGTCAGTTGAGCGGATAGCAGCGAGTCAATGCCAAGTTCATTGAGATTTTGGTCTGACTTCAATGAACTCAGATTAATGCTTAGGCTATGCGCCAGACTGCTCTTCACAAAGTTCTTGATGAGAAGGTGACGTTCGTTGGGGGAGACGCTCAGTAAAAGAGTTGGCGTGAAGGCCCATTCAGTGGATTCCGGTGGATTTGGCTGCTTGATGCTGGTATGTAAGCTTGCAATTTGCCCGGACAGAAACGCCGTCCTGCAGGGTTGTCGTTGTATTTTTCCACTTGTGGTTTTCGGAACGCTTCCTGTCTTAACCAGGAGAATGGCATAGACAGGGAGGTCATGCTCCAGGGATACGGCTTGCCTGATTGTCGACGTAAGGTCTTCGAAATTTGGAAGTGGTTTGTGGTGCCTGATTTCCTGTACCACGACAAGTTGTTCACCCGATCCATTTGGTACGGAAAACGCGGCCGTGGCCCCCTGTCGGAATGCAGGATGACTGTCTTGAACGGTTCGTTCGATGTCGTGCGGAAAATAATTGTTGCCCCTGATAATGATGAGTTCCTTCAGTCGACCCGTGACATACAGGTTTCCTTCCTTCATGAATCCTAAGTCACCGGTTCTGAGAAAGGGGCCTTCGTTTGTATCGGCGGTAAAAGCGTTGAAGGTTTGATGAGTCTCTTCTGAATGTCGCCAGTAGCCACTGGCCACACTCGGACCTGCAAGCCAGATTTCCCCAATCCTATCCGGCAAGGAATGGCAATGGGTCTTTTCATCAATAATACGAAGATCGGCCCCTTGAATCGGAGACCCACAGCATACGATCTTTCTTGTGCCACGTGCGGTGGTAAGGGCAGGAACGATGGTTCCTTTTTCCAGAGCCTGGGTATTGAGTTCGAGATGAGAAGGCATCCTTCCAAGGGATGTTATGGTCGCGGCTAGCGTAAACTCGGCCAGACCATAGGCTGGGGCAAAGGATTGCTTATGAAATCCAAACGGTTCAAAGGTTTGAATAAAACGATCCATGGTTTCTACACGGATCGGCTCAGCCCCGCAGCTTGCAAAGGACCACTTTCGAAGGTCGAGGCCAGCTCTTTCCTGTGGTTCCGTCTTTGTTACGCAAATATCATAAGCGAAATTCGGTCCGCTGCTGTGAGTGACCTGATATTTTGTTATCGCTTGCAGCCATAGCAGTGGGTTTCGAAGAAACCTCATTGGAGACATCAGGTAGGTGTGCGTTCCCAAATACACATTTAAGAGCAAGCCGTTGACCAGCCCATAATCATGGAAATGGGGCATCCAATTCAGTGCAATACTCTCCTCATGCAACTGGCATGAATGTGTCAGTGCATTCAATTGTTGCATGAGGCACTGCTGGGTAACGATAACGCCTTTCGGTGCGGACGTAGATCCCGAGGTATACTGCAAGAAGGCGATTTCATGGATTGGGTCCAGGCAGGTATCGTTTCCGTCGGGAGAACCCTGAGAAATCTCTTCTATGAACAGGTGCTTTCCGGCAGCAATCTTGGAAAGTTCTGCTATTTTCCCCTCATTCCCGGGAAAGAGTTTCCGAGTCGTTAAGATAACGGAAGCCTGAGAGTCTTCGGCAATCGAGCAAAGTCTTGGTTGACTCCTTTTTGCCCTCAGGGGATCTAGTTCGGGAGTGGGTATGGCAATCACACCGGCATAGAGGCAGCCAAAAAACGCAGACACGAACTCCAGGCCGGGAGGAAACATCAATAGGGCCCGGCTACCTGGTTCCAGACAAGCTCCTAAGTGATGAGCGATCACTTGCGCCTGATTATGCAGTTCTCCATAGGTCAGTGTCTGTGATGGGTTGCTTCCGTCCCCAAGGTAGGTAAAGGCGAGTTGGTCCATTTTCATCGTGGCATGATGAACGAGGATAGGGCCTAGAGCGGTATACTGTTGAACTTTCAACATATGTGTATGCGTTTCACTATAGTCCTAAGGTCTGTGGTGCCCGTCGTTTATGTATCGGCCTGTCCTTGATTGTCACCGGGCTTAGGTGGATGTCATGGCCTGAGGCTATTTGATCAATCGTTTGAGCACTCAAAAAAAAATGGTAAGCGACCGTTGGGGGGTAGGATAAATAAGCGGACCCACCACGAGAGTCCTTTAGCACCATTACTGCGTGGGATAACGCTATTTTTATGAAATCTTTATAAAGCATACCAAAAAATCTAATTATTACAATATGATCGGCAAATCGTGGTATCGGCCAAAGCCGGATGATAAAGGCCGATCCAAGAGAGCCTTGGGTGCGAGGGGTTGTTGCAAAATTGGCAAAATGATGATTTTTTGAAATCAGAGGGTATGAATTTAGATTTCACGAAAAATTCTATTACTCAACATACCCGTGTGCCTGAAGCACGCATTGAGGGATTCAGTGACAATAGTGGCCCCCTCTCATTATCTTGAGAGGAAAGCAAAAATCATTCCTAGGTATAAAATCTCAAAAATTTCTCTAGGTGGCTGTTGTTTGTCTGTGTTTTCTGTAATCTCCAACCAAAAATACGGGTAAACATGATCAGGCTTTTCAATTTTATGTTTGGTTTTTCCTACCTTCACACTTAATCCTAAGCAGATCAATTGACATCTAAGCTCTACATTGAGACATTTTGTTCACCCTGCAGGAGTAGTTAATCCAAAAGAAAGACCGGTTCAATTCCTATAGCATCGGTAAATTGCAGAATTGAAAATTTTGACTCCTAAAACTATCAATAAAGGATTCATATTTCTCGGGTTCCTGGTCGGGCGATTACTAGTGCAAATAGTGGGAGCTCCTTTGCCAGTCGGCAAGAGGGCGATTACATCATGCTCTGCCAGACCTTTCGAATGATTTCTTCTCGCCAAATGTTAGGGCTATATGTTCTGACGGAGGAGCCGCAGGATCTCGGGCTCACCGCTTTTAATCCCGTTTTGGTTGAGTTGGTTGACTATCGCGAAGGGATATGGGTCTTCTTCTTGTTCTTTTTTTCTCATTCTTCCACGTTGTTACATTTTCCCCGCTTATGCCAGTCACTATGGGCAGATTGTGGTGGCCGGTTAGAGGAGGAGGTTTCCAGATAGGCGGTAAGGAAAATCTCAGAAAATATCCTGAAATGGGCAAGAATTTCTTGGTATTGCCGAAAAAGAATGAGAATAAGGGCGAATCATGCATGTAGCAGAACGCATTCAAAATGACACATTGATCCTGATGATTTCGGGACGATTGACCTTTTATTCCAGAAAGGTTTTTCAGGCTCTGGTGAAGACCGCTAAATTTTCTGGTGCCAGGCATATTATTTTTAATATGGAGGCCGTGACGTTTTTAGATAGTACGGCCTTGGGTGGATTGGCATTGGCTTATCTGAGTTTGGAGGAGGCAGGCATTGCCATGAGTATGGTGAGCCCACAGAGCGAAGCGCAGACGATGTTGGAATCATCCAATTTTTGTAGTCTCATTCCAACCTACTTTTCTGAGGAATGTGCGATAGACGCCGCGTTGGGCGAAGCTGTTTCCTGAAGGAATGGTTGTTTCTACCCCTCCGGTTTCTCCCTGTCTGATTCCATCCGTAGCATTTCCGCAAAATCCCGCCTTTCAGCTGCCAATGGACTGACTCTTTAGATACAATATGAGGTGGCGTCGTTCAGTGGGCCTCTCGGGGTGTGGCAACTTGGCAAACCCCGGATGCTCCTGGTAAAGGTGTGTTGTGATTATTCTGTTTTCCCTCATCCAGGAAATATGACTCCCCTTAGCGCATTACGGGAATTCCTAGGCCGTCAGGGCCTGACCGGGTTGATTATTCCTCATTCGGATGAATATCAAAATGAATATCTTCCGCCCTGCGCCGAACGATTGGCTTGGCTGACGGGTTTTACCGGGTCGGCCGGCACAGCGGTGGTCCTGAAAACACAGGCGGCTATTTTTGTGGATGGGCGCTATACCCTTCAAGTCGCCGGTCAAGTGGATGCCAATCAATTTTCCATTCATCATAGCGGGACTACTTCACCGAATGATTGGATTAGCCATGAAGCCCAGGCTACTGAGCGGATTGGCTATGATCCCCGGCTGCATACTCCGAATGAATTGGAGCAATATCAGAAGGCTGCTGAGCAGGCCAACGCCCAGCTCATCCCCTGCGAATCCAATCCCATTGATGAAATTTGGCAGGACCGGCCCGGTTCTCCCATGGCATTGGTCCAACCGCATCCGGAACACTATGCGGGACAATCGTCTCAGGAAAAGCGAAATCGGTTATGCCGAAATTTTGCACAAGAACACATCGATGCAGCAGTTGTGACGTCGCCTGATTCAATTGCTTGGTTATTGAATATTCGCGGGGCGGACGTCCCTCACACACCTTTGCCGCTATCCCACGCGATCCTATACGGCACGGGAGAGGTTGTCCTGTTTTTACCGCATCAAAAAGTCAGTGGGGAACTTCGGAATCACTTGGGCTCCGATGTGACCATAACTTCGCCGGAAGATTTCGAGGCCGCATTGGAGAAACTGGGACGTGACAAGCAGCGGGTCCTCTGTGATCCATCAAAAACCAATAGCTGGGTGTTTCGGGTACTTTCAGAACATGGTGCGACGATCGTGAAAGGAGAGGATCCCTGCGCACTTCCCAAGGCGTGTAAAAACGAGACGGAAATTCTCGGAGCCTATGCGGCTCACCGTCGGGATGCGGTGGCCGTATGCCAGTTCTTGGCCTGGTTGGCTAGGGAAAGCTCTCATGGGACGGTCACTGAACTGGACGCTGCAGCATATTTGGAAGAATGTCGGAAAAAGCAGCCCTTGTGGAAGGATGCCAGTTTCCCGACCATTTCCGGAGCAGGGGCCAATGGAGCCATCGTGCACTATCGTTCCTCCCAGAAAACCAATCGCAAGCTTGAGGATGGAACCCTGTACCTGGTGGATTCCGGCGGTCAATACTTGGATGGCACGACGGATATTACCAGGACCTTAGCCATTGGCACTCCGTCGGAGGAACATCGAGACCGATATACTCGAGTATTAAAAGGACATATCGCATTAGCCACGGCCCGCTTTCCGGAAGGCACGACCGGCAGTCAATTAGATGCCCTGGCCCGGGCACCATTATGGGTAGTGGGGTTGGATTATGATCATGGAACCGGACATGGGGTTGGCAGTTACTTAGGTGTCCACGAAGGGCCACACCGCATAGCCAAGGGAGTCAATACGGTGGCGTTGCGTCCGGGCATGATCGTGTCGAATGAACCGGGATATTATAAAGCCGGAGCCTATGGAATTCGTTTGGAAAATTTAGTTGTGGTGATACCGGAGACCAAGTTGAACGGTTCCGACCGGCTTTTCTTTACGTTCGATACAATCACCATTGTGCCATTTGATCGATCCCTGATCGAGAGAACTCTCCTCAGCGATCAAGAGTGTTCATGGCTCAATGCTTACCATGTACGAATTTGGAATGAACTCAGGGATGCCGTCGAGGGTGAAACACGGAAATGGTTGGACGGGGCGACCCGGCCCCTGTAACTTTCTTTCATAAAAAGTCTCTATCAGGAACATCCTGATACTGTCATGTACGATTAAGTAAAGGGTCTATTATGGAATCTGTGAAATCGAGTTTAGAAATCGTGGCACATCTGAAACAACAACTTGGATCGAATCCGGATATTCTGGATCTCCAGGTCAAAGGCCCCCTGTTGCAACTTCACGTGACTCCGGGATTATCGGATCGGCTGGCGGCCGACCGGGAGCGTGGCCGAAAGATCGTCTTGATGTTGTTGGGCCAGATGAAAAAATTGACCGGACGGTCGGATGTCGCGGTCTGGGTTTATGCCGACAATCAAAAGTTTATCGAGGGAAACGTTAAAGCCTATGGCGGCGATAACGTAAATTATTTGTTTGATTTGTAAGCCTTATCTCGATCGATCTGTCAAATAAGCTCTCTTCAAAGGTTTTTCCCCTCTCTAGCAAGGTGTTTTGCCACTGATCACGCCAGGGAAAGTGGGTGTGCCGGGAAAATGGCAGACTTGGCCTATGAAGCCAATGTTGGACTAAGCTACGCCTTCCCATGCGACAGACAACATGTCCAAGATGATCCGTGACGACATTCTCAAGCATCTGCGTGAAAGGATTCTGGCCTTCGCGACATCACGTGGATCAAGGGAGATGGCAGAGGATGTCGCCCAGGACGTGCTGATGGTGTTGCATGAGAAATACCTGCATGTGACAGAATTGACCGAACTGGTTCCCCTATCTTTTCAAATCCTGCGGTATAAAATGCTGGACCTTCATCGTAAAACCCTGCGGCGGGGAGAATATAACCAGGAATCGATTGAAGACCGGCCTGTGGCCGATTCCGGGCGTGATCCGTCGGAAGAGGTGGAACAGAAGGAGCGGGTGGGTCAATTGATCGAAGCGTTTCAGCAACTGGGCGAGCGGTGCCGGGAATTGTTCCGGTTGAAACTTGAAGGCCATACCTTCCCGGAAATTCAACGAATATTGGGTGAGCAGTCCATCAATACGATTTATACGTGGGACTCCCGCTGCCGAAAACAGCTTCTGGCGTTGATGGGAGGACGATGGGAGACCATTCCTTTTACCGAGAAAGGTAAAGAGCAACCCGGAAAGGACATGCCCTAATGGCCAAATCATTGGAGCATCTGCTGGGTGGATATGCCACCAATACGCTGACCGATGAGGAAACGCGGCAATTATCCGAGGCTGCCCTCAACGATCAAGCGCTGTTTGATGCCCTGGCGGACGAAGAAGCCTTGAAGGCTCTGCTTGCCGACCCGGAAGCCCGTCAGCGCATTCTGGCAAGTTTGCAGACATCAGCCCATTCAAAAGGGCCCTCCTCTGAGAAGAAGAGTCAGTGGGAATGGTTACGACAGCAGTCATCATTGGCCTGGGCGGGGAGCATGGCCGCCATGGGGTTAGCTCTAATTTTCGGATGGCAAATGGAAAGAGAATGGGGCTCCATTGTTCAGCAGGAACAGGAGGCGGCCACATCCTCATCAAGAGATGAGGTCGCGTTTCGCCAGACGAAATCCTCTGAGGAAAGTAGGGCACCTGCACACAAGGATGGTTTGGAGAGAAACGCCAGTCAAGTGGAAGATGTTGAAACGGGAAGTGCAGTCGCTCCTGAACCCTCTTCAGGAGCGGATACCCATAACGTTGACCGGCTTAGGCAGGTCCCGGCGATGGCCAAAAAGGAAAATGACGCCGTTGAAAGGAGGCCGGAGGCCAGAAGAGAAACCGTAACCCAACAGGTAGCCCCGCCGCCTTCCTCCACTTCCGTGCCACAAAAACAGCGAATCGATCGCCCGGATTCACCATCAGAGACTCCTGAAGCTCCTGAATTGGCCATGCCTGAAGATCGAGCTCCACAAGGCGCAGCCCCTGGCAGATTGTCCGCCAAGGTCGCAGAAAAGGCCACCCTTCAGGCATTAATTGTGCAAAACAGCGCTCAGGAATTGTTTTATGCGGCGAGTGGTTTTTTAGCCGATGAGGTCATGGCAGAAAAAAAGATTCAGGATAAAGCTGATCAGGATCTGGGCGGAGCCTTCTCAAAGGCGATGAAACCTTCCTCCCGGGAGAAAGCCCTGTCACATCCCTTGGAGCAGGAATTAGCGGGTGAGGCTGTGGCTTCAATCGCCAAAGGGATCAGGTACAGCTTTGTTCGGCAAACGAAGGATGGCAAAGATGAGGAAGTAGACAGCCGGAAGATTACCGGTAGTTGGAAAGACATCCGATTGGCAGTGGAATCCAACGTGCCCGGCTATCTGTATGTGCTGGCTCCCCTGGGCAATGGTAAGTGGCAGAAGCTAGAATCCATTGCCCTCGGCCAGACGGGAAAATCCCAAGATGGGATAAAGGTAAAATCATTTCAGCGTATGGAATTTTCGCTTGGTCAAGTAACCAATTTGGCGGGGAACCCAATTGTTGCTTCTCTAAGCGTGTTGATTGCTCCCAACCCCATTGATGATTTTGGCCAATGGCTTGGGAGTGATCTTGATAGGACTGGTTTTTTGGTCGAACGGGTGGACGCTGCAGTATTTGCAATCGAGCAGATTTCAAATTCAGAGAAAGTCTTACTAGTGAAGATTCCTTTAGAGGAATGAAAGAGGAATCAATGTCTGAGGAGTCAAGAAATGGTTATTTATTATTTGAAAGAGAAGTGAAGTCTCTGAATAAAGATATTAATAATGTGCTTTCCAAGAAGAATCTGCAAGGAATGGTTCCATGTTGGGTTTTCTTCTCACTAAACTCATTAGATCCAAATAACAGGTTTTTACAAAATCATCAGATATACCTTGAGGGAATTTGTAAGAGTATTTCGTTAGGTCGTCAGAATCTTGATTTTTGGCCTTGAGGTATTCTGGGTAAAGGTAATTATGAATTCCCCAGCGCACATTGTTTAATAACTCTGTAATAACCGTGGCTTGGTATTCAAAGATATCCTCATGAAATCGTTTGTAGAAATCATCAAGTAAATGAAGAATTTTATTTGAATTGGAATCCACATTGACCTCATTTTCCTTTAATACCTCGCTAAGCCGTTTCCCAGCCCCTGTTAGTCTAGAAATATTATGTTTTGAAATATTTCCACAGATATAAAGACAATTTTTCCTTTTAATCCCCAGGGAAATCGTGCGAGAAATAGAGGGGAAGTAAGTCTCTACAGTGATTACTGTCTCCAGCCAAATTTTCAATTTATGCAATGGTTCCTGAATAAAATTTATCGAATCACTATCATTGAATGAGGATAAACGGCAGATTTCTTCTAGCAAATCGACACATGAGCCCTTAAGACTTGTTAAGTTTTTACTGACATCTTCAAGAAAATCAAGAAGCAAAACATTGAATAGCTGCTGATGGACCATTGTTTCAAAGTGAACCTCTTTGGGATCTGGGCCCACTAAATTGAGTAGAATATGGTTAACCATGGCATCAAGGGCTCGTGTTGTAATCCACAAACCCAAGACCTCTCTTTCAATTTCTGTGAATTGCATGTCGCAGTGAGCTAATTTCTATCTTTTAATGAGTATGCCGGAATAATTACCGAGATTTCTTGGGAGTTATTTTTCGGGTTGATTAAAAACACTCAAGGAGTTTAAAGACTCCAAAGAATTTTATCAAAAACTCTATTTAATGAATGGAAATTTATAATCCCTATTTCCCTGAAAGGATTTGGGAAGTGTTGCCATACCCTCCTGTGAAGCGGCATGGGGCCGCGGAACATAAGGAGGGTAATCATGAAGGTTTTATCTGGAAGGAAAAGATCGTGGGGTTTGGTGGTGGGAGGCGGACTGGCCGGGCTGTTGATACTAGCTGGAGTCTCATTCCTGGGGTTGGGGACATCTTCTGCCACGGCAACCCATGCAGGGGCTAATTCCGGTGAAGGGTGGGCGAGAAGTGATCAATCAGGAAGCCTGGTAGGCCTGGACTCGGACGGACAGCTTACCCAAGCCTTTCCCCTGAAACATACGGATATGTCCATTCAGGTCAGCGGGCCGCTCGCGCGGGCTCAGGTGACCCAGCAATTCCACAATCCCTATCCCGACAAAATTGAAGCGGTCTATACCTTTCCTCTTCCCCAACATTCCGCCGTGGATGATATGACGATCACCGTGGGCGATCGGGTGGTAAAAGGGAAGATAAAACGGCGGGAAGAGGCCCGTGCCATCTATGAAGCGGCAAAACGGCGTGGTCATGTGGCCGGGCTGTTGGATCAGGAGCGGCCCAATATCTTTACGCAGTCCGTAGCCAATATTCTGCCCGGCGAGCACATCATGGTCACGATCAGTTATGTGGAAACCCTGTTCTATGATGGCGGGACATATTCAGTCATGTTTCCGATGGTGGTCGGACCGCGATATATCCCGGGCCAGCCAATGACACAGACTCCGCCTTTAGGCGGCGGATGGGCTTATGATTCCGATCAGGTGCCGGACGGATCACGTATTACTCCCCCTGTAATGAAGCCGGGGACCCGGTCCGGCCATGATGTATCCTTACAAGTGACGATCGATGCCGGCGTGCCAATTCACCAGGTTCAATCCACTACTCATGATATTGAGGTGACCCACTCGAAGACTTCACGGGTTGATGTCCATCTCAAACAGGACGCGACGATTCCTAATAAAGATTTTGTCCTGACTTACGCCGTGGCCGGAGCGGATATCCATGATGCGGTTCTGACCCATAGGGATGGAAAAGATGGATTTTTTACGTTACTGCTTCAGCCTCCGGATCGGGTGAAGACAGAAGAAGTCATCCCCAAGGAACTGGTATTTGTGCTGGATACCTCGGGCTCCATGTCGGGTTTTCCGATTGAAAAGGCCAAGGAGACCATGCGACTGTCTATCGACGGCCTGAACCCGCGTGACACGTTTAATCTGATTACCTTTGCCGGCGATACGCATATTTTGTTTCCTGAACCGGTTCAGGCGACTCCGGCGAATGTCCGGAAAGCCCAGGACTTTCTTGCTTTGCGGTCTGGCGGTGGCGGGACGGAAATGATGAAAGCCATTCGCGCGGCTCTGGAGCCGTCTGATTCCCAGGAGCACGTTCGTATCGTGTGTTTCATGACGGATGGATATATCGGTAACGATATGGCCATTCTTGGGGAAATACAGAAGCACTCCAATGCCCGGATCTTTTCCTTCGGAATCGGAAGCAGCGTCAACCGTTTTTTGCTGGACAAGATGGCCGAACATGGTCGTGGTGAAGTGGAATATGTGAGTTTACATGATGACGGTTCCGCTGCGGCCAGACGGTTTCACGAACGGGTTCAACATCCTTTGCTCACCGATCTTTCCGTTGAGTGGAACGGGTTAGACGTGTTGGACGTCTTTCCCAAACGACTTCCGGATTTGTTTAGTGCCAAGCCGTTGGTCCTGATCGGCAGATATACAACACCGGGAAAAGCCACCATACGGCTGCTTGGAAAAGTGGCGGGACGTTCGGTGGTACGGAATATTTCCGTTGATCTTCCCGGCTTTGCTCCCGAGCATGATGTATTGGCGACTCTGTGGGCTAGGACAAAGATTGCTGACCTCATGGCTCAGGATTATGAAGGGGTGCAGCAGGGGCAACCTCAAAAACCAGTGCAAGAGGCGATCACAAAATTGGGATTGGAATATCGGTTGATGACTCAATTTACCTCTTTTGTGGCGGTAGAGGAATTGATTATTACGGAAGGCGGACAACCTCGGCGTGTGGACGTGCCGGTTGAACTGCCGGAAGGAGTGAGTTACGAAGGCATTTTCGGGAGCGGAGATGAACAGGTGGGGAGTTTTCGCCAACGCATGATGCAACCGGCTGCGAAAATGAGCCGAAGTTTTCTGGGAGGGATTGTGGCCCAGGAGTCCGTGGCCTCCAGCCCTCCGGCCATGGTGGATCATATTGAACCGGAATGGGATGCTTCTTTCCGAGACGATTCATCCAGTAAATTAGATGCGGTACTCGGATCTCTGGCTATCCATGTAGAAAAGAAATCCACCCTGACGGAGGAAGTGGCCAAGCATGTTATCGATGGGAACGTGTTGGTGCAGATCTGGCTGGGGGACACCAAGGGTGAGACCTTGGAGAAATTGAAGGCGCTAGGCTTCGAGGTAGTCGCGCAGCCTAAGACCGGCCATTTGGTGATCGGGAAATTGCCGATTGCCAGGTTAGCCGAGGTGTCTGAATTGGCGGTGGTTCGGTATATCGCGCTACAACCTGCATTTGGTTGAGGGTCAGATGATTTTTTGAGGGCTCGGGTCTTTGCCCGAGCCCTCATGGCTTTCATTTCTTATTCTGTGTTGGGAAAAAGGTCTTTTGAACAGTGCTAGAAAAAAAGGCATGAGGGCTATTGTCAGAAATTTCCCAGAGGCCAGGTGCCTAAGTTGGGCGGAAGGCCGGATTTCCATGGTCCCACGCGTTTCCCGCCGATACCAATTTGGCAGGACCATATGCCATCCGAGTCGTACGTGATTCGCCAGCGCGTGCCTTCTGCACTGAGCCAGATCCACAAACGGGACGGAGTTTGTGTCGATTCGTTCCCCATTGACCCACCTTCCAAAATCTTATTGGTAATGGTTTTTTTCCGGGATGTCAAAGGGCGGGTTATTCAGCCCTGTTTTAAAGTTTGTAAAGGCTTGACAAGAGGCTTAGTTTCTATGCCAAGGTGTTGCCGATGCTACACGACGAATCTTCTCCAGTGAACCCTTCTACAGATCCTGTGGGGGGACTCCTCGGACACTATGAGTCCGATGTGTTTGTGGTACAGGTTGGACCCAAAACCATCATTCTGGTGGGCACGGCGCATGTGTCTCAGGAGTCCGTTGAACTGGTGAAATTGGTCATTGAGCAGGAGCAACCTGATAGGGTCTGCGTCGAATTGGATGAGAAACGCTTGGAAGCCATTTCCAATCCCAACCGATGGGAGTCCCTGGATCTCAAAGAGATCATTCGCAAGCAGCAACTAAGCACGCTGATGGTCAATCTGGTCCTCGCCTCTTTCCAAAAACGGTTGGGCGATAAATTGGGTGTGCTGCCTGGCTCGGAAATGCTGGAAGCGATTCGCATGGCCGAAAAACATTCGCTGCCGGTGACTTTGGCCGACCGGGATGTGCGGGTCACGATGCGCCGGGCCTGGCGCACCACGCCGTTTTGGCGGAAAAGTCTCTTGCTGTCATCCATGCTTCTCGGCATTTTTGACACCACCGAAGTCTCGGAAGAAGAAATTAAGAATCTCAAAAAGCAAGATGTGTTGTCCGAAATGATGAAAGAGTTGGGCGATGAAGTGCCTACCCTGAAAGCCGTGTTGATCGATGAACGGGACAAATATCTGGCGAAAAATGTGCTTGAAGCACCGGGCACGAGAACCGTCGCGGTTGTGGGGGCCGGACATGTGGCGGGAATGCTTCGGACACTTCAGCAAGGTGAGACGGTCAATCTGGATCAACTGAATTATGTCCCTCCCATTTCACCAGCCTGGAAAATGGTAGGTTGGAGTATTCCTGCGCTGATTGTGGGATCCATTATGTATATCGGGTGGGAAAAGGGATTGACCGCCGCCGGGGAGAATGCCTTGTTCTGGTTTTTGGCGAATGGGATTCCCAGTGGAATCGGTGGGATTTTAGCCATGGCCCATCCTCTAACGACCCTGACCGCTTTTTTTTCCGCCCCGTTTACCAGTCTGACGCCGGTCATTGGAGTCGGCTATGTGACGGCCTTCGTGCAGGCCTATCTTCAACCGCCTTTGGTCCGCGATTTTCAAACGGTTGCCGAAGATATTGCCGTTCCCCGGAAGTGGTGGAGCAGTAAATTGCTGCGGGTATTTTTAGCCTTTTTGCTGCCGACCATCGGCAGTATTATCGGCACGTGGGTGGGCGGTACCCGCATCGTGTCAAACCTGTTTTAGGTTTTTGAGGATGGCTGTGAGAAACGGGCGAATGATCAGGTTGAGGCTTCCGAGAATTTCGCCGTATGTTGAAAAATACATTTCGGGCACGTGTAGTGAATGAACCGGCCCTCGCCCACCAGGCGTTTCCGCATCGGAATTTTGCACCAGGTGCAGTCGCGATCCGGGAGGTCCCGGTCGGTTTGTTGAGGTGGTGTAGAAGTCGCCATACAACTGTGGGTCATTGTTAAAAACCCGGAAGGAGTTTGTCAATGTATACGAGATCTCCAATCATGTATTCGTGGATGGCGATGGCTTTCTTCTGCTTCCTGGGAAGTGTAGGCCTGGTGTGGGCCGATACGGAAGCTCAGGAGATTCCTCAACTCACAGTGAACGGAGAAGGCAAGTTTGAGGTGGCACCAGATAAAGCCGTAGTGAGTTTTGCCGTGGAGACGGCCGGTGAATTGTTATCGGACGTTCAGAAAGACAATCAAACGCGAATGAACAAGGTCTTTGAAGAGTTCAGGAAATTGGAGATTCCACCTCAGCTGATCCAAACGACCTCCTTTCAAGTGATGCCGGAATATCCCCCTCCACCCCGTCGTTCCTCCGGGGAATCCCTGGAACAATCAACTCCTCGAATTATTGGATATCGTGTGATTCATCAGGTGAATGTGGAAGTGAGGGATATAGAAAAGGTTGGAAAAGTTGTGGATCGAACGTTGAAAGCAGGAGCCAACCGGTTTTCCGGGATTTCCTGGGGATTACAACAGGAAGAACCGGTGAAACTCCAGGCCCTCCAGCAGGCTGCGGAAAAAGCCAGTGCCAAAGCGAAAACCTTGGCTCAGGCCTTACAGGTTAAGCTCGTTCGCATTCTGAATGCCACGGAAGGTGGCGTTTCGATCATGGTTCCTCAAAGACGACAGCGCATGATGCCCACCGCTATGGCCATGGAATCCGGTGGGGATGCCTCTCTCTCTGCCGGGGAGATTTCCGTGCACGGTTCGGTGACTCTGGTTTATGAAATCAGTCAATAAAGGGTTGAGTATTCCGTCCTGTTTCCCATGGGACTCATCTGTGTCTGGTCTGCTTTGTGATGAGTGAACAAAAGTCAGAGGCTTTGCAACCGGCGGTCCGGTGTGAACCCCCGTTAGGCGGCGTCCCGGCCTTGGTCGTTTCCGGGTTTTTGGGTGCGGGCAAAACCACGCTCGTCAAACATTTAATTGCTGATGCTCAGCGACAAGGCCTTCGCCTGGCGGTGGTCTCCAACGAATTCGGTGAATTGGGCATTGATCGTGCCCTGTTACAAGAATCCGGTGGTCCAGGTTACGTCGAGTTGGAAGGCGGATGCGTCTGTTGCCAGTTAACCAATGAGTTGCTTGAAACCCTCCAGAATTTGTGGGAGACCATTCGGCCAGATCGGGTGGTGGTGGAAACCTCAGGAGTGGCTTTGCCATTTGAAACCCTCATGACTTTCTGGCGGGAGCCGTTAACGGAATGGGTGGGGGAAAGTCTGGCGGTCGTCGTCGTGAATGCTGAACAAGTTGTCCAAGAGCGGGATTTGGAAGGGACCTTTGAGCAGCAGGTCTCGTCGGCGGATCTGCTGGTGCTAAATAAAGTCGATCTGGTTTCGGAGACTTCCCTTCCACCATTGGAAGGGTTGCTACAGGAGATGGCTCCAGGGGCACCGTTGATTCGGAGTACTCAGGGACAGGTTGATAGTCAAGTTGTTTTTCCTCCTATGCCCCTCGGGGGGACTACCTCCAAGCGGCGTGGCCAACAGGAACCTCCTCCGCATACCCACGAAGCTTTTGAGGCGCGGGAACTGTCTTTTCCCGATACCATCACCGCTGAACAGCTCATCGGGCAACTTCAATCTCTTCAAGCTCTTCGCATCAAAGGCATCGTCAATACGTCAGAAGGTCCGAAGCTGGTTCAAGGCGTGGGTCCTCGAATTGATCTGAGCCCCCCTCCTTCCCAATTTCCCGAAGACATGTTGGGCCGCCTGGTCGCCATCCGCCGGAAATAGACTTCGGCTCTTCCAAGAACTTCATAGATTAAGTTTTCTTAAATTTACAACGGGCAGAAAGCACCTGTTTTTCATGTCACCCCCATTCCTTCATATGCGGAAGGATGTCTTGACACCCTCTGGTATAAGGTATAGCGTGCAGTATGACGTATGAATCTACGTTGACTATCCTATCTCTCGCGCTTCAGATTTCCCTCCTGCGCGTCTGATTCCTCTGTCTCCGCAAGCCTACGCCTAATACTCTTTTCACCATTCGGTGCCGTTGAGGACCTTCGATGGTAACGCTGGTCGTCAGATCAGGTTCCGGAAGAGTGCATTCCTGACCTATGGTCTCTGGAAAGGGGTGAGCATCTATGTCTCCTATCGAAATTCTCTTAGTCCTCATGTTTCTCTGTTGGGGAATGGCTATCTATTCGACTTCACTGGAGAGAAGGCCTGCACGTTCTGTAAAAGAACTGGCCTTGAAGGGGGTTTAAGGAGGTCAGGGGGTCTTACAGCCCTGTCTGGGCAGAGACTCTCAAAGATTGAGTGCCGGACGGCGGATGGTAGGCGAACCAGGCTGCCAAACATATTGAGGCCAGCCGATCCATCAATCGGTGTTCTTATGCTTTTTGAATACATTCGATGAGTGTTTTCGGAAAATTGAATGGAGGTGAATTATGGAACTGATCATGTGGATAGGTGTGGGAATGGTTGTGGGTTTGGGATGTCTTGTGCTGATTCCGGTCATGGTTGTCGTGACCTGGTATGTGGTGCTGACAACTATGTTAGGTATATCTGATGGGATCTTGTGGATCGTTGGTCGGAATTGGAGGACTTTTCCATCGTGGAAGGTGCCCCGGACCGTAGCGCCTGTTTTATTGCCGAAAACTTCTTAAGGAACGCCAGAAAAATATGAAAGACACTCATGTGATAGATAACGCACGGAACACCGGTTTTTTTCAAGGTGAAAAGGGAAGAGCTTCCGGTCATCCGGCACGAGAAATGACTCAGCTGAGGCTTGCCGGGGAAGAACGGTTTCAATCTGTCGTTCAGACTGCCACGGATGCCATTGTGTTGTGGGATCTGCACGGCAATATCCTGTCTTGGAATAAGGGGGCCGCCACGCTGTTTGGGTATACCCAGGAGGAAATTGTGGGAAAGCCCCTGACGCTGATCATCCCCGTCCGGTATCACGACGCGCATCGTTATGGAATGGCGTTGGTGGGACTGGCTGATGAAGGCGGTCGCGGTTTGGTGAAAACCGTGGAAATGCACGGCTTGAGAAAGAATGGAGAAGAGTTTCCAATTGAAATGGCGCCCTCCAAATCCATGCTTCGTGAAGAAACGTTTTATTCCGGCATCATCCGCGATATCTCCGAGCGAAGGGAGGCGGAGCTGGCATTAGTGGAACGAAACCGCCTGTTGTCCTTGGAAGCTGAGGTGGGTCAGGTGTTGAACCGTCATCAAAAACTGAGTGAACGATTGCAGGGTTGTGCGGAAGGCATCATCAGGCTCCTTCCTGGAGCCTGGGCAGGATTCTGGACGTTGAAATCTCAGGAGGAAGGGTTGGAACTGCAGGCGAGTGCAGGGCTTTCGACTCTGTCGACGGATGTGGTCGGCCCAGGGTCATTTGGCCATGCTCAAATCGGTCAGATTGCTTTTGAGAAGCGACCCCATTTCACCAATGCGATCCTGGGGGATCCGGCTGTTCCCGAACGGGCCTGGGCCAGGGGAGAGGGGATTGTCGCTTTTGCCGGATATCCGTTGCTGATTAACCAGGAAGTGGCAGGTGTCATGGCCGTGTTTTCCCGACAGGCTCTAACCACGTTTTCATGCCATAGTCTTGGCCTTGTGGCTGATCGCATCGCCACGGCCATTGAACGTCAACGCGTCATGGAAGTTCACCAAAAGCTCGAGACCCACTATGCACGAATCCTCACGGCCTCGGGAGAAGGGATCTATGAACTGGATCTCGATGGCCAAATCACCTTTGTAAACCCGGCAGGGGCTCACATGCTGGGGTACGAAGTTGAAGAATTGGTTGGCGAGCCGATGCATGAGAGGATCCATCATATGAAATCCGATGGGTCTCCCTTTCCCAGAGCTGCCTGTCCCATTTATGCCGCGCTGAAGAAGGGAACGGTGGAAGAAAACGACACCGAGGAGCTTTGGCGGAAGGACGGCACCTCGTTTCCAGTGGATTCCTCTATTTCGCCGATCTGGGAGCAGGGCAGTATGATCGGGGCCGTGGTGACGTTTAAGGATATCAGTGACCGAAAACGATTGACAGCGGAATTGTTAGAGGAAACCAAGCTGGCTGGTGTGACGGTCATGCTGGGGGATATTGCCCACGATATCAAGAATATGCTGATGCCCGTCCTGAATGGCGCTAAATTGTTAGAGGAGGATCTTCAAGAATTATTTGCGAAATTGCCTGACGTCACTTCGAAGGAGTTAATGGCCTCCAGACAATTTTCCGGAGACGCGGTTGAAATGATCGTGAAGAATGCCCGTCGGATTCAAGGGCGTATGCGGGAAATTGCCGATACGGTGAAAGGTATCACCAGCCCGATCTGTTTCGCTCCTTGCCAGGTGTCTGAAGTGGTAGAAGGTGTTTTTGGTATTCTCCGTTTCCAGGCCTCCGAGATGAAGGTTGTCCTGCACATGAAGGGCCTTGAGGCCCTTCCGACAATTCATGCCGATGAGAATCGGTTGTTCAATGCACTCTATAATCTGGTGAATAATGCCATTCCCGAGACGCCTGAAGGCGGTTCGGTGACGGTTAGCGGGTCAGTCGGGACGGATGAAAAAACGATGGTGTTAACAGTCGCCGATACTGGTGGGGGCATGCCCGCGGAAATCCGGGACAAGTTATTCACCAAGGAGGCCAGGAGCGGGAAAACCGGCGGTACGGGATTGGGAACGAAAATTGTCAAAGATGTCGTTGATGCTCATGCAGGAACGGTCAATGTATGGAGTGAAATAGGAAAAGGTACCATCTTCACCATTGCATTACCGATTACCCAACAGATTCCAGAATCTGAATGAATGCTTCCCTCCTGAAATTCTGAGCTTGAGCATAGGTTTCATGCTCGACGCCCACTGAAAAAAGGTGCAGCCTCTCCACCCCTCTTTATGAGGAAAAGGCCCAGGTGAGCCCTCCCATGACCATTCGTGGAGTGCCGGGGACAAAGTGAATGTCGGTGATCCCGTTTGCCGGTTCTCCGGGAAGTCAGGAGTCCTACAGGAACTGGGGTTGGCGTCAATTTGTATCGATAATATCTCTACGAATGATTAGTCAGTCCGAGAAGGTCAAATGGATTTTGTGCTTATCGGTGTGGTCTTCATCCTCAGCGGCTTGTAGGGTCCTATTGAACGTGGGTGCGGACAAAATAAACAGGGCCACTTTCAATTAGCGGTATTCGGTCTACCTGTTTGATGTCCAGAATCTTTGCCTCTTCAAAATCTAGAGAAAGCAGTCGGTGTTTTTGCAGAAAGCGTCCGAGAGGATGTCTAAATCCTAGAAACAGAAGAAATTGAGCGCCAAGTGTCAGAGCAACGGTAGGGGGGGATGGTTGCCATAAACCAAAAGATACCAGTGCAGTAAGTAAGGAAATGATACCGATCCCCTGTGCGATACAAAGCATGGAGCCGCATCGGTTTGAAATGGCCATCTTCCATTGTTCTTGTTTATCAAGCGACAGAAATTCGTTGAATGCCTCATGAATCTCCTTAGGTGAATGTATTCCAGCTATTCTGAATCCATCGGTTTTTGCCTGCCCGCTGACTCTTTTCTTCTGGCCGTGTTTATGGAAAAAACAATGGATCGTCCCATGCTCTAGGGCGTGATTTCGTCTTTCTTGGGGAGAGAGGCGGAGGCGTTGGATGACCCCACTAATAAAAGGGATATTGAGAACGATCAACAAACAGGCTAGCCAGGGCGTTAGGAGGACAGCCAGCACTACAACTTCCCCGGCATGCGGGAGAAGTCCCCAACATAGGGCAATCACGAATAAAATCCCATATCCTAAGACCGGTTGTTTGTAATACCAGACCAGAACTTGGAAGGGCCAAGGGCCTTGTTTCATGAGCTGCTCAAAAAAGGTTGATGTTTGCTGGATAAAAGAGATCCCGAATTAGGTGTACCCACTTTTGGGTGGGTGCAATCTCCTTCGAAAATCGATTGACGTTACCTTCTAATCGGTTGGTCACAAGGAAAATATAGGTTGAAGGAGGCAATTAGGCTTGCAAAGGCTAGATAGTTATACAGAAAAGGATGCGTGAATGATCATATTTCCATAGGCAAATGAGCCCACAACCGTCTAGAGCATGAGTGGCTTCGGGTCGGTTCAAAAAACGCTGCCAGCGGCCTCCAAGCGTTGGACATTTTTCCACAGTGAAACGTTCACGCGTCAATTATTCTGTGGGTTGGTTAAAGAGATTGGGGTGAGATTGTTGGAATTGGATAAACAGGTCGGGATCGAGTGTCGCAAGGTAAAGAGTTTTGACTTTGGCGAGGAGGTCGAGGGAGACGTGTGTCACTCCTTGCAAATTCGCTTCCTGGAAATTGGCTCCGGTGAGTGACGTGTCTTGAAGTGAGGCTCCCTGTAGGTTGGCGTTGATGAGTTGTGCTTCACGTAGATCGGTGAGGTGTAATTTGGTTTTGGAAAGATTGGCACCCGATAGTTGACACCATGGAAGCGAGGCTCTGGTGAGATTGGCTCCTTCAAGGTTGGTCCCCTCAAGATTTGAACCAATCAACCCTGTTCCGGTTAAATCCACTCGTATCAATGTGGCATTGGATAGATTAGCTTTGATCAAATTCGCTTCGAGGATATCGGCTTCGGTGAGATTCGCCCCGGACAGATTGGCTTCGGTCAGATTGGCCCGAAAGAGATAGCAATCGGACAGGTCAGCTCCGGAAAGATCGGCTTTGCTCAGGTCCAAGCCCGTAAAATCATAGCCGGAAAGATCAGCGTCCCTGAGATCGGGCATCAGATCCGGATTGGTCCGTCGATACTTATTCCAGCCCTCAACTCCCCCCTCTAACAGCTGTTGAACGTGGTCAGGATTGGCCATGGGCGGGTATGCCGAGGGGACGAGGTAATTATATCGAAGCGACAGGGGAAACGGGATGGATCACACGACTACCGCTTTTTGAGGTATTTCAGGAATTCCGAATCCGGAGAGAGGACCAACGTGGTATTGTTTGCAAATGTCTTCTTATAGGCTTCCATGGTTCTGATGAATTCAAAAAACTCCGGGCCTTGTTGATAGGCTGTTGCATAGATTTTATAGGCTTTGGCTTCTCCATCTCCACGAAGTTCCTGTGCGGTTTTGTAAGCCTCGGCTAAAATGATTTGTTTGTCTTTTTCGGCTTCCGAGCGAATCTTTTGTGCTTCCTCTTCGCCTTCGGCGCGATATTGCTTGGCCTGGCGTTCCCGTTCGGCTTGCATCCGTTGGAAAATCGCTTTTTCATTTTGCTCAGGTAGGTCGGCCCGCTTAATGCGCACATCCAGGACTTCAAGCCCATAGGCCGAAGCTTTTTCATTGGACCGATCCGATACCACCTTCATGATCAACGCCCGGTTAGCGGCCACAATTTCACCCAGTTCATGGCGGCCTAACTCAACCCGCAATTCCGAATAAATAATATCGTCCAGACGTTGGAGGGCCCCTCGTTGGGTCTGAAAGGCCTGATACACTTTTAAAGGATCCACAATTCGCCATTTGGCGAAGTTGTCGATCACCAGGGATTTCTTATCGCTGGTAATGACATCCCGAGCGGGAGCGTCATAGTCCAAATAGCGTTTATCAAAGAAGGTCACCTGGTGGTAAAAGGGAATCTTGAATTTCAGTCCTGGCTCAGTGATGGTCTGGACGGGTTTTCCCAAAGCGACCACGATCGCGGTTTCGGTTAAATCGACCACGAAAAACGGGGAGAGTCCCAGGATAAAGAGGACCCCAAGTACTAAAACAACACCAATGAGGAAATTTTGTTTCATCGGCTGTCCCCTCCTTGCATGCCAGCTTCACCGCGAGAGCGGGATAGGCGATCTAGGGGAAGAAAGGGCAGTACATTTTTCCCGGCGTTGGAGTCCAGAATAATTTTTTCGGTGTTGGCCATGACCTCTTCCATTGTTTCGATATAAACCCGTTTACTGATGACATCCTTGGCCAGTTTGTATTCTTTTAAGGTCTGGAGAAAGTAGTTGGCTTCCCCCTCCGCCCGTGCGATCCGGGATTGTGCGGCACCTTTGGCTTGGTTAATACCCTGTGCGGCTTCCCCTTTGGCTCTGGGAATGAGATCGTTCCGGTAGCCGTGAGCCTGGTTAATCAGTTTCTCCCGATCTTCCTTGGCGCTGGCCACATCTTTAAATGCAGCAGCGACGGCTTCGGGAGGGTTGACATCCTGCAACTGAATCGTGGCCACTTGCACTCCGGCCAGATACTGATCCAGGACTCCTTGCAGCAGGTCCTGGGCTTCCTGTTGAATTTGAGCCTTGCCAATAGTTAACGCTTCATCAATCTTACTTTTGCCGATCACTTCACGCATGGCCGCTTCAGCTGCATTGTGGATCGTGGACTCGACATCCGCCACTTTATACAGATAATTTTTGGCTTCTTTGATTTTATATTGGACAATAAATTCCAGTGACAGAATATTCATATCTCCCGTCAACATCAACGCTTCTCTGGGAACGAATTGGGTCCGTCCGCGGTCGGTACGAAAACCGACTTCCACTCTATGGAGTTTTTCCACTTTCGGCGTGTCAACTGTTTCCACAAAAGGAATTTTAAAATGGGGGCCGGGTTCAACTTCACGCACGATGTCCCCAAAGCGTTTGACTAGCCCGAGTTCATCCGGCGCCACGATAAATAAAGCTTGCCAAATGGCAAGGACCGCTATGACGATTAAGGCAATGGACTTCATGCCTCGCCCCGGGACCATGCGGCTTAATTGGTCCTGCGCTTTCCGAACGACTTCATCTAGCGGGTCTTGGCCGCTTCCGCCCCACGGATCTTTAGGTTCCCATGCCATGCGTTGTTCCTATGGATTTCACTGAAAGAAAAACCAAACCGAGGTTGCAAACTGGAAATTACGTTAACAGAATTTTTATGATGGGGCAATCAATGGGAAGAGATTCTTCATGGCGGTGGGAAATGGGGCCTCATCAAATGCTATACGAATCAAGGGGATGGTCTGCATTGAAGTCCACATTCTTGGTGATGTGTGACCATGGTTGATTATCAGAAATTCATGGCTCAGAAAGGAGCGGGGGCCATCGCCCATCGGTATGTGGTCTTCCATAAACCCTATGGGGTGCTTTCAAAATTTACCGACGCTGAGGGACGACCGACCTTGGCAGATTACATCACCATTCCAAATATTTATCCGGTGGGCCGATTGGACAAGGATAGCGAGGGGTTGCTCCTGCTGACTTCCGATGGGGGCTTGGCTCATCATCTGGCCTCTCCATCTTCCAAAGTTCCCAAGACCTATTGGGTGCAAGTGGAGCGGGTGCCCCCTGAACCGGCGTTGGAACGTTTGCGGCAAGGTGTGGTTATCCAGGGAAAGCGGACTCGGCCTGCCCGGGTGACTTTGCTGGAAGCGGAACCACAAATTCTGCCACGGTCGATACCGATACGATTCCGGAAGTCCGTATTGACTGCCTGGCTCAGGGTTGAAATTTCAGAAGGCATGAATCGGCAAATTCGCCGAATGACTGCTCAGGTTGGTCATCCCACTTTGCGGCTCATCCGTGTGGCTATTGGCACCATTTCGATGGGAGACCTGCCTATCGGCAAGTGGCGGGATTTGAAGGGGACAGAGCTTCAAACCATTCGGTCATGACGTAGAGCACCCCAGTACATAACCTCTGAAAGTCCTGAAGAAACCGATGCATTGGGGGTCCACGGTCTGGTCACCGACTTCCTTTTTCTCCCTGGCAGTTAAAAAGTTCCTGCTTGAGGGTTTTACCTTGAATGTGATTGCCGGGGCAGGTAAAATACCGCCCTCGTCGCTATGATGGTCATACCTGCAGTATTCATTTCCATTGTCAGTCATCATGCGGTGTGCTGAGCTTATCTTTTCAGTCTAGATAACCCATCGTACATGGTGTGATCTCCAACTGGAACAAATAGAGATCGTAGATTAAGGTAAGGGGCGATTGTTGTGTGCAAATAAGGAATGGCTTAGCATGCCGTTCTATACAATTCTATCAATGGAGACAAACCTAACATGGCGGTAACCATCATTCTGGCCCTCTCACTTCTTGGACTGGGCGTCGCATTTTTCTATTCATCTTCAGTGAGAAAGATCCCTATCGACATGGGGGTCGACGATAAGGACACCAAGCAGCGGTTGAAGAAGATTCATGCCGCGATTGCTACAGGGGCCATGGCCTTTCTGAAGCAGGAATATAAATTCATGGCCATTTTCATGGTGGTTTTCGGGGCGATCATTGCCGTCCTCATCGATGACCATCACACCGATTATGTGAATGAAGGCATTTATACGGCCATTGCATTTATTTTTGGTGCGATTATTTCCATTGCTTCCGGGTTTATCGGGATGAAAATTGCTACAGAGGGCAATGTGCGAACCACCGTGTCTGCCAATAAATCCCTAGCGGAAGCCTTCAAAGTTGCGCTGCATTCCGGCTCGGTCATGGGTTTTGGTTTGGTCAGTCTGGCCACGTTGGGCCTGCTCTCGATTTATCTCCTGCTCAAGGCCATCATGCCGGAACAACTTCCCACGCACATTCTGATGGAGGTTATTGCCGGTTTTGGTCTGGGAGGGTCCTCCATTGCGTTATTTGCACGGGTGGGCGGCGGCATTTTCACGAAAGCAGCCGACGTCGGGGCTGATCTGGTCGGAAAGGTGGAAGCAGGTATTCCGGAAGACGACCCCCGTAATCCGGCTGTGATTGCCGATAACGTGGGCGATAACGTGGGGGATGTGGCTGGTATGGGTGCGGACCTCTTTGGTTCCTGCGCGGAAAGCACGTGTGCGGCCATGGTCATTAGTGCCGTGGCCTTCTCCGGGATGGTCGATGCGTTACTGTACCCGATTATGATCTCGGCCGTGGGCATTCCCGTGAGTTTGCTGACCATGATGATGATTAAGGTCAATTCCGAAGATCAAGTCGGTCCGGCGCTTAAAAGGTTACTGATTATTTCCAGTGCCATTACCGCGGTGGTGATGTATTTTGTGACCAATCTGATGATTCCTGAGACCTTTGAGATTGCCGGCCAGGCCTATACCAATCTTGGTGTCTATTTTTGCTTCCTGTCCGGGTTGGTCGCGGGGTTAGCGGTTGGCCTCATGACCGAATATTACACCTCGCATGATTATGCTCCTGTTCGGGAAGTGGCCAAATCATGTGAAACCGGGTCAGCCACGAATATTATTTTTGGTCTGGCCCTTGGCTATCAAAGTGCCGTGGGGCCGTATCTCGCAATTGGGTTGGCCATCTATATTCCATGGATATTGGCCGGGATGTATGGTGTGGCCATTGCTTCTCTGGGCATGCTGGGAACCCTCGTGATTGCCTTGACGATCGATGCCTATGGGCCGGTGTCGGATAATGCCGGTGGCATTGCCGAAATGGCCGGGATGCCGGAACATGTTCGTAAACGGACCGATGTGTTGGATGCAGCCGGGAATACCACGGCGGCCATTGGGAAGGGCTTTGCCATTGGTGCCGCGATTCTGACGTCGTTGGCCCTGTTCGCGGCCTTTCTCACTCGGGCGGACTTATTGCTCAAGGAACAAAACGGCCCGGAATTTGATCTGTTAGGCAGCATTAATTTGCTCGATCCCCTTGTATACACAGGATTGTTTATCGGCGCGGTCTTGCCGGCGTATTTTTCGGCTATGACCATGAAGTCCGTGGGGTCGGCCGCTTATAAGATGATCGAAGAAGTGCGACGTCAGTTCCGCACGATTCCTGGTCTCATGGAAGGAAAAGCCGAAGCGGATTACGAGCAATGTGTGGCCATTTCGACTCAAGCGGCGCTCAAGGAAATGATTGCGCCAGGCATTTTAATCATGGGAACCCCGTTGCTCACGGGATTCCTGTTTGATATTCAGGCCGTGGCCGGTGTGCTGGCCGGTTCTCTCGTGGCTGGTGGCGTCATTGCCATTTCCTCATCCAATAGCGGTGGCGCCTGGGATAACGCAAAAAAATATATTGAAGCCGGTAACCTGGGCGGCAAGGGAACGGATGTCCATAAAGCTGCGGTAGTTGGAGATACGGTTGGAGATCCCCTTAAGGATACGTCAGGACCGTCCTTGAATATTCTAATTAAACTTTCGGCTATTCTGTCATTGGTCTTCGTCCCGTTTTTCGTGCAGTACGGAGGCTTGCTGGTTCGGTAGAGATGGAAGATGGCCTTGCCTGAGAAAAGGCAGGCAAGGATCTGTCGGTCTTTTCCATCATCACTAGCCATGCGAATGGCGTTAGTAACGGGCGGTGATAAGGTTGGTGTCCTGTTGAGGAGAGGACTAGACCGTGGACTCATCTTATGTTTTAATTGGGATAATTAATATTATACAGCCTTAATTGTTTCTCTCCTGACCTTCATCTTTTGGTTTCATCTCGTTTTTATCCTCTTGCAGTGGAGTGATTTTCGGGGAATTCGTCCGGAGCACTCCTATCCAAAATTCATTAAATTTTCAGCAGGGAACGTGTTTTCCTGTTTTTTGTCTGAGGTTACCCCGCTGAATTCTCCTTGGGGAAAGGCGGGATTTTCCTCGACCTTGAGCCTGTGGTTTGTGCAGTCTCTGTTGTTCCCGATCAGATGGAAGGTAGAGAAACAATAGGGTCTTTTGTCGAAAAGGAAGTCCAGTCTATGGCAATTCCACATCGCCCGGAAGTACCCGGTGGGGATGAACCGGGGCCTTCGCCCGCAGCACTTCAACAAGATATGGAAACTCTGGTTCATGTTATCTCGCATGATCTGCGAGCTCCCATTGTGACCATTCAGGGGTTTTGTCAGGAATTGACCATGGTCTGTGACCGTCTCCGATCTCTATTTCAGGAAAAACCCCTGTTGAACGAAATAGGCGGGGAGATTCATCCGCTGATTTCCCAAGACATTCCGGAAGCCGTGCATTTCATCCAAGCCGGAGCGGATAGCATCAGTACGGTGACATCGGGCTTAGTGCGGTTTATCCGTTTGGGGCAGATGAACATTGAATGGGAACCATTGGATATCAATACGGTCGCAGTGGGTATTGTGACAGCCATGGAATTTCAAATGAGGAAAAAGGGAGTGGTTCTGCATCTCGGAGATTTACCGCCCTGCATGGGTGATCTGGTGTTGATCACACAGGTCTTTTCCAATCTGATTGACAATGCCCTGAAATATCTTGATCCGCACCGTCCCGGTGAAATCACCATTGCCGGAAAAGCGGAAAAGGGTTGGTCCATTTACTCCGTTACCGATAATGGAATCGGCATCCCGATCCAGCATCAGAAGCAAGTCTTTCAGGTGTTTCATCGGGTTGATCCCAAACGGGAAGGGGGAGATGGGCTTGGGCTTTCGATCATCCAGCGGATTCTGGAGCGACACAAAGGCAAGATTCAATTACAGTCGGTACCGGGTGAGGGATCGACCTTCTCCATCTATCTTCCTCGGGTGATGGAAGATTTTGAAGATCAAGTTACGGAAAGGGGATGAGGGCAATCCGGCTGTTTGTGGAAAAGGTGTATTTGGTATGTTGAGGAAATATTAGGACGTGGAAGTAGTCCGGAATCGAAGAAACAGGGGAATTTAAGTCTTCCTTTTTCTCTGGTTCCTGTTTTTAATTCATCCGAATGATGGAATCTTTTACAATTTTGACTAGCGATGTCGTCGGGAAAAGTGCGCCCACCGGAGTCGATTACCGGTGGTTTTAACCTGTTTTGAATTTGTTTTCATTTTTTGGCGGGAATTCCATCCCAATGCCCGTAAAATTCGACTGACATGATCGGGATGGTATTTGACCCCGAAAAGACGTCGGATGATCGTTCCGACGCGTTGGCAGGTCCATTGGTCTGCCCGCAAGTTGGACGCCCGGGGACCTTGTTTGAGAATACGGAGGAGATGCTGACGTTCTTTAGCCGAGAGTCGAGACGGACGCCCGGTATGGGGCTTGGCTTTCAGGGCATCTTTCCCGCCTTGTTCAAGAGCATCCTTCCATCGTTTTACGGAGGAAGGGGCGGCCCCGATCGTGCGGGCGACTTCCCGAATTCCACGGCCTTTGGCCAACATTTTGGCGGCCATCCGTCGACGGGCTTCTAATTTTTCTGCACTCCCCTTCGGCCTCATAGGTCCATTCATCGGATCAGGAGTAGGAACTCTTTAGGGAGAGGAGCGTGTAAGTGGGTTATGCTTCCCACAAAAATGCCCGGACGGGTTTATGAAGCCAACAACCGCATGATCAGTGGGTTACATGGACTTTTGTGGAAAAGAAAAGTGAAGAAATCCACAAACGACCGGAAATGAGAAAGACTTCGGGGGGCTATATCACCGGAATAGACAGGTCTTCAGCCAAGCACAACACTCCTCCCATTTTGACGATATCATCAAAATACTCAGTGGAGTGGGCGTGAGTCTGAAGGCCCATTTTTATGGCATCGGTGAGAATGACGGTTTTTAATTTCAAGCGGCAGGCGTTTGCCACGGTCTTTTTCAGGCATTCAGGCGTACCTAATCCCAGAATAAACAGTGTAGTCGTTCCCAAGTCCTCCAAGCGTTCTTCAAGGCTTGATTCTTCAAAGCATGACGAGGAATCTTTCTTGGGTTGAGTGCCCTTGGAAATGACCATCATGCCGGGGGGAAGAACCAATTCGGAATGAAATTGCGCTCCCCGTGATCCCTGCACGCAGTGGTTGGGTTGAGAGCCTTCTTGGTCACGGAACGAACAGTGGTTGGGAGGATGCCAATCTCTGGTGGCCAGAATGGGCCAACCGTTCCGACTAAAGTGACGGATATACGCATTGATAGTGGGAATGATTGCCTCTGCCTCAGGAATGCCCAATGCCCCACCTGGGAAAAAATCATTTTGCAGGTCCATGAGCAACAGGGCGGAATGACGACCGGGTTGCGGGACAGCAAGTCTCCGGCTGGAAAGCGAATCTTTAGAGAGCTTCATCGATGTCTCATGCGACGATTTCTGTCCCGATCCCTTTATCGGTAAAAATTTCAAGTAAAATGGCGTGGGGAATGCGCCCATCAATAATATGCGCTTTTCGCACACCTCCTTGAAGGGCTGTGAGGCACGCATGGACTTTTGGCAACATGCCTTCCCTGATTACCTGCTTTTTCACCATTCGTTCCATGTCTTTTCGTGAGAGGGTGGACACATGTCGGTTCTTGGCATCCCGAATACCTTTCACATCGCTCAAGACCAGTAATTTTTCCGCTTGAACGGCGGCTGCTACACTTCCGGCCACTAGATCGGCATTAATATTGTAGGTTTTCCCCTTGGCATCAACTCCAATAGGAGCGATGACGGGTATAAAATTCGCCTCTTCCAGTGTATCGAGCAATTTGGTGTCCACATGACTGACTTCACCGACGAAGCCGTAGTCTTCAGGTTGCAGAATTTCCTTTGAACCGCTGTACTTGTGCACCAGGCTCTTGGGGTTAAACGGTTTGGTCGTGAGGAGTTGTCCATCCTTTCCGGTCAGTCCGACGGCTTTGGCCCCATGTTGATTGAGAAAGGATACGATTTCCTTGTTGATCTTCCCACCCAGGACCATTTCCACGATTTCCATTGTGGCCTCATCGGTGACCCGTACTCCATGAAGAAATTTGGCTTCAATGCAGAGTTTTTCCAGCATGGCATTTATTTGAGGCCCGCCACCGTGTACGATGATGGGCTTCAGACCCACGTACTTTAATAGGACGACATCTTCTGCAAATCCTTCTTTCAACTCGGGTTTGACCATCGCATTGCCACCATATTTGATCACCACGATTTTCCCGGCGAAGGAACGGATATAGGGAAGCGCTTCAATGAGCGTGTCGGCTTTTTTAATGAGTCTATTCATGCTTAGATTCCTTGGAGGAAGAGAGAAGGGAGATGGTCCCTGAGAAGTGAGTCAGGGTGGCGCTGTATGGTGATGACAAGAAGCGACCTCATAAAATAAATCGGCTCAGATCCTGATCTTTGACAATGTCCCGGAGGTGGTCCTGAACATATTGTGCATGAATGACGACCTTTTTGTCCTCCAAATCCTGGGCTTCGAATGAAATGTCTTCCAGGAGTCGCTCAACGATGGTGAACAGACGTCGGGCTCCGATGTTTTCCGTCCGATCATTGACCTGGACAGCGGTGGAAGCAATTTCTTCGATACCGTCCGGGGTAAATTCCAATGAGATTCCCTCTGTCCCCAAAAGCGCTTGGTATTGTTTGATCAGGGCATTGCGGGGTTCCGTCAAAATACGGATTAAATCCTCTTTGGTCAGAGGTTCCAGTTCCACCCGGATGGGGAATCTGCCCTGAAGTTCTGGGATCAGATCAGAAGGCTTGGCGACATGGAAGGCACCGGCGGCAATGAACAGGATATGGTCGGTTCGCACCGGACCATGTTTGGTGTTCACCGTTGAGCCTTCAACAATAGGGAGAAGGTCGCGTTGGACTCCTTCGCGGGATATGTCGGGGCCCATATGTTTTTCCTTGCCGGCGATTTTATCGATTTCGTCGAGGAACACAATGCCGGATTGTTCCGTGCGGGTGATGGCTTCTTTTGTCACTTCCTCCATATCAATCAGCTTCTGTCCTTCTTCCTGGGATAAGAACTTTAACGCTTCCGAGACTTTCATGCGTCGATTTTTCTTTTTGCCAGGCATCATTCCACCCAGCATGTCGCGCAAATTATTTTCCAGGTCTTCCATGCCCCCGATATTGGAAATGATCCCGACGGGCAATCCACGATCCTTCACTTCCAACTCCACCAGGCGGTTATCGAGTTTCCCTTCCTTGAGTTGGGCTCGTAGTTTGGCTCTGGTGGATTCATGAGTGTCGGTTTTCTTTTTCTCCGGATTCTCGGAGGTCTCGGAGGATTCCTTCTGTTCAAATCCTGTCGTGGCGGGCGGAGGGGGAAGCAGAAGGTCTAATATCCGCTCCTCGGCCATTTCCTCCGCTTTTTTCTGAACTTTTTCCAGATAGGCCCCTTTCACCATATTTACGGATAATTCGGTCAGGTCTCGAATGATGGATTCGACATCCCGTCCCACATATCCGACTTCGGTAAATTTTGAAGCTTCCACTTTAATGAACGGGGCGTCTGCCAGCTTGGATACTCGACGGGAAATTTCAGTTTTTCCGACCCCGGTGGGGCCGATCATGATGATATTTTTGGGATAAATTTCTTCTCGTAATTCCGGGTTCAGTTGTTGACGGCGCCAGCGATTCCGCAACGCAATCGCCACCATTCTCTTGGCATCACGTTGGCCGATGACGTATCGATCCAAGGCATCCACGATTTGACGGGGAGTCATGGTATCTAATTTTTGGGGACTTTCTGCGGGTGTCTGTTCCATAGGCTAGGCTGATAACTCCTCAATCACAATGTGGTCATTGGTATAAATATCAATACTCCCGGCGATCGTCATGCTGTGTTGGACGATACCCCGCGGTTCCAAGGTAGTGTGTGCCAGTAACGCCTTGGCGGCTGAGAGGGCATAGGGGCCTCCTGAGCCAATGGCTAATAGGCTGTCCTCCGGTTCGACTACATCTCCGGTGCCGGAAATAATAAACGAATGTTCCCGGTCGGCCACAGCTAATAAGGCTTCCAGGCGGCGGAGGACCCGATCTGTGCGCCAGTCCTTGGCTAATTCAACGGCGGCTCTGGTGATATTGCCACGGTATTCTTCCAATTTCGCTTCAAACTTCTCAAATAACGTGAAGGCATCAGCAGTGGCACCGGCGAATCCCGCCAACACTTCCCCCTGGTGTAATCGTCGAATTTTTCGGGCATTGCTTTTCATAATGGTGGTGCCCACGGTGACTTGCCCGTCGCAGCCCATCGCGACCAAGGGCCCCCGTCGCACACAGAGGACGGTTGTTGATCGAATCTTCATCGGGTACGGGATTCTCCTTCCTGTGGTGATTTTCGGACAATGCCTGAGCGTGGATGCGCTTTATCATACACGGCCATGAGTTGGTCTGCAGCCACATGCGTGTACTTTTGGGTGGTGGCCAATGACGAATGCCCTAGCAGCTCTTGGATAGCGCGAAGGTCCGCCCCTTCGTCCAGCAGATGCGTGGCAAAGGAATGTCGCAAGGTGTGGGGTGTGACAGGTTTGTGAAAGAGGCCCTCTGTCCGGTGTTTAATGATTCGTTCCACACTCCGGCTGGTGAGCCGTCCTCCCCGACTGTTTTTAAATAGGGGGGTTCCGGAAGACCAGGCCATATTCTTGGCTATGAGTTTTCGCGTGGTGAGTGACTGCGGACCGACCGTTGCCAGACTCTGCCGGTAGGTCTGGAGCGATTCGATGGCTACGGTGCCCAACGGAACTCTTCGTTCTTTTTTCCCTTTGCCTTTTAAACGTAAAAACCCGGATTCGATATCCACGTCTTCGCTATTCAATCCGACCAGTTCGCTGACCCGTGCCCCGCAGGAATAGAGCATTTCCAACATGGCTTGATTCCGCAAATCGAGCCAGGATTGGGCGTTGGGACCATCAAGTAGTGCATTGGCTTCATCTTTGGTCAGAACTGTTGGGAGCTTTTTGCCTTGCCTTGGAGACCGAATTAGCGATGCCGGGTTGTGTGACAGGTGGCCTTCTGCCACCAGGTACCGAAAGAAACTTTTGAGACAGGCCAGTTTTCTCGCCAACGTGGGTTTTTTTAAACCCTGGTCGCTCAGCCATTTCAGGTACGACCGAATATGAATGGCCTCTACCTGCTTGGGTGTGATGGGGGGAGGGGGAGGAAAATTCTGGTGAAGATGGGACAGAAATTGGCGAAGATCGGACTGATAGCTTTGTCCGGTCTCTACAGACCCGCCGCGCTCCACGTCGAGATACATTAGGAAAGCCCGGATTGCGTCATCCATGTCTGAAAGTCATTTTGGGCCCGTTCCTGAATCATTTGGCGCTTTTTGTGTTTGTCCCGAATCGGTGTGTCCAAAGGTGGAAACAACCCAAAGTTAGTGTTGATCGGTTGAAAATGTTTGGGGTCGCTGGCTGTAATGTATTGAAGCAATGCCCCATGAGCGGTTGTAGGTGGGGGGGACACAGATGGACGGTTTGAGAGCAACCTTGCCGCATTCAGCCCGGCCAATCCTCCGCTGGCGGCGGCCTCCACATATCCTTCCACTCCGACCAGTTGTCCCGCAAACATGACCGAGGGGCGAGTTTTCATTTGAAGAGTCTTGGTGAGTAGGGTCGGGGCATTGATAAAGGTGTTCCGATGGATGCTGCCATACCGAAGAAATTCAGCCTGCTCGAGCCCGGGAATTAAGCGAAAGACTCTTTTTTGTTCCGAGTAGGTCAGTTTGGTTTGAAACCCCACTAAATTGTAACAGGATTCATGGTGGTTCTCGGGTCGCAATTGCAGAACGGCGTATGGACGCACCCCGGTCCTAGGATCCTCTAACCCCACGGGTTTCAGTGGGCCAAAGAGTAGGGTCTGAGGCCCGCGGTCGGCCATCACTTCAATCGGAAGGCAACCTTCGAAATACGGGATATTTTCGAAATCCTTGGGGTAAACACGTTCGGCCTGTATTAATGCATCGAAAAACTGATCGTACGCCGGACGATCCATAGGACAATTCAAATAGTCAGCCGTGCCCTTTCCATAGCGCGAGGCCCGGAAGATTTTCTCCATGTCCAGGGAGTCGGTATCCACGATGGGTGAAATGGCATCAAAAAAATACAAATGTTTTGATTGCGTGAGTTGGATGATGGCTTCCGACAGTTTGGGAGACGTTAAAGGGCCGGTGGCAATAATACAGAAGGCATCTTTCGGGATGTCATGGATTTCTTCACGCAAAATTCGAACATTGGGATGTTCCGCAAGGGATTGGGTGATTTGTTGGGAAAACAGTTCCCGGTCGACGGCCAAAGCCATTCCCGCTGGGACCCGGACTTCATCAGCAATTTTGATGATGAGCGAACCCAATTGCCGCATTTCCTCTTTGAGCATGCCCGGTGCGCTGGTTGGGTCATTGGAGCCCAATGAGTTGGAGCACACGATTTCGGCTAGTCGGTCAGTCTTGTGAGCGGCTGTTTCCTGCTTGGGACGCATTTCATACAATGTGACTTTCGCCCCGTGATTGGCGGCTTGCCATGCGGCTTCAGACCCCGCGAGGCCGCCCCCGATGATGATCAAGTCATGTCTCATAAATGAATAAATGTGCTTTCAACTAAATGTGGAAGGAAAAGCAATCGAACTCAGGATTTTCAGGGGTAAGATGCCAATTCTAAAAATCGAAGGAAAGGAGTGTCAACTTTTATGGCATGAGCACAGGGGGGCAACGGCCTTGATGACCTGTTCATGACAATCTTCCGTCGTGGCCACGATGCCATGAATATTTCGAAAATCATGGGCACCATATTGAATGGGTTTCCCGTGAACATCAGTGAATTTTCCTCCTGCTCCCCGTAAAATGGCTTCGGGAGCACAGGCATCCCATGAACGGGTATAGGGGCCGGGTTCGGTATAAAAGTCCGCGCCCCCTTGGGCGATACAAGCAATTTTCAATCCGACACTTCCCATCCGTTGCTCACGATGAATGTTGAGGGTCTGTTTGATGTGATCTAGGGCAGATGACCGGTGTGATCGGGAAGCCACCAGTGATAAATTTTCCAGGTCTTGGGCATGAGCGGCAGTCAAACGTGTCCGGTTACCATTTTCTTCTTTCCAAGCCGTTTGGCTGCTGATGCCCCAAAACAATTGACCTTTCGTTGGCCTGTAGACGACTCCGCATTGCGATGTCCCATCGACGGTCAGACCGATCATGATAGAAAATTCTCCATTTTTACCAATGAATTCTTTTGTGCCATCGAGCGGATCTACATACCACACTCTTCCAGACAGAGTGGAGGATTTTGGAAGCGGGCTTTCCTCCGCAACAACGGTATCATGGGGAAACAGTTCCTGAAGGCCCTCAACAATTATGGTGTTGGCCTGGTGGTCTGCATCAGTGACCGGATCATTGGGGTTTTTATAAGTAATGGAGAAATCTTGTTCATAAACCTGTAGTATGGACTTACCGGCTTTTAAAGCCAATTTTGACGCAACTTCAATTTCATTTGAAAAATCTGGCATCATCGTCACCCCTTATGGGAAAAAGTCAAAGTATAGGTGGTTAATCTCGGACAGGCAATTTGAGTATTGGGTGATTGCTTTTTACGAAGGTTAAGAGCTTCGATTGCAATAATATGATTCAACCCCTTCTTTTCCTAATTTTCGTGATCATTGTTGGAGTTGCTGTATGGTACCCACGGTTTCGCTTGGCCCTGGGCATTATTTGTGTCGGGATTATCATCGGCCTTGGATTCGTTATTTGGCAGGATACTCAAGAACGTGATTTGGAATTGCATCGAATATCTTTTTCCGAGGTCCAATTGTCTCATATGAAAATTCGACCGGGGTTGAATTCTCGGTCTTTTGTTGTGAATGGGCGACTTCAAAATGACTCACAACAATTTGCTATTACCTCGGCCATTCTCCAGGTGACTCTTGAGGACTGCCATGGGATCAATACGTCAGAATGTGAACTAATCGGCCAGGAACGAGCAGAGTTGTCCCTGGAAGTCCCGGAGGGGCAAGCGAGGGATTTCCAGAAAACCATTCCTTTTTCTACAGTACCAAAAATACAAGGTAAGGCCACTTGGCATTATGAAATTGTTCAAGTACGGGCACGCTGAGGCCCTACGGTTCACAATTTCATGAAATTGAGTATAGCCAGACCTAAGTAAAAAGGCCGTTAATCTCGCAAACTATTGAATTGACAATGTTTATAGTACCTTCTTATACTGGCTCATTACCGTTGCAGTAAAAACGCATGGGTCCAAAGGCTCATAATTTTCTGCCCAAAAAGGCTAAGATTCTTGCCTGTTGGGTCTTTTTTGATCTTGAGATTTCTTCCTCACCTTTCTAGAGTGTCATAAATGAATTAATCCGGTTTTCTGTGTCCATTTTTGCAATAAGGGGAGACGCTGAATCCAATGCCAACGTCGTATAAGGTATTACCAGGTCCAGAGCACTTTTTGCCCCCATCTGCTGCCAGTATGGGAATTCGCTTGCCGGATCCTGGCCAAGCTCATATTCATGGCGCCATTGTCACGGAAGATGAAGCGATGGAACAGGCTGCCAGACAATTCCTTTCTGCCAAGGTCCCTACCATCTTCCCTGGTCCCTTAGTTTTATGGGCCTGGAATGAAAAGGCGGCTCATAAAGCCAAGGCCATTAGGCATTTATATGAAACCATCAAAGAAAGTGTGACTCCTTCCCAGCATGCCATGTTGATTCCCATGCCGGATTACCGGCCGAAATATCCCAAAATTAACCCGGAAATTGAAATCAATCCTAATCATCCAAATTTAACGATTTGGCATAATAAAATTGATGCCTGCATGTTTGTCGGAGTGCATTGCCATCAAGCCAATCTTTCCTTGAAAATCATCCGTGGTGGAACGAATTGCTACACCATTGCCATGTGCGCACAGGCCGGCCATGAAGATGCGATGCTTTCCTTTCGTGATGCCACAGCCGACAAGATTTTACGGTTAGCTGATTGGGTGAAAAAGTTAAAAGGATCGGTAGAACCTCCAGCCTAGTCAGGTCGGAAGTATAAAGTTGTGGTAAGCTGCTAGGAACTTACCGGAAAAAAACGAGTAGTATTTTCATTTAGATCATCAGCAATAGCGGAAATTTCCCACTGCAGTTAATACAAAGGAGGTCACACATGGCCGGACAACCTTCTCCAATCGGACAGAAAAACAAAAAAGGGCAGGTATACGCAGATCCTTGGAAAATGATGAATGAGGCGGAACGTACGCCGTCGTTTTTTACGGGGAGTGAGGTTATTAAGGAGGCGGTGCGTCGAGCTTCCTGCGATATGATGGTTGCGTATCCTATTACCCCTCAAAGTGAAGCGGCTGCGCTCTGCGGAGAGCTATTTGCCGAAGGCTACATTGGCGATTATTTCAGAGGCGAAAGTGAATTTGCCGTCATGTCTCAATGTGCTGGGGCGGCTTTTGGTGGGGCCAGGGTTTTTACCACCACTGCAGGACCTGGGACGATGCGGGCTATGGAGAATTTCCCAATGTGGGCAGGAGCTCGGCTGCCCATTCAAATGATTGTGACCTGCCGAGGGATCAATTCTCCACTTTCCATTCAGCCGGATACTCTGGAGATTTCTTACTTAATGCAAACCGGTATGTTGGTGTGGCATGCCGAGACGGCGCAGGATTTCTATGACTGGATCCTCAAGGGATATATGGTATCGGAGGAACCCGATGTCCATTTGCCGTTGGCCCTATGCTGTGATGGATTCTTTGTGACTCATACAAAAGATATGGTTGATTTGACACCCGCTGATATGTGCCTGCCACCGTATGATCCTTACCGGTCACCCGTTCCATGTATGGATATGGAATGTCCTCCGGTTCGAATGATGAGGGATCCCTTTGTGATGAAAAGCAACTATATTAGTTACGCCACACATGCGAGTTGGCAACAGGAAGTTTGGGCGGCGGTGGAGCGTTCTCGTAAACATTCCATCCGGTGGTTGGATGGGTTGATTGATACCGAAAATACGAATGCGGATATTATTGTGGTGGCCTCGGGAACGGCGGTTTCTCAAAGCCGAGAAGCCATTGCATTGTTGGAAGAGGAAGGTATTCATGTTGGGTTGGTAAAAGTGAAAACCCTTCGACCATGGCCTGGAGACGAGATCAGGGAAGCCACTAAACATGCGAAACATATCATTGTTCCTGAATTTAATGTGATTGGATGGTTAGCTCGGGAAGTGAGCGCAACTATTCCGAATAATGAACGGGTTCATGCAGGACCACACGTGTGTGGTGGAATGACGATGCCGCCTGAAATTATCGCTGCGGAAATTAAAACGGTGTTAGGGATCAAGGCCCCGTCCCTGGCTGGACGTGGAGGTTGAGGCAAGGTTTAGAAGATAAAGTTCTTGTATAGAAAACGAATAAAGGAGACGGACAAATGAGTAAAGAACGGATAAAGATCGCAGAAGAGTTGTTTGATATTATGCCTGCTGAGTACCAGGATTTGGTCAAGCGTGCTACCTATGGGAATGAACAACGAGGCTGGAAAGATATCGGGAATGCCAAGGAACTGATTGAAGAACATTCTCTTTGCGCCGGATGTCCAGAGTCCATGGCTTTCCGCTATATCCTCGCATCCTTGCCGAACCCAGAAGACACGGTCATGGTAGGTTCTACAGGATGTACCAGTTTGGTATTCCCCCATGTGGCTGTTCACAATATTCACTCTCTCTTTGGTAACCAAAATGCCATTGCCTCCGGGTTGAAGCGGGCTTTGTCGGTGAGGTTTCCTAATCAAGTTAAAGATGTTGTGGTGTTGGCCGGTGATGGCGCCACGGTGGATATTGGATTGGACATGACTTTGCAAGCCTGGTTCCGGCAAGAGAAATTTACCACCATTTGTTTTGATAATGAGTTATATGCCAATACTGGTGGTCAGGAAAGCGGCTTGATGCAAAAAGGATTTGTGGCCAAGATGGCGCCCGTAGGAAAGACTTTTGAAAAAGTACGTCTTCCGGAAATCGCGAGAGAATCCGGATGCCATTATGTGGTGAATTGCACCGTCAGCAAACCGAATTTGGTCGAAAAAGTCATTAAAAATGCTATTCATATTGCACGAGAAATTGGGCCTACATATCTCCAGCTCTATACACCCTGTATCTTGGAGATTGGGAAAAATAGCATGGAAGGTCTGCAAGAAATGCGGGATTCTGAAAAGCCGACGGAACGGTTTGCTTATAAAGAGTATGTGAGCGAACCGGCCAAGGAATTATTGGCTGAGTTGGCAGCGAAGGAAAAAGAAAGAAAGGCCGAGGCCAAAAAGCAACTCGCCGGCCAAACGGCATAATTGGCGGGATATGTGAGGGAGGAGCTATCCATATGATTTTACGTCGAATCAATATCCGAATGTCAGGACTTGGAGGGCAGGGTGCGGTGACCGCTGCCCATGTTATGGCCATGGCCGCATCCAAAGATGGAAAGTTTGCTATTTCCAATCCATTTTTTGGAGCCGAAAAACGGATGGCACCAGCAGAAAGTTATTGTCGGATTGGACTCAGAAAAATTTACGACCGTGGCGAACTCGTGTTCCCGGATGTCATTCAGGTGTTTCATCCTCAGGTCATTACTATGGGGAAGAGTTACACCATGCCATTCTATTCAGGGATAAAAGAAGGTGGGTTGGTAATTATTAATACCGATATGCCCCTCCTATCGGATGAAGATGTGACGCGACTCAAAGACTTGAATGTGTCGGTCTTTAATATTCCAGGGACGAACATTGCTATGGAAGTTGCCGGGACGGAACTGGCAACCAACATGACCATGATTGGTTCGGTGGCCGGGATCACCAAGTGTGTTTCAATGGAGGCGTTAGACTTAGCCTTGCAGGAGCGATTTGGGAAGAAGTTTGTGGCCTCTGGTGGTACGGCAACTTTGGACGAAGCCATTAAGAAAAAATTTGCCAAGAAAGAAATGTTATTGAAAAAGAATTTGGATACGGTAGCCCGATCCTATGAAATTGCGGCGGAATGGGCGGAGAAAAACCACGTGGAGTTGATGGTCGGAGAGGCCGCTGCTGCGTAATACCGGGAACCTCAGCGAAGGAAAGATATAGGATGTATAATGTTGCCCAAGTGACCGAAGAAAAATGTGTGGCGAAAAAAGGGTGTCGGCTTTGCATTATGTATTGTCCGGAGGCCAACTGCCTTGACTTGAACTCAGAAAAAATGATCGCTGAAGTAGTGATCAATCGTTGTAAAGGCTGCGAATTATGCAAAGTAGTTTGTGATGCGGCCAAACATGAAGCTATCGCTATGGTGGCAGTCAATTCAGATGGATCCTTATTGGACAAGGCTGGGGAAGCGGCTGAATTAGGACAGGCCTATCAAGGTTAAATATTGCCTGTAAAAAAGCCTTTCGATCCTTAAACGCTTAATAGGATCGAAGGCTTTTTTATTTGGAGAAGTCACTCTCAGAAACACAGCACCCAAACAGAAAGAAGGGTTATGAGTGAAGATCTGAAGCGGCAAGTTCAAGATCTAGCCAGTCAGATGGAATCCTTCCACCATTCCTTGGAAACCAAAGCTAGGGAAATTGAATTGATCGGTGGTGATGCGGAAGTGGTAGGGAAGCTCTTTAGAGGAGCAGACGCCATGAAAGATAGTGCCAATATCTATCTGTCCTGGGCCCGCCATTTTGTGAAGTTGTCTGAGGGGGGAGCTGCTGAGGCAGATGAAGGGGAGGAAGATTCAGCAGATTTTCAATTCTAGAGATTATTTTTCTAGGAACGACCTGCCGAATCTTGCAGAAAATAGCCTGTCAAGCTATGATCTAAAACAATAATTCATAATTTTAAAATTTTCCACGTGTTGTTCCTCGGTAGCTCAGTTGGTAGAGCGATCGGCTGTTAACCGATTGGTCGCAAGTTCGAGTCTTGCCCGAGGAGCCAATAGTACAATGCCCTTTGTGATTGCTCACAAAGGGCATTGTTTTTTTATTTTTCAAATTCTGTATGAAAATTTTAAAATCTAGAATTATGACTTTGTGAGTTTTATTACTTAAATCATCAGTGGCTTTCTTTTACTAAGTTTTTATTCCATTCCGGAATTTCAATGACTAGGTCTTTAGTGCCATTGGGAACACATTGGCACCCAAGCCGTGATAAGAGTGAAAGTCCTGGGGCTTCATCCAATTGATCATTTTCATCGTCAGTGGGTTCATTGCAGGTTTCCAGCCCTTCTTTTACGATTATGTGACAGGTGGAACAGGCGCACACCCCACCGCATGCATGTTCCAAATCGATTCCCTGGCCAAGCGCAATATCTAATATACTTCCCGGTAACCCGGTTTCCCCATAGGGGATTTGCGATGGGTCAGCTGTGATTACAATAGGTTTACCTGGAGTAATAAATGTGATTTTGAAAATGTTTTTTGCAGTTTCGACATCTGACTTTTCAATATATGGATTACTTCCTCCCATGAAAACTCCTTTTTAAACAATATTTTATGATTTTAAATTCATTATTGTTTTTATTAAAGTGAATTACGACCGATATAGTCTCCGATTTAATTGATCTCCGACCATTTTAGTCTTGACTGTGATCATTGGTCAATGCTAGATTAAGTCCGATCAATGAGGTCGCCAATAGATGTACGGTCTAGCTAGCTAGCTAAGAAAATAAAGTAATTTGTGATTTGTTTGTTTGATGGATAAATTAAAAGCTGGCCAATTCAATCATATTATAAAAATTCACGTATAAAAGAATAATGTTGAAACTTTCTAAAAAAGCGGACTACGCCTTAATGGCCCTTCAGTATATGGCGTCCGTGCAGTATGGGGATGTCAGTGATGTAGAAGCTATACGTGTAGTTAATACGAAAGAAATTGCTGAAGAGCATCATATTCCCCAAGAATTGTTAGCTAAAGTTCTTCAGGCTTTAGCTAAACATGAGATGATTGAAAGTCAAAACGGACCAAAGGGGGGGTACATGCTTGCACGAGACCCCAAAGAAATTTCCATTGCTCAAGTATTGGAAGCCATTGAGGGGCCTCTAGGGATTACTGATTGTTATCACGACAAGGAGGATCCGACTCCCTGTGAACAAATAAAACATTGTAATATCCGGACCCCCTTGCTTAAGGTGCAGGAAAGCATTTATCAATTACTGAATAACATGTCTATTGAGGATATGTCGGTTGATTCCCCTTTAATAATTGTCGAATCCAGAAAAACAGAAGGAGTGCAGTCATGAAGCTTCCCATATATTTGGATAATCATTCAACGAGTCCATGCGACCCCAGAGTGGTCGAGGTCATGCTGCCATATTTCACCGAGAAATTTGGCAATTCAGCCAGCAGGAATCATAGTTTCGGCTGGGAAGCTGAAGAGGGTGTGGAACAGGGCAGGAAGCAAATTGCTCAACTGATCCATGCCGATCCTAAAGAAATTATCTTTACCAGTGGTGCTACGGAGTCAGATAACCTGGCTCTTAAAGGCATTGTGGAAATGTACCGGGAAAAAGGGGATCATATCATTACCAGTGCGACCGAACATCGTGCGGTGATTGATACGGCCAAATCTTTAGAGAAAAAAGGCATCTCGGTGACTTTTCTTCCGGTAGACAAAACGGGGAGAGTCAGTCCTGATGACGTGAAAAACGCCATCACCGACAAAACCATTTTGATTTCCGTGATGTTGGCCAATAACGAAATCGGTACGATCAACCCAGTTGGCGAAATTGGAAAGGTTGCCAAGGAAAAGGGCATTATTTTCCACTGTGATGCCACGCAAGGGGTTGGAAAAATTCCTGTGAATGTGCAAGAAATGGGCATCGATCTCATGTCGTTTTCGGCACACAAGATTTATGGACCGAAAGGGATTGGGGCCCTTTATGTACGACGGAAAGCTCCACGGGTTCGGTTGGAACCCATGATTCATGGTGGAGGGCACGAACGAGGCATGCGATCAGGAACATTGCCTGTGCCCTTGATTGTTGGATTTGGAAAGGCTTGTGAACTGTGTGAGCAGGAAATGCCAACAGAGTCCGCTCGAATGGCCAAAATGCGAGATCGTTTGCAGGAGGGCATCATGGGGGCCATGGAGGAAGTGTATTTGAATGGACATCCGATCGAACGGTTACCGAACAATTTGAACATCAGTTTTGCGTATGTAGAAGGGGAGGCCCTCCTGATGGGAGTGAAGGAAATTGCTCTGTCTTCAGGGTCGGCTTGCACGTCGGCCACGTTAGAGCCTTCCTATGTTCTGAGAGCATTAGGCGTGGGATCGGACCTGGCCCACTCCTCCATTCGATTTGGTCTTGGCCGATTCAATACCGACGCGGAAATTGAATATACGATTGACCGGATGATCAAAGCGGTCAATCATCTCCGGGAAATGTCCCCATTATATGAAATGGCCAAAGAGGGCATTGATTTGAAAACCGTCCAATGGGCTGCGCATTAACGGGTGGGGCATATGGAGGTCAAGAAACGTAGAATAATGTTCTCAGGCAATCATAAATAGGAGGTCTATTATGGCATATAGCGATAAAGTCGTTGACCATTACAACAATCCACGGAACGTGGGGAGTTTTAAAAAAGAGGAAGAGGGCGTTGGGACAGGAATCGTGGGCGCTCCGGAATGCGGAGATGTCATGAAACTTCAAATTAAAGTGGAAAACGATACTATTGTGGATGCGAAGTTCAAGACGTTTGGATGCGGTTCGGCAATTGCCAGTTCAAGTTTGGCTACAGAATGGCTCAAAGGCAAATCCGTCCAAGATGCTCAGAAAATCAAGAATACGGATATCGTACAGGAACTCAATCTTCCGCCTGTGAAGATTCACTGCTCAGTCTTGGCGGAAGATGCGATTAAAGCGGCGTTGGGGGATTATCAAAAGAAGGCAGAAGAAAAGAAAACGAGCAAGGAAGGCGCGGCCACCGGATCGTAATTGAGTGTGGCGTGACCCAAACCAAGAGGTCTTTATGGAAACAAAAGAAACCGAATCATCAATGGAAACGGTGACCCTAACGGATGCAGCCTTAACCGAAGTGAAGCGGTTGTTGGATCTGCAAGGCATCACAGAGGGTGGGTTGCGGTTGGGAGTCAAAGGGGGAGGCTGCTCAGGTCTCAGCTACACCATCAATTTTGATGAAAAGATCGGGGAGTTTGACACCGTGACAGAAGTTGATGGCGTGAGGGTGATCGTAGATGCCAAAAGCGCTATTTATCTCCAGGGGATGACCCTGGATTTTCAAAAAGATCTTGTCAGCGGAGCGTTTAAGTTTGTGAATCCCAATGCGACCAAAACGTGTGGGTGTGGAGAATCCTTTTCCGCATAAAATTAACGTAATTTTTCTGACACAGGCATTGCGCTTTATTCGGGCATGGGGCAGTCAACCATGCCCGACTTGTCAGAGGAGCTGAGTGATGGAAATTCGATCAGATGCCCCCACGAAATCCCGTGCCCTTCCGATGGCCAGAAGTATGTGCTGGCATTGTCAATCGGAAGTCACCGGGGAATACTTGTGTGGCCAGTGTGTGAAAGTCCAACCCTTGTCCAAAGAGTTAGATTATTTCGCCTGTTTTCAATTGCCTCGCCACTTGAATGTGGATGAGCAACAGTTGGAACGCACATATTACGAATTAAGTCGAACTTTTCATCCTGACTTTTATTCCACCAAAGACGATACGGAGCAAACGATCAGCTTGGGCAATTCCGCATTTTTAAATTCGGCCTATCGCACATTAAAAGATCCTATTCAACGTGCGGAATATCTGATCCGTCTGGAGGCGGGGGCGGTCAAGGACATCCGTTCCAATCCTCCTGGGGATTTGTTTGAAGAGATTCTTGAATTGCAAGAAGATGTGGAGGCCTTTCGGAGCATGCTTCAACAGGGATCGTCGCCTGAGAGTAAACAGCTTCGGGAAAAATTACAACAGGACCGCGTACACCTTGAAGAACGTCAATCCATAATGGAATTGGCTCTGCGGGAAAAATTTGATGATTGGGATAGATTGCAATCCAAGGGGGAAGCATCGAATCAACTTCGTGAAGAAAAAGCCAAGGTATTGCGTGAAATGCAGGAAATACTATCCAATCGGACGTATGTCCGTAGTATTGTCACTGATCTTGTGGAAACGATTGAAAATTAAACAAAGAGAGAAATTATTGTGAGTCGAATTGTTGGTATCGATCTTGGCACGACCAATTCTTTGGTGGCCTTTATGGATAATGGACAACCGCAAGTCATTGCGGGTTTGAATGGGCAGTCCAAAGTTCCTTCCATTGTCGGCATGACGGATAATGGGCTCATTGTGGGAGAACCGGCTAAAGCACATCTCGTCCGTGATCCCTCCCGCACGATTTATTCTGTGAAACGGTTTATGGGGAAAAGTCTGGATGATGTGAAAGAGGAGTTGAAGTATTTCCCCTATCACTTGCATGAAAAAAATGGTGTGATCCGGATAGAGGTAGGCGGGAAATCCTACTCGCCGCCCCAGGTGTCGGCCATGATTCTCAAAGATCTTAAGCGTCGCGCGGAAAAGCACTTGAAAGAGGAAATTTCCAAAGCTGTTATTACGGTTCCGGCCTATTTCAATGATAGTCAGCGGCAGGCAACCAAGGATGCGGGCCTGATTGCAGGCCTGGAAGTGCTACGGATCATTAATGAACCAACAGCGGCCTCCTTGGCATATGGACTACAAAAGAAGACGCAGGGCCTGATCGTGGTTTTTGACCTCGGTGGTGGCACTTTTGATGTTTCCATTCTGAAGTTACAAGAAGGCATCTTTGAGGTACTTTCCACGAATGGGGATACCCATTTGGGAGGCGATGATTTAGATCAACGGTTGGTCGATATTATAGCCAAGGATATTCTGGATCGGCAGGGAGTGGATATCGCCAATAATCCGGAATTGATGCAAGCAGTCCGCCTGGAAGCTGAACGAGTTAAAGTCCGGTTGTCGGATGACCACACCGCCACGGCTACAATTGACCTTCCGGATGGCCGCTATGAAAAGGTGTGGAGCCGGGAAGAGTTAGAACAAGCTGTGGTTGATCTTGTGGAAAAAACATTGAATCCTTGCCGTATGGCTTTGAAAGATGCCGGTCTGACGGCTGATCAAATTGATGAGGTCGTATTGGTGGGCGGGAGTACGCGAATGCCGTTGGTTCGGCAAAAAGTGAAAGAATTGTTCGGTCAAGAACCGCATTGTGAAATCAATCCTGATGAAGTCGTGGCCCTTGGTGCCGCTGTCCAAGCCGATATACTCGGGGGACATACCAAAGATTTGTTGTTATTGGATGTGACACCCTTGTCCCTTGGCATCGAAACCATGGGTGGGGTGATGAGTGCTCTGATTCGCAGGAATACCACGATACCGACCAGTGCGAAGGAAATGTTCACAACCTATGTTGATGGCCAGACTTCTGTGGATATCCACATTCTCCAGGGAGAGCGTGAGCTGGTCAAGGACAACCGCAGCCTGGCCAGGTTTCAATTAAAGGTTCCGCCTCTGCCTGCGGGGGTTCCCCGCATTGAGGTGAATTTCTTGATTGATGCCAACGGAATTCTCAATGTGACGGCCAGGGATATTCGAACGGGGGAAGCACAAACGGTGCAAGTGAAGCCCACTCATGGATTATCTGATGATGAAGTCGAATCCATGATTCGAGATTCCTTCCAGTTTGCTGCAGAAGATATAAAGGCTCGTCAGGTCATTGAAGCCCGGAATGAAGCCAATGCGATTATTGTGGCCACGGAAAAAGCTCTGGCACGTGGGAAAGTTTTGATTGGGGATCAGGAATACCAGGGAATTCAACGTGTGATTCAGCACCTTCAGGAAGTGAAGGAATCGGAGGATCATCGGCGAATTCGCGCAGGTATTGGAGAGGTAGAAAAGGTTACCCATCATTTGGCCGAAATGTTGATGGATGCCACATTAAAAGAAGCCTTAGAGCATAAAAAGCTCTCTGAAGTAGTCAAATAGGAACACCCTATGTTGGTTCTCTCCTTCTTTTAAATATTCTTTTTTCTAATTTTTGAGTAGGGCAATAAATGGCTGATGAATTAACCTGGAATGATACAGAAGACCTTGGTATCCGGTTACAGGAAGAGCATCCCGATATTGATCCTTTGACTGTGCGATTCACGGATTTACATGCTTGGGTTGTATCTCTTCCGGAGTTCAAAGATGACCCGAAGGCCTCAAATGAAAAAAAGCTTGAGGCGATTCAGATGGCCTGGTATTCAGAATACCAGGACGCGAACTCTTAGAAGGTGGAAAGTCTCGGGCAAGAAAAGGAGAGTCCGCATTCCTTTTTCTGGAACATTTTCAGGATCCTAGCTGGTTAAAGTGGGCAACCTGGTGAGAGAAGCATTAATACCTGAGGATTTGTCGAGAGGAGCCGAAGTTTAGCCGGTCAAATTCAAAGAATTCCATGGGGTTGGATTTTTTTCGAGCAGTCTTGCCCGGTTCAGTGCCTTTCCGAAAGACTTCCGTGGTGATAAGGCGGCTGGTTTTAGATGGGAGTTCTCCAGTCTGAGGGTCGACTTGAGCGAATTGAACACCTTCAGGGATAGGAAATGTCATAACCGGAAGATCACGTAGGGCTTCATCCACAAAGTCGGTCCAAATGGGCAACGCGGCATGAGCCCCCGACTCTAATCGACCTAATGTTCTGACATCATCGAATCCTACCCACACTCCTGTGGCGAGGTTGGGCGAATACCCCACAAACCAGGCATCATTGTAGCTGTTGGTTGTACCCGTCTTTCCTGCCAGAGGCCGGCCGATGGATTTTGCCAGTCGGCCTGTTCCACTTTGTATCACATCCATCAACATATTGGTGATTAAATAGGCGTTTTCCTGTTTCATCGCTTGTCGCGGTTCAAAGAAATGTTGTTCCAGAATCTCCCCGTTGAGATTTTTGACATGGGTGATGAGGTAGGGAGGTAACCAAAGCCCCTGGTTTCCAAATACCCCATAGGCCGAGGTGATTTCTTGTAAAGTAACGCTTGAGGATCCTAATGCCAAGGAAAGGTCCTGGCTCATGGGACTCTGAATGCCTAGCGTCGTGGATAAATTCACCACTTCAGGAACACCGATCTGTTCCAGTAATCTGACGGTGGCTGCATTACGGGAATGTTTCAGGGCTTCACGCAGGGAGATGGTTCCAAAAAATCGTTTTTCATAATTTTCTGGTTTCCACACCCGGTCCAGATCCTCATCTTCATAGACAACCGGGGCATCGAGGATAAGAGTCGCGGGTGTCAGCCCTTGCTGGAGAGCCGCGGCATAAATCAGGGGTTTAAATGCAGATCCGGGTTGTCGTCGTGCGATGACCGCTCGGTTGAATTGACTCCGGTTATAATCGTATCCGCCCACCATGGCTAGAATAGCGCCGGTTCGGGGGTCAATAGCGGTAAGGGCTCCTTCGACGATAGGGGTTTGTTCTAAAACAAATTGCCCCGATTCCAGGTTGCCTTTTTTGGGGAAGACTTCGATGATATCCCCCACCTTGAATAGTTGTGGGGGAGTAGCCCCTTCTTTCACGGTCGCGTTGGACACGTCGTTGGATTTGGCCAGTCTGCGGCGTGCCCACGTCATATCTTCCAAGGCGATAGTACCCTTATACGTATTGCCGATGAGGACAGAGACTTCCTTTGTTGTGACCTTGGTAACCAATGCGCGGTAAAGATTATTAATAAAAGCCGAGTGGGGATTCTTGAGCTCAGGAAAATCTTCCGGCGTCGTGAGGTCTTTTGTCATTTGCACATGGCCCATGGGGCCACGCCAGCCCTGTCGTTTATCCAACTCACGAAGGCCTTTCTGGACGGCTTGCTCCGCAAATTTTTGCATAGGAATGTTCAGGGTGGTGTAAACTTGAAGCCCTCCCCTATACACCAACGTTTCTCCATAACGTTCCACAAGGTGTTGCCGTACTTCCTCCAAAAAATACGAAGCGATCGGTTCCAAGGATTGTTGTCGGAACGTCAGCATGGTGTCTTTGGCCGTTTGGGCTTTTTCAGCTGAAAGGAAGTTGGATTCCACCATTCGTTGCAAGACTAATTCTTTACGGGCCTTCGCCAGTTCGGGATTACGATAGGGAGAATAGGTATTGGGAGCCTTGGGAAGACCGGCCAAAAAAGCCGCTTCCGGTAGGGTTAATTGACTCACGTGTTTATCAAAATAGGTCTGCGAGGCAGCCCCGACACCATAGGCTCCATGGCCAAAATAAATTTGATTGAGATACATTTCTAGAATTTGATCCTTCGTCAATACCCATTCCATTTTAATAGCCAGAATAAGCTCTTTAATTTTTCGTTGATAGGTGCGTTCCGGTGTGAGAAACAAAGCCCGGGCTAATTGCTGGGTAATCGTACTGGCACCCTGAAAACGCCCACCCTTTTTGAAGTTGGTCCAGGCTGCTCTTCCGATTCCAACGATATCCAGGCCAGGGTGTTCAAAAAATCTGGAGTCTTCAGTGGCAATGACAGCCTGTGTCAGGGTTTGGGGGATTTGATCGATAGGAGTATAGAGACGTCGTTCAATAAAAAATTGGCCAATGATGTCCCCGTTGTCAGCGTAGACCCGAGAGACCAGGCTCGGATGGTAATCTTGGAACGATTCGAAGGTGGGCAGGTCCCGGGTTGCGATCCATAAGATACCTGCCAGTCCGCCCGCTCCGAGGCAGAATCCTAAAAAAACCGTCACCGAGATAATACGAAGCCAGGACCAGTTTTTTATCCTGGTCCCGAATACACGAAGATTAATCATGGAAATATACGGTAGAGGAATGACACGGAAAAATGATCAGTGCATGTGAGGAATGGTGGATTCGCCCTTTCTTCTACGATACTCCGAGATTGAACAAATGACAAGGAAGCTGATGAGATGCAAAGGCCTATGGAATTTGGTGTTTTGATGCGTTTCAGCCTTCCCTTGACCGGATGAGGATTTGTCAACGCCAGCATTGGTAGGTCTTTGGATAGATTGACAAACTTTTTCGCCCCATGGTACCACCAAAGCTGCAAACGTACTTTTTTGTTGATCGTTTAATTCCCAAAAAGGAAGGAGTGATACATGTCCACAGATGTTGCTGCAGAAATCAAAGTGGGGGATACCGCCCCGGATTTTACCCTGAAGGATCAGGACCAAAAAGATATCAAATTGAGTGATTTCAAAGGGAAAAAGAACGTCGTCTTGGCATTTTATCCTTTAGACTGGAGCCCGGTGTGTACGGGGGAAAATAAATGTCTGACTAATGATTTTCCCAATTTTGAGTCGGCCAACGCCGTGGTTTTCGGGATTAGCTGTGATAGTTTCTTTTCTCATAAGGCCTGGGCAGATTCTTTGGATCTAACTCATCAATTATTGGCGGATATGCATCGAACCGTATCCAAGTCGTATGGATTGTATTTTGAACCGTTGAACTGTTCCAAGCGGGCGACCGTCATTGTTGATAAAAATGGAAAAGTCGCCTATGTAAAGGTGCAGGAAATAAAGACGGCTCGGGACGATCAGGAGATTTTAGCCGCCTTAAAAAACTTGAATTAACCGGATTGTAATTAAAAAACGCAGAACGCCAGGTGGATCTTTTTCGGGCCATCTGGCGTTTTTGATTTTACCAGTGAGGCATCGACGCCATATGCTTGAAGATGTGAGGGACGAAAACTATGAAGGATTTACTCAAGCCACCGCTGCTATAGTGGTGTATGGTTTGGCGACATGTGAGCCCTGTAAGGCCTATGATCCGATTCTCGAAGAGGCGGCAGAACAGTTCCCAAGCATTCGATTCGGAAAGGCGAAAATGCATGTGCCCGGTCGTTGCCGGGCAATCAAAAAACTTCATCAATTTGAAACCTATCCGACAACCCATTTCTATGCAAATGGGACCCTGCTGTTGACCAAAGAAGGTAAGCTGGAGTCCAGCGAACTTATTGCCTTGATTGACCAGTTTTTTTCTCCTCAAAACTGATTTCCTACCATACCCGTTCCGTTGAATTCGAGAAATTCTAAAAGCGAGGGCCATTCATTTTGGTTGAGAAGTGGCGCACTGAGATGGACTCATGTGTCAATAAGTGAGAGGAGGTAGGAATCATGAGGAAGCGGTTGAGGCCAGAGTCCCTTCCTTTTGGCTGATAGAAAGTTGAATGAGTACTGGGGGGGAGTTCAGCTTTGGAGCAAGAATGTTCCATGCCATGCTTGAGAGGGAAGAATCAGTCACTAAACCGCCTGATAAGGTCGGGTCACGGCTGAGATCTTGCTGGTCCAGGCGGGAAAGGAGATGTTTGTGAACCAGGTCATCTAATTTATGAAGATTAATTACCTGTCCGGTATCTTCAGGAATAGGCCCTTTCAGAGAAACCCACATTTCATAATTATGCCCTCTTCCTTGACCACTTATAGAGAAATTGATGGCAGAAAATTGATAACGTCTGGCAATAAGCACGCTAGGCATACCTTCTGCTCCATGGGAGTTCTCCCAATCATTGGCAGTAGTCACTTCGGCATAGAGGGATTCGTCTTCATAAAGGCGAAGGGTATCCAAATGAGGCAGATCAGGGTTGTGCTGTAAGATATCCCATAATGTCCGTGCCAAATTTTCCGTGGTTGGAATTCTATTTGTAAAAAAAGGCATGTCCAGATTCAGATTTTTATGATCGAATTGTTCCAGGATATTGTTAAGAATAATTTTCAGATCGTAGAGATTAATGATCATGCCGGTGACAGAATCAATCTCTCCCTGAAGGGTCACTTCAAGTAAATAATTGTGTCCATGGGTATTGACGTTGTTGCAGGGGCCGAAGACGTCACGGTTTTTGGCTTCATCCCACTGTGCATTGTGATAACGGTGGGAAGCACAGAATTCCAGGCGTTTGGTCAATGTTGCTTTAGCCATAGTAGGTTGGGGGAGAAAACACAAAGGGCTGAAACTTGGATTCCTTCAAAACCAAGTCCAGCCCTTTGACGCACGATTCACGAAAGAGTTAGGTGCTGAATGAGCTGCCACATCCGCAGGTGGATTTGGCCTGTGGATTCTTAATGGCAAAGCCGGATCCTTGAAGGCTATCCACATAATCCACCTCGGCGCCGTTCAACATGGGGGCGCTTTGGGAGTCAACGATTACTTTCACGCTACCCTTTTCAATAATGGTGTCATCATCGCTGGTCTTATCTTCAAACGACATCCCATATTGGTAACCGCTGCAGCCGCCGCCTTTCACATAAATTCGAAGGCCGACTGCATTATCCTCTTCTTTTATTAACTCTTTGATTTTTTCTTCCGCAATGGAGGTGATTGTTACCATGTGTGCATTCTCCTTTTTTATGAGGGATGTTCTAAGTTTCTCTTTCCTTTCAATCGGTTGAAAGGTACTTTTAGTTGAATTCATATTCTAAAGCACAACTTTGAAGGTTGTCAATTTGCCTTTCTGATCGACAGGTAGAAAGGAGTCAGGATTGTAGGTCATTCAGCCATTCACGTCGCATTTCAAGAGGAACCGGGGTTTCAACTCCGTAATTACTATGAGAGATAGCCACAAAAGCCGGGATGTCAAATTGGGCCAAGTGGGTCCTGAATTGAGGAGTTGTGGAAAATCGAACAAAATGCACCGCGCTGATCTTATCTTCCTTGCTATGGCCGCCCTCGAATGATCCGAAAATACTTTGGTCTCCGACTTTCAGGGCTAAGGTATTGGGCCCATCAATCCCTTGAAAGGAATCCAAGAGTTCCTGGATTTTATCCATATCAGTTATTTCAATGAACAGAGTGGCATGTAACTCACCGGGGTTTGGCAACAAAGCATTGTAGACATCCAGCTCTTCCTGGATTTTCAGAGGTTCAAAGATCCGTTCGGCTCGGATCATTTCCTGAATTTGCCAGAGGACGGTCTCACGATTTTCAAACACCAGGGTCACAAAATTCCCAACACCAATGCGTCGGCGTTTTTTTAATGCGATAATTCTTTGACGAATGTCCGATCGATTCTTTTCGTAATCCGCTGCCGACAATAAGTCTTGAGGTTCAAGTTTATTCATGGAGTTAATCCATACGCGTTACGAACGACCTGGATGGGATGAAGGGCCGATTGAGGTTTCTGAGACCCAAGAGCTTGATCGAGCTGCAAAGCTGACAATGGACAGTCTGACGCCACAATCTGGAATCCTCCGTCTTCAATGTCTCGCACCGCTTTTTTGGCTATCTTCATGGAAAGATCAAAGAACTCGGTTTTGGCGCTCCAGGCACCATCATGCCCTGAGCATTTTTCGATGAGATGCACTGTGGCTCCGGTAAGTTCCATCAGATCCTTGGATTTAAAGCCGATATTTTGGTCCCGCAAATGGCAGGGGATTTGATAGGCGACCTTGCCAGGATTGTTGGGAAAGTCGAGTGAAAGGCGATTCTCTCGTTTGAGTCGCATAAGATATTCACATAGATCAAAGGTACGTTCAGCCAGCTGTTTCATTTCCGGGGTATTACTCAGGTAAGGATATTCCCGTTTAAACATTAAACTGCAGCTGGGGGCTGGTATCACGATGTCATAGCCCTGTGCTAGGTAAGGACGAAAGAGCTGTAAATGGTGCTCAGCAGCCTGGATCATCCCGTCAGTGTCGCCGAGATCAAAGCGGGGCATGCCGCAGCATTGTTGTCCGGTTGGCACGATCACCTCAATCCCGTTTTTCTCAAGGACTTGAATGGCGGCCTTTCCGATATCAGGGATTTGGTAGGTCACCAGACAGCTGGGGAAAAAGACCACTTTTCCGGTCTTTGATCTGTTGGTTGAGGGCGATTGATTTTTGCCCCACCACTGGGTAAAGGTTTCGGATTGGAATGGAAGGATATTCCGTTTCCGGTGGATCCCGAGGACTCTCTCCATCAGACCACGGATCCATGGTGTTCGCAGAACCCAATTGGTCAGTGGCGCTGTCAGATTTCCGATTTTCCCCATTACGTCAGTCTGAACCAGGAGTTTATCCCGAATGCTCATGCCTCCATCATTTGCCCGTTGTTTTTTCCAGGCGGCCATGAGACGCGGAAAGTCCAAAGCATATTGATGAGGGGGCGAATAAGGACAATGGTTGAAGCACAATTTGCAGTAATAGCATTCCTGCTCAATTTTGGTGAAATCCTGGCCGGTAAACTTGGTTAAGTCGCTCTCGTAGTCATCCAGGCGGTCGATCAGTGTGGTAAAAGAGGGGCACAGGTTGAAGCAGCGACGACACCCGTCGCAAATATCAAATACCCGGGTTGTCTCCTTTTCTAAATGCGACCGGGTCCACCCCGGGGTGATGAGATCGAAGTGTTGCATTGAGGGTAAAAGCTAAAAATAAAGGAAAGTACAGCCAAGACCGGTGATCACCGGTCTTGGCTGCCAACAATGCTATTAGACCTGTTTCAGGGATTCCAAACCCTTGGTAAAGCGATTGGCATGAGACCGTTCGGCCTTGGCCAGGGTTTCAAACCATTCTGCCAACTCCTCAAAGTTTTCCTCTCGGGCCGTTTTGGCCATCCCGGGGTACATTTGGGTGTATTCGTAGGTTTCACCTTCAATCGCGGCTTTCAAATTAGCCTCGGTATTGCCGATGGGCACTCCGGTGGCAGGGTCACCCACTTCTTTCAAAAAGTCCAAATGGCCGAAGGCATGACCGGTTTCGGCTTCGGACGTATCGCGAAATAAACCACCGACATCAGGATAGCCCTCAATATCAGCGCGTCGGGCGAAGTAAAGATATCGGCGGTTAGCTTGAGACTCGCCGGCGAATGCGGCTTTGAGATTGTCGTGGCTTTTCGTCCCTTTGAGACTTTTTCCCATCTGTTCCTCCTGTAGATAACGGGGAAGACCCCGGATAAGTAGTGGTTGATACTGCTTGATTACAGCGTCCGCAATATCCGCGAAACGCTACTTGGTGATCGGTGATGACAAAATCAGAGGGGAGCCCATGCGGTGGGGCCAAATGATTCAGCCGGTTATCCATGACATCAACAATGACGTGACAGCCCTGGCAGATCAGATGATGATGTGGAGTGAGGTTGGCATCAAATCTGGCTCGATTATGACCCACGTTCACTTCCTGAATGAGTCCGGCTTTCTGCAGCACACCTAAGGTGTAATACACGGTGTTCAGGGAAAGCATGGGATAGCGGGGAGAGACTTCCGCATAAAGTTCCTCCGCCGTGGGATGGGCTGTGCTGTGGCTTAATGCCTGATAAATAGCCGTCCGCTGTGGTGTGCTCTTGAGGCCCCGTGCCCGGAACTTCTCTTGAATGTGAGATAAGGTATAATTCATATAGTTCCTGTTTAGGAATAGTTACTATCTAGCATGTTCGCCATGGCCCGGTCAATCGAATGAACATCCTTAGGGGAGAGGAGCGGCCAACTTCCAACCTTGCCCTTGGTGACCAAAATGAAAAATGTCCGGGTGAAAAATCTCAGCTAATATTTCCAAAGACTCAACCAATCGTGGTCCCGGCCGGTTGAAATATTGATTGCCATCTGTCAAATACACTTTCCCCGTCTGGACGGCTCGTAACTTGTCCCAATCAGCAAGACCGGTCAGTGTGGAAAATTCCTGCTGAATTCGAGAAATGGAAAATCCGCAGGGCATGAGAAGAATGACTTCGGGGTCGGCTTGAAGGAGAGCCTCCCAGGTGATCCAGGGAGCATGGGCCCCGGCTTCGCCGAACATCGACCGTCCGCCCGCTAATTCTACGAGTTCGGGAACCCAGTTGCCTGCAGCCATGAGCGGGTCTATCCATTCAATGCAGGCCACTAAAGGGGTCGTGGTTTCCTGTTGCAAGCGTTGGGAGATTTCATCGATTCGGTGATGCGCTGTTTCCAACAGCCTCTGTCCGCTAGCCCGTTGTCCGATACCTTCCGCCACTCGGGTGATGTCCTCCCAGACCCCTGATAAATCCTGTGCTCCCAATGAAATCAAGGTGGGGGATGATCTCCCCCAATTGTGGAGACTCCGCTGAACTTCTTCGGTACTGACGGCGCACACTTTGCATTGGGTTTGAGTCACAATGACATCCGGTTGTAAGTCCTTCACCAGGTCAATCAGAACCTCATAAAGGGAAAGGGTTTGCCGGAGACGTTGAGAAACCTGGTCATGAATGGTTTGGCTGTTCCCTTCACAATTCACCGTGGATGTCGTACAAATAGGCAGGTGTCGAATATCGGGAGGAAAATCGCATTCGTGTGAACGGCCAACGAGTTGGGAGCCGCTACCCAAGGCACAGACCATTTCAGTTCCGCTGGGAATCAAAGAAACAATACGAGACACAAGATTTTCCTATAGGTTGGACAGCATAGGAATGAATGCCATGGTTCATCCTACCTGAGAGGGGCGGAACATCCGCAACCTTATCGGCTGAATGAGTTTTTCAAGAGAAGGAATCCGGGGCATGGAAGCGCTCTGTCGTCTATGGTAAAAATTCATTCTTGTCTCGATCTGAAAGGGCAAGACTAATTACCCTGATCTATGGCACGATCCTTTTTATCGTGAATGGCAATACCCTGACCTATGTTCATCAAGGAGGATTTTATGGCAGCCAAAGCGTACCTGTTGTTGAAAGTCAAAGCGGGAAAAACCCAAGATGTTTTGGAAACCCTCAAAGCCCTGCCGGGAGTGGAACAGGCGCATGCCTGTTTTGGTCATCCGGATATTTTCGGGCTGGTGAATGCCTCAGATGATCGGGCGTTAGCCAATCTCATCATGACCAAAATTCACACCATTCCCGGGGTGGAGGAAACAGACACCCATATTGTAGTCCAGGAATAAAATAATGATTAACTAGCTCGTTTCCTGAGACTAATTGGAGGTATTTACTCTTCTATCTAACTATGAGGAATTTTTAATTAATTTTTACTTTTTCACATTCTGAGGGACAGGAGGGGCTGTCTGCGAAATTTTCTGAATCTGACCAAAACGGTAGTTTTAGGGGGGCTCCTTATTTGCTTAAAGGGGTGCTTAGCCTTTGGAATTCCATTTACCTCTGATCCATGGAAAATGCTGAATTACTCCTATCAACTGATGTCCCAAAATCGGTTTATCCCCGCAGAAAGGATTACAATGGAAGCTCTGGAAACCTTTAAGGAAAAGAATGATGAAGGTGGGATGGCCGAAGCTTATCATACTTTCGGAAATTTATACAAAAATTCTGGAGTTTCAACACCTCCTAATCAAGGGCACCTTGAGGGCAAATTTACTTTTTCAGAAAGGATGGAATTATCCAAGGGGTATTTTGAAAAGGCTGCTCAAATCTATGATCATCAACATGATTTCATGGGACTCACTAAATCGTATTTTGGGATTGCAAGCGTATACGGGATCCAAGGGGAAAAATTTTTGGCGTGCGAATGGTTAGAGAAAAGTCTTGAAGCCTACAACAATGGGGTTGAAAAAGATCCCAATGCCCGTTTGCCTATCTTAGGCGGTTGGAAGGATGCCCGGGAGATGATTGAAGCATTTAAAAAGAAATGGAGTTGCCAGGGCTGAGGTTGCTCATCAGTGATTTATAGAAAACCAAAAGGCGGGGTTCAGTTACCCCGCCTTTTGGTTCTGATCGGTTGAAGAGTCTAGTCTGGGAGGTTTAGAACAATCCCGAAGCATGGCCGGAATTGGCCATGAAGAACAGCATGGGGATGGACAGCATGGTATTCGTGCGGGAGGCCAACAGGGCCATACGCCCGGCTTTGGCTTTTTCCTCCGGGGTGGCTTCCTTGAGGCCGAGCACCTTTTTCTGATTGGGCCAAATAATTCCCCAGACGTTCAGCAACATGATGGTTCCCAGCCAGGCTCCCATGCCAATGACGGCATCCGGTCCTTGCAGTAAAAAGGCACTTCCCATTCGATGTTGATTCATCAATAAAGCGGCGCCGAATATCCAGGTGAACAGAGCCCCCCAGCGAAACCACCAGAGCGCATTGGGCACCAGGTGTTTAAAGGCTTCGGCCTTGGTTTCCGGTGTGACGGCTTTTAAAAACGGCACTTGGATGAAATTAAAATAATACAAAATCCCAATCCAGGTAATGCCCGCGAGGAAATGTCCCCACGCCAATAAACTTTCCATAATAGATCCCTCGTTTCAGTCAAGTGATTAATAGTGTGTCGTGATTCATCCGGTTGGCGGTAAAGCCCTAAACTAGGGCTTTGACTAGGACATAGAGTACGACGGTCAGGACAAAGCCCGCCGTAATGGTGCCGGAAATGGTATCGAGAGGATTACCCATTCTATTGCCTCCTTAATTGTTCATGAAATAATGATAGGCCCTTGTCATTGTTGCGTACGCAATGGTGCCTACAGGTTTCTGTCGGTCTAGGGTAACGTAGACGGTCATGGTTGTTCAAGATGATGAAAAACGGACGGGAAAGGTTTGTCTGGAGGACAGCTGACGTGAGGGTTTAGGGATTACCTCTTTAGCCACGCGTGGTTCTACGTTTCCTGGGAGAGGTTGGCGCAGGGAGGCAAAATCGCCAAAGTTTTTTTGCCCATTCCCCGGCATAATCCACTCCGATTCTGGGTAGAGCATGAATCTTGGTCTCTGGGATGGAGATGCCCCGGTCTTCAACCCAGATAATTTCTTTCCTCGTGGCATCCAACACATTGTGTGTGCGGTCAAGGTCTAGAAAACGGCACACTCGTCCTGGTCCATCAATGCGGGTGAGAGGGGTGTCGGAAGGCGCATTGTTTTCGACGATTTCTAGGCCTCGAATCAATATGGCGGCAGGGTAATCGACCTTCTCCGTGACGAAATTCAGACAATGGTACATCCCATAGATCATATACACGTAGGTATATCCGGCCGGACCGAACATCACCTCCGTTCGTTTGGTTCGCCCCTTAGAGGCATGACAGGCTTTATCCTGTGGGCCCACATAGGCTTCGACATCCACAATTTTGGTCTGAATCACCCCGCCTGGTGTCTGTCGCATGAGATGTTTGCCCAGTAGGTCCCGAGCAACTTGGAGTGTCGGTTTTTCGTAAAACCCGCGTGGGAGGGGAGAATATTGCTTCATCGGTGGATACTAAGACACATGGATTCCATAGGGCGGAAGGGTCGTTAACCGCCCGTCATCAATGGGGCCACCCATGGTGAAGTGATAAAGAGATTGCCATGTGGTCTTCGGGTGAAACCCCAGGACTTCATGAACCGGATTATCAAAAAAACAGCCGATACCCGTAGCCCGAACTCCGGCGGCTTCAGCTTCCAGATAAAGGACTTGACCGACGAGTCCTGTTTCCCAAAACAATCGTTTGTAAAACCAGGGGCCGAAGTGTCTTAACGGGGTATCAAATTCGGCGATCATGCCCAGGGAAAACGCACTATCGCCGGCGATGTCCTGTCCGCAGCTGAGCTGTTTAGCCAGTTTCTGGGCGTTTCCGGCTTCCAGAAGAAAAAGAGGGAGGTTGTCTGGACAACCGGGGGGGCGGGTCCATTGAAAATGAGAGTGCATCTCTGCTTGAAAAATGGAAAGAGAGCGGTTCTCGGGAAAACGATTGAACCAGTAGAGTCCAGGTTCCAAGCCATCAATCCGGTGAACAAACAGGGCTAGATGAACGGTTGGATCCCAGGGCAATGCATCCCAGGGCATCGGCCGTTCCGGGAGCGGCCGACCTGCACGAGGGAGAATCCTGTCCAGCATGATGAAAAACCGGTCTGCTGAAATACTGGTTTGCCCGTCAAAATCGACGGCACTTCGGCGTTGATGAATTATGTGGCCGGCAGAAGGAGCAGTGGGCTCACTGAGGTTTGTTTTGCTTGGCCCTATGGTGAGATCGGGATGCTTTTGAGGAGAGGAAGCCGGATCACCATGAAAACCATTAGTCGTATCGTCGTGTTTCCAGGTGGCTTCAGTGACCACATCAATGATGTCCCAAACAATGGGCTGGTCCTTACTTAAGCGATTGGCCCGACCTTTCCATTGACCTTTGTCAAACAGTTCAGGCAGGGAAAGTGACTGAATAATTTCAATGAAAGGTGGAGCCGGTTCCTTGTGTGGCCATACGACCGCCAATAATTCAGGATATTCCTGCTCCACTCCCTCGAAATCCTGCTTCCGGGAAAGGCCGAGAAGTCTACTGATGGTGTCATCGGACATGCCTTCAAGAAGGCGCAAATTCCAGCCTAGGGTTGCGGCGGCAATTCGCAGTGTACCCAGGGCATGGCCCGTATCATGTTGGCAATACCGAAAGGCCCGCTCGCCATATTTCCAGGCTTCACGCCAATGAATAGAGGAAAGCCCCACAAGAAAAGTGCCAGGGGAAAGGTGCTGGAACATGTCAGAGGCCGTGCCTGGTTCAATCTGCCATCGATGTTCGAGCGCATGTTCCTTGGCAGCATAATGATATAAGCCACTCTCCATTTCAAGGCCGGGTACGGGACCGATCAAGAGATAGCCTTCGGTTGGATGAAGATTTCCGCTGGATGGGTTGCTGCGCAAGGCCCAACGCGTGCCCCCGTATTCTTTCCAGGCCGTCAGGGACAGGGCATATTCAAAAAAACGCGAAAGCGTATGAAGGGTGCGTGGTTGGGTTGGAATCGTTTCAGGGAAAAATATGGCTTCATATGAAGGTGAGACCGGCTCCTCTTCCATCGATAACATGGGAAGTTTGACCAGAGGTGCGCCTTCATACCGGCGAAATGGGTTGGGTTGATTGGCCCAGTCCAGATACCCTAAAGAACGGGCGTATTGATTGAACTGGTGTTTGGTTTGGTGATGATACTGTGTGACTTGTTCCAAAGAGGAAAGAGTGTCAGGGGGATTCTGCTCGGGATTCATGGAGAAGAGTGTACCATCGGGCAGACCTACACATCCAAATTATCTACGGCGCCGGCATTGGCCATCAAAAATTCATAGCGGGCTTCCGTCCGTTTACCCATCAGATCCCGAAATGTTCGGTCGGTTTCCAGTTCATTCATCAACTCGACTTTTAGGAGCCGGCGTGTCGCAGGATTTAACGTGGTCTCTTTCAATTGTTGCGGGAACATTTCGCCCAGTCCTTTAAAGCGGCTGATGGTGGGATTGGCGTTGGCGCGAGCCTCCGATACGATTCGACTTTTTTCTTCATCGGAGCCGGCCCATTGAACCTCTTTCCCGATTTCAATTCGATAGAGGGGAGGTTGGGCAATATACACATGACCGTGACGAATCAGGTCCGGCATATGTCTAAAGAAAAATGTGAGCATGAGTGTGCTGATATGGTATCCGTCAATATCCGCATCCATCAACAGAATAATTTTATGATAGCGAAGCTTTTTGAGATCGAAATCTTTCCCGATACTACACCCTAAGACCTTCACCACATCGGCGAGTTCTTTATTCTCCACCACTTTCGCCAATGTCAGATCTTCGGTGTTCAGGACTTTTCCACGAATCGGCAGAATGGCCTGATTTTTCAGGTCACGCCCTTGCTTGGCTGTGCCTCCTGCAGAATCGCCTTCGACGATAAATAATTCACTGATGCTGGGATCGGTGCTCTGACAGTCGGCCAATTTCCCTGGAAGATTCAGACGGTGACTGATTGCCGATTTGCGCATGACGGCTTTGGAGGCTTCCCGTGAGGCTTCCCTGGCGCGAGCGGCCAGGATCATCCGGCCGACCAACGTATCGGCAATACTGGGGTTTCCGTTTAAATAGGTCTCCAAAGCCGGGCGGACGATATTATCCACCTGCCCCTGTACTTCCGGATTATTCAAGCGTTCTTTGGTCTGTCCCTGGAATTGGGGTTGCAAGACCAGGGCACTTAAGACGGCGGAAAGCCCCTCACGAATATCTTCCGCCTGAAGAGAGAGACCCTTGGGGATGAGGTTGTGAGTCTCAAGGTAATTTCTCACGGCTTTCACAATCCCTGAACGCAGTCCTAATTCGTGGGTGCCTCCATTCGGAGTGGCCACGCCGTTCACATAGCTTTTGACAAACTCTGCCGGCTCGTCGGTCCATTGAAGGGCAACTTCCATACCGAGCCCTTGTCCGGATGCATCGATTTCTGTCCCTCCGTTTTTTATTTGCCGTTCCAGATAAAACACGAAATCCGCCGTGGGCTTCCGGCCCCGGTCGGACACCAGTTTTCGCAAAAACTCCTGAATGCCCTGTTCATGAAGATACTGATGGGTTTCCCCGGTGGTTCCATCTTTGAATGTGAGTTTGAGCCCCTTATGCAAATAGGCTTTGGCATCCAGGGTTTCCTGTAATAAGGCAGGATCGAATTGGATATTCTTCCCGAAAATTTTGGCATCGGGCTGAAAATAGACGGACGTTCCCGTTCCTCTGGCCGCCCCTTTGGCTTTAACGGGGCCCTTGGGCATTCCGGCCTGGTATGTTTGTTCCCACTCCTTGCCGTCACGTTTCACTTGTACTTCTAAATAGCTGGAGAGGGCATTCACCACAGAGGCGCCCACTCCGTGCAATCCACCGGAATGGATATAGCTCCCCGAATCGAATTTTCCCCCGGCGTGCAGCGTGGTCATGATAATTTCCAACGCGGATTTTTTATGCGTGGGATGTTTGTCCACGGGGATGCCGCGTCCGTTGTCGGTCAGGCGAATGCCGGTACGGGATTTATCCAATTCAACGGTGATCTGTGAGGCATAGCCATTAATGACTTCGTCAATGGCATTGTCCAGGATTTCCCAGACCAGATGATGCAAGCCGGTTTTGTCCGTTCCGCCGATGTACATGGCGGGGCGCCGCCGGACCGGTTCAATACCCTCTAAGATCACGATGTCACTGGCATCGTATGTTTTCGCCATTACAGTTTCCTCTTTTGGTAAATAAACCGCGTCCCGCTCATGTTAAGCCGAACCCTCCGTTTGAAAAACCGGGACGATGAGTTCCGGGGGAACCAATCCTGTCAATCGGCCGCGTTTGATGATCGGATGGCCTTTTCCACCCCGGCCGACCATTTGATATTTTCTTGTTGAAAGCGGCAGTGTGCCTCCGTCTTCTTTGAGTAACGTGAGTTGATCGTCTTTCGAGAATAATAGTGAAAAAGCGATAACTCTATCGTTGGCTTCAAGTTTCAATACCATGACTCCGCGTCCCGGTCCGGCAAGTTGAGCCACTTCCTCGGCTTTACACAAAAGCACGCGACCGCGTGCCGAGGCCACCGCCACAGCGGTCTGCTTCAGCGGCCCTGTGAGGATTCCAATTCCTGCGACTTCTTCACCCTCCTTGAGTCTGCAGAATTTACGGCCCAGTCTGGTGGAGGGGTCCTGATAGGGGGTGAGATCAAACCGGAGACCCATGCCGCTCGAAGTGACAGCCAGGGCTTCGAGTAACGGGGTGGCGCTGGGTTTTCCCTTTTGGTCAAACAGAGCAAGCTGGCTCCTGGTGCCGGAGGCGAGTCCGAGACCGCGAGGATCAAAACTCCAGGCGCCGATCACCCGTTCTCCATCCTTGAATTTGAAGAGTTTTTGCGCGGGGTCCCCGAATCCACTTCGGGCAGGGGGAATGTCACCGATCCGAATCGTATAGGCACTACCAAAATTTGAAAAGAATACGACGGAATCAAATGTGCTGCCTCCCAGAATCGTCATGAGCCGGTCGCCTTCTCGCACCCGGGCCTTTGAAAGATCTTTAATAGCTCCCACCCGACGAATCCAGCCATCGGCGGAGACCGTAATGATGGCGTCTTCTTTGACCCGGAAGGCATCGGGATCAATCTCGATTTCCTCGGTCTGTCGCCGTCCGATTTTGCTGCGACGTTTATCGCCGAAGGTGGTGGCGACCTCCTGTAATTCGGTTTTTACAATGTCCCACAGCCTGGCGTTTGAGGCCAGCAGGGTTTTCAATTCCTTGGCCTGCTTCTGCTTGTCCGCCAGTTCATCCAGCATCTTTTTGATTTCGGTACGGGACAACTTATAGATAGGAATTTCCAGAATGGCATCGGTCTGGGCTTGATCCAACCCGAAGCGCGCTCGAAGTTTTTCAGCCGAATCCGCTTTCCCCTCGCTTTGACGGATGAGCTTCAAGACCTGGTCGAGGGCGTCAAAGATCAATTTGAACCCGTTCAAAATATGGATGCGTCGTTCCAGGACCTGCAGGTCATAGGTGAAACGCCGGGTGACGGTCGTAAATCGGAATTCGATGAATTGCTCCAGGATCGATTTGAGATTCATGCACTCCGGCCGAGCAACCAATGACCCTGGCACCGGCACGAGGCACGTGAGATTGACGGAAAAATTATTTTGTAACGGCGTGTTCTTGAAGAGGTAGGCCATGGCCAGGTGAGGGTCGGCATCCTTTTGCGTTTCCAGGGCCACCCGGACATCGGTGGTGGACTCATCGCGGACATCCAGTAACTGTGGAATCTTTCGGGCGGCGATCAATTCGCCGATGCGTTCCACGATGGTCGATTTGTCCACGGCGAACGGGATCGACGTAATCAGAATTTCCGATTTGCCTTGTCCAATATCCTTGACCTCATATTCTCCCCGCAACCGGACTGAGCCTTGCCCGGTTTCGTAGATTTCCCGAAGTTCGGTCCGGTTGTTCAATATTTCTCCGCCAGTGGGGAAATCCGGTCCTTTCAAGGATTTCATCAGATCCGAAATCGAAGCATTGCGATCCTCAATCAGGGCCACCGCCGCTTCTACGACTTCTCCAAGGTTATGAGGGGGAATGTTGGTGGCCATTCCCACCGCAATCCCGGTGGATCCATTCACTAAGAGATTGGGAAACCGTGCGGGAAGTACGAGAGGTTCTTCCGCCTTGCCGTCGTAATTGGGTTGGAAGTCGACGGTGTTTTTGTTGAGTTCATTCAGGAGTTCCAGCGCTATGGGAGTGAGGCGGGCCTCGGTATACCGATAGGCTGCCGGGGGATCGCCATCCTGGCTTCCGAAATTTCCATGGCCGTCGACCAGCGTTGCGCGCAAAGACCAGGGTTGAGCCATGCGGGCCATGGCCTCATACACGGCGGCGTCACCGTGTGGATGCCATTCGCCGATCACCGATCCGACGACCTTGGCGCTTTTAATGGGAGGTCGATCAGGAACCAATCGGTGGTTGTGAAACATGGAAAACAATATGCGTCGCTGAACGGGTTTCAATCCGTCACGGATATCAGGCAGGGCGCGTGAGGTGATAACCGACAAGGCATAGTTGAGATATCGTTGTCTGGTGGTTTCGTCGAGGGGAACCGGAATGACCGCCGTGGCATTCCCATTAGAAGATAATTGGGGAGGACGTGTGCGCTTAGCCATGAATGGATATCCTCAAAGACTGAATGAGAAAAGGAGTCATGCTAACTCGGAAGTGAGGGAGTCGGGCGATTCTTCACGTTAGGGAGTCGGAGGGGGTGTCGGGCCGATGGCCTGTGGAGAAGGTTTGGGCTCCTCGTCTGTGACTTTAATGAGTGAGGGAAGTCCGAGCTTGTCCTTAATTCGCGTTTTCACCCAGAACGGATCCCACCATTCCGTTGGATTGATCTGTTCTCCATGCAAAATCATGCTGAAGTGCAGGTGATCCCCGGCAGCCAGTCCGGTGGTCCCGGAATGGCCAATGGTTTGTCCGATGGTCACTGACTCTCCCTCTTTGACATTGATGGCCGATAAATGGGCATAGAGGGAAAGGAGGCCATACCCATGGTCCAAAATGACGGTGTTCCCGTAAATTCCCAGATAGCCGGCAAAGAGCACAATCCCGTGGTTGGAGGCTTCCACCGGATAATGTTTCGTGACCGCCAGGTCAAAACCCAGATGGTCCTGAGCATCGACAATTTGTCCGTTATAGGTGTACTGGCGGTGGTCGGCGAACGAGGCCTCAACTTGTGACCCTGGTAATTGTCGAAAGGGCCCTTTCCACAACAGTTCATGCCGGCTTTTTTTTGAGAGATCCGCGATGGTTTTATTATTCATTTTCCGTAGTTTGTCATTCACTTGAAGGAAGTTTTTGAGCGGGTCTCCGAAATTTTCCAATTCCGGTGTCTGAGCGAGAATGGCCGGTACCGTCTTATTAATGAAAGAGTTCGTGATCGTAATGGGTCGCGTTCTCCAGAATTGGGGCTTGACGGCAAAGTCCACATCCATCAAGGCTGAATTGCCATATCCGTCATCCGCCACGAGTTGAACCGGCGTCGTTGGAGGGGCATTATAGGGAAACGCCACGAGGGCAAACATGCCTACCTGATCCGGCGACGGGAATCCCGGGAAAAAGGCCCGTCCAATTTTGACGCCATGCCTGGACACTTCCGGTACGACCCGATATCGGATTAGGCCTGTGCCCCCCTGAACGATGGTGGCCGGTGGCTGAAGCAACTCCAGGCGTGGGGGCGTGAACTGAGGGCTGAATTCTTTTTCCAACCGTTGGGCATTTCCTTCAAACCAATTGCGCCAGGAATAGTCACGTGCGGTGACGATCAGTTGGGCTTGTCCCTGGCGGCGTGGCAGCGTGGGGTTTTCATACGGCACGAGGTCCAAGGTAAATTCACGTTCCTTCCCGCCTGCTGCCGAGAACGTGCCTTCTGAAGGGAAAGGCTGTTCCTTTAAGACGAATGTTTCCAAGTTATGCACAATGCGGACGGACACATCACGGAGCCCGGTCTCTTCGTCTTTGATGCGAAGAACCAACCGAGTCGTCGGTCCAACCTGTTCAAAGGGCTGTTCGAGAATGATTTCGGGAGCGGTGGAGTCCCCCCATCGGGCATTGGCGAGAAGGCCCAGGTAGGTGACGATCAAACCGAGGGATATAATAATGAGTAAAACTTTTTTTGACACGATAGCAGTTGGTCTTTCTCCATGGTCAAGCAAACGGAAATACTTGTGATTTATTCCTCCTACTTATACCATAGACCTCATGGAGAGCAAGTGTCTCGACAATTGGAACAAGAAGTCCCTGAAAGAGCCTACCCGATGGAAGTTGCCGGTGCCTGACGATTTCGTCATCTAACACTTGACATCCAAACGGTGATGGCCTAGCCTTTGGCGGCCATTTCCAGGTTTTGCGGCAAAACTTTCCCACCTCGGACAATCTTTTCGTTTATCTTGGGGCTGCCCCGTGGATTGAACGAAGGACCTTGCTTTCATGGAAGAGACGAGGACTGCTTGAGATTCGTACATTCCTTTTTCAGCGTTATTCCTTTATTTTTGCAAAATGATTCCCGATAACACTAGCTATTACTCATTGTGAGTCAATATCCACAGGTTTCTGATCAACGGTCTTTGTATATGGGGGCCCCATGGTAGGGTTGAGCAGCATTTTAGGGTGGTTTTCAAGTGATTTGGCCATTGACTTAGGCACGGCCACGACGCTGGTGTACGTCCGCGGAAAAGGGATTACGCTCAGTGAGCCTTCGGTCGTGGCGATAGAAAAACAATCCAATCAGGTGTTGGCTGTCGGGATTGAAGCCAAACGAATGGTTGGGCGGACGCCAGGCAATATCGTGGCCATCCGACCTATTAAGGAAGGCGTGATCGCCGATTTTGCCATGACCGAGCGGATGTTGGAATATTTTATTACCAAATCCCACAACCGTCGGGCGTTTGTCCGCCCACGTTGTATCATCGGCGTGCCTTCCCGGATCACAGAAGTGGAGCAACGCGCGGTACGGGAATCCGCACACCAGGCCGGCGCCCGGGAAGTGTATCTCATTGAAGAGCCGGTGGCGGCTGCGATTGGCGCGGGGCTGCCGATTACCGAACCGTCAGGCAATATGGTCGTGGATATTGGCGGAGGAACCACCGATATTGCCGTCATCTCTCTTGGCGGAATTGTGTGCAGTGAATCGGTGAAAGTCGCCGGTGACTCGATGGATGACGCGATCTTGAGCTATATCAAACGACGGTATAACCTGTTGATCGGCGAGCATATGGCGGAACGGGTCAAAATTGAAGTGGGATCTGCCTATCCCATGGAACAGGCCAAAACCATGATGGTGAAGGGGCGGGATATGATTTCCGGGATTCCCAGAACCGTCGTGGTCAATGATTCGGAAATTCGAGAGGCTCTGGAAGATCCTATTCACTCAATTGTGAATGCTTTACGAACCGCTTTGGAGAATACCCCTCCGGAGTTGGCTGGAGATATTATTGATAAAGGGGTGGTGATTACCGGCGGAGGCTCGTTATTACCCGGTCTGGCCACGAGATTTCAGGAAGAAACCAATCTTCCCATCATTACCGTCGAGGATCCATTGACTTCGGTCGTGTACGGGGTGGGAAAAGTCCTGGATGAAATCGAACTGTTCCGAAAGGTGGAAAAGTTTTAAAGACAGGAATAAGGTGAGAAGAAGGTAAAAATAAAAAACCTTTCATTTTAGGAGGTGGGGCGAACTGCCTTGGGAACGATCTTCAGAATCCGGCCTTGATAGCCCACCACATAGAGTTCACCCTCCGAATCTTCGCCAAATGACGAAATCTGCAAATCGGTATCGGTGAGCAAGCTCGTCCCTCCGTCCCGATATCCCCAAATTTCCCCGGAACAAAAATCACCGAAGACATAAGTTCCTTCTAACGCCGGTATGCGTTTTCCCCGATAGACATATCCTCCGGTTACCGAGCACCGCCCCTGTTCGTGGCGGTATTCGGTTACGGGAGAGACTAAGCTTGGAGCCAATTCGCAATTGGATGTGGGATTGTAGCAATGCCGGCCTTCTAAGAGCCGCCACCCGTAATTTTTCCCCTTGTGAATGATGTTCACTTCTTCCCACGTATTTTGTCCCACATCACCTGCCCATAAGTCTCCGGTTTGCCGATCGAAGGAAAACCGCCAGGGATTCCTGAGCCCCAATGCGAAAATTTCGGGTTTTCCAGTCCCCTGGAGCATGGGATTATCCGGGGGAATGGCATAGGGGGAAAATCGATCCACGTCGATCCGAAGGAATTTCCCTAGAAGTTCCTGGGAGTTCTGGGCATAGTTACTGGGATCCCCGCCCGAACCTCCATCTCCCATCCCGATATACAAATACCGGTCTGGACCAAAGGCAACCATGCCTCCATTATGGTTACTGTATGGCTGAGGGATCACGATTAGAATCCGTTCCTGAGAATTGGCGATTGGTGAAGGTGGTGGTGCCTGGTACTCGGCTATCACCGTTGCCCCATCCGACCGGCGAGTGTAATTCACAAAGATCCGTCCATTGGAAGAAAATTGAGGATGAAATGCCAACCCCAAAAGGCCACGTTCGCCTCCGGTGGAGAGTTTCTCGCCGATATCTAAAAATGGCTTTTCTTGTACTTCCCCATCCAGAATAGAAACCAGGCGTCCTTCTTGCTCCACCACAATGAACCGTGAAGGGTCTCCTGGGAAGGGGGTGAAAAATACGGGATTTTCAAAGGAATGAGAGGTGAGGGGTTGCAGGTCGATTGAGGCTTCGGGGATGGGAGGGGCGCTGGCTAAACTCCATCCGTCAGAGGGGGCGATGCTCCACAGAAGAAAGTTCCCAATGGTCAGGCTTACTATGAGTCTGAACCAATTGTTCCCCTTTTCCGGCCTGATAAAGGAGAATGGGGTCGAGTTATTGAGATTCTGTGGGACAGAACATTGGGGGAGTAAGTGGTTCATGCCGTCCTCTTTAGAGTAGTCCATTCTGTACCCGGCTGGTTCGGAAATCAGGTGAATTAGGGATTGCTCGGGAAAATAGTCCCTTGTTATAACCGAAACAATGCAAAGTTAAGAGAGGGAAGTCAAATGATTCTCAAATATGAATCAGATGTGCTGGACGATGAGGATGCTCGGGGCAAGTTCTATCACGTGTGCCAAGGGAAGACCCAGGAAACTCCTTTGAGAGTACCTTCGGTCGAGGAGCCGTATGAATGCCCGGTATGCGGCATTGACTTGGAACAGGAGGACTTTCTTTTGGCTCAGCAGCGGGGGTGGTCCTGAGTTCAGGCTCCACCGGCTTCATTTCAGAGAGGAGGTCTCGGCCAATGTCAGAAAGTTCAAGAAGTTCAGGAAGAAAGACCATATCGGTAATGCGGGGCCTGATGATGTTGTGTCCGACCTGCTACGATCTCATTCATGAAGAAAAACTGGCTGATAAAAAAAATTATGTAGCGGACCACGAAGCCTTTTTCGACCTCATTTGTCCAGGGTGTGAAGATCTGAATCGCCCGCTTATCGATGACATGCTTGGCAGTTCGGAATAATCTCAGACTGGTGGCTCCCTCCAAGTGAGCCGAATCTGATTATCTCCCTATCATCCCTATATAGCACCTCTTTTTTGGGTGATGGACAAAAACCGGGGCCACGTTTCCGTAATACGCTACTTTCTCAAATCTCTGCGTAATTTCACCGTTTTTGAGTCTCGCCTGAGCGTGTTCTTGCATTTTTCCTTAACTTTCATGCGGATGTGACCGATTAAAGGAATAGGGTAAAAGATCGTCTTGAAGATTCCCGACAAGGAGGTGTTCTATGGGAGGCTTCAGAGCTGGTCCACTAATCTTTGCGGTTTCGTCTCTCTTCCTGCTGGCCTGTCCCTCTCAGGCTCTCCCGTGTGACTCACAACTCAATCCCTACGCATTCGAAGCCAAAACATTCACCCAAAACCGTTTACTTCCCAATGGTATGATGGCCATTCGATATCCTGAAACGGATCAGGAAATCTCTCCTCATATCAGCGTGCATCGTGTGATGATGGTGGTGCCGGGGTTACAAGATGACCTCCCTGAATCCAAGGATATCCACTATCGGGTCGTTGAAGTGGACGGCACTATTGGGTGGATGACCTATCTGTTATCAGCCCATGCCCTGTTTTATGGAGTTGGAGAAGATTCCCTGGGATTTCCGGAGAAGACGTGGATTGATCCGGAAGAAGATGGCATCAACGGGAATGAACATTTAAATGGGATGCCTGAAAGCCCGTAACTTTTATGTAGGAGATTCACTAACACCCAGGGGACATTAATTCATTGAGCAGGCGCCGGGACCTCTGGGGTCACCACAGCTTCCGCACTCACCTTCGTCACCTGAAAAGTCCATGCCTCCCCCCGTCCCGCCGACGGCAAATGCCGTTAATAGTTTTTCCAGCTTAGTGTGCTGACATTTTGGGCATTCCGGGGTGGAAGAGCTATGGACAATCATTTCAAATTTGTGTGCACATCCCTGACACTTATATGCGAAAATCGGCATGGGTTCTGGACCTCCTTTTCAATGAAATGGTAAAGCTATTATAGGTACTCATTCCCAGAGTGACAATGTCTGAAGAGTAAGACGGCATCCCTGGTCACCCTACTGAAAGGGAGAAGAGCATGCACCATGAAGAACAGTCATTTACCCTGCGGTTTTCCCTGGAAGCGACCTTTCCGGAAGATTATGAAGGAGAGGAAGACGAACTGGCCTGGGCCAAGAGTTGGGAAACCCGAGTGAAACCAGATATTATTAAAGGTATTTTTCAGACGCTTAAGGGGCACCCTGATTGGTCAGCCCGGTTTCGAAATCGTGGTGTAGCTTCAAGCGAGGAAATTGAAATCGTGTTGGAAAAGGATTTTTCCGGAGTCTCCCATGAATAGGGCACGTCGGACCGGAGTTCAGGTTCTGTTTGGCCTCTGGGCACTGGGGTTCTGGACTGTCTGGTTGCCTGCCCACGGCTATGCACAAAACCTGACGTATACCCCCACTCCCAGCAATCCGGTCGGCCGGGCTCCACAAGCCATCACGGCCGGTGACTTTAATGGGGACGGGTTTGCGGATCTTGCGACCGTCAATGGGACGTCCGACGACGTATCGGTCTTGCTGGGCAATGGGAATGGGACCTTTCGATCGGCCGTGTCGTTCGGCGTCGGAAAAATTCCTTTGGCTCTGGTTGCGGAGGATATGGATCGTGATGGGGTCCTCGACCTCGTGCTGGCCTTAAGCGGGTCCGATCAAGTGGCCGTCCTGAAAGGTGACGGAACGGGCTTGTTTCAGAGAGCGGCGAGCCAGAGTGCAGGGAAGGGCACCACCTTTTTGGTGGCCCGGGATGTCAACGGAGACGGGTGGAGTGATGTTGTGGCCGTGAATAGCGGGCGATTTGGCTATTACCCGCCATTCAATCTGTCTGTTCTGTTGAATGACGGGAAGGGAGGTCTGCAGTCACCGGTACCCTATGAAAATGAAGACCGGGACGGCATGTTTCCCACCGGAGTGCTGGTTGAGGATATGACCGGTGATGGAAAGCCGGACCTGGTCGTGACCTGGAGTCAACCGAGTTGGCGTTCTCCTAACGGCCTGGTGTCCATCCTGAAAAATAACGGGAATGGGACCTTTGCTCTCGATAAGGTGCTCAAGCCCGGGTTTACCTTGAGCGCGATCCAAGGCGCTGATTTGAACCAAGACGGGTTAGTGGACCTGGCCGTGACCAGTCTCTTTTCTGACACGATTCGTATTGTGCTTCAGCGGGAGGGAGGAACCTTCTCAGAACTTGAACCGATCAAAGTGGGTTTTGCACCGGTTGGAGCCATCTTCCGGGATTTCGATGGGGACAAAGAGCTTGATCTAGTGGTCGTCAATCGTGATTCCAATAGTTTGTCCGTCTTTTTGGGCAATGGAAAAGGCCTCTTTACCTCAGCCGGACATTTTGGTGTCGGAGCGACTCCATCGGCCGTGGTCGTGGAGGATTTCGACCAGGATCAGTTTCCCGATCTGGCCACGGCAAGTACCAACTCCGATGGGGTGTCGGTGTTATTGAGCGGGGGAGGGGCCATTCCTCTGCCAAGTGTCAGTACTGATGCCCTGGTCTTTGAGGCCGATACCAGGTATGGCCTTTCATCTCCGAAAATGGTTCGGTTATCTAACATCGGATTGGGCCTTCTCAAAATTGTGGATGTGGGAATTTCGGGCAATGGGGCGGGTGCCTTTTCAGTGGCGGAGAATACGTGTGCCGGGGTGGCGTTGCGTACTGGCGATTCCTGCACTCTTCAGGTCGGATTTGCGCCGCCGGATCAGGGTAGCCACCATGCCACGCTCAATATTCAGGATAACGCCAGCGGAAGCCCCCGCCGCGTGGCCCTAAAAGGTCTGCCGAAGGGTTAAGCCATTGCCCCTTAGCTGGGTAGTCATTAAACCGACGGGACTGAATATTTTTCCCTTCCTGATCTTCTATCCTGAAAACCGCCGCTAGGCAATCCTTTCCCTCCATTGTCTTTAGATTCATAGGTTTTATATTTTATCCGATTATATAGATTTTTCTTGCCTTTCACTTTTCTATAAAAAATACCAATGCAATTGTTTGACAGAATTTGCAGTCTATTGAGCTGGTTGACGGTTGCTGTTTTATTGGGGACGTGCCTGGCCGGGTGTGAATCTGCGCCCTCGCTTTCCCAGCCATCGGATAGTTCCGAGATTTCTTTGTTTGAGCACATGTCTGCTGAGGAGGAATCTCAGGCGATCATTTATCTGTATCGTCCCAGTGCCTCTTATGCAGCACTTGCAACGCCGTGGGTTACGCTCAATGGGTACAAAACGGTTTTGTTAGGTAATAATCAATATACCCGACTTGTTGTCCGACCAGGGTATCATATGGTTCAAACTGAGCGGAGTGATAATTGGATTAGTGGGCAACCGGATATTTTTCACCTTTCTGTAGAAAAAGGGAAAATCCATTTTCTGAAAATATCTATGCAGACTGAGTGGTATCTTGGAAATTGGTTTGAGGATTTTTTTATGGGGTTTCTATGCCCTAGCTGTGAGGAGTATCACATGGCTAAAGATACCTTTAAAATTGAGATGGTAGATAAATCCATAGCCATTCCAGAGTTAAAGAAGACCAATTTAATTTCGTCCCTTTAGCGTCAAGGGACCTTTACCATCATGCCAATAAGAATGATTCTGCGTAGACTTGTATTTATGTTTCAAGTAAACCGGGGTTTTAAGCAGATGACAACATTGGATAGCTAAAAACTTAAAGAATGTTGCGCTGTTAATCTGTGACAAAAATTTCTGACATGCCATTTAGTTCTGCTCTTCAAACCTTGCGCATAATCCGGTATGCTCTTCTTCCATTCCCTGAAGAAGAGTGTCTTTCATGTCGACTTCCGGCCATTCGAGTCAAAATGTGTGGGTGGGTATTGATATCGGGGGGACCTTTACCGACTTTGTCATCTATTCCTCCTCCGATCAATCCCTGAAACGGTTTAAAATTCTCTCCACCCCGGCCGACCCTGCAAAAGCGGTGATGCAAGGGTTATCACAACTTCCTCAACATCTCAATCGCCACATTGTTCACGGGTCTACGGTGGCCACGAACGCCATTTTGGAGCGAAAAGGTGCGCGCACGGCATTGATTACGACTGAAGGCTTCCGGGATATCCTGCAAATCGGACGGCAGGACCGTCCCGCATTATATGATTTGTTTCCTGCCATTCCCGACCCTCTCGTTCCCCGTGAGTGTTGTTTGGAGATGCGTGAACGGATCGATGTTCAGGGAAATACGGTGTCCCCTCTTGAAAAAGCTGGTCTGGAGCCGATTGTGGAATTCTTAAGAGGCCACGCGATTCAGTCCGTGGCCGTGTCGTTCCTCTTTTCCTTTGTGAATCCGACGCATGAACGGTGGGTCACGGACCGGTTGCGGGAGGAAGGTTTTTTTGTGACGGCCTCTTCGGAATTGTTGCCGGAGTTCCGGGAATATGAACGGACGAGTACCACCGTGGTGAATGCCTATGTGTCTCCGATCCTGGACACCTATTTGGGACGTTTGGAGCAGGAGATGAATCCGGCGGAGTTTCATATTTTACAATCCAACGGGGGACGCATTTCCGTGGCTCAGGCCCGCGGCCATGGCGTGCGTTCGATTTTGTCCGGGCCGGCAGGCGGGGTGGTCGGCGCGCGGTATCTGGCCGGGCTGGCCGGCTTCTCCCGGCTTTTGACTTTTGATATGGGAGGAACGTCCACGGATGTGGCTCTGGTCAATGAAGGGATTCAGGTCACCACGGAAGCGGAGGTGGGTGGGTGTCCCATTCGCGTGCCTGTCATTGATATCCATACCGTCGGGTCCGGAGGGGGGTCCTTGGCCACGGTCGATGCCGGGGGCAATCTTCGGGTCGGACCCCAGAGCGCGGGAGCCGACCCGGGTCCGGTGTGCTACGGGCGAGGCGGAACCATTCCGACGGTGACGGATGCGCATGTGGTGTTGGGGCGTTTGCCCATCGACGGGTTTTTAGGTGGTCAGATGAAATTACATGTGGAGGCGGCTCAACAGGCCTTCGATGCCTTGGGCAAACAGATTGCGATTTCTCCCCTTCCTGGCTTGGATGAGCGGCAGATTCTGGCTTTGGGCATGATTCAGATTGCCAATGCGCATATGGAGCGGGCGCTTCGCGTGATATCCGTGGAACGGGGGGAAGATCCGCGAGAGACGGTATTGGTATCGTTCGGGGGAGCGGGGGGCTTGCATGCATGTGCCCTGGCACGAGCCTTGGGTGTCCCTAAGGTGTTGGTCTCACCCATGGCCGCCACACTCTCGGCCCTGGGCATGCTGGCGGCTGACGTGCAGTTGGACTATGTGCAGACGGTCATGCTGCCGGAGGACACCCTGTTTGAAATCGTCGAACAGCACACCCGGGAACTGGTCTGCCGTGGGGAAGAGGACTTGAAACGGGAAGGCATCCATCCCGAGCAGGCGATTCTTACCCGAACCGTCGATGTGCGGTATGTGGGACAATCCTTTGAATTGGAGGTGCCGCTTATCCCGCAATTCCGCAAGGAGTTTGATCGGGTACATCAGGACCGTTACGGCTATGGTCAGCCAGAATCCTTGATTGAGATTGTGAACGTACGCGTCCGGGCTACCGGCCGGGTTACGCCGCCAATCATGTCCACGCAGCCATCGGGGCCGTCGAATCCCATTGCCGCCAAACTGGATGAACGACCGGTGGTAATGGCTGAGGGCATTCAGCAGGTCCCCCATTATCAGGGCAATCAATTGCGTCCGGGCCATGAAGTCCCGGGGCCGGCGATTCTGGTCATGGACGATACGACCGTGTATCTGGGGCCTGGGGATTATGCCAAGATAGATGTCTACTCAAATATCCTGATTGATATCGGAACCTCCGATGGATGACCCTATTCGCACTGAAATTATGAAACACCGGCTGGTATCGGTGGCCGAGGAAATGGGGGCTCGCCTGCAGCGGGCTGCCTTTTCGCCCAACATTAAAGAGCGCTGTGATTTTTCATGCGCCGTATTCGATGCTTCAGGAAATCTCGTGGCACAGGCCGCACACATCCCTGTGCATCTTGGAGCCATGCCGCTTTCCGTTCGAGCCTGCCTGGAATCGATGACCTTTCATCCCGGCGATGTGGCCATGGTGAATGATCCCTATCGAGGAGGCACTCATCTCCCTGATCTAACCGTTGTCTCTCCGATTTTCGTACCGGGGGACCATGAGTCTACCCTTCTGGGTTTTGTGGCCAATCGCGCGCATCATGCCGATATCGGAGGGATGTCGGCCGGCTCAATGCCCTTATCCCAGGAAATTTATCAGGAAGGCCTCATCATTCCGCCGGTGAAACTCATGGTCGCAGGTCAAAAACATGACGACGTGTGGAGGCTCCTTCTGGCCAATGTGCGTACTCCGGAGGAACGGTCCGGTGATCTGCAGGCTCAGTTAGCGGCCAACCGGATCGGCCTTGAACGTCTGGTGGGATTGGCCCAACGGTTTGGTGTGCCAAACCTTGTGGCTGACATGGATGCCCTCCTTCGATACAGCGAGCGCCTGACCCGTCAGTTAATCGGCCGGTTGCCGGATGGCCGTTATCGATTTGAGGATACCCTGGATAATGATGGCTTTTCAGAAGAGCCTGCTGCCATTCGGGTGGCCATCACGATTGATGGCGAGCAGGCCACGGTGGATTTTTCCGGAACCGATCAGCAGCGACCGGGCAGTATCAATGCGGTCTATCCGGTTACGCTTTCTGCGGTGGCCTATGTCTTTCGCTGTGTATTGGGATTGGATATTCCGGCTAACAGCGGATGCTTGCGGCCCATTCACATCATCGCGCCGGAAGGGACGCTCGTGAATGCCCGACGGCCTGCGGCCGTGGCGGCAGGGAATGTGGAAACGTCTCAACGAATCGTGGATGTTTTACTGGGAGCCTTAGCGCAAGCCTGTCCCGATCGCATTCCGGCCGCCAGCCAGGGCACGATGAATAATGTCACCATCGGAGGATGGGATAACCGCCAAAGCCGATCCTTTGCCTATTACGAAACCATCGGAGGCGGGATGGGCGCAGGGCATCAATCACATGGAGCCAGCGGTCGCCACTCGCATATGACCAATACTCTGAATACGCCGGTGGAAGCGGTAGAGTATGCCTATCCTTTTCGAATTTCCCGTTATGAGTTACGGGAGGGGTCGGGGGGAAAGGGACAACAGCGAGGGGGGGATGGAATTGTGCGAACGTACGAATTTCTCCAATCTGCTGAAATTACGCTACTGTCTGATCGGCGGGTTACCAGACCCTATGGCCTGGCAGGCGGGGCATACGGACAACCGGGAAGAAACCGTCTCAGGCAAAAGGGTGCCGAAAACGAGGTGTCCGGAAAATGCTCATTCACCGTCGAAGCTGGCGATCAATTGATCATCGAAACCCCAGGCGGCGGCGGGCATGGGGTACCGTAAATCTCCTTGACGGATTCCGGCCTACTCAGAGTTATCAAATTCAAGCAGAGGGACTGTGCACGCCATTTTTGAAGGAATTAAGAAATGAAAGCTGAATTGAACCTTCATGAAACAGCGAATACGGAATCAAATGACACAATGGTGTGAAGTTGGAGCGGTCCTGGCTACTGGCGTTTTGCATGTAGTCTTTAAAAGTCTTGGAGCCCAGGGAATCTTTATCGTCCTGGCTAGCGTGTGTTGGATAAGCTACATCGTGTGGCAGGTCCGGCAGGACTCAAGCCGATGGATGAAATGGGGGTTCCAAACCAAAAACCTTTCGTCCGCCTTTTTCTGGCCTACCCTGATTTTTATTGTCGCGACCGCTGCGATGGCCTGGTATGGGGTGATAAACGGAAGAGTGCTCTGGGAGGGACACATGCTGCTTTTGTTAGTGCTGTATCCTTTATGGGGTATTCTCCAACAGTTTCTGGTGCAGGCTCTGGGTGTGGCGAATCTTTTTCGGCTCTTTCCTCAATATGGATGGTGGGTGGCAGTGTCTGCAGGGGTTATCTTGTTTACCCTGGTGCATTACCTCGATTGGGTGCTGATGGCAGCCACGGGGCTTCTGGCGTGTGTGTTTATCCCCCTATATATCCGTGATCGGAATCTCTGGCCCCTGGGCCTCTATCACGGCTGGTTGGGTACGTTTTTTTATCTCTGGGTTCTTGGGCAGGATCCCTGGGTGACTGTCTTTGGGAAGTAACACTAATAATCGGATGTTCAGTTTTTTATCCAAAAATCCAAAGAACATGGCTTCACGTATTGAAACCCTGTTCGCCTACGATTCAAGAAAGACCCTTGCATCGGATCTGCTCACCATCCTGACCTGAATGACTTCCCTTGATTTTTTAAGGCTTTTTGACCTACAGTTTTGACCAGTGGATGGAAACCAAGGAGGGTTTCATGTCTATGACACGGTGGTCAAAAACTTCATGGGAAGCCTTTCTGGCCCAGATTTTTCGCCCGGAACAAGCCTCATTTTTTCCTCATAAAATTTTTCGATGGGACTTTAAGGGGATCTATGAAGATTGCTTTTTTCCAGTTCCTTGCGAGCATTTGCTGGGCGGCGAGAATCTTCTGGGAAAGTCCATACAAGAAGCCCTTCCCAGGGAGGCAGGCCGAACACTTCACCAGGCATTTCGTCGAACGCTGGTTACCCAATCTCCTCAGGATCTCCAATTGATCTTTTCAGAACGGCAGGAAACTCGTGTGGCGGTAGTGAGGTTATTCCCCTTTCAATCCGGTGTGTTGGGTTTTGTTACCGATCATTTTATGGATGGCCGGCCGGTAGTCACGCTTTCTCCTAAAGACCCCTCGCTCGCGTTTCTCCAACAAGCGGCACGGGTGTAGACTCAAGTCGTGTTCTCCGGAGATCTCGGGTACACTGATTATTCCAAATCCCACTCTGTCCTGTCCGGAGACCTTGATTCCATCACCCTGGAATGGTGGTTGAGGCTCAAAACTTCAGGCTATTGTCAGATAGGCGAATTGATTGGTAAGCACCAGTCGAGGTTGTGACAGTCCGAGGTCTGGCTGGGGTGAACATATAGCTACCTGTCTGGACAAGGTTCTTCTTGAGCCCTTGAATCGTGCGGGTAGAATTGGGTATGTACACCATGGATCATGTGAATGTGTACACCGCAGAGATTGCAGAAAGTGAGGGGCTGATGGAAAATAATCCACTCATCATTACGGATCAGGAACGCCTGGTGTTGTTGTATGAACGGTTTCGGGATGTGTGTTTGGTTGAAAAAGAAGTGTGGACGGAAATCTATATGCCCCGACAAGTGGAAAAGGGCATGGTGTTGACCAATCAACACGAACGCTATGAAGTGGTGATTGACGATCCAGCGGTTGAGGATGCGTTGGAGGCTAATATTCCCTTAGGGACGAAGGCCTTGGGTGCGGCTATTCAGGAGTATAAGGATCACATTTCCTTTCGGAAAATGTAGGCCACGGATAAAGCCGTTCCCATCATTATTAAATGACTGCCCCGGCCGCCGGCACTCTGGGGTAATAATAGAAAACGACACTCACCTATTTTTCCCTTCCCGGCATGACGAATGGGCGATTGAATTCGAATTCCATTCTGTCCACTTGATCAGAGATTCCTGACAACGACACGCAGGAATAATCATCTAACGGTGAAGCCTTATGGGGTGGAGGATGTGGTGTTACCGCACAGGCTGCGGATGTGTTCCCAGTTTTCTTTGAATGGGAAAGGTTGAATCTGTGGGTGATGGGTAGGCAGCAAATCTTTCAAATGGCGTACCCGTTCCTCTGTCGAAGGATGGGTGGAAAGATAGCGAAGGGGTGAGTTGTCAGGTTGCGCCTGACTGAGCTTCGAAAAAAACGTCATCATGCCGTTTGGATCAATCTGTGCTTGTTGGAGGAGGGCCAGGCCTTCTTCGTCGGCCTGATGTTCGGCCGCACGACCATAGGAAAGAGTCTGTAACGTCTGGGCGGCTTGTAATCCGTAAGTGATCATGCCACTGGCATCACCACTGAGAGCGGCGATGATAAAAGCCATGGACATATGTTGGACGATGAGCCGCATGCCATGTCGCAACAGGACATGCTGAATTTCGTGAGCCAGCACCCCGGCTAATTCCTCGGGACTGTCCGTGTCCTTCAGTAATCCCCGAAAGACGATAATATTTCCCCCCGGAGCAGCCAGGGCATTCACCACAGGACTATCCACCACCGTCACGCGAAACGTATAAGGCGACGGCGTCAAGGGGTTGGTCAATGTCTTCATGATCGTTTCAATTCTGGTGGTGAGTTCCGGATTGTCACAGATGGGTTGGTCTTTGGTGAATTCCTGTAAGACAAATTCCCCGAGCCGGGTTTCCCAGGTCACAGGAATTGCCTGGGTGATGGGGCCTGCCAATCCTGGGATGCCCCAGGCAAAAATGCCATAGATCACCGGCACACAAGCCAATGCCGCGAGGATCGTTAAGAAGACGCGTCGCCCTCGAGCCCCGGGGTGGTGAAAATGGGAAGCGCGGGTTCCTCCTTCTTGGTGAATGGCCAGCAAAATTCTTGGGTTGGGCACAACCAGGGTTTCGCCGATACCGCTGCCCCGTTCCAGCCGGACTTCCTCACCCGAATAGCGTCCCTGAGTTTGACGGAGTTCCTGGTAACTCCAAAAACGGGTTGTGCCACCGGCCAATGTCAGGGTCAGCCCGGTTTCTTCTACCGTCAATCGGACATGGTGAGGGATTGGCGACTGACCGTCGTAATAAGAGCCATTCCATTCAGTTGGATGGGCCATTGGAGAGACTTCATGAAAAACGCAATGGTGGTTAAACTGGAAAAATTTGAGAAGTGACGGACGTGTTGAATGCTGTTCGCTGAGGCGACTCTAGCCTATATCAAATCCTGCATCAAAGTAGCCCGCCAAGCCCTCACCGGTGGGGGACGCATCCAGAGCTTCCTGTTGAATGTCCTGAAAGTTCACGGGACCGGGTAGGCTTAAATGGTAATACAGAAATTGCAGATTGCGAACCTGGACCCACGCCCAAGCACAGCCGAAAGTCAGAATCAACATAAAAAAATTGGTAATCCGCAATTCCATGAGGTTCCAAATTGAAGCGGTAAACCGAAAGTCGGCTTCTCCAATACCACTATGATTCCACATATATCGCTGCTTGGCCACTTGCAGATAGCACCACGGAAGAAGAAAGGAGGCCAGGCCGAAAATAAATGTGGTGGTCATGAGGGTCTTCTGCCATTCGTCGGGGGTCCAGTGGAGCATATGGGGGAGTGTCTCCGGGGCGGCGCTCAAGGCCACCAGGCCCATAATGGTCAATAGCACCATTGCCATGGTTTTGGCATAAATCATCCACATGCCCTTTCCGGTGCCATGGTACCGAAACGGATGGGTGCCAAAATAGGTGTGGGAAACCAGAAAATGTCTTCGTGTATTTTCGAAGATGGGATAGTAGAGCCCGAATGTCAGAAAAGTCAGCAAAGAACCGGCTGTCCAGATTTTATAGTAATCCCAGAATTTTCCACGAAAGGAAAAACGTATGTTTCTCAGAGAGGTTCGGCTCAGGCGATAGCGATGGGCTCCCACCACGGCAACGGGAATGAAGAACAGAATCAGTGCGCCGGCCAGCAGGTTAGGAATCCAGTCAGGGAATTGAGGCCATATGATGGGAATCATGCTGAGTGCCAGATAGGGCAGCCCGAAAACCACAAAAGCCTTAGACCACCCCATCATGAGCTCTTTCCCTGTTCCGTGATAGGCAAACCGGGTTTTGGCAAAACTGGTTTGGCTGTGTAGGAATTGGCGAATTCGAACGCGTCCCCAAAAAGCATAGATCCCCAGGGTCAAGATCGTGAAAAAGGTATTGGTAATGAAAATGCCAAACAAGGTTCGTCCTCTGCCCCAAAAAATGGGATGGAGGCGTGAATGGTGTTGAGGGTGCTCGATTGGTGATGCCTGAACGACCGGCGGGACATCAGGTGGCTGCTCCTCCATGCCCGGGGAGGAGATAAGGGGCTCCTGGGATGGCAGTGACCTCATATTAGAATTAGGACGGGGCGTGCCGCATGTTGTGCATGTATCAAGCCCGGTGTTCTGTGAGCCGCAATGAGGGCAGGTAATGCTTGGGCTTAGTGACATGAGAGTAGGTATGGAGCGAGTGGTGTTCCTTAGGTAAAAGATGAGGAGACCTGGGACTTCCTTTTCATTTCGGACAAGTTTGGTACAATCATGAGAATGAAAAGAACCTCGTGAGCAAGCATCCCCCGCTTGAGAGCTGATTCTCTATCTGCACCCGGTTGACGTTGCGAGAAACCCCGGTGCGTGTCTTCAGACATTCATAAGACTGTAACAAAGGACGATCCATGTGGAATAGGGTAAGGATGTTGATGTGTTTTGCGTTTGGCACCTTAGGGATTGTGGCTTGCGCAGGCGGAATCCAATCGGATTCTTCGACAAGCGGTAGTGCGATTATGGCCCCGAAAACGATTGAAGAGTTGGCTGGTTTGTGGGAGTACGTTGATTCTAACGGATCATTTCCTCTTAAGCTGGATGATCAGGGACGGGGGGCTTATGATTGGAAACAAGGGTACTTCGAGACCCTTGAGTTAAAAGATGGGGTCTGGAAAGGCAAATGGTATCAGGCTGAAAATGACCGTGAGGGAAAATTTGAATTAACCTTTTCTGCTGATTCTCCCATGGCGCAAGGGGAATGGTGGTATACCCGTATTGGCAGTGATGCCAATCCCCTTGAACCGGGAGGACGATTTTCTTTGAAAGCCCTTCCCGGGGTAATGACCACAGAAAAGTAAGGTTGGTTCATAACGGTATTTTCACCCTGTTCGTTCAGGGGGACGGGTTGGCAGGTGTTGATTGAGATGAATCATTGCCTTTCTCTGCCGGAGGAAATTCTGGCGTATGGGTAAGTACGTGTTTCAGAACCTCTTCGATTGAATCCACAAAAATCACCTCCATTTCCGACCGCACCGCCTCAGGAATGTCTTTCAAATCTTTTTGATTGGCCTTCGGTAAAATGATGCGCCGGAGTCCAATGCGATGGGCTGCCAGCATCTTTTCTTTTATCCCGCCTACGGGCAACACCAATCCGCTTAAACTGCTTTCCCCCGTCATGGCCGTATCTTTTCGGACAGGAATTCCGAGGAGCAGCGATCCCAATGCCGTGGCCATGGTGACGCCGGCAGATGGACCATCTTTGGGAATAGCTCCTTCCGGCACGTGTATATGCATGCCATTGTTTTTAAATACCGTCGGATCAATTCCAAGGGATTTAGCCCGCGACCACAAATAGCTTCTGGCCGCTTGGGCCGATTCCTGCATGACTTCCCCGATGTGTCCGGTAATCGTCAGGTCGCTTCCGCCGGGTAGCAATGTACTCTCCACGTACAGCACATCACCACCTGATTCCGTCCAGGCCAGGCCGGTGGCTACGCCGATCGGGAGGGTCTTTCGAGCTTCTTCGGGCATAAACCGTTCAATACCCAGCCATTCTCCTAACTCTTCTTGTCGAATGGCCAGGGAACTAGGCGGCTGGTCCGCGGGAGCTTCAGCTAAATGTAATGCAATCTTTCGCGTCAATCGTCCAAGCATCTGCTCCAGTTGCCGTACGCCGGCTTCCCGGGTATATCGCTTGATGATGTGGGGAATCACGTCCTCGCCCAACGTGATGGGGCGATCGGTGAGGCCCGCTTCTTTCAGCCGGCGAGGCCATAAGTACCGGTTGGCAATTTCCAATTTTTCCTGATGGCTATAACCATGCAGGCGAATGATTTCCATACGATCCAAAAGCGGACTTGAAATGGGGTCCATGGAATTGGCCGTGGTGATGAACATGACTTTGGACAAATCAAACGGCAGGTCCAGATAATTATCCCTGAACGTATGATTTTGTTCGGGATCTAAAATTTCCAACAGGGCCGATGCCGGATCTCCCCGGAAATCCTTCCCCACCTTATCGACTTCATCCAACATCAGGACAGGATTATTGGCTTTCGCCCGCCGAAGGGCCTGAATGAGGCGGCCAGGCATGGCGCCAACATAGGTTCGCCGATGACCCCGCAACTCCGCTTCATCATGCAGACCACCCAGACTGAGTCGTTCAAAAGACCGACCCAGGGCGCGGGCAATGGACTGGCCGAGACTGGTCTTCCCTACTCCCGGGGGGCCTACCAGGCAGAGAATGGGGGCCTTGGCGGAGGGGTTCAATTTCAACACCGCCAGGTGTTCCAGGATCCGTTCTTTTACGTCCTGAATCCCATAGTGGTCCTTATCCAGCACGGAACGGGCATTCGCCAGGTCCAGATTATCTTTGGTGGCGGTATTCCATGGGAGCTCCAGTACCAGTTCAAGATAGCTTCGAATCACTTGATGATCAGCTGAGGCCGCCGGAAGTTTGGTCAGTCGTTTCAACTCACGCGTGGCTTCGATTTTCACCAGTTCCGGGAGTTCGGCTTTTTCGATACGTATTTTCAGCTCGCCGACTTCACTATCCTCTGAAACGGTTTCCAATTCTCCCAGTTCCTGCTGGATTTCTTTGAGTTGCTGGCGAAGGAAATATTCACGCTGGGATTTGCCGATTTCCGCCTGAGCCTGGCTGGCGATTTCGTGGCGTAACTTCAGAATTTGTAGTTCGTGGGACAGAGCGGCATACACCTGACGCAGGACTTCCACCGGATCCGACTGTTCCAGTAGGGCCTGGAGTCGGTCCATACTCAAATTCAAAAGCGAGATGAGTCGATACGCGACGGAAAGCGGACTTTTCTCAGCCCGAAGGACGGCTACCATATCCGTGACCCCTTGGGTGCCTAATAATTCAGGTAACTGATTCAAGAGATCCTGCAACGCGCGATGAAGCGCCTCGATTTCCGTCCCTGATTCCGAGGGTTGGGGAACCTGGCGTGCGCGAACGATGAAAAAAGGGTCGGTTGATTCGGGTTTGAGGAGCACCATTCGCTCAATGCCCTGAACCAGAATTTGAAGATGACCCTCCGGGGTCTTGCCCATTTGTTTGATGACGGCTTTCGTGCCAATTTGAAAGAGATCGTTAAACGCCGGATCGTCTTTTTCCGAATCCCGTTGCGCCGCCATCAATAGCGATTTCTCCTCCGAATTCATGGCGGCTTCAACTGCAGCAATGGATCGTCCGCGTCCGATGGTAAATGGCACCATGGTTTCCGGGAACAGAACCGTACGTTTCACCGGAACAAGAGGAAGTGTGACGATGATTCCTGATTCTGATTGTTCGGGTTGAGTCATATGAGAGTCCTTTATGATCACATCATAGCAAGAAGAAAAGTTTCACCGCATTCCACGTATCGTCATCTTAAGATATGAATGTTTCCTGTGGAGTCAACTCAAGGGCGCATCTTTCCCCATGATCCAGGCCGAATTTGTTGAACAATAATCGAGGATTAACCTCTTGTCGGATTGCCGGATTTCATCCCAGGGATACCGCCATGGACAGCGGAATCTTTTAGGGATCAGTGCATTCGTTGACAGTGAAGAGGCGACGGTTTACTATTTTTAGTAAATGCTTACTAACTTATAGGATTATGGTATGGCCAAAGTGACCAAGCGGGGATCAGTACGACTTCGAGCCGAGGTTCGGAAGGCTGAGATCATTGAAGCGGCCGCTTCTTTGTTTGCCGCCAAAGGGTTCAATGGTACGAAGACTCGAGAAATTGCGAAGCGGGCGAGAGTCAGCGAAGCCCTCATTTTTAAACATTTTCCGAGTAAAGGGGATTTATATGCAGCCATTCTGGCGGATGAGTCTCCGGTTCCCCGGTTAATTTCCCAAGTGAAGGAATTGGCGAAAAATCGACAGGATGAGGAGGTCTTTCGGGCCATAGCCAAAACCATCGTCGGGGGAGTTCCGGATAACGAGTTGATGCGGTTGATTTTATTCAGCGCCTTAGAAAGTCATGAGCTGTCGGACATGTTTTTCCATAATCACATTCGGGTTTTTTACGATGTTCTCGCCGGGTACATTCAACAACGGATTGACGAGGGAGTATTCCGCAAGGTCTCCCCCATCATTGCGGCTCGCGCCTTCATGGGCATGTTGATTTATCATCGATTGCTATCCGTCTTGTTTCAGGCGGAACTTCCTCATAATGCTCAGGAAATCAGCGAGACGTTTGTGACACTGATGATGAACGGATTGCAAGTGTCGGAATCACGACCATCCTCTCAAAAAGGCAAGTCCAGGAGCCCGACACGAATGGTCCTCACCAAAAAACGCAAACGGGTGTTATGAATTTTGTAGCCCTGAAAATGTTGTTTGGTGATCGGGCCAAATACCTCATGCTCTTGGCTGGCCTCACCTTTTCCACCATGCTGATTGTGCAGCAGGGATCGATCTTTTGGGGCTTGATGACCTGGTCGATGTCGGGGATTACGAATGTCAATGCGCCGATTTGGGTGACCGATCCCAATATCAACCAGGTGGAAGAAATTAAACCCTTAGCGGATACCGCGGTGACCCGCGTTCGCAGTGTCCCTGGGGTGGAATGGGCCGTGCCCTTATATAAGGGTGTCCAACGGGCACGGTTGCGGGACGGCAATTTTGAGCAGATCGCCCTAGTGGGCATAGATCCCGGCACGCTGATCGGGCGTCCTCATACGATCTTGGAGGGCAAGATTGAGGATTTGCGTGCCCCGGAGGCCGTGGCCGTTGATCAATTAGGAGTCGAGCGTTTGGGGGGACCGGAGAAAATCCATATAGGTGCCACGTTTGAAATTAACGACCACCGGGCCCGCATTGTCGCGATCGTCAAAACCCAAAAGAGTTTTCAAAATTTTCCCTTTGTCTACATGACCTATGAACGGGCTCTCAGTATTACCCCGGCAGAACGGCGCAAGTTGTCCTACGTGTTGGTGAGTCCGATGGAAGGAGTTTCTACTGAAGAATTGGTCAGACGGATTCAGGATGAGACAGGCCTGGGGGCTTATACCGAAGAGCAATTCGGATGGAAGACCATTGAGTGGATTTTGAAGAACACGGGAATCGGAGTGAATTTTGGCACCACGGTCTTATTGGGATTTGTGGTGGGGATGGCAATAGCCGGACAAACGTTTTATTTATTTACCGTCGAAAATTTGAGGCAATTCGGGGCGTTGAAGGCCATCGGGGCCAGTACCGGTATGTTGGCTCGGATGATTTTGCTCCAAAGTTTTACCGTGGGTGTTATCGGGTATGGCGTGGGAATCGGGTTGGCCACGCTCTTCGGATGGACGGTGGGCAGTGGCGGGCGACTGCCGTTTAAAGAAACGTGGCCCTTATTGGTGGGTGTCTTTCTGGCCTTATTGATGATTTGTAGTTTGTCCAGTGTCATTAGCATTCGAAAACTGGCCAAACTTGAGCCCGCCGTGGTGTTCCGTGGATAACGCGTTGAATCAAAACGTCGGGGTAATGGAACGGGAACTCTCGCAGTGGCTGGTTCGCGCCATCGGTGTCACCAAGGCGTTTGGGGAAGGGCACACGAAAATTCCCGTTTTAAAGGGAGTGGATCTGGAGGTCGCTCGTGGGGAAGTGTTGTTGCTGGTTGGCCCATCGGGAAGTGGCAAGACGACGCTCTTGTCCGTGATTGCCGGAATTCTCGATGCCGATGGCGGGGACATTACGATTTTGGGAGAGACCCTTCGGGATTTTTCTTCGGCGGAAAAGACGCGATTTCGTCGGGACCATTTAGGATTTATTTTTCAGCAATATCATTTGCTTCCCACACTCACGGCTGCGGAGAATGCCGCAGTTCCTCTGTTGATTCGTGGGGTTGCTAAACACGAAGCCGTGGCGAGAGCGGAAGATGTCTTGCGAAATGTGGGCATGGGGGAGCGATTAGCCGCTTTACCCACCAAATTATCAGGTGGGGAACAGCAGCGGGTGGCCATAGCTCGGGCTTTGGTGGGGGAGCCACAACTACTGTTGTGTGATGAGCCGACCGCAAGTTTGGATGCGGAGACCGGGCATCGCATTGTCGGACAGATCCGGGAGATCGGAAAAAAGCCGGATCGGGCGGTGATTATTGTGACCCATGACTCACGGATTTTTGAATTTGGCGATCGCATTGTTCATATGGATGATGGACGAGTCCATCAAATTCAACAAGGGCCGGAGGTCTTGAACTAATGCTGTTTCGTCGCATCAGCTTTTGGCTGGCTTTGGGAGGCGTGTTGTTGACCATCGCCACGTTATGGGGGGCCAATAAGAAAGCGGTGGCGCCTCCGCCGGCCGAACCTCCACCGATCAGTCCCTATCCGGTGACGGTCGCAGCGTCGGGCATCATTGAGGCGGTACATGAAAACGTTCGGATTGCCCCTCCGGTCTCAGGGCTGGTTACAACCGTGTATGTCGTGGTTGCAGACCGGGTCAAGAAAGGAGATCTCCTATTTCAATTAGATGACCGGGAACTCAGGGCTCAGTTGAGAACAAAAACCGATGCCCTGCCGTCTGCGGCAGCCAGAATTGCCGAACAGGATATTCATCTGAAAGATTTACAGGATCAGCTCCGCCGGTTGCAGGCCGTCAAGGATCGGCGGGCCGTGAGCGAAGATGATGTGCAGCGAAAATGGCATGAAGTCGAAGCCGCCAAACGGGGGCTCATCCGGGCCAGAGCGGATTTCCAATTGACCCGAACGCAACGGGATGAAGTAGAAGCCCTGCTGCAGCGACTGACGGTGCGGGCGCCCAGAGACGGCACCATCCTGCAGGTCGACATTCGTGCCGGGGAATATGCCATGGTGAATTCCCCCGATCCGTTGATTCTCCTGGGGGATACCGAAACGTTACAGGTTCGGGCGGATATTGACGAAGTGAATGCGCCGCAGGTGGTGCCGGACAGTCCGGCTGTAGCCTATTTAAAAGGCTATACGGACAAATCCATTCCCCTTACGTTTGATCGGATCGAGCCGTATATTGTGCCCAAGCGGTCGTTGACGGGGGACAATCGCGAACGGGTGGATACCCGTGTGCTCCAAGTGATTTATCAGTTTGAGCGGCCCTCGTTTCCGGTGTACGTCGGTCAGCAGGTAGATGTCTATATCGAGCGGTCCGGTGAGCGGTCATCAGGACGTGGGCAGACCGTTTTGGAAAACCCGACTTCGTCATCCGAGTCGTCACGTTCATTATCTCAAACAGGGAAAGCCCGGTAAGAAATCGGCATGGTCGGGAAATTTTTTATAGCTTTGTTGCCGATCATTCTGGGTTTCCAGGGGTGCATACTGGGGCCGGATTATCGGAAACCGGATTTGCCTGTGCCGGAAAATTGGAACGGGATGACATTGGACGGGACTTCGTCTCAGCTTCCCATCACCGTCGGCCAAGTACCCGAAGCTGATTGGTGGAGAACTTTTGCCAATGAGGAATTGAATGGATTGATTGAACAGGCCCTTGATCGAAACCATGATCTGCGAAAAGCCGGATTCCGGGTGTTGGAGGCCCGGGCCATTGCGTACGGGTCGGGGGCTGGTCTTTTCCCCAATGTGTCTTTGGACGGCGCGTATTCCCGGGTCCGTCGGTCTGAAACCATTCTGGTGGCCCCAACCAGTGGTGCCCCACAGGGGTTTGCTCCACCGGGTGCGAATTTTGATATCTGGAATGCGGGGATCGATCTTCGATGGGAATTGGACTTTTGGGGTCGCATTCGCCGGGGGCAGGAGGCCTTTTCCGCGGAAGCCTTGGGGAGTGAGATGAACCGACGGGCTATTGTGTTGAGTCTGATCAGCGAGGTGGGACACACCTATTTCCGGTTACGAGAGCTGGATGAACAGGTGGAAATTTCCGAACGGAATTTAGCGATTCAACAAGACTCCCTGTCGATCATTCGATCCCGGGCTCAGGCGGGGTTAGTATCCGATCTGGATGTGAAACGGGAGGAAGCCCTGGCCGCACAAACGGCATCCCAGATTCCCGAACTCCGCCGTCAGCGTGCCGTGCAACTGCATCAACTTGAGGTTTTGACCGGAGGCAGTCCTGGAACACTGATGCTGTCCCCCCGGCCGTTACGATCGGTGGTCACGCAGCCGGTTATTCCGGTCGGGCTGCCTTCGGATCTTCTGCAACGCCGTCCGGATATCCTGGAAAAGGAGGAGACGTTAAAAGCGGCCAATGCCCGCATTGGAGAGGCACGGGCGTATTTTTTTCCGAGTGTGGCCATCACGGGGAACGGGGGATTTCAAACGAGTGAATTTAATCAATGGTTCAATTGGGCCAGCCGCAATATGACGATCGGCCCTTCGGTCTCCCTGCCCATTTTTGAAGGCTACACGAATTTGGCAAGACTGGAGGTGGCGGAAACACGCTATCAGCAGATGTTGGAAGACTATCACCAGACCATTCTCAACGCCTTTCGTGAGGTAGCGGATGTGTTGGCTGCTCTCCAAACAAGAGAAGAGCAACTGGGCAGCCAACGTGAACAGGTGGCTGCCGCGCAGGAATCCTTGGCTTTGGCCGACATTCGTTATCGTCAGGGGCTGGTCAACTACATCGAAGTGTTGGATGCGCAACGGACAGTTCTGGCGGCTGAACTGGGAGTGGTCCAAACCGAACGGGCACGACTGACAGACATGGTGGCACTCTTCAAAGCCGTGGGCGGCGGTTGGGAGCCGGATCAACTGGCTCACGTGACCGCAAGCCAACCCTGACCTTGAGAGAGGCGGTAATCCCTTCGTTTGTATGTAATGGAGGCGCTCGATGGGACACACCAGGTAATATTCCGGGGAGGTAAAAAATCGAAAGGGTAATAGGGGATTCTAGTCAGACGATTGAGTCCCTCGGTTGTAATCTCCCCTCCTCTTTCCTCCCATTCCAAAGGAGAGGAATCTTTGCTTACTCTCCTCTCTCCTCGGCTCGACCCTGTCACTGCCTAGGCAGAGCGTCACTTCAAATATTTTAGCAGGCAGGACCACCGAAAACTCCCATTCGGTTATTCCTGCAGGCTCTTGTCCGGAATCTTTCCTCAAAATGACGGTTCACTGACGTATTGCAACAAGAGAGGAATCAACCGGTTTGGGCATCTCCTATAGAGATGTTTCGGAGTGACGTCTGCCGAGGGAAGGGGGGAAGCTGTATTTGCCGGAGGTGGTAGGGAAAATGAGTAGGAATTTTTCGGCGAATTTGTTGTAATGGGGAAAACGAATGGAACGCGTATTAGGCCTCGTCGATCTTATCAGTCGGTTGTTTCGCTAGGGAGCATTCGTCGGTTGCCAATATCTTATGAGGGATAAACAATGAAGCGTCTCATTATTCATGGACAACGTGAGCAGCTTGACCGGAAATCCGCTACTTCCGATTTCTCTTCCAATCTTCAGGATCTGATCACACTTAAACACAGTGCCACGGTTCAGCGGGCACGGGCGGGTCAATCACCTTTGGAAATCGATGATCTGAGCCCGGACGATCTCATCCAGTTGGAATTGGACGAGGGAGTGAAATTGTGGGTCCGTGCGGATGATTTGGAGAAGGATTTTGGGTTGACTCCCACCAGAGGTTCAGCCGGTGAGGTGGTCGAGCTTCCCCTGGCCTTGCCTATTGGTACTCCGACTCGGGGCCCAGTCGGTAATTGGGTGATTAAAGGGCTTAAAGTGTTTGGTTTGGACCCCGTAGGTGCGACCACGGACCTGATTAGGGACAAAGTCGAGGGGGTGTTGAAGCCGGGAGCCGGTCTCTATCGATGGGAGGGGAAAGAGCCTTCCGAGTATACTCGGATCAAATCTCTTGAAAAGGAAAAGACGGATCATCCATGGCTGGTCTTTATCCACGGAACCGCGTCGTCGACTGACGGCAGTTTCGGCGGCCTCTGGGAGGGAGGCGCCAACGCCCGCATTGTGCAACTTCTGGCTCAGTACCCCAAACGTGTGTTGGCGTTTCAACATCGAACGCTATCTCAGAGTCCCATCCAAAACGCCTTGGAACTTGCCAGGTATTTTCCCAAGGGTGCCCGTCTTCACCTGGTCTCTCATTCCCGTGGAGGACTGGTTGGGGAATTACTCTGCCGCAGCATGATGGAGGGCCGATTCCCTTTTGATCAGGATGAGTTGGATGTGTTTGCCAACCTCGGTCGTAACGATGACCGCAAGGCGTTGCAAGAACTCGGCAACCTGCTTCAACACAAGCAATTGGTCATCGAACGGTTTGTACGGGTGGGATGTCCGGCCCGCGGCACCACGCTGGCCAGTGGCCGCTTGGATCGATACCTGTCGATTATCCTGAATGTGGTGCAGGCGATCCCGGGACTCAAGGCCAATCCCGTGGTTGAGGGGTTTTCCGCGTTCCTCCTCGGTGTTGTGAAAAATCGGACGAAACCCGAAGAGTTGCCAGGGTTGGAAGCGCAGATGCCCGATTCGCCGTTGGTGGCCATCTTAAATCGACCAGGGGGACGGACAAAGGCCGATCTGCACATTTTGGGAGGGGACCTGGCCGGTGAGGGCATTGTCGGCCGCCTCAAGACGTTCGTCACCGATTTATTTTACCGGGAAGATCATGATTTGGTGGTGAATACTCCGGCGATGTTTGGCGGGACTGAACGCATTGGGGAAGTACGATATTGGATCGACACAGGAAAAAATGTGGATCATTTCCATTATTTTCGCAATCCGGATACGGCCAATCGGCTGCTTGAAGCACTGACGAAGAAAGAACCCCACCCGTCCTTCCATCTGGTTGAGCATCGGCTTTCCGAGATGACGGAAGAGCGTTATGAAAAGCGCGCGCTCGACGTGGATCGGCCGGTGGTTTATGTGCTGCCCGGCACCATGGGCAGTCACCTGAAGGTTGGGAAAGACCGGGTTTGGTTGGATAAGTGGGATTTGGCCATGGGCGGGTTGAAGAAGTTGAAGCATACCGCAAAGAATGTGGAGGCGGAAAAACCCATTGCCTCGGCATACAAGGAATTGATGCGATACCTCAGCCATTCCCATCAGGTGATTCCCTTTCCTTATGATTGGCGCAAATCGCTCATCGAATCGGCCGACACCCTGCGGCGGGCGCTGGAAGAGACTTTGGACACGTTGCCTCCCGAGCAACCCGTCAGAATCGTGGCCCATTCCATGGGAGGCTTGGTAGTGCGAGTGATGATCGCTACGTCTGAAGGCAGGAAGGTATGGGACCGGATGTGCCAACGGGCCGGGGCGCGATTCATTATGCTGGGGACACCCAATAGCGGATCACATGCGATCACCGCCATGCTGATGGGCCGTGACCCGCTCGTCCAGCAGCTGGATTGGTTGGACTTGACCAATTCACAGACCACTCTGCTGGAAATTATCTCGCGTTTTGATGGGGTGTTGCAGTTATTGCCCCACGGGGGGGCGCTGGATGTGTTCAACCCTGAAGACTGGGAAAAACTTAGGCACCATGATCGTCAGGATAAACGCGGAGCGTTTTTTGCCAAAGTGGCTTCATCAGAGTCGGCCGGTATTCACTGGTACCAGCCGGAAACGGCCCAACTGGCCGAAGCCAAGCGAGTGGCTACCCTTATTCAACAGAGTCCGATCGATCCTCAGCGAATGATATACGTGGCCGGTCGGGCTGCCGCTACGCCGGATGACATTTTTATTGATTCTTCGGCCGATCCTAAGCGCCAAATTCGTGTGCGAACGACTTCGCTCGGGGATGGTCGGGTTCCCTGGGCCACCGGTATTCCCTCGGAACTCAATAATAAGACTTACTATGTGGATTGCGAACATGGGGACCTGGCCAATTTTCCTGAATCGTTCGAGGGACTGACCGATTTGCTTCAAAGCGGAGTGACCACCAAATTATCACGAACTCCTCCAGCCCGACGCGGAGTGGTGGTAGTGCCTCAAGCAGAAACCAGCCTCTCGGAGATGTATGCGGGTCGAGTGGAGATGTATCCCGATGAGGAAGATCTTATCGCGTCGGCACTCGGGTCGAGTCGCGCACGGAAGGCCACCCTCCCTGTTCAAAAAATCAAGGTCAGTGTGGTCAACGACAATCTCTCCCGGGCTTCCTCCCCCGTCGCTGTCGGACATTACGAGGGCGACACGATTATCAGTGCGGAAGCCTATCTCGATGGGCAGCTCAATGGTCGCTTACGAGAGCGACTGCGTTTGGGGCTCTACCCCGATAAGCTCAATACCTCAGCGATCGTCCTAAACGACGGAGATACTCAGGGGCTAGCCAGGCATCCGGGTGCCATTGTGGTGGGGTTGGGTATGGTGGGGGAGCTGACCCCTGGCGGCTTGACGAGTACCATGGCCGATGCCCTCACCAATTATGCCTTGACCTGTCTGGAGGCTGAACGCAAACGCCGCCTGGCGTTTCCTGAAGAGCGTGCGGTAGGCCGGACATTGACCATCCCGCTAACCACCTTATTGATCGGCACCAACGGAGGAGGCATGACGTTGCCTGATTCGTTGCAATCGATCCTTCATGGTGTTCTGCAAGCCAAGCGTCGGTTGAGGTCCCTGGAAGAGGCAGGAACCGGAAACGCTGATGGAGAGGAACTCTTAGATACCTCGTTGAAGGTCGTTATCGATTCTGTGGAGATCGTGGAACTCTACCAGGACCGCGCAATACTGGCGGCAAAGGCTTTGCTTGAACTTGCCAAATCACAAGACTTTCGAGACCATTTGCAGATTAAGGAGACCATGGTGCAGGGGGCGGAAGGGCAGTTGCGAGCTTATTACGAAGAAGAGCGGGATTGGTGGCAACGGCTACGCATTACGACTCAGAAAGACGGATCCTTGAAATTCGAAGCCTTGACCAATCGTGCCAGGGCTGAAGTCTATCTGCAACCCACGCAGCGAAAACTCATTGAGCGGTTCTTGGCCAGAGCAGTATCTTCCGCACAGACGAATCTGGATGTATCCAGCACCCTGTTTGAACTTCTGATTCCCAACCGGATGAAGGAATACGCCCCGGATCACCGCGACATGGTGCTGTTGCTGGATGAGGAGTCCGCCGCATATCCGTGGGAGCTGTTGAATAACCGGTATGACACGAACTCCCGTCCATTGGCTGTGGAAGCCGGTCTGATCCGGCAACTGAGCGTGCAGGAGTCCCAATTTCGGGAAAAAGTCCTTCAGGGAACGGCTCTCAATGCGCTGGTCATCGGGGATCCAACCAGCGAAGAATCCGCCGGGGCCTTCCCGCCCTTACCGGGAGCGGCCGCAGAAGCGCGGGAAGTGGCTAAGCTCATTCGCCAGAATGGGTATCGGGAGGTGGTCGAACTGGTCCAGGCCGATGCGTTTCCTGAGGCCATTCTGGGAGCCCTATATCAACAACCGTATCGCATCCTTCATTGTGCGGCGCATGGGGTGTTCGAGCATCCGTTGGAGGAAACGTCTGACAGGTTGGATGATCAACCCGATTTGGCACCGGCCAAACAGGATCCGTGCGTGAACCCAAAAACCGTTTCGGGTATGGTACTGGGGAAAGGCCTGTTTTTAACTCCCGCCGAAATAGAAAAAATGCGCTACGTGCCAGAACTGGTGTTTTTAAACTGTTGCTATTTGGGTAAAGCTAAGGCCTGGGAGGAGTCGTCGACGGTGTTGTTTCATCGGCTGGCTTCCAATTTGGGGACGCAATTAATTCGGATGGGCGTGCGAGCCGTGATTGCGGCAGGCTGGGCGGTGGACGATCAGGCTGCCAATGTCTTCGCCAGGAAATTCTATGCAGAAATGTTTCGGAACCGTCCGTTTGGTGATGCGGTCAAGCTGGCCAGGCAGGAAATCTTTGCACAATACGGGGCATCCAACACCTGGGGAGCCTATCAATGTTACGGAGATCCCGATTTTGCCTTCAAGGCAGATCCCAACAATTTGCGGAAGGAGGACCGGATGGTGGCTCCTGCCGAATTGCTGGTCGAATTACAGGGTGTGGCACGAATGGCCAAAACGGCCAAGGCCAAGGACGAGGTGTGGTTGCGGCAGAGATTGGATAAACTTCAGGCCAATGTTCAGCAAGATTGGATGGCGTCTGCCGCCATATGCGCCGCGTTTGGCAAAGCCTATGGAGAACTTGGACTGTTTGACGAAGCGGTGCGTTTTTATGACAAAGGAAGGGCCTTGCAGCCAGCCGATGCCACGGTCGAATCATTGGAGCAGTTGGCCAATCTTAAAGTGCGCTGGGCTCTCAAACAAGCGTTGGAGGTGAGGCAACCATCCGGCACCAAAGAGAAGACGGCTGAACAGGAATCTTTTATCAACAAACTTATTGATGATGCGGAAAGTATTCTGGATGGACTCATCAAAATTTCCCCGGCTCAAGAGCGGTATGCCCTGAAAGGAAAAATTTACAAGGGGAAAGCCATTGTTCAAAAAAGCCTGACCCAGCGAAGTCAGGCGTTACGCGACATGAAAGACTGGTATGACCAAGGGTATCAGCTGGGTCAAGCGACTAAGCGAAACGATGTGTATTATCCTTTGGCTAATCGGCTGGCGGCAGAAATTGTGCTGTCTTGGAACTCTCCAAAAGCGCGTGGTGCCAGGAAAGGGAAAGCCAAGGTAACGGACCCGGTGGTTGAGGCCCTGTCTCAATTGGAAAACGATGCGGATCGGTTGCGGCAAAAAGGACGGTCATTCTGGGATTGGTCTCTGAAACCGGACTGCCTCTTGTTAAAGGCCTTATATAAGCAAAATGTGACACCCAATGAGTGTAACGAAATTCTCAAGGGCTATCAGGAGGCCAGACGTCGGGAAGGGTCGCCAAGAGAGATGGATTCGGTCATCGAGAACATCAGATTTTTTGAATCCATGCTTGGCGTCCAAAAACAACAAAAAGATCTCTCTTCGCTTTCGAGCCGTCTTGAGGCGTTGCGGAAAAGCCTTGAAACTTCGGATAGGGCAACCGAGCTGGAAAAAATACTCGAAGAGTAGTGAACCAGGCAACGTGTAAAAACCCAGTTTTGCCGCGAAAGACTCCGGACTAAGACAATGGATCTCCCACTCGTCCCTCCCGTAGAGATGGCTCTCGTTCGATTGCCGGATGACCTGCAATATTCCCCGACGTATCCACATCACATGATTCGGGGATGGCAGCCGACGTGGGTGAAGACAACGTTTCGCCGGAACGTTGCAACACGTGGTAGGCAGCGCAAAGGAAATCCGCCAACAATGTGTGCGAAGGCCGCGAAAGTTCCTCTACTGGATTCGTTTTTCTGTCCGAGGTAGACTGCTCGTCAACGGCCATTAGGTTGTTTCATCGAATGTTTTCGCATCTTGTGATGTGGTTGGCGGGGAAGGAAATGTTTGTTATGACACGAGGTGCCTTGAGTCTGCTCATCATCCTGGTGTGGATGGGAACGGTACCTTTTTCAGGCTGGGCGCAACCGGACTTACAGTATCAGCCCCGGAGTCAGGAGCCTTTCGGCAGTTGGAGAGAAGGGATCAAACCCAAGCCGGTTTCTGGGTTCAATGTGGAATTGATTTCCGTGCTGGCCGATTACCAGGAGCCGCTCTCGTCAAGTCATTTTCCTAACTCCATAACGGTACAATTTTATTTGGACGAGCAGCATGCGGTATATGTGACTGTGCGGGAGTTGGATTATCGCACCTATTATTGGTTGGATAAGGTCCAACCCGCCAGGACATGGGAAAAAGGGTTTCAGAATTTCTTTACCTGGCCGACGGATCCTGTTTTACAGCAATTGACACCCAGGCTCGACTTGTACGATCTGGGTGTGTTGATTCGCCTGGATGCGGAGTCGACTTCCAGTGTGGAACGAGTGGCTCCTGCCGTGTTGTATGATAAAACTCCGCCTCTGGTCATTGACGGGTATTTGTTTACGTTGAAAACCGGAGAAGACGCGCAATTGAAGGTCTCCATTACACACGCCGGGACAGGGAAAGAAGTAGGCAATCAGACGTTTCGCAGGAAGCGTGCCGGCCGCCCCTTTACGATTCACTGGGATGCCAAGGGTGAAGGGCCAGGCCCGTATACCCTGGAACTAAGCGGGAATTCTCTTTCTACCGATCAAACTTTTTCCAAGGAAATTCATTTCTATCATCAGCCCACCCTGGCTCCTTAGAGTGCACTCTTTTCTTTCATGAAAGACGTGTTCATCAGTTACGCCAATGAGGATCGATCCCTGGCTCAACGTCTGGCGGCGGGGTTGGAGCAATCGGGAATGTCGGTGTGGTGGGATCGCCAGATTCAGGTCGGAAGCGAGTGGGATAAATCGATTGAAGATGCGTTAGCTGTCGCAAAATGCGTGGTGGTGCTCTGGACAGGCCATGCCAAAGCTTCTCGGTGGGTACGGGCGGAAGCCAGGGAGGCCCTGAAGCAGGAAAAAGTGATACCGGTATTGTTGGAAGCCGATGCCATTCCTTTGGCATTTACCGGCATTCAAGCTTTGCGCTTTCTCGGGTGGAACGGGGAGGCTGGGTCCGAAGAATTTGTAACTCTCAAAGGAGTCATTCAGGCCAAATTGGAGGGGAAGGCGATAGAGTTGCCGGAAGCTTCGTCCACGAAACCCTCCCTTGTAGGGAAAATATTCGCTCTATTGGGGATAAAGGCCGGAGCAGGCGGGCTGCTTGCTGTTTTGCTCATTGCCAGTTCATTCCTGCGTATCGATCCGGTGCTTTCCGTGCATGTGGAAACCGCCAGGCTTGAATTTCGTGTGGCACCTGGGTTGGATGATAAACGGCTGACCAATGCACTGACCTTTGACACCCTGACATTTCAAAATGTGGGAAAATTTTCGGTTAGCCCGGATCGCCTGCTGATCGCCGACCCGGCTGAATATGATATGGATTCGGATAGCTATCCACCGAAAGCCTGGCTGGATATTTCGATCAATGGGCAGATGGTGCAATTTGGAGCAGACAGGCCCAGCATCTCCTCGGAATTGACGATTGAAACCACGGAACATAAGGGGGTTGTGGCCGGACAACTTGATGGCATCGTTCTCACCGATGACGCGGTGGTGAGCATGGAGGTTTCTGATAATAATGCGGTAACCTGGTCGATTCGAACGAAGCAAGGGCGGCAGCGAGTGGTCATGTCCGGGATTCATTCGGTTCAACTCATTCAATCAGGGTTGAAAGCGTCCCCTGGGCTCTCCATCCCGTTTCCTCAAGATCAGGAACTGACCTATCAAGTGATTTTTGAAAACAAATCGGGAACGATCGAATTGTTTGGACAGGGCAAAGACTTGATTCTGGTTTTGAATGAACAGAAAAGCCAGAAAAAAGGCACTGCTCCGATGGAACTCGTTTCTCATTCGGTGTTGCCTATCGAAGCGGTGGACTTTTCCTGGCAGGATCCCGGCACCGGTGAACGCAAACCGCCTGAAGGATTTGTCGGAACAGTAGAGTATCTGAGTCCTCAAGGCATGCCCCCTGTGGCTATAGGCGAGGATGCGTTTTTAACCCTGGAGCAACTGGATCATTTTGAAATCACCTCCATCAATCTGGATCCCGATAGCCATCAATTGGTGGTGGACTTGCAAGGTGAGGCGGGGTATGTAAAAACCGGCACGTCTGGTAACGCCCGTGACCTTCGCCCGACCCTTTTCGATCGGATACGCTTCAGCCCGCTATTTGAACCGGTGAGTAATTTACTCGGCTTTTAGATTGGTAGCCACATGAATGGCAAAAGGATTGACGAAAGCCAGAGAAATTTGGCTGTGGTAGACAATATCCCCCCCGGTACTCCGTCAAGCAGTGGACCATAAAATTAATCGTGTCAAAATCCGTATCGGATTTTTTTCTGGATAATGTTTCTGCTGAGTTATCCGGTGGCGGGAGAAGCCGGTGAGGGGCAGGTCGTTATTCTGGGTGAGGATGAGTTTGTGTACCATGCTACATGGGAAATGGATGGATGTCGGGTTTCATTGGAACGGCAGAAAAAAGAATCACATCTTCTGCACTTTCGACATGATTGCCTACAGGCTCTTGAAAAAAAGTTGGCGTTGTTGGTGCATATGCTGGAAAAATTAGTCCCCGACCTTGAAGATCGACGAACTATCAGAACCTTATTTGTCGGTCGCATTGTGCAGACCTTTCCCGAGTTTGCTCAAAGGCTGGCCAGGGCGGCTTCCGGGGACCCAAATTGGGATGGAAAACGGCCTTGGAGAGAGCCGGGTTATTCCAACCGATTTGTTTTTCAGTTAATGAAAGAGGGCAATCTTTTCCCGGAGTTGACCGCGAAATTGGAGCCATTAGGTTATGCCGTGGAGGTCGCGTCGGTCGAAAAAATCCTGATGGCCAAGCCAAAAGATATTCCATTCGGGGACATGCTTCTCGAACAGGGGGCGAATCCCAAAACCAAGCTTCCCTTTGATGCCCTGACCTGGTTTCATTTAAAACCGATTTCGAATATTCCTCCTTCCTCTCATGATAAATATCAGGAATCTTCTGGTGGGGCGTGTAAAAGTACGTTTGGAAACTTATTTGTTATAAAAAGAAGCAGTATGGTGTCTCAATAGAATTGACATGAAAGAAAAATCTTTGGCTGTTCAAGAGTTAGTCCGGCCGGTTCACCGGTTTCGTGTGTTTCCCAACCGGGACTATGACCTGTCATTGGCAGAAATGGCCGTTTTGCAAACCTCTCCCATACAGCGCTTGAGAAAGCTGCGGCAGATCGGGCTTGGCTATCTGGCATTGCCTACCGCGGAACACAGTCGATTGGCACACAGTTTAGGAACCGCGTATTGGGCTGTTGAGTTTCTGGGACACCTTCGATCGAATTGCTTTTCACAATCGGTTGGTGATGGATACGATCCCCCTGGAAATTGTCAGCGTTTGGAAGCCATAGAAGAAGAATTGGGCCCCGATGTATCCCTGGACCTGATCGTCCGGCTGTTTGCTCTCGTTCATGATATGACGCTTCTTCCGCTCGGACATACGCTTCAATTTCAATTGGGGTATTTCAACAGGGAAAAGGCCAACGCAGGACGCGCGCAATGTTGTCTTCAATGGATTCGAAAAGAACTGAAAACGGCTCTCTCTTCAGCTTATGGGGGCGGGGATGTTGCCTTTTCGAAACTCTTTAACGGGTTGATGGCTCATTTGTGCATTGTCCAGAATATCTTTGATTTACGTGAGAATTCAGAAAATCGAAAGAAAACGCATAAGGTTCCTCAAGATTCAAAAATCTCTGCGGAAGTGGAAACTGCCTTTTACCCTTTGGTCATTGATCTGATTGCGAGCACTTTCAGTGCCGACCTGGTGGATTTTGCTCTTCGGGATTCACTGGGGGCAGGAATGTTGAGGACATTCGATGGAAAACTGGGGGATTACCTTTGTGTTTATTGTCTTCCCGGGGAAACTGAGAAGCCGTTTCCACCGGGAGGAGGTAACAAATCCCGCCAATCAACTCTCACAAAATCCTACCGGTTGGGACTCAATCCTCTCCGGGAAACCTATCGTGACGAGGTGGTGGCGGGTGTTCTCTCTCTGCAACGGATTCGGTATGAGTTGGCTGAAAATGTTTTCTACCACGAGGAAAAACTGGTGGCCGATGCTATGCTTGATCGTGTCATTCGTCTGATTGATGAGAAATCCCACGTTGTGAGTCAGGAATTGGGACTTTTCAGCCAGATGAAGCTCTTACGAATAGGCGACGAAGACTTTTTAAAATTGCTTGAAACGAAAGAGCGGCAGGTTTCGGGTAAGAGACTAAGGCGGATAATGCCGGATCTCCTTGCCCGGCGATTGTATAAGGAGGTTTTTCGCGTGTCCCGGCTATCGGATCTTTCTCCTGATGCGCGTCTCCTTGTGGAAAAGGCAGCCAATCCAAAGGGGCGAACCGCATTGGAAAGAAAAGTCCTCCGGCGAATTCCCGAATTAACTGAAAGTGATTTGATTTTTTCCAGCCGGCCCTTTTCTATGCAGGCCAAACCCTCATCGGTGCTGATCGGATGGACGGACGGTCAACCGCTTCCGTTAATGGATATTGCCAGACGATTCGGGTATGCCACGGAAGCTCTGGACCTGGCCGAACGGTATCAGTCGTTATGGTCTCTCTCAATCTATCTTCATCCGGAGGCCTTGACGGTTGCGCCAAAAGTGAAGCAAGTCTGTCAGGCCCTCTTCCAAACTTCCCCGTAAACATCCCGTAGCTGTTTCCTTTTCTGTCACCTATACCATTTCCTGTTCACGGAGAAGGAGCGCATGTTCGGCCACTTTAGAGAAGGCCTCCGCAAATTGATCCATGACGTGCGGCATGGGTTCGGTAAACGGAGGCAGAGTGCAGGTGGATTGTGCATATTGTTCGCTGTGAGGGAAGTCTCCCTGTTGGTAGCGTTGGCGAGCAGGAGAGGAATTGCCGGGAGCAGTTCCACCATAGGTATAACTGCCGTCATCCTCCACCTGGAAAAGCGGTTCCAGGTGAAGAGGCAGAGAGGAAGCTTTTTGGATGGGAACCCCTTCCGCCTGAAGAGCCTTTAAATAAGTCGACAAGGACAATCCTTCCAACTCCTGGGGCTTATAGAAAGGACGGTAGGTGAACCAGGCATGCCGCGTGACATAGTCGTGCACCACAGGCGGGCTAATGCCGGGAATGCCCTTCAGTTGCGAGGAAAGATAGAGCAAATTTGAATTACGCCCTTCCAAATAGTGCTCCAGTCTCTTGAATTGTGCCCCGGCTAACCCCGCAGCCAGGGGGTGCATCCGGTAATTCAACCCGTATCCGGTTCCAAAAAATGGCCGGTATTTTTCGCTTGTGACTTCTTCCATGGCGCGAACTTTAAAATGTCCAAGCAGGGTGGCGCGTTCATAGATTTCCTGTTCGTTGGTCAGTAGAATCCCGCCCTGGCCGGCCGCCACAAGTTTGCTGCCCTGAAGACTGAAGATCGAGGCGTTTCCAAATGTCCCCAATAATTGTCCCTGGTACGAAGCCCCGTGAGCATGCGAGCAATCTTCGATAAGCTTCAACCCGTATGTACGGACCAGAGCCATGATCGCGGACATATCGCAGGCATGACCTTGCATATGGGTGATGACCAGAGCCTTGGTCCTGGGCGTGATTCGCCGTTCAATGTCCGATGGATCGATGTTGCCGGTATCGGCTTCGGCATCGACCAGAACCGGGAGGGCGTTTACGACAAAAATAGGCATCACAGTTGATAGGAAGGTAAAAGTCGGGGCTAAAACCTCGTCACCCGGCCCTAACCCCAGCCCAAAAAATGCGGAATGAAGCGCCGCTGTCCCTGAACTCGTGGCTAACCCATATTGAACATTCAAATAGGCTTTAAACGCATCCTCCAGTTCCCGTACCTCCCCCTCACGGCCGTAATAGGAGAGTTCCTTGCGTTGAAGCATTTCCACGATGAGGGCGATGTCACTCTCCGTAATGGGAGGCCAGGAATAGGCTGGAGGATGGGAAACAGCCGGTTTCCCACCATAGAGGGCTAACGATGATGACATGTGCGGATGTTCCGATTCCCGAATTTACATGGTGATGGAGAAAACCAGATATCAATTGCAAAAAAATGATGGGTATCCTACCATACGGCACTTTCCTTGTTGACCTTTCCTATATGGAGGCCGGGCAGTCTCGTGACCCTTTCCATCCGACATAGTCTTTCCTATATATATTGCAACCGAATGCCGACCGTCTGGTATACCGAATGGTCTTACTGAGCTGCCCTTGTTGTTCTTAAGGATAACGTATGGCGACTGAATCGATTTATCGGAATGAAGATCAGAAATGTTGTTACCGGGCTATCAATAGTCAAGGAGTCCGGGTTTTGTGGGAAATTACGAGTGCCTGTAATGTGGAATGTGATTTTTGTCTTGTTGAAAAAAAGCACCGTACCATTCCCCTTCGTCAGGCCATGGACCTGGCTGCGGTCCTAATAGAAGAAGGGGTGGAAAAATTCCTGATTTCAGGGGGGGAGCCTCTTCTCTATCCGGGCATTGAGTCGTTGCTCGAATTCTTGGTTGGCCGGGGTGTCCTGGTCAAATTGTTGACCAATGGGACGATCCATAACCCTCGGATTTTTGATTTGATTCAGGGAACACCACAGATTGAGGTGTCGTTGAGCGTGCAATCCATTAATGAGGAGATGTCCGACCGGATTTTTAAGCGAAAAGGGAGCTGGGCCAAATTGCTGGAGACGATCCGTCTCCTGCCAAAGGACCGGCTTAACATCATTACGACCTTCAGCACGATGAACTATGATCATATCGAAGAAATCATCGATTGGGTGGTGGCTCAAGGGATCCGGTGTCTCAGTATCACGAATGTGTTTCAAGAGACCACCCGGCCCGCCAGATTTATGGACAGTTGTCTCATGTATAAAGAAGACGCCATTCAAATTAACCGGTTGTTTGAACTAATTGTGAACAAAAGGCAGGAGTATGAGGGACGATTGATCATTCGTACCACGCAATTCGGGGGAGAGGCCCATGAAACCTGCGAGGCGGGACGGTCCGTCTTATATGTCGACTCGACCGGGGCGCTGCTCCCCTGTACCCTCACGAACAATGCCGAGTATCGGGAGCTCAATGGCCGTTTATCGGTCAAGGAGTTGGTTCGGCATTACCGGGAACGTTTGCCGTCTCTGCCGCCGTCCTCTTGTGTTCCGCTATTCTCGCTCACTCCGAAAAACAAGGCTGTTGCTTTGTAAGCCCGGATATCATCAGCATGCAATCATTTATCAGGACCCCACAAGATCTTGAAGAATACCTGGCCCCGATCAGATTGGATGAAGATGAACGAATGGCTTTTACCCTGGATAATTTTCAATCCCGCCTGGCCATGGAAATCCTGCAGGTCAGAATGAGAAAACAGGGGCAAATATTTGCTCTGACCGATAGATTGGTGCCTTGCATGATCCGGATTCCTGATCGGGCTATGTGGGTCAGCCGTTCGGTGATTCAAACCCTAAATCGGCAACTTGCGGCCGGGGTCAATGGTGATCCGGTTATGCAAATCGCTGTTATGAGGCATTTCGTCACCGGCTTGGAGGAAGTTCTGAAGGCCGGCGAGGCGATCGAACAGATTCTTGAACGGAAGCATCTGCCAACGACAGCGGTCTTTTTGCACTATGTCGATACCGTGACCAATTACCAGTCTCTCGGGTCCTTGAAGTTTTCGTTCAAAATTGACCAGGTGAAACAGGCTCTTGAGTCGGTTCCAGGAATGGATGCTGAATGGTGCAAGGGTCTGTGTCAATCCACGCCGGGTTCCCTGTTTACCCAATTATACCGCCGTCAATTGGAACTCTTGCTGGTTCGGCTCACATCTTCGGCTACGGCCTATGCCGAAGCCCGTTCGGCCTATCGAAAAGAATGGGGATTTTTGGAAGCGGAAGATCTGGATTTTGCGGAATTTGATACGGATGCCTTCGTCGACTCCAAAATAGAAATGTTGGAGATCCGTTTTCAAGGAGATCCTGAACGAGTACGGCAACAACTTGATGACCTTGGGAAAGCCGTCTGGCAATCGAGTTCAGACATGAATCGTCGAATGAACGACTTGTTGAATGCGATGGAAACCATGATGCTGGAACGAGTACGAATTTATAACCTTGTCCGATTATGGTCCAGCCTTCTCCACCATGAGGAGATGAATCGGTGGATCAAAATGCGTTTTCTTCGAAACATGCATAGGCTGTGTCTGCACGGAGGCTTTCACCGAGACGAGGTCGGTCTCCGGGATCTGCTCATTCTGTTGCACACAAGAGGATGAGGAGTCGGGCGATTGCCGATGAGTCCAGTTTTACTTAACCAGTCGAGGAGGCTCTAATGGCGGACCACCAGGTGCTTCATCCGATTGCCAGTCTGTATGACCGGTTCGAGCATTATCAGTTACAGACCGGCCCGACTTATGAGTTTGCGGCCTTACCTGAAATTCCGGTGACTATCCGGAATATCGGATGGACCTTGGGCAATGATTGTCCCTACCGCTGCACCCATTGTTACAGCATGAATGCAAGGGTAAAGGGACAGAATATGACCCGGGCCATGATCGAACGAGTAGTGCATCAACTCCAAATCAATGGCGTGGAGACCGTGAATCTGGGTGGCAATGAGCCGTTGTTTACCAATGGGTCAAATCCCCGTGACACCTTGTTGCCGTATATTATCGAAGCGCTCGTTCAATCCGGGATTCCGGTCGGACTGACCACCAGTGGAATTTCACTTCTCTGGTTGTATAAACATTATCGGGAGTCATTTGATTTACTCAACGATGTGGATGTGTCTTTCGATTCCCCCTTTCCTGACGAACATAATGCCAATCGGGGAGCGAACGTCTATCATCAGGCCATCGAAAGCCTGGAAATCTGCCAGCGGCATCAAAAACCTCATACCTGTATTATGGCCGGGATGAATTGGAATTTTTCTCTCGGTCATTTGGAGCAGTTGGTGGATTTAGCCAAACGGTATGACGCGAATATCCGGATTAATCCCGTAAAACCGGTGGAGCCGGCCCATATGGGAGTCGCTCTTTCTCCGGAAATGTACTATGAGGGATTTGCCTATTTGTTGAAGCAATGCCTCCCCGTGGATATGGGTGAGCCGCCATTAGCCGCCGTGACAGACTTTCAGCAGGCCAGACGCTGTCCATGCGGCCGGACGTCTTTTCGTATTCATTCCATTACCCCGACCGGAGAAATTTATGTGAGTCCCTGTGTCTATCTCCATGATTACAAAGCTCCGTTTGATCTTCTGAAGCATGACCTGATTGATATCATCCATAGCCCTCAATTCAAGGTTTTCCGCCAACGGAACGCCAACCCTGAAATGGTCGAGGGCTGTCAAGGCTGTGAGGTCCTCTCCCAATGCGGGGGGGGATGTTCCGCCCGGTCCTATTTGTATGCGTTTCATCAGTCCGGCCAAAAAACGATGCTGGCGCAGGATCCCTATTGTCCCAAGAAAATCCAACCGGAGCAGGTTTTCCCTCAACGGCCGACGATTCATGCCGAGCAGCGTCTTGTGCACATGGATTATCTTTGCACCTGGATCGGGGCGCCGATTTAATTAGCCTTGGAGTGAGAAGGGTACCTGCCGGTGATTTCCCTTACGGATAGTCAGGTTCCGAATCCTCAGTTTGTCGGTGCCAAAGCCGTCTCTCTATGTCGGATGCGTTCCCTCGGATGTCGTATTCCTCCCGGTTATATTTTTGAAACATCCTACGGTGAAAGTCTGATAACTCACGCAGGGTTGCAGAAGCGTATTCAATGGCTAGAAGAACAGGGGCCTCTTCTAAAAGAAGCCTATGTTCTCGAACTTGGAAAAGGCATTGCCCAACAGTTGCGCGAAACCTCGTGGCCTCCCGCATTTGCGCGGGATCTCAGGGAATGCTTTGAAGTTCTGGGAAGGGGAAATACGCCCTTGATCTGCCGGTCATCGTGCCTCCTGGAAGACTCCCAGGAGAAGGCGTATCCTGGAATTTTTCTGTCGGAAGCCGGTCTGACCAGCTTTGAGGCTCTCCAGCAGTCTATCATGAATTGTCTATGCTCCCTCTTTCAACCCAAGGCTCTTCGATATTGGTTGCGCTTGCAAGGGTTGCAGCCAAAATTTTCCATGGGGCTGGTCATTCAACAAATTGTAGAGACCACGTATGCGGGGGTTATGTTTTATTGGAATCCCGAAACCATTCTTATCGAGGGCCTTCGCGGCAACGGGGAGTTCTTTATGTCCGGTCAGGCCAGGCCGGTCTGTTACCGTAAGAACACGCTCGGTATATGGGAAATGACGGGAAGAGAAGAACAGGCGGGCGATCTTCTGGAAACGGAACGACTGGACGAGTTGGCTCGAATCGGGGAATTAGCCGCACAGAATTGGGATAGTCGTGTGGATATTGAGTTTGGATTTCAGGGACAGTCCCTCTCCCCCTATATTTTTCAATGTCGTCCGGTTACCCGTGAATTACCAGGTGAAGGGATGAGCCCGCCAGTGAACCGGCCAGTAACCCAGAGTGCCTGGGGTATCACTTGCGCTCCCGGTATGACCCAGGGGGTGGCGATGGACCCCGCCTTACCCGGATTTATTCCGGATAATTCCTCGAAAAGGGTTCTGTTATTGGAGTCCCTGACGGAACGGAATTATGACATGATTTTTGATGTGGCCGGCATCGTCACCGAACAGGTGGGCAGTCAATTGAATCATTTGAGCATTGCGTGTCGTGAGTTGGGTATTCCATATGTCTCGGGGATTGAGCAAGCCAGAAGTCGATTTCATGGGCGACGAGTGGTCGTGGATGGGAAGAGGGGGATGGTATCCCTACGATCCGATGGCTTCCCTGTTTATGAGAAACGTGCTACAGTTTTCTCCTCTGAGTCTTCCTCCGCAAGCATTTCCTATCTGCCTTTTGTCAAAGGCAGGGGAGGAGATATTCAGGAAGGCGTGTCTCCTCTTTTTACCGGTGGTGTGTATCTGGTTATCGAAGCGCTCTATCATTCGAATACGGAAAATGATCTTCTTGAATTTATGGTTCGGCAACTGACTGAGACTTTCGGTAAGAAAAGTGGCTCTGGGTCACTTTCTTTGAATCTTCCTCGGCTGTCACGTGAAGAATTTTCGGTTCTAAATCAGTCGGTTCAGGGAGGGGGGTATTCCCAGGAATCCCTGGAGCGGCTTTTTCGAAAAATCTGCGAGGAGGGAAAGAGACGTGTTGGGCTAACGCTCACCCTTCAAGAACATCCGGAGTAGGGATGGAAATCCTCAGCATGCGATCAAAGGAGGCGGAACATGGGCGAAATTTTTGAAGCGTATGTGGTGCTCAATCAAACGTTGAATCTGGGTTTGAAAATGCAGGACCTGATGAGAGCAGAGGGTTCGTTTAAATCCCTTATGGCCGAACGAATTAATCTTCCGAAAGAATTGAGGCTGAATCAAGCCAAATTGACTGAAGGATTTGAATATAAAGGGCAATTGGTCCCGCGAGCGAAACCTCTGGACCAAAATACATTGAGCCGCTTGGGAGTTACGACGGCCAACAAGCTGACGAAGGATCTGGGCCAACTAAAAATCCAGATGAATCAATTGAATAAATTTAATCAAATGCAACAGATGAATAAAATGCAGCAGTTGAATAAAAAGAACTTTAGTAAATAGCAAAGAAGTTTTGTTGAATCCTGGAGCTCCGGACGGATTTTCTGATAACCGGGTTGGAATACCTTCTGGAAAGGCTCCGGGGTTTCCTGATTCTCACTTCAGATCGTTCTAGGACGGTCCTCCGTTCCAGAACCCATGACGATCTAAACTTTTGTGAATGCCCGTTCTTCGACAGGCCACCCGTACCCGCTTAAATCTTGCCAGAAACATTTCCTGTTCACTTGAACAAGATCCCAAAGTCCTTGCTGTAATAGCCACAGGGTCGGTGGCCCGAAATCGGTGTTCCCGGAATTCAGATCTTGATTTGACGGTTATTACCGCGGATCAAGGAATCAGACGGTCTGTCACATCCGAGAAGAGGCAGGGGGTGGTCATCGATATCGAGTGGCTCACGCAACGTCGGGCCTTATCAATTGTGAAAGGCGGCAAACGGGACCTAAAGGGCTTGCGTGAAGCATCCAGGTTGGGACTCGGTGTGTTCCTTCTTGACCGGGATTCGTTTGAATCGAATTTTCGAACTCTCGCGGTGAACCTTCTGCCCGATCGAGTCATGATCGAGCAACGAATGGTGGCGTTGTCCAGCATTCTTGCCGAGTTATCTTCCAAAAGGCCAAAACATAATGGGGGTCATTGGGAATTGTATCGTGCTCAGGTTGATAACTTGGCCTTTGTTTTTCTGACCCTTCATCCTTTCCGTTATCAGAAACCGAAGTGGGTCATGGCGGATCTCAGCGCTGCGGGGTATCATTCCCTGAGCAGCCTATTACGGAAAGCCTATCGGATCGGATCGGATTCATCCCATGCTTCCGGTCGATCTCTTGAAATGTCCAGGGAATTCATTGAAGAGATGGGGATCTTGATGAAGCTCCCGGGTTTTGAGAGCATGTTGCAAAGGGGATTCACCCGGAAATATGCCGCGTGGAGTTATATTTGTCGCACATGGGATGACGCGAAAAGTCTGTTTCAGGATAAGGCCTTCATGGAGGCCAGCTTCACCGCTAAATTCGCTGTTCGTATGAGTTTTTCCTTCTATCTCGAAACCTGCCGGTCGAAAGGACGGTCCACTAATCCTGTAGAAATTTTGCAGGAAATGGGCGATGCCCGACTTTCAAAAATATATCAGCAGCTTTTTCCCATTCCTCACAACCGACCTCACCTCCATGAAAAAATATTGAGAGAAATTTTTGGCTGGACCGAAATCTGTTGGACTCTGAAGCGCCGGGCCTACAGCAAAATATGTCCAAATTAGAGCGAATTCCATCTATGTTTCCTGTCATTGATTTTTGAACGGGTTCTGGACCTGATACGACGTACGGGTTAAAAGGGAAGGTCTGTGGAATTTCTGAAATGAAATTCGCCAAGAATAGTCTTTGCTCAGTCAAAGAGTACAGTGCGGTCCAGAGTAGCTTGGTTTTTGAGGATTTATCCTAGGAAGCTGTGAGAACGAATCGAGTCAGGGTAATCGGAGAAAGAGGGTTGCTGTTACGAGCCGTGGGTGACATTCTTGGTTTCTTGAGAGAGTTATGACAAGATAAACCGGTCAGGCCATTTACCATATAGAGGGTTCAAAATGATACGAGCGTTTCTTGTCATCTGGATCGTGGTGGGAGGATTTCTGGTCTGTCCTTTTGTCTGGGCGCAATCTGATTTGGGATTACTGAAAAAAGGGGTGGTGAAAGTCTCAGCTCAATTTGACAAGAGTGGAAAAGTCGGGACAGGGTTTATTGCGGGGCAAGGCCAGAAATATGTGTATATTGTGACCGCCTCCCATGTGGTTGAGCAGGAAATGGAAGTGCCGGAATCGATTCTGGTCACGTTTTTTACCGGACAAGAGGAACCACTTCCTGCGCGGGTTGTGAAGAAGGAAGGTGGAGATCCGCGTGGATTGGCTCTTTTGAAAGTCGGCGGGGCGATTCCTGAGGATATACAGATTTTGGAGTGGGATAATCAGAGTCAATTGCATGGTGGTGAGGAAGTGATGTTAATCGGGTTTCCAAGGGTTGGAGGTAACGCCTGGGCTGTGACAAAGGGAACTCTTTCAGGATTTGATGGTCCTGTACTGAAGTTTTCCGGGGCGGTCGAGGAAGGCAACTCCGGAGGCCCGTTGTTGTATCAAGGCAAGGTTATTGGGGTGGTGATGGAAGTGACCGGCCAATTCGGAAATGCCAAGCCATCACAAATCGCACAGTTCACCGTGGAAAATTGGCCGGGATTTACCCGGACGGTGCGTCACCCTCCCTCTGCCCCAACCCCGGAGTCATCTTCGTCCGAGAAAAGTCAGGGTGTGGGAGCTTCCAATTCGAAATTGGCTTCCCTCGTGATTTCAACCATGCCAGATGATGCCCAAGTCTTTGTCGATGACGAATTAGTGGGGCATACCACAGAGGGATCGGTAGTGGTGGATCACTTGGTCCCGGATGCATATGACCTGATGGTTAAAAAGCCAGGCTTTCGGCCATGGACGAAGAGTGTGGAATTGTTATCGGGAGAGCGTCAGGAGGTTAAGGCGATTCTCAAAAAAGGTTCTGCCTTAACGGTCACCGGTATCTGGAAAAACCCCAGTGAGCCCACCTTGTCCTATGTGCTGCAACAAACAGGAGAGCAGGTGGTGATGAAAGAGGTGACGACCAGTATTCTGGGTACCATGATCACGGCGGAGGGGGAAGGGCAGGTGCAAGGCAACCAATTAGAAATTTTCTACCGAACGGCGATAGGGACCATGGGGCATTCGACTGCCATTATGTCCGAGGACGGTCAGCACCTCACCGGAACATTTCAAGACTTTTCCAATATGATTCCTGTGGCCCTCTCATTGGTTCGGACTGCCGATGTTCCCGCCTCGGTGGCACTTCCCGGCAATGATGCCTGGCAGAAGATTCAGGAGTTAGGGAGGTAAGGTCTCAAATTTCAATTGACCGGCTCCACTAACTCTATGGAGACATTTGGTCTATAGCCAGGCGCACGGTTTTCCCAATCGCATATCAGGCAGGATGTTTTCGGTAATCGGATTAGATGGAAGTCTTTCCTTCGACCTCCTAGCCTTCCATTCATTAAATCGGCCTCAGCATGAAATCCTTAGTTATCGGTGGAACCGGACAGCTCGGAGCCAATTTAGTTCGGGTATTGCTCGAGCATGGGCATACCGTTCGTGTGCTGCACCGGTCCTTTAGCCGAATCTTCACCCTTGATGGGCTTTCAGTAGAGCATGTGGAAGGTGACCTGAATGATGGCATCTCCCTCAGGCGTGCCTGCGAGGGCATGCAGGTGGTGTATCATGTTGCGGGCTATTATCCACGTACCACCATTCCGGTGAATGAAGCCAAAAGGCAGGCGCTCAAAGAAACGCACATGCTCTTGGAAGCGATAAGGAACGCTGGAAATGAACGGTTAGTCTTTGCCAGTTCTCTTTCAACGATCGGATTTCCCAGGCAGCCGGGTCGATTGGCGAACGAAACCTGTTCCTTTTCCACGCGGTTTACAAATAATCCCTACCTGATGGCGAAGGTGGCCATGGAAGATCGGGTATTACAGGCCGGGAAACAGGGGATCCCGGCTGTGGTCATAGTTCCCACAGAATTTTTCGGTGCCTACGATCAGCGCCCTACGAGCGGGACGCAAATTCTGATGATTGCCAAAGGCAAAATGCCGTTCTATGTCCCTGGGCCGGTGAATGTCATTGATGTGCGGGACGTCGCGGTGGCGATGATGCGAGCAGCCGAACGGGGACGAATCGGTGAGCGATATTTGGTGGGAAATTGGAACACGACACAACACGAACTCTACGATCTGATTGCTGAAGTGTCCGGTGTGTCTCCCCCGCAGGTGCCTGTGCCCTTTTCGTTGGCGCGGTGGGCAGCCAGGGTGGGTGAGTGGATTGCCTGTGCCCGTGGCTGGCCTCCGGAATTTCCCCTGATTTTTCTCGAAGTCATGGCCCACATGCAACATTATGACTGCTCGAAGGCGCTACGGGAATTGGAGTATCCCCGTAGTTCGATTAGCCATGCTTTGGAAGATGCCGTAAGGTGGTTCCGGGATCATGGATATTTACCGGGTGCTTCCGAAGGATAGTCAAGCAAATTATCCGATCAGGCTAGGCGGTTCCGCCCACGTCTTCCTCGGCCTTATTGAGGACCTTCGAAAACCGGTTGCCGACCAAGGTTGTCACCTTTCCCATAATTTCGGTGAGTTCTTTCCATTCCTCAGGTTTTAGTTCATCCTTCAGGCTCGGGTGGAGTCCCCACTTGGTACTGACCTGTTGGCCTTCACGTTGAACGGCCACATGAAGAATTTCGGTTTCGGGGACATTGGAAGGGGCTTGAGAGGAAGTACTGCCCGTGTCTGAACTGCTCTGTGCCATGATGAATCTCCTTCTTCGTTAATGGGTTCGGTCTATTGTACTGAATTGGATGAATCCCTGTAACCTCTCTTTTTATCGTTGGATCTTCCGATCCCCGGCTTGTGCGTCTGTTGAGGGTGGGGTACATTTCCCATGGATTTTCAGTTCGTTACCACTGAGGAATAGGCCGATGAATGGTGCCTCAGGAATCTGAAAAGCCCGGATCGGACATATTCACCTTTTGAAAAGGGAGTCATGCGATATGGAATTTAAGCGGCCAAGGTTTTGGGAAGGTATGAATATGAACGAGTTGGCCAAGAATTTTTTTGAAGGCCTGTTAATATTGGTTCCGGTTGTGACCACGATTTATGTGGCCTGGATGATTTTGGAAGCTATAGACGGGTGGTTGAATATTCCCATTCCGGGGTTGGGGATTTTGGTCACGCTCATGCTGATCACGGTTACCGGAAGATACGCCTCTACCATGTTTGTTCAAAAATTGTTGGATTTGATGGAAGGGCTGTTAATCAGAGCGCCGTTCGTCAAGATTCTCTATACTTCGTTGAAGGATCTGATTGCGGCCTTTATGGGTGAAAAGCGCCGGTTTGATCAGCCGGTCCTGGTGGCCCTTAGCACCAATGGTTATGGTGAAGCCGTGGGATTTGTGACGCGAAGCGACTTGAAATTTTTGGGTCTGTTGGATCATGTGGCGGTTTACTTTCCGCAATCCTATAACTTTGCAGGCCATGTTTTGATCTTTCCCAAGGCACAAGTGCGTCCGTTGGAAGTGGAAAGCGCGGATGTGATGGCTTTTGTCGTGTCAGGAGGAGTTTCCGGTGGACAAACCATAGAAGGGGTCGGCGGCGCGTAGAATTAAATCCTCACTTATTAGTTTTATAAAGTCAGGGTGACTTTTCGCCCTACTTTCCGGTTATTTCACTTCGGGATTTTCTGTGTGTCGTTTAAGGAAAAGGACGGCATGATCGTTGAACGGGGGTGTGAACGTAGTCACTCCCGTGCTTTCTTCTATGATATGTCCGGCCTGAGTTATTTTATTTGTGGTTGGATTGAACCACTCATATTCATATTCGCCGTCTTTGAGGTGTAGTTGAATCAACTGCCCTGTCTGCGCTGATTCAGCCCCTTTGAGGGGTTGGTACACAATATACGCATGCCCAGGGTCCGCTAAACAGTATGTGGTGCTGGAGAGGTCAGGGTAGGGTCGCATGGATACTAAATGAACCATTTTCACATAGCGTGCCATGGCCTGCATGGTCTTGGAATCACCGGATGAAAACCAATTAACCCCTTGTTGGGGATCGCCATCTACGGCGTTCAAGTTGTGCCCGCGTGTGAAGGCTCGCCATTCCCAGGAACGGATTCCCGGACCACCATGCTTGTCGGGTTGAATATGATCCGTATCGGCAATGATCACCTTATCCCCTGTGGCCGCAGGGGGATCATGTTTCCAGGCTTCGTCACCCGACCACGGTGATCCACTTGGGGAAATATATTCTGCGGGACTCGCCACAAGGAGCGGGTTGGTTTTTCGTAACGGAGGATCTCCTGGAATGGGGCGATATCCCGATAAACCGACCGGGTGGGGTCCGTACCCCTTCTCCTGTTCGTAACGATGAATAAGATCGATGAGATGATATGACCAATCTCTGACTCTGGTAATATGATGGCACTTGCCAGGTATTTCGGTCGCCACGCTCTCATTGGAAATCTCATAGAGCACATTGTCCAAATCACCGACGGTGTCAATGACCTTTTTCACATAGGCTTCGTGAAGGGTGTTGATTGAAGGGTTTGTGCGAGTGTGGACTTCCCACCCATTTCCGTCCTGGTCGAAATCACCGCTGACTCCGTTGATGTTGTTACGATCGTTGAATGGATGGCCTTGCCACGGGGTATTGGCTTGAGGGCCAAGGCCTTGAATGCTCCACCCCTGAAAGAGCATGACCGAGACCCAGATTCCGCCTTCCCCGGCATTGATAATACGCCGCCGCATTCGATCGAAGTAAAGTTGGTCAAATTTGAAAAGATCAAACTTCGGTAGACCATCGATAGCGTTTCCGGGCCCGGTTCGTTGGTAGATATGGGGGGGAAGAACCTGGCTCGGTTTCCCTTGGTGAATTTCATTAGCCTCACTTATCCTCCCAAAATGTTCCCATACCCACAATCGCAGAAAATTATGGTTGTAGCCCTTGAGCTGCTCAACCAATGCCTGAAAGTCGAGAGGATCCACTCCATTGTTATTAACTTCCTGAAGACCGCGAAAGTGGTCGAATCCATGAAGGAACACGGCTTCGCCCGTCAGTCTATTTTGAAAATACGCAGGATTCTGAGGGTGAACGCCAAGCAATCCCGGAGCATTCTTGATTTTTAATATGGGGGTATCTATCGGGGATGTTCTGGTGGAGTTCAGAAGGGTAGGCTGAATAGTCTCCTGAGGCGGATCGGGGCATGGCTGATGGCTTTTCGATTGAGGCAAATCTTCTTGGCTGCAACCTTGCCATATAATCATCAGGCTCATAAAAAATGCCATATACCCTGTTGTCCGGATCACCATAATGTGTTTTTCAGTGGTGTATGTTTGTGAGCCGGATAGAATTCGAAATGACCATGGGCATTATAGAGTCAATTATTGGGAATTGTGTCCGTAGGGGAAAGGTGGATGTATGCATTGACCTATGAGCATGCTAATTCCTTGTTTCCTCGGACAGCAAGCTCAGGCTTGAAAGCGACAACCTGCATGATAGGACGAAGGTGCGGGTAAAGCCTATTTATTACGAAATCGGGTTTCCTGAAAAAAGGTATGCTAGAGGCATGTGACACCTTCATCATCCAGAGATCTGAGCTGGGGGATGCCCAAACAACTCTTTATCTAGTAGGCAATTTCTACCTTGAGCATAGGAGGAAGAACTCAGGTTGAAGAACGGGAGACCGATATAAAGTGAATGATGATTTCATCTTGTGTAATTATCATTCATCTTTTAGAATAAACTTGCTTATGTAATTGTGGTTGTTCAAGAAATATCAAACTATGAAGTCCGGCACTAATCCACGGTCAGAACGAAAACAGCGGGAATATGAAGCGCGGCGAGATGAAATTCTCTCTGCAGCGGAAGGACTATTTTCAAAAAACGGGTTTTTTAAAACCAGTATGGCCGAAATTGCGGAAGCTGCCCAATTTGCCATGGGGACGCTCTATAAATTTTTTAAGAGCAAGGAAGATATTTACATCTCTCTTGTAGAGTCAAAGGTGGAAGAGATGCTCCAACAATTGGAGGAAGCGGTACGGAATACCCGGACAGCGGAAAATAAAATTCGTGAGGTGATTCGCGTGAAGTTGGCTTTTGCGGATCAGAATCGAGACTTTTTCCGTATTTATGTCTCCGAATGGAGCGGGTTTGAATGGACCGTGAAAAGTGCGTTTGGCGATCGTGTCTGGAAATGGTATCTGGCTCAAATTGATCTGGTCGCCAATCTGATTAAAGAGGGGATCAAGGCGGGGGAATTTCGAAACGTGAATCCTAAAGATACTTCCTTGGCTCTGCACGGTATGCTGAATTCAACCATTTATGTCTGGATTTTACAGGCCAGTCCAAAAGAATCCCTGGTCGCGAAGGGGGAATGGTTAGGCCATCTCTTTCTTGGCGGTTTGGAAGCGAAAAGGTAGGCTGATAATGATGCAGGTTACTCTATGGTTAAATCGGGGGTTCTGGGTCTGTCTGCTGTTGGCCATGGTTAGCTGGTTGGGATGTACGGAGCAGCAGGCGGCACAGCCTCCTAAAGGTCGACCGCCCACGCCCGTACGGGTGGTGGTTGTGGAACAAAAGGAAGTCCAGCGTTCGGTTTCCCTGGTAGGAACGGCTCAACCATGGAAGCGTAGTGTGGTGGCCAGTGAGGTGGGCGGACTGGTCAAGTCCTATCCGGTGAAAGAGGGAGTTTTTGTGAAGAAAGGACAGGTATTAGCTGAGCTTCGTACCGATACGCTGCAAATCCGGTACGACTCCGCAGTGGCCTCTCTTGGAGAAGCCAAGGCCCGTTATGAGCAAGCACAAAAGGACCTGGAGCGTATCAAGTCGCTTTTTTCCAAGGAGTTGGTGACTCAAAAGGAATATGATGATGCCCTGACACAGGAAAGTGCGCTTCGTGAACGCCTGACTCAACTTGATGCTGAAATCCGTCAGGCTCAGGATCGCCTCACGAAGTCGAACATTCTGGCACCATTTTCAGGGTGGGTTATTAAAGAATTTACCGAGATTGGGCAATGGGTCGAAGAGGGGGGAGCAGTCGTGGAATTGGTGGATCTGTCCCATGTTGAAGTTGAAGTCCCACTGCCGGAGGAATTTGTGCGTCATGTGTCGTCCGGGGATGGGGTGATAGCAGAATTTGATGGATTGCCGGGGGTAGAGATAAAAGGAAAAGTTTTTTCGGTGGTGGCCCAGGCCGATCCGGTGGCCAGGACCTTTCCTGTGAAGGTCGATTTGGTGAATCCTGCCTTGCGCATTAAAAGTGGAATGGTGGCCAGGGTTTCATTGAATGTGGGTTCACCGTATGCGGCTGTCGTGATTCCCAAGGATGCGTTGGTCCTGAAGGGTGGAAAAGAATACGTCTTTATCGTGAATGAAGGGACCGTGACCCAGATTCCGGTAAAACCGCTAACCCATTTCGATGAACTGGTGGAGGTGGATGGACCGGTGAAAGAAGGCATGCAGGTCGTGGTTGCGGGCAACGAACGTCTCCTGCCCGGGCAACCGGTCAGAATTTTAGATGAGGCAGCCAAGTCATGAAACTTGTGCAGGCCGCCATTCGGTATCCGGTCAGTACCATTGTCGGTGTCTTGCTGGTGGTGCTGTTTGGCGTAGTGGCACTCGTCAAGCTCCCTGTGCAGTTGGCCCCTGATGTTGAAAAACATGAAGTGACGGTGGATACCGTATGGCCCGGAGGCAGTCCTCTCGAAGTGGAGCGGGAAATCATTGATGAACAGGAGGAGCAACTCAAGGGGGTTGAGGGTCTGGAGAAGATGTTCAGTGAAAGTTCGTATGGGCAGGGGAAAGTGATTTTGCGATTTCCGACCGGCACCAATACTGACACGGCGCTCTTGCAAGTTTCCAATCGCTTGAATCAGGTCAAGGAATATCCGTTGGAAGCGGACGAACCGGTAATCAGCAGTGCGGACACCCGCGGAGCGGCCATGGCCTGGTTTATTTTAGATACCCGGGAAGGCAACCCCGTGAAAATCGAAACGATGCGGGATTTTGCCGAGGATGTCATCAAGGCCAGGTTTGAGCGGATTTCAGGGGTAGCTGCGTCGAATGTGTATGGTGGGCGGGAACGCGAACTACGCGTGACGGTTGATCCAGCCAAATTGGCTGCCCGGTCCTTGAGCATGTTGGATCTGGCCAGAGCCCTTGACCAGGAAAATCGAGACTTTAGCGCGGGCGATTTTGATGAAGGCAAACGAGCCTATGTGGTGCGAACGGTCGGGGAATATCGTGACCCCAAGGATGTGGAAAATGTCATCATCACTCGGCGGGGTGGCGCGTCTGTCTATGTCCGGGACATCGCCGAGGTGTCGATTGGATACAAGGATGCCACGCATGTGGTCCGTCAAAAAGGACATCCCTCCATTGCGGTCAATGCCATTCGACAAACCGGTGCCAATGTGTTGGATGCGATGGATGGCCTGAAACAGGCGGTCATCGAACTCAATGAAGAGATTCTGGAACCGCGCGGATTTTATTTGTTCCAGGTCTATGATGAAACCTTGTACATCAAACGGTCCCTCTCCTTGGTGCAGCAAAATCTTGTGGTAGGAAGCATTCTGGCCATTGCCATTCTTTACTTCTTTCTCCGAACCGGAAGCAGTACGCTGGTTGTGGGATTGGCCATTCCCATCAGTATGATGGGAACATTCATCATGCTCTGGGTTCTGGGACGAAATTTCAATGTGGTCAGTCTGGCCGGTATGACGTTCGCTGCGGGAATGTTGGTGGATAACTCCATCGTGGTGCTGGAAAATATCTATCGGCATCGGGAATTGGGAAAATCCCTGTTCCAAGCGGCCTATGATGGAACGGTGGAAGTGTGGGGGGCGGTGCTGGCCAGCACCCTGACCACCATTGCGGTGTTCGTCCCGATTGTCTTTATCGAGGAGCAGTCCGGCCAGTTGTTTCGGGATATTGCGATTGCCATTAGTGCCGGTGTCGGACTCAGCCTGATTGTGTCCATGACGGTGATTCCCTGTCTTTCGGCTCGAGTATTGAAGACTGTCAAGGCTGGGTCCTCGGGTAAAAGTATGACATCTTCAGCCTCTGTTCCTCCGGGTTCCACGGCGTCTTCAAGGCCGATCTTGGAACAGGTCAAGAACGGGTTAGGAAATTTCGTGTATGGATTGAGTGGAAGCGTCTTTTGGCGAACCGTGACCATTGTCGGATTTACCTCCGTGGCGCTTATCGGCAGTTGGGTCTTACTCCCCAAGGCCGAATATCTCCCGCAAGGCAATCGCAATCTCGTGATCGGCATACTCCTGCCTCCCCCGGGATACAATGTCGAAGAATTCGTGAAGATGGGAAAGGTGATCGAGGAACAGTTACATCCCTATTGGGACGCTCAGCCGGGATCGCCCGAGGAAGCGGCTCTGGACGGACCCAGTATTATGAATTTCTTTTATGTCGCACGCGGCCGGTCGGTTTTTATGGGTGGGCGGGTCAATGATCCGATGCGGGTTCAAGAACTGATTCCGATTCTACGAAAAGCCACCGCCGACCTGCCGGGAGTGATTGGCATTATTACCCAACGTGGGCTCTTTGAGCGGGGGTTGGGAGAGGGCCGGAATATTGATATTGAAATTACCGGGCCCGAATTGGAAACTTTGGTGGAATTGGGCACGCAAATCTTTGGCCAGGTCAAAGGCGTGATTCCTGAGGCTCAAGTTCGGCCCATTCCCAGTCTGGATTTGGGAAGTCCCGAGGTCCGCGTGACTGTCAAACGCGATCGGGCGGCCGATGTGCAAATGACCAATCAGGAATTGGGTTTTACGATTGATGCTCTGGTAGACGGGGCCAAAGCCAGTGATTATCAATTCGAAGGCGATGAGATTGATTTAACCGTCAGGGGAGTGGATCGTTTCGCTAACCGGACCAATGCCCTGAGTACCATTCCTATTTATACCAAAGGGGGCAATCTCACAACGATCGGAAATATCGCGGATATTCAGTTGGTGGCCGGCCCCGAACAAATCAATCATATTGAGCGGGAACGTTCCATTGCGATTCAGGTTATTCCGCCATCGGACATGGCCTTGGAGCTAGCCATGGATATGATTCGGGAGCAGATCCTCATTCCTTTGAAGGAAGGAGGAACCTTGGGTCGACTTTATAATGTCAGAATTTCCGGAAAAGCCGATGATCTCTCCAAGACCTATGAGGCGTTGAAATGGAATTTTATTCTGGCCTTTACCATTACCTATTTGCTTATGGCGGCGTTATTCGAAAGCTTTCTCTATCCCCTGGTGATTATTTTCACCGTGCCGTTTGCCGCGGCGGGCGGGTTTTTGGGATTGTCGCTTGTCAATAATTTTGTCGCCTACCAGCCGCTTGATGTGTTGACCATGCTGGGTTTTGTGATTCTCATCGGAGTGGTGGTGAACAATGCCATCCTGGTCGTGCATCAGGCTCTCAATTTTATGAGGGGCGCTCAACAGTCCGATTCCCTGGAAACGGCATTCGAGGAGGGATTATCGCTCCGTGAAGCAATGCGTGAATCGGTCAAAATCCGGGTTCGGCCGATCATGATGACCACGCTCACCACACTATTTGGGCTTTTCCCGTTGGTGGTGTCATCCGGAGCAGGGTCGGAGCTCTATCGCGGGATTGGCAGTGTTGTTTTGGGAGGGTTGTTGGTGTCAACCGTCTTTACGTTAATCGTGATTCCGGCCTTATTCACGCTTGTCATGGAAGCCCAGCAGAAATGGGCTCGTCGAAATGTGTCACGGTATTCCGTTCAACCTTCCGGCCACCAGGCATAACGTCCGAACACTTTACGAGGGATTATGCAATCACCGGCATTCAAAAGTATTTTTCGGTCCTGGATCATGGTTGTTGGAATAGGTTTCTGTGTGGCACCAATAACCTGGAGTGCCACGGAGGCTTCCAAGGGTTCCCCTGCTCCTCCCGAATTGCGACTGAGTCTGCGGGATGCTATGGAGGCGGCTGTCGATCAAAATCCCACTGTTCAGTTGTTTAAAGAACGTATTATGCAGGCGAAGGATGTGGCCAATACCCAATTAGGCGAATTATTGCCAAATCTCTCAGGAACGATGAGCGGGTCTCGACGTCGGTTTTTTACGGGATCATTTGGCTCGGCGGCCACCGTGGTCGGTCCGAGGGATTTTTATGAAGCCCGGGCTTTTCTCACGCAAAACGTGTTCAGTCTGAGCCTTATTCAAAAATGGCGGGCCGCCAAAGCCGGAGTGGATGTGGCAGGGTTGGATGCGGAAGTCACCAAACGTGATACGATGGCCACCACGGGTCTTATTTATCTGGAAGTCCTCAGGGCCGAAGCGGCAGTGGACGCTCGCACTGCGGATGTTGTATTGAATAAGGAATTACTGCGTTTGGCTACGGAACGAAAATCGGCCGGGATGGCGACCAGCTTGGATGTGACTCGGGCGAAAGTTCAATTGGAAAACGCCAAACAGCGGTTATTAGTGGCTGAAAATGAACGGGATCGTGCCAAACTCAATTTGATTCGCTCGATGGGGCTTTCGTTTGATGTGCGCCTGGTGCTGACCGATGAAATGAAGCTGTTGGAAATCTCGGAACAATCCATGGACGAAGCTTTGGAGGTTGCGAAAGAAAACCGGACAGAACTCAAGGCACAGAAAACTCGTGAGCGACTGGCCTCCCTGACGTTAAGTTCGGTGACCAGTGAACGGATTCCCTCCATTCAGGCCTTGGGCGATGTAGGCCTGATTGGCAATCAAATCCCCAATGCGCTGACCACAGACAATGTCCAGGTGCTGATGAGGGTGCCGATTTTTGATGGCGGACAGCGGGAAGGCCGAATTTCCGAGAGTCGCAGCTTGGTCAGACAGGAAGAAATTAAGATGCAGGATGTGCAATATCAAGTGGCTCTGGAGGTTCGTGATGCGCTCATCACGATGAGTTCGGCCAAACAGCAAGTCGCGGTGGCCGAAGAAGGGTTAAAGCTTTCACTCACGGAATTAGAGTTGTCCCGTGAACGGTTCGCCGTCGGGGTCGCCACAAACATTGAAGTGACGGATGCGCAAACCCGCGTGGCCCAGGCCCGGGATAACCTGATTGAAGGATTATTTACCTTTAATGCTTCTCGTCTGAGCCTGGCGCGGGCACAGGGGCAGTTGGAAAAGTTGTAACGGTTGGAGTCTTTTCGCGCAATAGCTTGTATGACCACAATTCAAATCAAACAGGAAATTCGGGCGGCGGCCAATAAACGCCGGACCTTTGCCATTATCAGCCATCCGGACGCGGGAAAGACAACCCTGACCGAAAAACTCTTGCTGTATTCGGGCATGGTCAGAACGGCCGGGATGGTCGGGGCCAGAAAAAGCGGAAAGCTGGCCACGTCGGATTGGATGGAAATGGAGCAGGAGCGCGGTATTTCCATTACCGCCTCAGCCATGCAGTTCGGCTATAAAGGCGCGGTTATTAATGTGCTGGACACGCCCGGCCATCAGGACTTTTGCGAAGACACCTATCGGACACTGACGGCGGCAGATAGCGCGATCATGGTCATCGATGCGGCCAAGGGGGTCGAGACGCAAACACGAAAACTGTTTGAGGTCTGCCGCCTGCGTCAAATTCCCGTCCTGACCTTTATCAACAAAATGGACTTGCCCGGTCGGGCCCCGCTGGATCTGATGGCGGAGGTGGAAGAGGTCCTCGGTATCCATGCCAGTGCCATTAACTGGCCGATCGGATCAGGCCGAGATTTTCTGGGAGTGGTGAATCGGGAGACACGGCATGTGCTGTTGTACACGAAAACCGCTTCAGCGGGAGCCGCGAAACCGGAACTCACGGAATTGTTGTTGGACGATCCTTCGGTCAAAAGCCGCGTGCCGGATTATGTGTGGGAAGAATTGACTCATGACTTGGAGTTGATGGAGATTGCCGGGAATCCATTTTCCAAGGATGATTTTCAGAATGGGAAGGTGACTCCCGTCTTCTTCGGGTCGGCCCTGACCAACTTCGGGGTGGAAGCCTTTTTTGATGCCTTCGTCGATCTGGCACCGTCTGCGAGGGGACGATTGGCCGATCTGCCGAATGGAGAGGAGCAACTGATCGATCCGGTTGAGACGCCTTTTAGTGCGTATGTCTTTAAGCTGCAAGCCAATATGAACCCCCGACATCGGGATAGTACGGCCTTCATGCGTGTCTGTTCGGGAAAGTTCGATCGGGACATGGTGGTGAAACATCATCGGACCAAGACCGAAGTCCGGTTGTCCCGTCCCCATAGCATGGTGGCCAAGGAGCGCAATACGGTGGATGTGGCCTATCCCGGTGATGTGATCGGGATTATCAATACCGGGATCTTTCAGATTGGCGACACGATTTCCGTGGCCGATGGGTTCAATTACAAACCGCTGCCGCAATTTCAACCGGAAGTCTTCGCCCGTGTACGGCCCACGGATACCACCATGCGAAAATCCTTTGATAAAGGCATCGAACAGTTGGCCAAGGAAGGGACCATTCAAATTCTTCGCAGTCTGGATGGCCTGGAGTTCTTTGTGGCCGCGGTCGGGAGGCTGCAGTTCGATGTACTGGAATTCAGGCTGCAAAGCGAATATCGGGTCAAAACGGTAGTGGATATGTTGCCGTATGAATCCAGCGCCTGGCTGGTCGGGGACGTCGAGACCTTTAAGCCTCCTTCCGACGCACTTGTGGTCAAAGACAGCCAGGACCGGGCGGTCGTGCTGTTCCGCAGCACCTGGTCAAAAAACTTTGCCCGCGAACGAAATCCCCAACACGACTTTAAGGACATGGGCTAGCGCGTATTCTTCAGGAAGCAGACGGATACTTGCTTCATCGCTATCCTCACAACCTTCCCCTCCTTTTCAAAAATTCCACTGCTTGATTTGCCTCAAGTTTTTTATTTTTTCTGTCTCTCAGAAAATTGAGTCATTCTAAGACCGGGCTGCTGGTTCTTCTTGTGCGGTCTGTTTTGGGGAAGCCATGACTTGTAACAGGGTGTCGCCTAACGAGACCTCAAGTTATCCGGGGTGAAACAAAAAGAGGTTGGGCGGAAGTTTCAATATTTGAGACATGAATTGGTTGGGAAAAACGAGGGACAAGATGATTCAACAAAGAACACCAATCTTTGTGATTACCGTGTTGGTTGGCCTTTTTGGTTTATTGGGCCTGTGGGCGGGTCCTATAGTCTATGCGACCCAGGCCCCGGAGATTGTGAGCCCGACATGGTTGAATTCCGAACCCCTGCAACTGGAACAATTGCGTGGGAAAGTGGTGATGGTCGAGTTCTGGACCTTCGGGTGTTGGAACTGCCGGAACATTGAACCCTATGTCAAAGAATGGCATGAGAAATATGCCAAACAAGGATTGATGGTGATTGCCATCCATTCCCCGGAGTTCAAATATGAATACGATGTGGAAAAGGTGAAAAACTATGTTAGGGAGAACCGCATTTTATACGCCGTACCCATCGACAATGAATTCAGGAACTGGCGCCAATACCGCAACCGGTATTGGCCGACTCTGTATCTGATCGACAAACAGGGAGCCATCCAGTACACCAAAATCGGGGAAGGGGGCTATGAGGAAACCGAACAAACAATTAGACGATTGCTGGCTGAGTAGAGTTAAATAAAAAAGAAAAAATATCGGGAGGTTGGACGAGAAAATGTGTTCGGGGATTGGCATCGTCGGGAAACTGAAATGATCCATACAACACACCCTGCAATTCAACCGGTTTGCTCTATTGAAGATCCAAACCATTAAGCAACCACAAGGCGGCAAGAGGCAAGATGACTAATGCCGCTTTGTGCCAACCCGGCCAAACTTTTGGAATTTTTATTTCTACCAGGTGCTCGCTTGTAGAATTTCACGGTATTCCCTGAAGGGATATCCTTCTACTGAAGGCGGGTTTTCTGTAAGACCTCCAACATTTCCTGATGGATCAGGCCGTTTGAGGCAATGATGGTACGGCCATAGATGGAATAAGGTTCGCCTGCGTAATTGGTGACCTTTCCGCCCGCCTCTTCCACGATGACTTTCCCCGCCGCCGTGTCCCAGGGATTGAGTTGTAGTTCCCAGAATCCGTCAAATCGTCCGCAGGCGATGTAGCACAGGTCGATCGCGGCGGTGCCCGTCCGGCGCATGCCGCGCGCGCGCAAGGTAAAGGCACAGAATTCCTTCAGATTATTATCTTTGGCCGTATGGACGTCATAGGCAAAGCCGGTGACCAGGAGTCCTTCGTTGAGTTTCGGAGTATCGGAAACCTGGATTGGTGTGTCGTTGAGCGTGGCGCCTTTTCCTTGTTGCCCGAGAAACAGTTCATCTCGTGTCGGATCATAGACGACCCCGAGGATGCACGTGCCGTGATATTCGACTCCAATGGAGACGTTGTACATGGGAAAGCCGTGCGCGAAGTTCGTCGTGCCGTCCAGCGGATCGACGATCCATTTGATGGGATGAGTCGGAATATCCTGCAGGCCTTGTTCCTCACTCAGGATCTGATGGTGAGGGAAGGCCTGTCGAATGGTGTGAATGACTGCTTTTTCGGCATGGAGATCGGCTTCGGTGACCAGGTTGATTGATTGATCCTTTCGATGGATCTCAAACCCCTTTTGGGCATAGTCCAACAGGATCGCCCCGGCCTGCCTAGCGGCTCGGATGGCAACATCTATGATTGCTTGGAGTTCAGTCTGCGTGAGAGCGGTCATAGGAGAGATGGCCAATGGTTCCTTAGCATACCTGAAGAGCAGGCATATCCCAATATGAGACTTAGCTGAATATACAAATTTTCTTTGTGGGGAAAGAAGCCGTGGAGTAGGAAACGCATCGGGGGTGGGTGGCCCCACCCCCAACGGCACTGCAGGCGGGAACTACAGGCTACTTCTTCTTTGCTTTTGCTTTCGGCTTGGCCGCGGCTTTCTTCTTAGGAGCGGCTTTCTTTTTAGTAGCTGCCAATTCACTCACCCCCTTTCACAAAAATCAGTGATGTTTATATTTCCGTCCTCATTGCCTAGACGGCTTTGGTAAAGGCCTTTTCCTGAATAACCTCGAATGTGTTGGGACCGACTTTGCGGAACCGTGGATCCCGTTTGAGGGAAGTCGCCACGGAGGTAACCGGGGTTTTCCCGCGGATTGGCATCCCGCCTGCTTGTAGGCGTTGGTAGAGTTCTTTGGCGTGTAATGGGTGACCTACCTCTTGTAAAACCATGTACACCGCATCAGGCACACTCATGCCCACATACTTACTTCGCCCTAGTAGGATCTCTCGCGATTTAGACGTTGCATCGACACTGGTTGAGGACATGTGGCCTTCTTCGTCTTGTACGATTTCGCTGGAAAGGCTCGCCAATTTGGCCTTATCCGCTTCCACTCGATAGAGAGTCTTTGCCAACTCCAGGTATTTCTCAACCGTCGCGATTTCTTCACCTAATGACTCCCGCTGCTTTTGAAGATCTTTTAATTTTGTTTCATACACTCTGATGCGTTGTTCCAGCCCATCAGTAATGTCTTTGAGCTCATCGCTCCGTGCCTCCATCGTCTGATCTCCACCATATGTTGTGGCCATTCTATTCGTGTTTTAAAGCAATGTCAACAAGCAAGTTTTAAATATTTTTTTAATTGCTAAAATGAATAATTACCGCAACCTGATGATAGGTGTGATGGAATGAATGAGATGTTTTACGAAAATAGGTTAGAGATCGAATGCATCAATAATACAAGCCTACGAGTTGTACGGTATTATTTTGTATCGGCTGCATTTAGTATAATGTTTAGATTGAAATAATTTATGATTATTTATAGCTACTTTATAATACTTATTATGCGTAAGCTCAAATTGAAGCAATGTTTATTTGATGAAATTATATGATTCAAAATCACTAAGGATAATTTTTTAAGAGTTTTATGTTGGTGAAGTTTTAATTGAAGATTGGATGTTCGCAGGACAATGAACGGAGTAGTATGGTAATGAGCACAGGATCTGAGCGGGAATCCGTTGTTTTTTGAATTAATAATTATTGCCTAATTAAAAAAGCTAAGTGTTAAATTTTCAACACAAGAGGTCAGGTTTTCTTATGAGTATGATGCCGCAGATAGTGTTTCTTTCTGTTCGTTCGTTGATTTTTGGATCAAGAGGATGAAGGCTCTTCACCGTCCCCTTCCAAACTTGTTGGATATGACTGCCGCTGAGATTGAGGGCCTTGGGACGCCATTGGGGTGGCCTCGCTATCGATCCACCCAGGTCTTGAAGTGGCTCTATCAGAAAGGCGTGGCCCACATTTCTGAAATGACGAATTTGTCAAAAGACGATCGGGAGCGCCTTCAGACGGTAGCCACGATTAGCCGGATGGCCTGTTCGGTCCCGGAATTGGCCGGGGATGGGACCGGGAAGTTTCTCGGTAAGTTGGATGATGGTCTTGCCGTGGAAACAGTGGTGATTCCGGAAGGTCCGCGGCGAACGGTTTGCGTGTCTTCCCAGGTGGGGTGCACATTGGATTGCGGGTTTTGTTTGACCGCCCAAATCGGCTTTCGCCGAAATCTATCTCCTCGTGAAATCGTGGATCAGGTGTGGTATGCGCGGGAAAGCCTGGGGCAGGGGGAGTCGATTACCTCGCTGGTCTTCATGGGAATGGGAGAACCGTTGTTGAATTTTGAGGCCGTGGCCGAAGCGATCCAGCGATTGACGAATGCCGAATGGGGCATGGCTATTTCTGCGCGACGCATCACCGTGTCCACAGCGGGGTGGGTTCCCCGCTTTCAGGATATTCAGCGATTGGGTGTCAACCTGGCCATTTCACTGAATGCCACTACGAATCACCAGCGTCAGTTACTCATGCCGGCCGTCAATAAACGGTTTGATCTGATGCAAATCATGGAAGCCAGTCGTGCATATGCCAAGCGGAGTGATCGGCGATTGACGTTTGAGTATGTTCTGATCGCCAGGGTCAACGATTCCATGGAAGATGCCAAACGGCTGGTAAAATTATTGAGGGGAATTCGCTGCAAGATCAACCTGATTCCCTTTAATGAATTTCCCGGTGGTTTGTATCAACGACCGTCCCAGGAAGTCATTGAAGCCTTCCAGCAAACGGTCCGAAAGGGCGGGTATGATGTGTATCTCCGTCGCAGCCGTGGAGACGATGTGTTGGGTGCTTGTGGCCAATTAGGACGGATGGCTTCCGAGGCCGCCCATATCGTTCCGAAAGGCTTACGGAAGGTGTCCACCTATGCTCGATCTTGATCCTGCCCTTCAGGCCAAACTTGAAGCCTTGGAAGGTGTCTTTCGTCAATGGGAATCCGTCATTGTGGCGTTTTCCGGTGGAGTGGACAGCACGCTCGTCCTGAAAGTTGCGGCCAATGTATTAGGCGAGAAAGCCAAGGCCGTGACGGCCGTTTCTGCAACTCTCCCCGCGGTTGAGTTAGAGGCGGTGAGACAACTTGGCCAGGAAATAGGAACGTCCATTCAATTAGTGGACACCGATCAATTGCGGTATGAGGATTTTGTCAAAAATGATGCCAGCCGGTGTTTCCACTGTAAGACGGATCTGTATCAACTCCTGGATGAAATCAAAGCCGGTGAAGGATTTCACGTCATCGTGGATGGAACCAATGTGGATGATCTCGGGGAAGACCGGCCTGGCATTCAGGCCGCCAGACAATGGGGTGTGAGAAGCCCGCTTCTTGAGGCGGGATTGACCAAAGACAATATCCGATCATTGGCAAAAGCGTTGGGCCTCACCAATTGGAATAAACCGGCCGCCGCTTGTCTCTCGTCCCGCATTACCCGGGGAATTCCCATTACGCGAACCTTTCTCTCCCGTGTCGAACAGGCTGAAGCGGTGTTAATGAAAGAAGGGCTGACTCAAGTGCGGGTGCGGTTGCACGGTGATCTGGCGAGAATTGAGGTGGCGACTTCGGAAATTCTTCTGGTGGTAGAGGAGTTGCGACGGGAGAGGATCGTCAGGGAATTAAAAGCCATCGGGTTTCGTACTGTGACCCTCGACCTGGAAGGTTACCGGGCTGGTGGTGGAAACTCGGTGAGCGTACAACACTGAAATCTCACTGAAAGATCTGTGAGCTGAAGGAAATAAGTTGGGAGAGAGGGAGAGAGGGAGAGAGAGGAGCAATCCCTCCTATAAAAAGGAGGGATTATTCAGTTTAATTTTTTGATTGGGACGCGACTGCTGCCAGGGCTTCCTGAGCAAATCGCTGATGATCCGCATCCGTTAAACTTCGGCCTATCACTTTTTCCGCAACCAGCACGGCTAAATCTGCCGTGGTGTCCTTGATGTCTTGCAGAGCCTTCCGACGTTCGCGCTCGATTTCCTGTGTGGTTTCTTCTTTGATGCGTTGGGATTCTGCACGAAGCCGCTGTTCGTTTTCTTCCAGGAGGCGTTGGGCCGTATGCTTTGCCTCAGCGAGAATGGCCTCGGCCTCTTTCGCTGCCCCTTGAAGCTTCGCTTCATAGTCTTTCAACTTACTTTCAGCGGTTGCCCGATTTTGTTCGGCTTGATCCAGGCTTTCGCGAATTTTTCTTTCCCGGGTTTCCAGGGTTTCCAGAATGGGTGGCAAGGCAAATTTGTATAGCACCCATAGCAGAATCCCGAAGGAGAGAAGCTCCCAAAAGATCAATGAAGAAAAGAAATGTGTGTCAAACTGTGGCATAGGTGAGCAACCCTTTTTTATCCTTTACCCATGATGATAAAGGCAATGACGAGCCCGTACAGTGCGATGGCTTCCACTAAGGCGAATCCGATCCACATGTACTTTCCGACACGCCCTTCCGCCTCAGGTTGGCGTGCGACCGCCTCGATCATTTTTCCGAAGATGTACCCGATACCGACGCCGGCGCCCGCAAAACCAGCGGCTGCCAAGCCCATTCCTAAAAGTGCTGCTGCTGCAGAGTCCATTGTGTTATGTTCCTCCCGGTTTAAAAAGGGGCTAATGACACACAGATAGCCCCGTGGCTCAATTGACCGTTTCTCGATTTAGTGAAGATGAATGGCATCTCCCATATAGACACAGGTTAAGACTGTAAAAATATAGGCTTGGATGAAAGCGATGCCCACTTCCAATCCATACAGGGCAATGGTAAAGCTGAAAGGAAGCCATCCGATTAGCAACCCGCCGGTAATTGTCAATCCAAAAAGCACCCCTAAGATGACGTGTCCCGCAGTCATGTTGGCAAATAATCGCACGGCTAACGAAATGGGGCGAGCCAACTGGCTGATCAATTCAATGGGGATCATTAAGGGGAGGAGCCACCCCGGTGTTCCTGGGGGGACCAGAATGCCAAGGAACTTTGTCCCGTGCATTTGAAATCCGACAACCAAACTGAGGAGATAGACGCTCACGGCAAAAACACCCGTGACAACTACTTGGCTTGTGACGGTATACGATCCGGGAATGAGTCCAATGAGGTTGCAGAAGAGGATGAACAAAAACAGGGTACTGATCAGAGGGAAAAACCGCATCCCGTCCGCTCCCATTGTGTCCTGAATAATGCCACGAATGAAGTCCACTAGAATCTCGCCAAGGCTTTGCAGCTTGGAGGGAACCAGGGATTTAGCGGTTCCCGCTTTCACAAGTAGGAATGAAACCAGACCCACCACGGCCCACATGATCACCACGGCCTTATTAATGGAAATATCCAGGCCGAGAAATGAAAGTGGGATGAGGGTATGAAGCTCGAAGGGATGTAAGGGATCTTCCAAAACCGAACCTTGTGTCTACTTAGTTTTCCCAACGCTGGGCGGCACGATAAGCATTTCTGATACCTGCCACCAGCCCTAGAATTAATCCAACCGCAACCCCCCAGGGAGTGGACCCTAGGACATATGAATCAATCAACCAACCGAGGAATCCACCGACGATCAGGGCGGCAAGCAGGTCCGTTCCAACCCGCATTGCCTGTCCCAGTCCCGCAAATAGTGGATCCTGAGAAGGTGCCATTCTTATGAACCGACAAGGCGAGTCGTTGGAAGGGGCTGCATTCAAGCAAAAACTCCTAAATCTTGTCAAGCACAGATAGGTAAGCCATGCTTCCCTGCTGGCTGATGAGTAGGCTGATGTTATGCTAAGGTAAACTTTTAATGAGTACAGGTAAACGGCATACCGGTATGATTATCACAATTCCCCCTTTGGTCAAGGCCATGCATAAGAATCTCGCATTGTGGTGCTTTCTCATAATCTTGGGAAATAATTTTTTCGCGTGGGCCGATACTCCCGTTGATGACCTTCAGGACTTAACGGGAGGTGTGGTTCCGGTTGTTCAATACAAGGGGCGGGATCCTTTTTCTGGCCGGGATCTCACGTCGGTCAGTCAGGTCGATTATGAAGTCAGGGTGAAGAATCAAACCGGGGACCCTGTGGTTGCGGACTCGTTAATCCTGGTGATTGACGGCATTCAAGAAATATCCGGAAAAGACATATCCGACCGAATTGACATTGAGGGGTATGATGGAACCCTTCAAAACGGCAAACTGTTTTTCCGAGTCCCCAGTTCGGAAAAAGAGCTTCCCCCGTTCGGGGAAAGTGAGTCCATCACGATTCGTGTGAACAATCCCAATTATCTTCGCTTTTATCCTCCCCGTCTATTGGTGAAAGGCGTTCGCCGTTCGGCCAACGCGGCCGTCAAGAATTTATTGGAATCCCTCATGCAGAAAGGCATTCTGCACCCCGAGGAAGCCGCGAAGGCTTTGGAAAGTTCGGGAGGAGGGACTCGTTAAGCCTTGTGGGGCCAGCCTACCGATACCCCGGGGGAGAGTGGACCGTTCCTTCGCTCCAGCTCGATCTTTCCCCTCATACGTCATTGTCCGATTGCCGTCGCCGATTCGTTTGATCTGTATGATCGCCTGACCGGGTGTTCGCCTCATTCATTTTTTCTTGAACATGATGATGTGCACGGGGGGACTCCCGGGCGGTATGCCTACATGGGAAGTGCCCCATATGGCGTTATTACCGGAAAGGGAGAGATGACCACCGTGCGGTGGCCCGGCACCCAGGCTCAGATACCACGGCCCCCCTTGGAATATCTATCCGAACTTTTTGGCGCCCAGCCGTTTCAGGGAGCACATAAAATTCTGCCCTTCCAGGGTGGGATGATCGGATGTTTGAGTTACGACGTGGCCCGTTCGTTTGAATCCTTCCCGCAAATAGCCCGAGATGATTTGAATTTCCCTGATGTGTATGCCCTGTTGGTGGAAACCTTTGTGGTAGTGGATCAAGCGAGTCCAGGGGTATGGCTGGTGTTTGCGCCCTCTCCGCAGCGGGTCGGAGGAGAGCCATGGGATCAGTTATATCGAGAGGGGATGACCAAGTTATCCGAACTCGAAGCCCGGCTCATGGACCAGGAGATAAAGACCGGTGATCGTATCCCGAATAATTTCTCCCCTCGGTTCTTTGGTGAACAATCGGCAGGAGAGTATCAAGATCGTGTGCGGGCCTGTCAGGAATTCATTGCGGCAGGGGATATTTACCAAGCCAATATATCTCATCGATTCAGAGTCGAAGGTCTTCGTGACTGCTATCCATCGGTTGTGCAAGCCGGTGCCGCGTTGTTTCGGGACATTCGACGGAGCAATCCATCACCTCATTCGGCCTTTATTGTCCTGGATTCCGATATCATCGTGTGCAATTCCCCTGAACGGTTGGTTCGCCTGACGGACGGGTTTGTGGATATGCGTCCCATTGCGGGAACACGGCCTCGTGGTGAATCCGTCACTCGTGACCGGCAATTCGCTGAAGAACTGCTGTCCAATCCCAAGGAACGCGCGGAACATCTGATGTTGGTGGACCTGGTTCGTAACGACCTGGGGCGAATATGCGGATATGGGACGGTTCGTGTCGAAGAATTCATGACCATTGAGCGGTACTCTCATGTCATGCATTTGGTATCGAACGTTTCCGGGCAGATCAGAAAGAGCGTTTCTCCCTGGGATGTCATTCGGGCGGTATTTCCCGGCGGAACGATCTCCGGGGTGCCCAAGGTGCATTGTATGGAATTGATTGAGCGGCTGGAGCCTGTCCGCCGTGGATTGTATACCGGATCGATCGGCTATATCGGGTGGAATGGAAATATGGATTGGAATATCGTCATTCGTAGCCTGTTGCTTCGCGAGACTTGTGGGTATCTTCAAGTCGGGGCGGGCATTGTGGCTGATTCCGTCCCTGAACGGGAATACGAAGAAACCATTCATAAGGCTCGGGCGTTTTTCCGTGTACTAGGGAGTGAGGGATCAGGGAAGAGGTGGTAGGTATGTGGGTATATGTCAATGGAAATTATGTGCCTGAGAAAGAAGCGACCATCTCGGTGTTTGATCATGGATTTTTGTATGGGGATGGGGTGTATGAAACTCTCCGCATCTACCAGGGAAGGCCGTTTCTCCTGGATCGTCACTTGGTTCGTCTTCGACATTCCTGTGAATTAATCGGGCTGGGTTCTCCTCTTCGTGATGAAGAATGGAGACCCATTCTTGCCGGAATGTTACACCGTAACCAGCTATTCGATGCCGGTTTCCGGCTCACCATTTCACGTGGAGCCGGTGAAATGGGAATTGATCCCGGGCTGTGCCCTTTCCCGACAGTCGTGGTGATGGCCAAAGTTCTTTCATCCTATTCACGGGAGTTGCGGGAACAGGGAGTACGGTTGGAGTTGGTTTCGGTGAGACGGAATCCTTTGGCCGCACAGTCTCCGCAAATCAAGTCCCTCAGTTTTCTGAATAATATTTTGGCCAAACAGGAAGCGGCTCAGGCGGGGGCCTTCGACGCACTCATGCTGAATATGGATCAGCATGTGACGGAATGTACGACGAGTAATATTTTCTTTGTGAAGCAAGGCACGCTGTGTACGCCCTCCGCTGAATGTGGCATTTTGAAAGGCATCACCCGCGAGGTGATTATGGAGTTGGCTCGGGATTTAGGTTTATCGGTTGAAGAAGGCCATTATGGGGTTGACGCGCTTCTGCAAGCCGACGAGTGCTTTATCACGAATACCGGGATGGAAGTCATGCCGGTGTCACAGATTGGACAGAATGTGATTGGGGCGGGAAAAGCCGGACCCATGGCCATGAGCCTGTGGAGAGCTTTTCAGGATAATTTGAGTCGGTTTTTAGGCCCTCCTCTCCTGGAACGTCCAGCCTGAAGTCCGTCATTTTTTTTGTCTGGGCGAGTGTTGTTTGAGGGGCTGGCCCTTGGCCAATTTGCCGGAAACGAGTGTGGCCCCGATCTGAGCCTGGCTGTGAATTTTCCACTTGGTGCCTTTATAGAAAGGAAAGTCCTCCCGAAAATGCGCTCCCACACTATTTTCCCGCCAGTCGGCTGCTTCGGCGATACAATGTCCGACTTGAATCATATTGCGTGTTTCCAGTGCCGGGCGAGTCAGGGATGGGGTTGAGATTTTTTGAGACCACCCTTCCAATTGGTCCACGGCTTTTTTGAGAGATTCTCCGGTACGGACCAGCCCGACCTTGGTCCACATGAGTCGTCGTAAGGAATTCCGGAGTTTTTCGACATCCTGCGGGGATAGCGGACTTCGTTTGCTTGGTAGAATCACGGGTACGGCCGGGGTGGTGGGTGGTGGGTGAGAATTCGCGAATCGCCTGGCAGCCTGGGCGGCTCGGTATCCAAACACCAATCCCTCCAATAACGAATTGCTTCCCAGACGATTGGCTCCATGTACCCCTGAGCAGGCCACCTCTCCGGCGGCGAATAAACCTGGAATAGTGGTTGCCCCATACAAATCGGTTTTCACGCCACCCATAAAATAATGGGCACTGGGAGAAACCGGAATCCATTCTTCTGTGATATCGATGTCATAGCGCAGGCAGGTTGAATAAATGGTGGGGAATCGTTCTTTCAGAAAACTACTGCCTAAATGGGTGACATCCAGATACACATGGCGTGCCTTGGTGCGAAGCATCTCCGCCCAAATAGCCCGTGACACCACATCACGTGGAGCCAGTTCCTGGCTCCGGTGATACTTCTTCATAAATCGTTCGCACCGATTGTTTCGCAAAATCCCACCTTCCCCGCGTAGCGCCTCGGTCAGAAGAAATGGTGGACTTGATGGCAGATAGAGGGAGGTGGGATGGAATTGGACAAATTCCATATCTTCCAAGACGGCTCCTGCACGATACGCGATGGCAATTCCATCGCCGGTGGCATTAGGTGGATTGGTTGTGCGGGCATACACCTGACCGGCTCCCCCCGTCGCGAGCAACACAGCCGAAGCCACAATCCATTGCATCTCACCCGTGAGTTCGTTCAAAACAGAGGCACCGCAACATCGGCTATCTTGTAGGAGCAACTCCACTCCAAAATGGTTCCCCATCCAGCTGAGGTTCGCGAGTTCCCGGGCTTTGGCTCCCAGGGCTCGCACCATTTCGCTACCGGTGGCGTCACCCCCGGCACGAAGCACCCGATGGCGGCTGTGAGCCCCTTCCTTCGTAAACGCCAGTTTTCCATCGATGGTGTCGAAGTTGGCTCCCCATTCAATGAGTTCGAAGATCCGAAGGGGGCCCTCTTCCACCAGAACCTTCGTGGCCGGCCGGGAGCACAATTGGTGTCCGGCTTTGAGCGTGTCCGTGAAGTGGAGGTCCACATCGTCCTCTTCGCTCAGAGCCACGGCCACCCCGCCCTGAGCATAGAATGAATTGTTGTCTTGCGGGCCGCCCTTGGCTACCATGAGAACCCGTCCGTGTTGACAAAGTTCCAGCGCGGCTCGAATTCCGGCCACCCCCGCTCCTAAAATCAAAAAATCAGTTCGCAAAATTTTTGGTTTTGGGACCTTAGGCGGCATGGGATAGTTATAACTGCCAGTAAATAAGGTGAATTAAAAAAGGAAACAGGCAGGAATCAGAGAAACGGAGAGAATATGATCGTGGTAACCGGGGAAAGCTGATACGCTAAGGAGCGGGATTGTCTTAACAGGTACATGTGCCATACGGAAAAAGATAACATAATCAGGATGGCAAATTGGGTTTTGTTGATATCCCGAAGGGAAGATCTCCCTCTACCCCTCGTAATAAAATGACTTGGGTACCACTCCAGAGAAGTGTGCCGTGTCCTCTGGAGGCGATAGGGGCGCTGTCTGACGCTCGCTTCCATGTTCCCTGCCAGGAAATAAAAGCCGAAATTTGGCTTTCATGAATGACAATTCGGTTGATGTTGAGATCCAGCGTGATATCCGAAAATGTGGTGAAGTCCTGCTGGATGGCCGCCTCCCATCTGGCCAGGGGGTCTAAGGGAAGAAGCAGTTCATGAATCGCGGGGAGGTTCTGTTTGACATAGGCTGTTTCCAGTGTTTTGATGGCTTCGACGATTCGCTGGAATCGGGCATGGTCTTCAGGGTATCGCGGGGTCTTTTTCGAGCAACTCAGTCCGATCAGGCAAAGCAGAAGAAGCGTGGACCAGCAAATGAGTCGAATCGTGTGGTTGCTGGAATATCCCTGAGGCATGGCACGCTATAATGGAGAAGGACCGTATGGATGGTCAAGGGAATGGGTTGTTGTCACCGGCTATGAAGGACAGAAACCAGATGCATTTTCTTGACACTCTCATGGGGCCTATGATACGAAGGTTGGTTCCGTCCAAGCCCTCATTTTCCACCGAAGGCCAGGCGGATGGCACTCAGGTCATTTTATAGGTAAACCCAGGAATATATTATTATGTCGAGTGTGGTCAAAAAGCGGAGAAAGAAAATGCGAAAGCATAAGCACAAAAAACTCCGCCGTCGAATGAAGTTTGCCAAGCGTCGCAACTAACCAATCGATAGGGTAAATACGGTGAAGGGTTCAAGTCTGAACCAGGGAAAGAAAACCCGAATTCGGGTGAAGTCTTCCTTAGCCACCTATGTAGGGGATTTACTGATTCCCCCTATGCGAAACCGCATTTCCGACGTTCTGAATGACGAATCGGTACTGTTTCTCAATCTGACGGATGTCGTGATTGACGACACCGTCCAGTCCGATTTCGTCGCGCTGAATAAAAATATGATTGAGTCCGTCATCCAAGTGGATTAGTTGGTTTTTCCCTTCCTCGACGGTTATTTCCTCATAACACTTTTCGCAACCGGTCTTTCCGGGTTCTGCGAGCGCTAAGAATCCATTGAACTCCATACCATGACCTACGTATCCAGATTTTTGCCATTTCTCAGGCCCTACCTCTTCAATATGATTGGAGCAGGTTTGTTGGTGATGGGAGTGGCGGCGTGTAATTTAATCTTGATTCGCCTTGGCGGATCTCTATGGGATCTGATTACGGTGCAGCGGGATCTTCCACAACTGACCGTCATGGTCTGGATTTTTATCGGATTGGTGGTGGGGCAGGGGCTATTGTCCATGGGACATAGTTACATGATTGCCTGGGTATCACAGCATGTGATGGCCGATTTTCGCACGTATGTCTTTGGGCATCTCCACCGGTTATCCCTGAATTTCTTTGCCAAACGTCGGACCGGAGAATTGCTGTCACGGTTGATGAACGATGTCGGAACGATTCAAAATCTGCTGACGGAGACTCCGATGGATGCGTTGAAGCATCTAGTGACTATCATCGGTGGAGTCGGCTTTTTATTATTTATGAATTGGCGGTTATGCTTGTTGATTCTCATTTTGTTGCCGTTGTTGGCATTGGTGGCCCGCACGTTTGGTAAACGCCTGAAAAGTCTTTCGACCATCATTCAGGACCAAACAGCCTACTTGACGACCTTGATAGAGGAGGTCATTTCGGGAATCCGGGTGGTGAAATCGTTTGGACAAGGTCCGAGAGAAGAGCGTCGATTTCGATCGGCGGTGGAAGCGCTGTTGCAGACGACCATGAAGCGTACGGGGGTGTTGGCGGTGTTCGTCCCGGTCATCACCTTTTGCACGTTTTCCATGGCGATCGGCGTGTTGTGGTATGGAGGCAAGGAGGTCATCGAGGGGCACATGACCCCGGGGGATTTATTTGCCTTCGTGCTATTTGCGGGAATTTTAATTGGACCGTTCGGCTCGGCGGCCAGGATTTTTTCTCAGGTCAAAGAAGTGCAAGGAGCCATGACACGGGTGTTTGAACTGTTAGATACGCCACTTGAGATTCAAGATTCCCCCCACGCCAAGATTGTTCAGCCCCTGGAAGGACGTATTCGGTTCGATCAGGTGGGGTTTGCCTATGAAGGCCGACCTTCGATCCTGGAGTCGGTTTCCTTTTCCATTGAAGCCGGGGAAATGGTGGCGTTAGTGGGGCCGACGGGAGCGGGGAAAACAACCATCATTAATCTGCTTCACCGGTTTTACGATCCGACGGCCGGCCACATTCTGATTGATGGGCATGAGTTGGCCTCTCTCCAACTGGAGAGTTTTTATGGTCAATTGGCACTGGTCCCGCAGGAAACCGTCTTATTCGGCGGCACGATTATAGATAATGTTCGATATGGCCGGTGGGACGCATCGGAGGAGGCCATTGTTGAAGCCTGTCGTCGGGCGCATGCGCACGAATTTATTCATGCGTTGCCGGATGGCTATCAAACGGTGTTAGGAGAAAAGGGCATCAATTTATCCGGTGGCCAGCGTCAGCGGATTGCTATTGCCCGGGCGCTGCTTAAGGACCCTCGAATCCTCATTCTGGATGAAGCTACGTCTGCCTTAGATAGCCAATCCGAGTTGTTAGTCCAGGCGGCGCTGGCGGAACTGATGAAAGGACGAACGACGCTGATGATTGCCCATCGATTTTCGTCAATTCAGCGGGCGGACCGGATTTTGGTGCTTCATAAGGGAACGATCGTGGAGGAAGGCCGTCATGAGGAATTGTTGGCCAAACAGGGACTCTATCACTATCTCTATACCTTACGAGAGGTAGAGGGGGTGGCTGATGTATCTGAAGTGGTACCGTAGGACAAAGGGAATCCGAGAGGAGGAGTCCACTCTGCCAATTAGTGAATGGTTGAAAAATCAGCCGGGATATTAATTAACTTTCCATCCGGAAAAAAGACGGCAAAGGTGCCTTCGATCTTGGAATCAAATTCCGCATAAGCAAAACGGGCGGTGAATCGTGACCGAAAGGTGTTCTCAGGGCTGGGATTCTTTCTCCCCCGTTCGGCAGGGCCGATATCAACCGGGCGAATGGTCTGTGATCCTTGTTGGAGGGCCACTTCCGCCCCTTCCGCAAAAAACTCATCTTCACCGCAGAGTCGAATTTCCACTTCCAGATAGGGCATATTCAAAATTTCCTGAATTTTGGTTTCAGGCATCCGAATTTCTTGTTTTTGCCGCTTGGACTCGGCCGCTTCCCGCCGTCCGAAATATTCCAGCCAGTAGTGGCGGGTTCGAAGGATGGCATGGGGACCGCAGGGATCCACTTCAGGATCCGCCCCAACCCGTATGGCCCGTTCGGAAGCCTTCATGACCGAGGCGACGTCTTCAACGGATTCGGCTTTTTCCATCGTTTGCCGACCGGCTTCCAAGGCCGCATGGGCTTGTTCCATGGTAAGGTCCAAGTCGATGGCGGAGGAAACCGAGGGGGAGAGTGCGAGACCCATCAAGGCGGATGTCCCAATGACATAGGGAAATAGACGGAAGAGAGAAAGCGAGCGGCCCATGGTCATCCTCCTTGGAGCAAGAAAACGACAAAGAAAAATTAATGAGAAGATTGTAGAGAACCCTTATCAGGCAATGCAACAATTTCAGCCGAGGATTTGGGCTTATTTCTCCTTTCGTCATGGAAGTCGTGGGGGGTGTGGTTTCAACGTTCTGCAAGAAACTGCAGGAAAAGAGTTGACTCCCTTAGTGCAGTTGGGTAGATTAGGGCGCTGTCAGGAATAGGTGGGCCGTCCCCAGGCCGGCATCAACAATCGGGGTTCCCGCCGTCGTTAACAATTCCCCTTTTTCAACGAATTTGATGGTATTACTTCAATCGCCTTCGACGGGGTGTGGAACGAAAAGAACACCACCATGGAGGACGTATGGATCTTAAGAAAGTGGAGCGGGTCTACACGGCGTATGCGTCGGTGTACGACCATACCTTTGGCAAAGCGTTTAAACAGTCCCGGGAATCCGCCGTCCGCGGACTGCAGATCGAGCCGGGTTGCCGTGTATTGGAGGTGGGAGTGGGAACGGGAGAAGCGCTTCCGTTGTATCCCGGTCATTGCGACGTACTGGGCATTGATCTCTCGGATGGTATGTTGGAGCATGCCCGTCGCCGGGTCGATCAGCATCAATTGTCCCACGTGACACTCAAGCGAATGGATGCGGGCAATATGCAGCTCTCCGACGATACGTTCGACATCGTCATGGCTGCCTATGTCGTGACGGCGGTACCGGATTACCGGACAGTCGTCAATGAAATGATCCGGGTCTGTAAACCGGGTGGCCGGATCGTCATGCTGAATCACTTCAGTAACGGGAATAAGGTTATCGCAGCAGTGGAAAAGCTGATTTCGCCCCTGTGTAAGCATATCGGGTTTCGGACGGATCTGGCGCTCAACACGGTGTTGGAGGGAACCAGTTTAATTGTGGCGAGTAAAAAGAAAGTGAATCCTCTTCGCTTTTGGCATTTGGTGGAATGCGTCAACAAGAAAAATGGCCATGAAATCGCATATGCCAACGGGTATGCCGGTGTGCATGCCTGAAACGGGTATTCCAGCGCCGGCGACGGATTTTCGATGTCAGCCATACCGATAGATGGGAACACGGGCTCTGCCTGAGTTCCCATTGAAACAGGTATCCTTCCTTGGGGACTTTTCCTCTTTCCGCTTGTATATCCCTCGACGGCTGAATTTCACCACACATGAAAACCGCCTGGTGTCTACAACAGGTTGCTTTTGAAGGGCCTGGAGTCTTTCAGCCCTGTCTTGAGCGGCGGGGATACACTGTCCGTCAAACGGTGGTGCCGACTCAAGGGCTTCCCAAGGGGCCAGTCGATTTTCTCCTCATCATGGGTGGGCCCATGTCTGTGAACGACCCCGATCCCTGGATTGCCCAAGAATTGGAATATATTCAACGGGCCATGGCGAAGGGGATTCCCACATTGGGTATTTGTTTCGGATCTCAACTGCTGGCCAGGGCATTGGGCGGAGCGGTCGGCCCGGGTCCGACATTTGAAATCGGGATGGCTCCAGTCACGCTGACCAATGAGGGCAAGGCGGACCCCGTTTTTGGCACCCTTCCTGAGGCATTTTCTGTTTTTCAATGGCACGGAGAGGGCATCAACCTTGGCCCAAAAGGAATACCTGTCGTCACTTCACAAGATTTTCCGGTGCAGGCTTTTCGCTATGAAGATCGGTTCTATGGTTTGTTGTTCCACCCGGAAATCGAACAAAGCAGTATTCCGGTGATGTGTCAGGAATGTCCACAAGACGTCATTCGAGGCGGAGTGTCCGCCGAAGTCATGGCATATGAAACCGCAGAGCATCTTCCTGTTCTGCATAAGTTGGCCGATCGGGTGATCGGTCATTTGACCAGTCTCACCATACGTCCTTCCTGAGCTCTTGGTCTTCCCCGGGGCTTCTGCAAATTGTTTAGTTCGAAGGTTTCAAAGAGGTACCGTTCGGAACCGCAAGTTTGGTAGGCTTGATGGTTGGTGTTTATCCAAATTGAGAAAGGAGTCAGTCGTTATGGCAGGGTTTCCCATTCAGTACGCGGAGCGAATCCGTACCTTACCGCCGTATTTATTTGCGGCGATTGATGACATGAAGCGAAAAGCCATTGAAGGTGGCATGGATATCATTAATCTCGGGATCGGCGATCCGGATTTGCCGACTCCGGCTCCCATAATTGAAACCCTGCGGCGGGCGGCGGGCGATCCGAAACATCATCAATATCCCTCCTACGATGGCATGTTGTCCTTTCGAACGGCGGTGGCGGAGTGGTATCAGCGCCGTTTTGCGGTGACACTGGATCCCAAGGCCGAAGTGGTGACCCTGATTGGATCGAAAGAGGGCATCGGGCATATTCCCCTGGCCTTCATCGATCCCGGCGATGTCGTGCTGGTGCCGAGCCCCGGCTATCCCGTTTATCCGGTGGCTACCAGTTTCGCCGGCGGCACGTCCTATATCATGCCATTGACCAAGGAGAACGGGTTTTTGCCTGACTTGGCGGCCATTCCCAAAGATGTTGCCAAAAAGGCCAAAATGATGTTTCTCAACTCCCCCAACAATCCTACCTCTGTTGTGGCCGACAAGGAATTTTTTAAGAAGGTGGTGGACTTTGCGAAGGAACATCAAATCATCGTCTGTCATGACGCGGCCTATTCGGAAATTTATTATGACGGCAAACGGCCGGCCAGCTTTTTAGAAGTGGATGGGGCGAAAGATGTGGGCGTGGAATTTCATTCACTTTCCAAAACGTACAATATGACCGGTTGGCGGATCGGGTGGGCGGCCGGGCGGAAGGAAGTCATCGCCGGGCTAGGAAAAGTGAAGACCAACATCGATTCCGGCGTGTTTCAAGCCATTCAGGAAGCGGGCATCACCGCGTTGCAACTTGATGATTCCGTCACCGATGGGTTGCGAAAAATTTATCAGGAAAGGCGGGACGTCCTGGTGCCAGGTTTGAAAAGTCTGGGCCTGGAACTGGATTCGCCTCCGGCAGCGTTTTATGTGTGGATCGGGGTGCCCAAGGGCTATACCTCTGCGTCGTTTACCGCGCATATCATTGAAAAGTCGGGTATCGTGACCACACCGGGTAATGGCTTTGGGGAACCCGGCGAGGGTTATATCCGGATGACCGTGACGACGGCCAAGGAGCGGCTGGCTGAGGCGGTGGAGCGGCTGAAAAAAATCGGTTGGTGACGGCAGGAGGTTGAAAAAGCCCGCCAGCGGCGTTCTCGCATCCCTCAGAGATTCGCCGTACTTATATTGTACGGCTCACCCCTTAGGTTGCTGCGGCCTTGCTGGACGAGTCTTTTGGAACCTCCTGGTTTTATTTGTCTGACTGGGAGTCTTCCAGACCCGGTGAAAGCGTTCTAAATAGTTCACCAGTCTCTGGTGTGAGATGAAGAAGGAGAGCTGTGGCTCAAGAAATCGTCTTTATCGGATTCGGGGGCAACCAAGGGGATCGACGGGATTTTTGCGATCGTGCAGTGGCGTTGCTGAACCTCCTGCCCCTTTCCCGTGTCACCGGGGTTTCCAGTTATTATGAATCCCAACCAATCGACCCGAAGGGAATCCTGGGATCCACATGGTTTTATAACGGCGTGGTGAGGTTGGAGACGTCTCTGAATCCTCAAAGGCTATTGGACATCCTTCAGGAAACCGAACGAGCCTTGGGTCGTGATGACGAAAACCGTCACGGCCCACGCACGATGGATTTTGATATCCTGTTTTTTGGCCAACAGGTGATCGAGCAGCCTGGGTTAACCGTTCCGCACCCGCGGTTGCACCAGCGACGCTTTGTGCTGGAACCGTTAGTGGAAGTGGATCCTGCCTGGACGCACCCTGTCCTGCATCGGAGCGCCTCGGCCTTACTGGCTGACCTGAAGGATTCTGCTCAGGTCAAACGGCTGGACATCACGCCGGGCTCCCAATATCAATCCCGACCCTCCTGCTCGGTTCCTCCTCTGTCCTGACCCATGCGTGTCATTTCCTCTCTTCGCGGGCTGCAACGGTGGCGGAATCGTGTAGTCCAACAAAACACCTGCATAGGTTTTGTTCCCACCATGGGAGCCCTGCACGAGGGCCATGTGTCCTTGATGCAGCGGGCACGCCGGCAATGCGATGTGGTCGTGGTCAGCCTCTTCGTGAATCCCCTCCAATTCGGCCCAACGGAAGACCTGAGTCGGTATCCGAGGACGTTTCCAGCCGATCGCCAAGCCTGCCTCAAAGCCGGTGTGGACTTCCTATTTGTTCCGGATGGAAAAGAATTCTACCCTCCAACATTCCAAACCACGGTAACGGTTAATCAACTGACCAAGCGATGGGAAGGCGCGGTTCGTCCCACCCATTTTCAAGGCGTCACGACCGTGGTGACAAAACTACTCAACCTGGTCGGCCCGCATCGGGCTTACTTTGGGCAGAAGGATTACCAACAATATGTGGTGATTAAACAAATGGTGGAAGATTTGAATGTGCCGGTGAAGCTTGTACGGTGTCCCACTGTTCGTGAAGCCGATGGTTTGGCTTTGAGTTCTCGCAACCGATTTCTGGGAAAGGAAGAAAGGCTGCAAGCGACATTGCTGTATCAAGCCTTATCGGCAGGCAGGAAGGCGATTGCAGGGGGCGAGCGAAACGGTGGGAAAATTCAGAAGTCCATGGCCAAAGTGTTCAAGGAACAAAAGAATGTTTCCATAGACTATCTGGCTGTCTGTGATGCACAGAACTTTGAGCCGCTGAAACGGGTAGATGGCCAGGCCGTGTTGCTGGGCGCCATCAGAATCGGTCCCGTCCGGTTGATTGATAATGTATTGGTTCGCAGTCACCTGAGTTAACGCGCCGAGATGAACTTCGGAAGCGTCAGCCAGAAAGTGCAATTACGGTACTTTGAACTTGAACGCTACATTCTAAATGGAGAGGGTTCGTAGGGGTATCCCATGCAACAGATGGTGTTATCGATACCGACAAGCCCTTCTGCGATACCCAGCAATGCAAAAATCTTGAGTTCTTGGGAAGGTTGTGATCTGGCCCATTCAAGGAGAGGCCCAAGTTCTTCAATCCGAGCTCTGGCTGCGCCGATCATTCGGAGGTTTTGATGGTACTCCGGATGTTCCTCTGTTGTTTGTAAAGATTTTTTGTGTTCCTTGATCCACTCCAAATTATTATAATCCACAATGAATTTCTCCATCGTGAGTTTTGCTCCGGTGATATCGCCAAATTGTATTTGAGTTCTCATGACGTCGGTGCTTCTCCAAGTCATCCTTTCCGCAATCTTTCGTGATTCCTCAACATCACCTCGCTCCAATTGGGTTTCTAATAATGCAAAAAGAATCTGATCCTTGAAGTCGGAACGAGTTTCCTCAAGGATTTGTTCTGCCGCAGCGAATTCGTGCAAATGTGCTTGCAATTTTCCAATTGGCACAAGTCCCAGAGTAGGAAAGAACGGGGTATCCTCAAAGTTCTCCACTTTTGGCAGTCCGTTTTCCTGAAATTCCAATTTTTCTTTTCTGAGACTGTTGAGGAGCGAAAAAGCTTCGCCAAGAATAAGCCTTGCTTCCCCACGGTTGCCACCCACTCTGAACCCTTCGGCTAGTCTACAAAGAGCCTTTACCTGGTCCAATTTTTGAAAAGAGGTTCCCGGTTTTTGTTCATTGAAAATGTGAATTGCCATATCCTTCTTCCCTAACTTGGCTAACAAAACCGAGATTTCTTTTCTCCAAAAGGAACCCTGACCTCCCATTTTCATGAAATCTTCAATGATATTCTCAGCCTCAGAATTTTTCCCCACGTTCCAAAGGCCATTAGCAATGGGTAACAATGCTGCTTGGGAATGCCATTCCGTTTTTATAGATGATATAGGGGCGAAGGAATTCAATAAAATTTGAAGAGATTCCTTGAGGCTCTGGTGATCTCCCGTTTGGGCTTGAGCAATGACCATTTCATCATAGCAATTAGGATATTGTCCGGGATTTCCACCATATTCCATACAGACTTCTTTGGATTTTTTCATCGTCCATTCACAGCCAGTCCTATCTCCAGCTATGTATTGATTTCTGTAAATGATGAATAAAGATCGCATAATTGTCTCAATGTTTCCCTTAATCCATTCTTCCTGGTCCAAGGGGATATGTGCCAACGATTCTTTGAAAGTGAACTTGGCAGAAAAAATATCTTCCGAACGGGCTTGAGCGAGACCTAGTGAGGCCAGAACCCGAAGCTGGAGTAGTGGGCGAAGATTTTTTAGATCCCGAGAAATTTCCTGTGCAATCGCTTGGATTTGTCCTTTTTCCTCTTCTCCAAACGTGATCATAGGGAGGGAAAGTACGATTACAATCAGAAGAGTGGTGCAACGACAAAAACTGAGAAAACAAGCTTTCATTACCAACCTTTTTACTCAAATCTTCAACGCGTCGGCTTAACTTCCTGACATTTGGGATTGAATGATAGGGCTCAACTCGGCCGGGGAATAGGTTGGGGGTTTGACCCATTTGCCGTCCTCGCGTTTGTAGCCGCCCACTTTACTCATGTTGGAGCGGTGCACTTCTTTAAAGACTGGTTCCATGTCGATGCCCAGAGAGACGGCAGTGCCATAGACGACATACAGCAGATCAGCCAGCTCTTTGGCGATGGATGGCAAATCCTTTTCCTGCATGGCTTCCTGCAGTTCCTCGAATTCTTCTTGGATCAACCGTTTCCGGAGAGTTTTCGTGGGTTCATCCGGAACCGCAGGTGTCGGCGATACGTGAATGTCGAATTGTTCATGAAATTCCTGAACCATCCGTTGTGCGTCGTTCAATGTTCTCGCCCTCCTGTAGTTCTCCCCGTAAAGGAGAAAAAGTGAAAAATATGCGTTCAAAAAGCCACGATCAAATAGATGTCGTTCACATTGGTGCCGGTGGAACCGGTGATGATATGGCCGCCAACCTGTTTAAAGAAATGGTAACTGTCGTTGCGGTCCAGAAACTTTTGAGTATCCAGTCCTTTTCTGGAGGCTCGTTTCTGTGTCTTTCCATCGACCACGGCGCCTGCCACCTCGGTTGGGCCATCCGTTCCGTCCGTTCCAAACCCTGCCACAAACACGTTTTTGAGTCCAGCCAGATCTTCAGCTGCGGCCAGGACGCATTCCTGAGCCCGTCCGCCTTTGCCTTTTCCTGTCACGGTGACGGTCGGTTCGCCTCCGGCAATGAGGCAGGCCGGCGGGCGAAGCGGATTGCCGAATTCAACGAGATCTCTGACGAAACTTCCCAGGATGCGGCCTATCTCCTTTGCCTCCCCTTGCAATGGCATAGGAAGAATGAAAGGTTTTAGCTTCAATTTCCTGGATGCGATGGCGACACCTTCGATGGCATTCCGATTATTGGCAAGGATGATATGTCGATTGCGAGCATTCTGTCGACGGGTTGGGTTCCAGGTTTCAGAAATCTTTCCGGTGAGTCCCTTCTTCAAATGCCATTGAACAGAAACAGGTACTTTTGTCCATATTGCAAATTGCTTGAGAATGTCTATGGCATCCTGGAAGGTGGAGGAATCTGGGATGGTGGGCCCGGACCCGATGGTGCCCAGGTCATCGTTTAGGACATCTGAAATAATCAAGGTCAGAATGGTTGCCGGTGTGGCTTGTGCCAATTTTCCGCCCTTGATGGCGGATAGATGCTTGCGAACGATATTCATTTCCTGAATGGTGGCGCCGGACTTGAGAAGAAGATTGGTGGTGCGTTGTTTGTCGGACAGGGTCAGGCCGGGCGACGGTGCACAGAGCAGACTGGATGCGCCCCCTGAAAGCAGGACAATCAGGAGATCGTGTTTGGTGAGAGAGCGAACCAGAGACAGTATGCGTTGAGTGGCTTTGACTCCTCGACGGTCCGGCACCGGATGGGCAGCTTCAATGATCTGAATTTTCCTGCAGGGTACTCCATACCCGTCTTTGACCAGGGCTATCCCACCTTCAAGTTGATCCCCAAGCACCTGTTCCAATCCGACGGCCATCTGCCCGGAGGCCTTCCCGGCTCCGACGCAAACCACACGGTTATATTTCGTCAAATTATAAAGACACCCTTCGACATCAAGCTGGTTGTTTTTGAGATGAATGGCTCGTGTGACGCCTATGAGAGGATCACAGGCATCAAGTCCCGCCGCAACAAGAGATTTGAGAATCCCTTTTGCTTTGCGGTTGGTATGTTGGAGAATGATCCTGTGTTTTTTTGAGCGGATGCTTGGCATGGATTCGGCTGGTAAATATGTGGGTGAGACGTTTCCGCTGATTCTCAGGAGTGATGAATCCGGACTGTACCATATCATTTGAGTTGCTCCCAAAGTTCCCAAATGGAGGAGAAGAAATCAGTGTCTGGTCAGTCACGAGGAAAGAGTATGAGTCGAGATAAATGAGAGATTGGGTTGCCAGGGTTCTGGCGAAGCCCCTGGCTCCAGGGGGCCTGAGAACGGCATGCCTGAGTATTAAGGGGAGAATGGGTAGAGTGATGACCGCTGTCTGAGTGGATCGGAAGAAGATGTCCCTGACGGTGGAAGGGGGGCATTCCAGAGAATTTTGTGCACCATTTGACTGAGGTCAATCATCGAGTATGGTTTGGCAATCACACCGGCAAAACCATGAGCGGCAAAATTGGCCATAATGGGGTCTGTGGAATAGCCACTGGAAACAAGAGCGGCCACGCGTGGATCAAGTTGACGTAATTGGGCAAACGTTTCCAGGCCTCCCAGTTTTCCTGGAACGGTTAAATCCAAAATCACCAAGTTAAACGGGGATTGATTGTTCATGGCGTGTTTGTATGCGGCAAGGGTTTCCTCGCCATCATTGGCCAGTGTGACCTGGTATCCACAGTGAACAAGCATTTCCCTCACCATGATGCGAATGGAATCCTCATCGTCCATGACGAGAATTTTCCCTTGTCCACGACGGATGCCGAGTTGGGGTCTGGTGGCGGCCTTCAGAGCATTGGGTGAGGCGAACAGGAAGAGGGTGAAGGTGGTGCCGACTCCGACTTCTGACTCCACGATAATATGACCGGCATGTTTTTGCATGATCGCATAGGTCGAGGCTAGTCCCAGTCCATGCCCTTGAGGTTTCGTGGAAAAGTAGGGATCAAAAATTTTGGCGAGATGATCTTTGGGGATGCCGATTCCTTGGTCAATGATTGTGACTTTGACATAGGGACCGGCCGCAAGAGGAAGGGAGCTGATATGGTCATGGTCGGGAAAGTGCATATTTTCTGCCTGGATCGTGACGGATCCTCCATGTGGCATAGCCTGACGGGCATTAATTAACAGATTTTGGATGACCTGGCTGATTTGTCCCGGGTCCCCCTCGATAAGCCATAAATGGGGAGAAGATAAGATCTGACAGGCGATGGCAGATCCGGCCATGGCCAGTTCCGAAGATTCCTTGAGCAAGTCCTTCAGGTCCAGCGGCTGCTTAATGGGTTCTCCCCCTTTGGAAAATGTCAGTAATTGTTGGGTCAGCCCTTTTGCTCGCAGGGAGGCTTGTTCGGCTCTATGCAAGTAGGGTTTATCTTCTCCTGACGATCGAAAATAGTGTTTGGCCAGAGTAATGTTTCCCATGATCGTGGTGAGAAAATTATTAAAATCATGTGCGATGCCTCCCGCCAGGGTTCCCAGGGCCTCTAATTTTTGAGATCTGAGCAATTGATCTTCCAATTGGTGTTTTTCATCCTCCATCTTCCGTCGTTCGGTCACATCCCTGGTAATACCGGTTATGCCGATGGGCTGGTTGGCCTCATTGAGCAGGAGGCTGCCTCGAATTTCTGCCCACACCGGAAATCCATCTCGATGGCGATGTTCCAAGACCAGCAAAAATGACCGGTTTCCCTCATGGGCTTGGTGATAGGCGAGTGTCTGGGACAGGACGGCCTGCATTTTTTCAAGAGACGTCGGAGGGAGGAAAGTTTTGATGGAAAGGGTCTCGATGTCCCGTTCCGAGTAACCCAGCAGGCCTTCCATAGATGGGCTGATATAGGAGAACCGCGATCCATCCAGATCCATGACCCAAATGACATCAGAAATCTTTTCGACGACCATGCGGTACCGAGCTTCCGATCGTTGTAATTCAGCGGTCCGGGTTTGGATGAGGGATTCCAGATTGTCTTTGTGGTGAATCAACTGGGTTTCGATTTCTCTTCGATGTGTAATTTCCTTGGTTAAGGAATGATTCAAGGTCTCGGCTTGAGAGCGAGCCTGTTCCAGGTGATTGATGAGCCGGAAGTTTTCCGTTTCTAAGTTCAACGTATCCTTGATCATGCAGAAATTTCGCCGGGCCGTGACGATAATGACGGCGATGAACATGAGGCCCATCATGCTCACCGCTTGATGAGGAGCATCTCCCTGCATAAAAAATTGAATAGGGAGCGGGAGAATGGTGGGAAGGCTATAGGCTAAAAATGCTGGAAAATACGCGGCATGAATGGCGGTAGAGCCTGCAGTCATCCCTCCCATCACGAGGGTCAGAAACATTTCGTGGCTTGGTGAGGAGGGCGGATACAAGGCAATGCCGGCCGTTCCCCAAAGAAGGCCGGAAACCAAATTGCCCGTGACAAACCCGGCAAGCCACAGGTGGGGCCTGGCCAGGGGTTTCGATGCTCGTCGATAAGCAAAGACCAGGCCTGTCCACAGCACGTTAATCACCACGAGGCCGAGAAGCCACCCCCACACGACCGATGGCTGGATTACCTCAATGAGGATCAATCCCACCAGTCCGCCATTGATTAACGAAGCCAGGATAGCTATCGGAACCAAGGAAAACAGTTGATGAACTTGTTGTCGACGAAATTCGTCTGAAGCAGGAGAGGGCGCCTCAGAATCCGGAGTCCGAGAGGTGGAGGCGGAAGGTGGTTTAGGGAGAAGAGGCATGCAAGGTTTTCCCTCGGTATTTGCGTGTCGTTATGTGTTCGCTTGGAAGCACTGAGGTCATTCAATCAACCTCGTGAAGAGGGGGGGAAGCAAATCAGCACCTACCTACGAGATAGCCTGCATTTCCTTAAGAAAAATGTCAATACAAGGGTGGTGACCGGAATGGATATACAGCGTTCGTCTTTCGGGTCCGGAACTCGAACAGAGAGGAGGGGGCTTCATTCAATCGGACCAGGGTGTGGTAAGATGCCACGAGAATGCAATCATTGAGGCTTATTCAACAAACGGTCGCGGATTGTACGAAGTGCCGGCGTCTGACGAGTTATCGTCAGGCGATTGCCCGTGAAAAGGTGAAGCGGTTTCGTGAATGGGAGTATTGGGGACGACCGGTTCCCGGGTTTGGGGATGAAAAAGCCCGTCTGTTCGTGGTGGGGTTAGCTCCCGCCGCACATGGCGGCAATCGCACTGGACGGGTGTTTACCGGAGATCGGAGTGGAGACTGGCTCTATGAAGCGTTGCATGCCTTTGGTTTTGCCAATCAACCGACATCGGTGCATAAGGAAGACGGTCTCATGCTGTACCGGTGTTATGTGGCCGCTGCCGTCCGATGTGCTCCGCCGGCCAATAAACCCACCAAAGACGAGTTTGAAACCTGTCGTCCCTACCTGGAGGAAGAATTGCGGTTGTTACGAAACGTGAAGGTCGTCGTCGCATTGGGAAAAATTGCCTTCGATGAATACCTGCGGACCTGCCAGGCTATGGGCTTCGACCGGGTTTTCCCGCGACCGAAGTTTTCCCATGGGGCCGAATACCATTTGCCATGGGGTGTGACATTGTTGAGTTCCTACCATCCGAGCCAACAGAATACGTTTACGGGCACCCTGACTCGACCGATGTTTCATCAGGTATTCCGCCGTGCCCGTGCGCTGACCAAAACAGAAGCTTCGTAGCCTGATACGTCAGCTCTCTTCTGAGCGAACAACGTAAAACTCTGAGATTTATCCCTTTGGCTGGTTTTTGCTGGCTTCCCAATCCGACAGGAATTTTTTCAAGCCGATATCAGTCAAGGGATGTTTGACCAACTGCTGAAAGATTCCGAAGGGCATGGTACAGATATGTCCTCCTGCCAGGGCAGCCTCAACGACATGCTGGGGATGCCGCACGCTGGCGACGAGTACCTGGGTGGAAAAGGCGTAATTTTCATAGATGGTCAGGATTTGCCGGATCAACTCCATGCCGTCTGAACTGATATCATCCAACCGTCCAATAAAGGGAGACACACACCAGGCGCCGGCTTTGGCAGCCAGCAAGGCTTGTGTGGGCGAAAAGCACAGGGTCACGTTGACCCGGATTCCTTCAGATGACATTTGCCTGGTGGCTTTTAACCCTTCGGGAATGAGTGGGACTTTCACCACGATGTTTTTGTGAATCTTGGCTAACTCACGTCCTTCTTTGACCATGGCGTCGGCCTCAAGGCTGACAACCTCGGCACTAATGGGGCCATCCACGATACTGCAAATTTCCTTTAATAAATCGGTAAAGTCCCGACCTTCCTTTGACACGAGTGAAGGGTTGGTGGTGACTCCATCCAGTAAACCGTAACTGGCGGCTTCTCGAATTTCTTTGGCACTTCCGGTGTCAAGATACAGTTTCATTGGCAACCTCTTTGCGTATGATGAATGGGTCCAAGATGAGCGATTGTTCCATTGTAATCAACGGACCATTTCCGCACAATCGGAGTGTGGATCAATCTCCCTGTGTTTGACTGCCAGGGCATTGAGGGCTACAATTTTTTAGTATCCTGTGTTGATCCGGAGAGGCGAATTGAACAAGGAGGATGGTGTGAACTATTTCTATGGGCTGGTATTGGTCCTAGGGTTGCTCATGGGAGGGTGTGGAGGTAACCCTTATCTTGATGCCTCTCTCGATCCTGCTGAAATGGAAGGGAAATCTCAAGCGTGGTTTGAGGAGAACTGGGGGAAGCCGAGCGGGAAGTCGGCCAGATTTTTTGGTGGGGAAACATGGGTCTACTCCCGTATTGCAGGCGGAGAATCCCGATTTCCTTTTTTTAACTTCTCTCCCAATAAGTGCAAGATTATTCTGGATTTCGACAAAGAAGGCAAATTGGACGATTACGAGTATACCGATTGCTAACAGTCCGCCAGTGCATATCTTCCTTCCGGTACAGGCTGGTTGGTGGGTTGTTTTCCCAGTTCGCATACCTGTGGATTCAGTCACAGGTGAAGAATCCAAGCAAAACCTTATAGATGAGGAAGAGACGTAATGGCGAGCACGGTTGTGGTCTGTAAGACCCAAGAGGAGGTTTTCGAAGCTGCAGCACAATTCTTTTGTGAGAAAATTCCAAGTTCCTCCACTTCGGGGGTCTCATATTCCATTGCCTTGTCAGGCGGATCCACTCCTCGAGGTCTCTTTCGGTTGTTAGCCGCCGATCCCTACCGCTCGCAATGCGATTGGTCTTCCTGCAAAATCTTCTGGGGTGATGAGCGGTGTGTGCCCCCAGACCATTCGGACAGTAATTTTCGTATGGCCAAGGACAGTTTGTTGGATCATGTTCCTATTGCCTCTCACCATGTCTTTCGGGTGGAAGGAGAACGCGAACCTGAGGAAGCTGCCCTGCGCTATGGGCAGGTTCTGAGCGAACATGTGCAACGTGGAGAGAACAATCTTCCGCGGTTTGATCTGGTGTTACTGGGGATGGGGCCGGATGGTCATACCGCTTCCTTGTTTCCGAACACCACGGCTCTTCAGGAAACCAAGCGCACGGTGGTGGCCAATTGGGTGGAAAAACTTCAGACGTTCCGTATCACTCTCACGCCTCCGGTTTTGAATGCGGCAAATGACGTCGTCTTTCTCGTCAGTGGACAGGATAAGGCGCTGGCTGTTCAATCCGTATTGGAAGGCCCTCGGACTCCTCAAGTCTATCCCGCCCAATTGGTGAGCCCGTCATCAGGGCAGGTGACCTGGATGATGGACCAAGCGGCGGCAAGCCTGTTGACCAACACGGTTGCGACCAACTGGATATCACGCAAAGGAAGGTGACCATGAAAACGACAAAGGCACCATTAGCCTTTATCCAAGCCCTGCATAAACAACATGTTTCCTGCGGGACTTCCTCCTGCCCCGGCCCCGTGTCTGTGGAGGATGCGTCGCCTCTGGCTTCCCCGGTGAAGACGTTTGTGTTCCGGTGCGAAAGCTGTAATTGGGAGGAACGGATTATGGGGGAGAGGCAAGAGGAACCGCCATGGGATGAGGGCTCCCTCATGGAGATTACAGAAGAGCACCTGTTACATCTGGAGCCGGTCTGTCCCTTCGATCAGGCCCCGCTTCATTTTCAATCCCTGCCCAATCCTCGGAGGCGGGCTCGTTATCGCATCACCTGTCCCTACTGTGGCCGTCAGGAAGAATTGGATTGGCCTCCCGAAGAAGCCAAACGATGAGTTTTTGCCGCTGCAGAAATCATCCATCCTGGTTCTCCGTGGAGATTCTGCGTTGGACCTAATACTTCCTCCCTGTTCGTGTGGAAACTTTCGAGATGAAAAAAATTAAAAAGAAAAAACCGGCTGCCACTAAAATGGTCCCGGCGTTTATCATCGGCTGGACCCATGACGATCCTCCTCCACCGGGGTTTCTTGCGGCCTGGTTTGATCGAAACTATGGAGGGCCGCTGACCGTGAAATTTCTTGGGTCCTCCGGGCATCTCCATTTTGACGCGATTCACACGTCCTGGACGGCACGAATCGATTTGTCACCCTCTGATGAGCAGGTCAATCGTTGGCAATCTTCGCTCCAGTGGGATCATACTCACATGGGATTCATCGGCGCTCCGTCCTTGGCCGGACAAGACCGCCGGGATGCCGTCCTTCACGGGACACGTTTAGCCAGAGGAGTAAGTCTGTTAACGGAGGGCACAACCTTCGATCTGGGCACAGGGGCCTATCTGAATCCTTCGGATTGGCGGGATCGCGACTTGGAGACTTTTGTCTTGGAAGATCATGTGCAAATTGAGCAACAAGAGCGAGTGGGAGAGGGCCGCATGTGGTTGCATACCCGAGGGTTGAGCAAATTCGGATGGGATGAATTAGAGACCTTTCAAGCCATCGGCTTGACGGATCAGGAATCGCGACATCGATTATTGTATACGGCGGAAGCCGTTATTCGGGAAAATAGAAATCTGAAAGTCGGGGAGCAGATCGACTTACCGGGGGAACGATACCGGGCAACCGCTATTCGACATCGTACGGACTCAGTCTATGGCCATCCCATTGCCTTTCGTGAAGTGAGTTGGACGTAGCCCAAGGAGCTGACAAAAGGATTGTCTTTTCCGTTCAACGAGGCGGAGAAACGATGGTAATCCGGGTTCGAACTCCAGGTACCAACTGTTGATCACAGGGCCCGACTTGTCCTTCAATTGCAATATGAGGAAGGGAACCGGGTTTGCTCATCACTTGCTCAAAAAGCGCCTGGCCGGATGCAAATGGTTGGGGCGACCGATAGAGGTATAGGATATCGCCATGCTCGGTCAGGCGCCAGCTTTCCCCTAAGCGGCCTTTGTAAAATTCACCAATTTTATCGGGTGGGTCAGAACTGAGAAGCACTGCCGAAGGCAGCGTTTGATAGGGTTGGCCGTGGACTTGAGCTTTCCCGCTGGGTATGGCACTAGTAAGGACCGCGTTGGGATAAGGAGGAACTACGAAAAAACCGGCAGGCGGGGTCCAGGTCTTCAGAAAGGCTTCGTGCATGGTGGTCAACCGGCATTGGGGATTGTTGGCCACTCGTGAAAAGTCTGCAACCGGTGCATAGGAAGCGGAGAAGGCTACGGCCGGCAGCAATACCCATAGGAAGCTTATCATCAAGGGCCATCTCTTCATGCGGTTTACTCCTTTGGAAGACGAGGACGACTGAAACGATCTGAAGCTCATGGCAAATCATCGCTCATAGATACCCTGCAGTCAACCAGTGTCATGGAGAAGATAGGATAGCCTGGCCTCGGATTACCTGAACTAGGCCGCAGGAGATTTGCTCACCGGCTTTTGGTTGATGACATTCATGGCCAACGCAATCATGGAGCCAACATCGGAAACTGATGCCGGGAGCACCAGGGTGTTGCTGGCTTTGGCCAGCTCTCCGAATTCCCCGATATATTGTTCGGCCACCCGGAGTTGGACGGCTTCGTACCCCCCGGGAACCTGAATCGCTTCGGCCACTTTACGGATGCCCTCGGCGGTGGCGGTGGCAATGGCGAGAATGGCCTGCGCTTGCCCTTCCGCCTCATTGATCTGTTGCTGACGGTTGGCTTCCGAGGCTTTAATGACCTGCTGCTTTTCCCCTTCCGCCTCATTGATGGCGGCGTCCCGTTTTCCTTCGGATGTCAACACGACCGCCCGCTTTTCCCGCTCGGCCCGCATCTGCTTTTCCATGGCGTTGAGGACGTCCGTGGGCGGGTTGATGTTTCGAATCTCGTAACGCATGACTTTCACTCCCCAAGGAGCGGAAGCCTTGTCAAGTTCATTGACCACGGAAATATTGATCGTGGTGCGTTCTTCGAAGGTGCGATCCAAATCGATTTTCCCGATTTCGCTTCGGAGGGTGGTTTGAGCTAATTGCGCAATCGCAAAGCGATAATCATGAATGCCGTAGGATGCCCGTTCTGCATCCAGGACTTTGATATACAGTACTCCGTCGACTCCGACCTGGACATTGTCCCTCGTAATGCAGATTTGTTCGGGGACGTCCATGGCTGTTTCTTTCAGCGTGTGCTTGTAGCGTGTGACATCCAGAAAAGGAATCAGGATGTGAAGGCCCGCATTAAGGGTAGACGAGTATTTTCCCAGCCGTTCGACCACATAGGCGCTTTGTTGGGGAACCACAACCGCGGTTTTGGAGAGGATAATAAAAGCCAATAAGGCAAACACCAATGTGGCGATCAATTCACCTCCCATGTCGTCCCTCCTCTACGCGGTTAATTTTTCAGCCAAAGGGTCAAGCCTTCGACCCGAATGACTTTGGCTGAGGTGCCCTTGAGCAGGGCGGTCGTTCCGGCATTGCGGGCTGACCAGGTCGAACCCCGGAGTTCCGCACGTCCGACTCGTTGGGCGTCAATGTCTTCAACCAGGATGGCATGCTCCCCCACCATGGAATCGACCGGCAATTCATCCTGTTTCCCAAATGAGGCTTTGGCTTGTAGGGGTTTTCTTAAGGCAAAAAATGACACAATGCCGAACACGCCGAATAAAAACCATTGCAGATAAATCGGTTCGTTTAGGCCCAGCCAGACCAGGAGGCTGACCAGCACGGCGGCCATTCCGAAAAAGAGGAAATAAAAATTCCCCAGGCCTCCCAGGGTCAGAATTTCCATTCCGATCAGAATCAAGCCTAATATCAACCAATGCCACCAGAGCATGGCGTCTGAAAACTCCTTATTTGAAAGAAACGGGAAGGGAGTAAAGTCAGAGGTCCCTTCCCGGCTATGGGTTGTTATAGAGGTTGTATCGGTTGTCCTGAATTGAAAGATGAGTTCAAACGTCTATTAACGGAAAAAAGTTCCCAGGTGTTCCTTTATAAAATGTAGCACATTTTCCCTGAAAGGTCTTCACTGAGGATGGACCGAAAATTTTAGAAAATAGTCACTTCCTCATAATTCGTAACTCATCAACCCTTTTCTTGACTTACTCCGTCCAATGACCAAAAGTCTCTACTTTTGTCTCTATAGAATAGCGATGATACGGCAAAGTCAGGCAATTTGCTCACAATTTGCAATTGAACTAATCTCGGGTCCACACATTGTGCGAGTCATTAAAAATGAATAATGATGAAATTGAAAAATTAGATTTTTCAGACTGGCCCTTACCTGATAAATATTTAATAGAAATTGGCAGGGTTTCAGCTACGTGGGTTAACTTGGAAAATTTCTTAGGAATTTGTATCGGAAAATTAGCGGGGTTCGATGAAGTAACGGATGCCAAGCCTTTCATCCTGATAAGGCATTCCAGTGTTCCACAAAAGTTAGATATATTAAGTGCTCTTTGTGAAAAATTAGAGCGTGAGCATCAGAGGTTGGCAAAATACAAAGAAGTAGTAGCGAAATTAAAATCAGCACAAATATCTAGAAACAAGTTTCTGCATAACACAATAGGCCCTGATCCTGATTCAAAGAAAATGATTATTGCGCAAGGTTCGGCAAGGGGGAGATTGAAAACCTGATTAGAAGAAGTAAATATTGCTGATATTCGGCGTGCAACGTTAGAAATAGATAAGGCATTTCTGGCACTGTATAAACTGATATTCGATAGGGAAATAAAGTCTCTAAGGGAACGAATGCGATCCGGTCAGTAAGTGCTATATCAATAACTGTGTTGCTATTTTCGCTTTTCTCTAGTTCTCCTTTTCTCAACGGAAAAATTTATTTCCTGATTGATTTTGGTCATGATATCTGAGGGTTTTATGCAATCCAGGGTTAGGTTAAAGAGGTGAGTATTCGGAAGTAGTTTCCCTTTGAAAGTTGCCTGTATCTTTAAGGAAAGATAGGCTGTTGTTTACCTTATGGGCGGATGCTTTTTGAAGCAATTTAATAGGTGATAAAGGAGGTGAAAAAAACTGACTTGGATTGTATATATCTTGCTTGAAATAAGCCTGCACTGATTTTAAGAGTATTGTATAATTTGGAAATAACCGAGATGGAAGCAGGGCAATAGATCTAGCCTCAAACCTTTTTAACGTAGGCTTTGTAGATTTTTTTGTCCGTCCCGTTTTCTTCCTCCATGCCAACCATGGCATGTCCGGTGGTTTCACACCAGGCAGGCATATCTTTTTTAATGCCTTCATCATCCGAAATGACTTCAAGCACCTGGCCTGGCGTAAGTTCCTTGATTTTTTTGGAAGTCAGAATAATGGGCATCGGACAGAAGTACCCCAATGTATCCAGTTTAATATCGGCTTGCATGAGTGAGAGTCCTTTTTCCGTAAACGTTAAATGAATAAATTGACTGATCCGTGACGGGCTTCCGCTAAATAGGTGGACACGCCGGCCAGTTGGTCAATGCCATCGATCAGTGTATCCTTCGAAATGCCCATGAGGCCCAGTGTGGTGGTACAGGCAATCATTTTAACCCCCAGGTCCTGGGCGGTTTCCATCAGTTCAGGGATGCCGGGCATCCGGTTATCTTTCATGACCTTTTTCATCATGGTGGTGCCAAGGCCTCCGAAATGAAAGCGTGAGAGCGGCAGACGGCTGGCACCCCCTTTGTTCAGCCATCCAAATGCCCGACGCAGCCAGTCCTTAGGAGAACTGCTGACGTTTTCCTTGCGGATGGCATTCAGCCCCCAAAATGTGTAAAACATTGTTACCTGCATGCCCATGGCTGCGGCGCCGGTGGCGATAATCAACGCGGCCATGACGCGGTCCATATCACCGCTTAGCACGACAAGAGTGACTCTATCGGGCTTGGTCTCACGAAGTTCGGCCAGTGCAGTATCGGGTTCAAGCTTGGTCATGCTCATGGTATCACCTATTCTTTGTATGTCCGAAATGAAACTTCCGCTCGATAAGTCAGTCTGGTCATGAGTGCAATGGTTACAGAGTGGTTCTAAAAAACATCCGATCCCCTTGAAGGAAGTGCGGGGACGGAAGACGAAAAATCCGTGATTTGACTATAAACCCCAAAATTTTTCAGTGTCAAGGAAAACGCAGAGATACTGGTCCATTTGAATCATCGCGTTCGTGCGGGGTCAGGCAGTGAGGAGCAAGCGAGAAGGCACCTTGGAGATGGCGGCTGTCAAAATTGATCTTTTCCCTTTAAACATCATCATGTACAATATGTGAGCATACGAGTGGAGTTTAGGTCGATTGAAACCTGATTCTTGGGTAAATCGGACTCGGGAACAGATCGAGTCTGACATTGAGTGAATATATGTGGCTCTTATTCCATTGGGGAGGGAATGTATGAGTAATGATGTGTCAGCCTTACGGGCCAGTAAATTCGGCCAGTTAACCGTAGGAAGCATTATGGAGAAAGCCGTGCAATCAGGCACGAAGGATACAGAAGCGAAGATGTTGGCGTCCGATATGATGGAAGGATTCGGGTCAGTCCCCATCATTGATGGATCTTCGAAATTGGTGGGCATCGTTTCTGAGTTTGATCTTCTTAAAGCCTTGCGAAAAGGGAAAAACCTGGACGAAGTCCTGGCCGGTGAAATCATGACGGCAAATCCGGTCTCCGTCACGCAAGATACCAATGTTCTGACCCTCATGGATGTTCTGCAAAACAATCATTTAATACGGGTTCCGGTGGTGGATTCCACGGGAAAATTGATCGGAATCGTGGCCCGGAGAGATTTGCTGAGGGGCTATTTGCAAACGACCGGCTAAATCGACAATAGGGGTTTCGTACAGGAAAATTTGAGAGCCCCTTCCGGCAACGCCGGAAGGGGCTCTCTCTTTCGCGCATTTCTTCAAGATGATGGCTACTGGCGTATCCCTTGAGTCCACGCCACATTCTGGGCCACTTCAAATGGAGCAGGTTTCGTGCATTTCTTTCCTCGATTTCCATAACTGATGGTCGAGGTTCTAATCGGGCAAGTTCCGAAGGCTGTTCCAAATTCGACGATGCCTTCCACGACGGTGAGGGTCGTTTGTCCGTCAGGTTGAACTTTGATATCAAATTCGGTTTGTTTGACCGCGGCTGTCGCGACCGGCGTTTCAATTTCCAAAGGTTTTGGTCCGCCCATGGTTTTCACCCACACCTCTCCGGTTGAAAGCCGTAAGATTCTGGTAAATCCCTTTGCGTCCTCCCATCGGGAGAGGATGAGAAGCTGGGTATCCTCGTTCAAAGCGACCTGAATGCCATTGGAGAACTCCAATAAAGCCTGACTGCCCGTGCCGGTTTTCACCGCGTCCCCTTCATATAAAGGAAGACTGCCTTTCCCTTCCAACTGTTCTTGAATGCCGTCGGTCCGATACACGGTAAATTCTCCAACGGCATTGACGGCATTAGCTACAGCCTCGGCGGCTGCATGGACGGTGGAAACACTACCGACTCCGATGCAAAGAACTAAACAGGCAAATCCCGCACAGAAACGATGGGTAGAAGACCAACGTGGTCGTCGAGAAAATTTTTGAGAGGAATATGTCATGGAAAGACTCCTTGTCCTGATTGAGTAATGTGCAGTCATGGATTTGGGATTGGAAAAGCTCATCCTGATGTCTTAACGGGACGCCACCACCCGAATGGGTTTCTTGCCCACCGGCAGGGTCGCGGCGACTTGGCTCGTGCCCGTATCGATCACCATGACATTATTGGATTTGGTATGACCGACATAGATAGTGGTTCCCACCGCGTTCGCCCAAATTCCGTTGGGGCCGTCTCCGACATCGATTTGTTCCCGAATGGAGAGCGTGGGAGAGGTGGCATTAACCACCACCACCTTGTTGAGGCCGGTGACGGTAACGTAGGCGTTGGGCCCTGCAGTGCCTTTTAACGCAAACGCGATTTGTTGAGGTGCCGGACCGACCTCGAGGGTTGCGGCGATTTCGTTTGTGGCCGGATCGATTACATAAATGTCATTACTCCCGGTGTTGGTCCCCCAGATTCGGCCATCGGGCCCTAACGTTAAAAAGTGGGGATTCGGACCGACGGGGATTTGCTTGATCACTTGATGGGCTGAAGTGTCGATGACGTTGACCATTTTGTCCTGGGTGCTGACATAGGCAAATTTGCCGTCACGGGAAAAGGCAATGCCCATCGGGCCTTTGCCCACCGGAATAGTACCCAGAATGCGGAAAATGGACGTATCGATAATTGAGATGGTGTTATCGGAAATATTGGCTACCCACGCGTGTTTATTGTTGTTGGTAAGGGCTACCACATGCGAGCGGGTTCCCGTATAAATTGACGCGACCGGCTTTCGCGATTCGGTATCAATGACCGTTACTCTGCCGTTGGCCAGATTCGTCACCCAGAGTTGTTTGCCGTCACGGCTCAAAGCCAAGTCGTGCGGTCCATAATTCAGCGTATCAATATCCCCGATGACTTGATAATTGTCACCGTCAAGAACGGTCACGGTATTTGAACTTTCATTGGCGGTATAAACCCGAGTATTCAAGCCTTCAGGTTTGGGCGGGGGCATGAAGGTAGAACAACCCGTCAGGTGGGCCAAAGTGAAAATGGCCACACCGACACGGAGGGGAGTGGTCAGACGTATCTGTCGGTTCATAAGTGAATGCCTCCTACGCTGAGGTGATAAAAAAGAGTCTTAAAATTGGATCCGTCCGAGAATCAATTGTCCTTCAACTTCACCTTTTTTGACCGGATGTTGGTTTTGGCCGGTGGCCTGTGGGACATGGGTGGAAATATAGGAATAGGCTTCGTCGACGGTCACAATGTTATCCCCATCCACATCCGCTTTGCCATTTAACCCTTCCAGTAGATAATAAGTAAAGACCCCATGACCCAGGTCATCCCGTTCTTCACTGACTTCTCCTGCCCGGCTGGCAGTAAGAACCACTCGCCCTTTGCCCTTGGACAGGCGGTTTAAAAAGGCATCCGAGAGGTTAGCGCGATGGCCGGCTGTAGAAAATGTCCGCCCGGCCGTGGCGCCACTATAACAAGAATCCGTAATGAAAATGACCCGTTCGGCAGACAATCGATGGAAAATGGTTTCGACCTCCCGCATAGGCAGGCCCGTAGTATAGAGATCCTGGGCATCGGCATCATACGGAATGAGGTATTTTTCCAGGCCATCTCCGTCCGGGCTGGAGGCATCGGCTTCCGGGGCTCCATGCCCGGCATAATAGATGATGACAGTGTCTCGAGGTCCGGCGTTGCGTTTTAACTCCGTCCCCAGTGATCGCTTCAGGTTCCTCAACGTGGCCTGCTCGTTGGTTAAGAGCGTCATATGATCGGGTGTCACTCCCACATTCTTGATGAGATAATCATGAAAGGCCAGGGCATCTTTATCTGCATATTTTAACGGGCGGACGGTTTTGTATTGCGAAATCCCGATCACCACCGCCCAAATCTTCCCCCGGCTCACCTCGCGGGTCACCCGAAGGGTTCGGGTGGAAGCGAGTTGGTCACCGTCATAGGCGGCGACCGTGATGATATTTTCCCCTTCACGAAGCTGAACGGTTTCTGAAAATTCCAGTGTGGATTGCTGTGGGTCTTGAGAGGAAACCACGGCCACACCCCGTCCCTGCCGTCTGGCCAATAGCTCATCATTGACCCGTACCTCGATCCGGGCAATCCCGCGATCGCTGGCTGCCGCTCCGACCAATTGCACCCGGTCGACTTTGATAATCTGTTGATCGAAGGGGGAGGCCAGAGCTATGGCAGGGGGCGTTTTGGCTGATTCGCGAGTTTCATGCATTTTGTCCAGCTTGGCTTGCATATGGGCCATTTCCTGCTGGAAATTCCGCAAAGCCTTCTCGGCTTGTTCGCGTTGCGTCTGCTCCTGTTGAAGATGTTCACGCATGGTCGACAGTTCACTGGATTTGGTGTTGGCCGTGGCTTCGAGTTGAGCCCGAAGCTGCTGGGCTTCCGCCTCCCGTTGATGAAGGGCCTCGGCGATCTGTTCGCGTTCCTTCCGTTCGCGCTCCAATTGTTCCTGGGTGGTGGACATGGCGAATTGTTGCGAGGTGGCCATCTGTTCCAATTTGGTCTGGAGGCCCGCCATTTCCTCTTCACGCTGTTTCAGGGTGTGTGCGATGCGAACCCGTTCCTGTTCCGCCTGTTGGAGCTGTTCGGAGAGGGTAATGAACTGGGCCGCCTTGTTGGCTTCCAGCCCTTTGATCATTGGAATGGGCATTTCGCCTTTGATGGATGCCTGGAGCGTGTCGACTTGTTTTTTGGCAATCCAACCTATCTCTTTGTCCGATAGCTGGATCCGGTACCAGTCGCCAAGTTCGCCGGTTACCGACAGGGCTTGTGCTTTTTCGACGGTGGCGATGACGGAACTTTCTACGCCGGCTCCGCTGAGCAGTGAAGCGCGGTCCTGGGTCACGGTCACGATTTTATTATTGGCGATAATCCGCTGAGGGGGCCGGGTGTCCACCAACAGACCGACCTTTTCATTCAAAAACACATTCTGGGTTTTTTCTTTTATGAATAGTCCAAACCCGAGTTCCTGGTTGGGATAGTCGGGCCACACCGTAAAACTGATGCGGGCCTGTTTGGTGTCATCCGGCTCCAGCTGTCCGAACCGGATCATCTGGGGCCGTATTTCCAGGTGTTGCCCTTCCTGGTTGGTGACTTCCACCCAGGTGTCTTTGGCCGGGACTTTTCCCACATTTTTAAGGGTCAGTAACAGATCAATGGCTTCACCTTTTTGAATGCGACCATCCCCATTTCCCACCGATTGCCCGGTTCCGTTGTCAAGAATTTGATAATTGTAGGCTAAGCGGGGTCGGGGCGGCCCCGACAGGGTGATGAGGGCTTTGAGAGGATCCGGCACGAACCCGTTATATTCCTCAAAGTGAATGTCCAGGGGAATTTCCTCGGTTGTGATGTCCTTCGGAATATTGATCTTCAGGATTTCCGACTTTGATTGGCCGGCCTGAATTTTTCCGAAGTAAAAAGTTCGTCCATCAAGCAGGGGATTGGAGCTGGTGGTTTTAGCCAGAAATCGATACAAGGGGCCTTTGCCGGTATTGGAGACGCGAAGGTCGACGGTCAATTCCTCGCCGGGCTTGATTTCATGAGGTTGTATGGAAAAATCCGCCTCTGGATGTGGAGGCGGAACAGGGGGTGGACCGACATCGGCATCTCTGGGAATCACCGATGATGCCCCGGATTGAGCCACTGATGTCTGGGGAATGCTCGCCGCTTGAAGATGCACGCTTCGGTCCCGGCCTCCGGTGGCTAGGAATGTTCCATCGTATGCCAGAGCCAGAGCCCACACCGGAACCTTTTGATCGGAAAGAATTCCCAATGATCGACCGGTGGCACTGTCCCACAGCCGGACGGTTCCGTCGCTTCCCGCCGAAACCACGTTCATGCCGTTTGCGGAAAATCCGACCGCGTTGACGTCGCCTGCATGACCGAGAAGAACGCCTCGTTCACGACCTGTTCGCACATCCCAGAGCCTGATCGTGCCATCGGCGGACCCGCTCGCCAGCAGGGAACCGTCCGGAGAAAATGCGACAGAGAGAACAGCTTTGGCATGCCCGGAAAAGACCGTCTGTTCTTGACCGCTGAACGCATCCCAGATGTGCACCTGCGTATCGCTGCTTCCCGTCGCAATAACGGATCCGGAAGGGGAAAAGGCCAGAGCATAGTTGATGCCGAACCCGCTTTTCATGGCTTTTAATTCTTTGTTGGCCTTCCAATCCAATAATCGAAGGCTGCCGCCGTCGCCCGTACTGGCCAGAATTTCTCCATCAGGAGAAAAGGCCACCGCCCGGATATTCCCGAAAACCGAACCGAATGAGACGGCTTCTTTTCCGGTTTGAAGATTCCAGACTCGCGTGGTTTTATCGCTCGCTCCGGAAGCGAGAAAATTCCCCTTCGGGGAAAATGCCAATGTCCGAATAGAAGCGGTATGACCTTTGAGAATATTTTGGAGGCGGCCGGTTTGCACGTCCCATACCCGAATGCTTTGATCCCCGCCTCCCGAAGCTAGCAGTTGATTGGCAGGATCGAATGCCAGTCCGAAGATTTCACCTTGATGCCCGGTGAGTGTCCGGGCAGGGGGAGGCGCTCCATAGAGGGGGGGAGCCCACAACCATGCAACGATGTAAGAAAATAATAAAAAAGGAATCCACACAAAAGAGATGGGGAGTCGTCGAAGTATTGGGGGCACTAAATTCATATTCACAATTAAATGAGGAGTATTTCTTTCGCTCGCCTTGGAGAGTCAGTCGGATTTCAAGGCTCAATGGTTCACCTGATCAAACTCCTTTCCTGGGGGAAGTACGGAATGATCACAGATACATAGGAATTCAGAAGGATTGAGGAATCCAATTGAGATTATCCCATATTAATGAATGCTTCTGCATAATCGCTAGGCCCCCATTGTAAGGGTTCGCTTTCTGGGAAAAAGCCCCAATTCCTCGGTAAAATTCGATGAAAACTAGTGGCGGAAACTGCAGGGTTACTAAAGCAGGGAATTCTTGCTAAAGCAGGGTTTGGTTCCCTGATCGGCGTTATGCCAGCCTAGGACTAGGCCTCTCTCCTTTCTTGACCCACGATATGTTGGTTGTTCTTTAAGAAATCCACATTAAATGACCTGTTTGGGTTTGCAATTTTATCAAAAAATTGCAAAATCTGCGGGTGAACGCCGTTGGGAAGATATGCCGCCAAAAAATTCATCAACATTTGAACCATTTGCCGATGAGGTCCGACGCAGAAATATAAAGAAAGGAGAAATCGTAGAGTATTGATTTTTCAGAGGGAGGTTTTCCATGAAACGATTGTCCGTTTTTGCCATACTTTTTTCGTGCTTTGGATTCTTCGCCAACCTGGTTCCTGTTTTGGCGACATCTGCTTCCGGTGCACAGGTGGAATTTTCTTCAGCTCTTCATTTTTTGACACCCGCCGGAGACGATGTGGAGGTGGGGCCGGGTATTTATGAGGTGGAAGCAGCTGAGTCCTGGCTTAAGTTGGTGCTGGAAGGGGAAGGTTCGACCGGTGCAATTCTGCTGGATGCGAATCACGGTCCCCATGAGGTGGCAATAGTGGGACCGGAGGTACGGACATATTCGGATCCTGACCATCCCGAGCTGCTGCATCTGGCCCTGCTGATGCCCGGAGGAACAGGGCTTGAGGCTATAGGCACGACCACCGGTATTCGGCCGCGGGGACTAGCTATGGCCTTTCTAAATGTAAAGAGGCAACCCCCAAAAGTTTCAATGGTGATCAAGCCCGGTCTTGAACAATCGGGAGCCACCACAGGACAACTGGCACCTCCACCCTCCACCGGAAAACCGGTGGATTGCGGCCCATATCAAAAACGAATCGGGGAAGAGATCAATCTGGAAATACCGGGGAAAAGGTCGGTTGCCCTAGCAATTTTTCAAAACCGCTTGCATATGGTGGCTGTCGAATTTTCGCGTCTCAGTAAATATAACCCCGTCATGCATTGGGGAAAATTCCAGGGGTTGTACCATTGGCAATACGATGGCGAAACATGGAAACCCTACCGGGACCCGAGTCTCAACCAAGAAGCATCCAGGTCGGGACGCATTCCTGATCAATTTTCAAAAGCCGGGGTGGCTTTGGCCGTTTTTCAAAACCGTCTGCATCAGGTGCACATTTCTGAGGCGAGAGACCTCAGATCCGATCCTAATGATATTTGGCATTCCACCTTTGATGGCCGTCGGTGGACACGCGATGTGAAAATCCCAGGGCAAAAGAGTAAAACCACTCCCGCCCTGGCCGTATGGGACGGACAATTGCACATGGTGCACCTGGGCGACAGTTCAAATCACATTTGGCATTCGATAAATAAGGGCAACGGTTGGACGGTCAATGTGCGAATTCCCGGCAAGTCCAGTGATAAGGCCCCGGCCCTGGGTCGCATTACAAGTGGGTCGTTTGCTGGTCGACTCCATATGGTCTACAAGTCCGACGCGAATATTGAGCCGCAAAGTTTGTGGCACGCACAATTCGATGGGCGGCAATGGCGGCGCAGCGTCATGATTCAGGGACCTCTTACCAAGGCTGCGCCGACCCTCGTGCCATATTATCCGTATGGTATGCATCTGATCCATTTGGGAAAAAGTTCCGATAGCCTCTGGCATATGCTCTTTGGCCAAAATAAAGATAAGAATAATGCCGTAGAGTGGTTTGATGAACGTCCGCTGCTCAGTGAAAAGAGTGAGGCTCCCGTGGACGTGGCCTTGTTCCAAGGCTGTTACCATATGGTTTCGTTAAAAGACGACAAGCTCATGCATACCACCTTTGCCACCTCTGATATTCATCCGAACGTGAGGTAGGAAGGTTCGGAAAAGGCAGAAGGACCATCCTTTCTGAAATGGTGGAAGGATGCTGGGAAAGGTATAAAAAAAGACATCCTCATTACACCTCAGGGAGGAAGGAGTATGGATAATGGATTTTTTAAAATTGAGCGGTCAGGGAGGTATTTTGTTCATGGGTATGGGATTATTGACCTTTTCCCTCACGTTCACCTCTTTCGTCCATGCCGGGGCTCAGGATGAGGCCCAACGGTATTGCGCTCAGTATGAGACCTCGACCGGCAGGCAGTGTCATGTCGAAAAATGCCCTTGCGGTGTCGGGGAAAAATCACTCAAGAAATTTGACCGGAAAGGCCTCAAGCGGGGCTATTGCGTGTGTGTCTCCAAATCGGTGAAAGAAGCCGACAATCGCGAAAAGGCCGAACAGGCCTGTGCGGATTACGAAGCGCAATACGGCGAGGAATGTCTCGTCTCATCGCGGAATTGTCCGGTGGGGATGATTCCTGTCGACAAGTTTCGCGGGGGACCGGGGGTCAAATATAGCGCCTGTCGCGATAAAAACGGTCCGGAACGGTTTAAGAATTTTGCCAATGAGGTGAACCAGGCGATGCCCCAGGCTCTGATGCTGGTGAATAGCTACAAGGCGTTTTTTAAACGGATTCACAATGCGGCCGATCCGTTGACTCCGCTTCCGGTCGCGACCCAGCGTATCCTTCAACGGCATTTTCCCAAGGTCAACCTCGAGCGTGTGCAAATCGGCCATTCTGATAGGGCGACTTCGGCCGCCATTACCGATTGTCACAAAATTTACTTTAAACATGAGTCGAAGGTGCAAGTCCTGCGCGGCAGCCGCATCACGAGACTACTCCTCCATGAACTCACCCATGCGGAACAATGCGACCAATGGGGAGGAAGAAACCGATATGCCATGAAATGGTTTCGAAATTTGGCCCCTGGAACCCTCATGGCCTTAAAGAAAGGGGAGGAGAAGTTTGGTGATCGAATCCATGATGAAATGCCGATGGAAAAAGATGCCGAAAAAAAGGCGCAGTCGCTCTGCCGTGGACTCTCGATCTGCGTGTTTGACTAAGGAAATTGTCCGGCATGTACACGATCTATAAATGAACACCTCACAGATGTCTCGGAATTGACATCGCAACCAGGAGGAAACGCGATCATGAACGTCATCAGATTATTGCTGCTTTGTCTGTTCTCAATGCTATTGATCCTTCCGGCCGATGATGCGCAGGCCAGGGCCAAGAGCTATCCCTTAATGTGCAGGGGAGGCGGGGCTATGAAAGGGCACTTTACGACTATAAGTGTCTCGTTGCACTTTGTTGGAGCTAAGCAGGGTGCCGGTGTCCGCCTGCCTCAAACTGGGGAATGTGCCTGGCTGGATCGAGGGTTCCTGCCGGGGGAGCCTCAAAAATTGTTATTCATTCTCGACAAAGGGAAACCTCTCCTGGTCGAATTTGGTCCCCAAGGTGTGACCAACGTCAGGTCAGACAGTTCGAAGCTTGAATATTTGGTCAATAATATTCTAAAGGGGCAAGTGTTCCAGGTACACGCCTATCGGGGACAATGTCCGGGCGACAAATGTAACGTTCTCACGGTCACCAAAGTCAATTGATTGGAGAATCGGGTTAAAGGAACCATTTTGGCTTGGCCGGCGTGGTTTACCAAATTTTAGTGTTGAAGCGGGCTTGGATAACCATTAGCTTTCCGTTCATCATGTGAACCGGTGCATGTGCCGATTGCGATTCATTGTTTAGCTCCGGTGGATAACCATATGGAAACCGAGATTGAGCACTTGATTCAGTTGCTCAGCCGTGGCCTCTCGATCTGCGTGTTTGACTAAGGAGCTTGTCCGGCGTGGGCACGGTCGATAAATGAACAACTCACAGATGTCTCTGACTGGACATCGCAATCAGGAGGAAACGCGATCATGAACGTCATCAGATTATTGCTGCTTTGTCTGGTCTCTTTTCTGTTCATTCTTCCGGCTAATGATGCACAGGCCAGAGCCAAGAGTTATCCTCTGGTGTGCCGGGGAGGTGGAACTATGGAAGGAAGGTTTGGAGCTTGGAAGGCTAACAAAGGTTTTTTTTCTTTAATCTTTGTTGGGGCTAAACAGGGTTCAGACGTCCGCCCTCCGCAAGCCGGTGAGTGTGCCTGGCTGGATCGAGGGTTCCTTCCGGGGGAGCCTCAAAGATTGCATTGGGACACTGACGATATGAAATCTATGCAGTTCCAATTCGGTCCCCAAGGCATTCACATGGCAGGGGCATCAAATGGGAAGTTTTTGCGAGTGGTCAATAGTATTCTCATGGGGCAATTGTTCCGGGTACACGCCTATCGGGGGCAATGTCCAGGCGACAAATGTAACGTGCTCACGGTCACCGAGGTGAACTGATTGCAGAATGGCGTTAGAGGAACCATGTTGGCTTGTCCGGCGTGGTTTTCCTGGCTTAGTGTTGGAGCGGGCATGAATAACCATATGGAAACCGAGGTTGATCAATTGAATCAGTCGCTCTGCCGGCAAGTCGTGATTTGTGTGTTTGACTGATAGGACTGTTTCGGTCTCACGATCTGCCGGGTATAGGAACGCCTCAATTATTGACGCTCTGCAAATAAAAATCACACGATGGGAGAAATCGATCATGAAAATTGTGACTGTATTGGTCCTGTTACTCTTTGCATCACTTCTCCTTCCTCCTCCTGAACATGTGGATGCCAGGGCCAAGAGTTATCCCCTTGTGTGCCGGGGTGGAGGTGCCATGAAGGCAAGGTTTGATTCTTGGGGTGTGCACGTGGAGTTCTTCGGAGGCAAACAGAGCGGGGGCGCTCGTACCCTTCAACCCGGCGAATGTGCCTGGCTGGACCGGGGATTTCTTCCTGGGGAACCACAAGCATTCTTTTGGGGGGCGGGTCACACCATGACCATGATGGTGTTCTTTGAGAATGAGGGTGTGACCAAAATCCATGCCTCAAGTGCCAAATTTAGGTACCTGTCCGATGCCATCCTGAATAGGAAGGTATTCCAGGTGCATGCCTATCGAGGAGAATGTCCTGGCCCCAAGTGTAATATTCTCACCGTGACCGAAGTCAATTGATTGTAGGATTGGGGTAGAGGAACCGATTTGGCTTGGCCAGTGTGTTTAGCGGAACGGACTATTGGGGAGGGCACTGAAGTATAGATCTGGGGTAGGACCTATTCATGTTCTGGAACCTGAACCCGAATACCAGGGAGAAACCGACTATGAACATCATTCGATTATGGGCGCTGTGTCTCGTCTCGTTACTGTTTATCCTCCCCGGTGAAGAAGCGGAGTCCAGGGCCAAGAGTTATCCGCTAATGTGTCGGGGGGGCAGTACGATGAATGGAAGTATTTCTCATAGCCGAATCCTTGTGCGCTTTCTTGGTGCAAAGCAAGGCGCGAGTGTCCGTCCCCCTCAACCTGGGGAATGTGCCTGGCTGGACCGGGGTTTTCTTCCCGGGGAACCTCAGGTATTCATTTGGTATCCGAGCGACACAATTGGCCTGTCGATTGATTTTGGCAGCAACGAAATTAATAAGATTTCAGCCGGAAATGCCAAATTTAATTATGTGGCCAATGGTATTTTGAAGGGGACGGCATTCCAGGTCCATGCGTATCGCGGACAATGCCCAGGCCCGAAGTGTAATGGTCTCTGGGTGACCCAGGTGAATTAAATGTAGGCAGGGATCATGCGACGATCTTTTGTTTCCGGGTGTATTTTTTTCATTCTTTGTTCCTTGAGCGGTGGTTCCTTATGAATTGCCGAGGACGGACCAATCACAAATGTCCATTTGCCCGTCCCTCTTCATTTCCTGACTCCGACCGGGAATGATTCCCCGTGGAGGTGGAAATTCAAATGGCTTTGAAGATGTGACTCAATACACTGCAAAGTCGTATGACAGATTCTGCCGCCGCACGGTGGGATTCTGCCCGCCCTGCGTCAGTTCTCGGACCTGATCGATAACATAAGCCTGTAGCTCACTGACCATAATTTGCCGATCCGCGTTCTCGTCGGCAAGATACCGGGTGATGCCTTGAAGCAGAGCATACGTAAAGACTCCATTCTGCCATTGGGGACCTTCCAGGCTGTATTCATTTCCGCTTGAGCTCGAAATCACCGCTGCCCCGGTTCCGCGCCGGAGATCCGCAAACCAATCCTGTTGAAAACGAATCGTATCCGAAGTAAGTCCATCAGTGGTGACGTTGCTGGCTTTGTCCGCTACCAGGCTGATCCCTCTGATGGGTTTAAAACTTCGCACCATGACCTGTTCCGTTTTTCCGTCGGAAAGCGGGATCTCTTCTATCGGGGTGGGGATGTCGTCGTCGATCTCGCCGGAAAAACAGGTATCCAGCAGGAGTACTTTCTGAAGGGCGGGAATGCCGTCCAGGAGGTCTTCAAATCCCTCATAGGGTAATCCGTTTTTAGAAGGATCGGCGGCATTGATATTGTAAGTTCCGAAATAATAATTGGCCTCGGAGTCGGTCATGCCGTGTCCTGCCGCAAATATGACTACCAGGTCATGGGGCCTGGATTGCATGAGCCACTGTTTGGCATTTTCAATATTCGTTCGGGTGGCCTGTTCATCGGTGAGAGCACGCACATGAACGTGCGACCAGGTCTGAGGCGTTGCCTGGTAGGACTGAATGACATCCTCGGCATCTTTGGCTGCAAAGCGGAGGTTATACGCCCGGTTTTTGTACTGGCTGACGCCGATCGCCACGAGATACAGGTCTTGTTGGACCTGGTCCGGGCTGTACACCGTATACAGGGTTTTCCGGAGAGATTCGGCGCCCTGTTGGTTCATGACGGAGACCTGGATTTTATTTCGCCCGGGTACCAGTGGGACCGTGAGCGTCCGTTCATCCGTTAGCGGGGGTTGAGTGCCATAGGTGAGGCCTTGAGTTCCGTGAATCGGCACATCGTTCACATACAGGTTCAAGTGATGAAGCGGGTAGGCGCTGTCCCGGGCTTTGACATGAAGTGACACGTTCGGGGTTGTGACGGTTGCCGGAATATCGTACTTGAGAGAAGTGATTTCGGGCAGGTGCATGTCTGTACCCAGCTCCTCCTCGGTCAGTCCCATTTTCCGGAGCCGCTTCTCATAGGCGCGACGGTAACTGCGAATGAGGTAGGGATCGGCATATCCTAACCGTTCAAGAATGATATCGGGCCGGTTGAACCGCAGATCGAATTGGTCAAAAGGATAAAGGACGCCTTTCGAACGAAAAGCCACTCCGCCCATGCCGTGCTTGGACAGGCGGTAATACTGATCGGGCGTCACGGCGACAAAATCCTCGCGCCCCGTAGCAATTAAGGAAACTTTTTCCTTGCCGGTTTGTGCGTCCCATAAGCGGATGGTGCCGTCCCTGGAACCGCTGATAAGAAACCGCTCATCCGGCGAATAGATCACGGCGGAAAGGTCACTGGTGTGACCGGAGGAAGGAGGAATCTCCTGATGGGATTCCAAATCCAGGAATTTAATATTCCGTCCATGCCCGTACGCCACTCGTCTCCCGTCCGGACGAAACGCTCCTCCTTTACTCGCATTGATTTCCAGACCTTTGATGAGTTGTTTAGGATCCCGGGTCTTTCGAAGGTCGGGGAAGCCTGTGGAGAGAGGTTTGCCGGATTTTGTATTCCACAATTGCTTCCCCATGATCCCCACCGACAATAACTGGGTGCCTTGAGGATGAAAGGCCAGGGTTTTGATGTCCCGCCCTCCTAGAAGTTGCATTTGCAGAGCCAGTGGGTTGAGGAACGACTCGTCCGGATGAGGCTGTCGACCTGATAAGGCCATTTCCATAAGGGATTGCATTCCTCCTCCGCCGATCGCATACCGCTTTTGGCCCGTCCTGGCATCCCAGACTCCGGCATAGCTGCCGGTGGAAATCGCCAACAGGTGATCGTCCGGAGAAAACGCTATTTGTTGGATGCCCTTGGGGGAACCCGAAAAAGCCCCGGGGAAGAATCCGGGAGCCTGACTCTTCATGGGAACGGTGCTGTTCCAGCGTATATCCCAGGACTGTGTATCCCGAAGCGTCACGGATTCTCCGGTGCCAATGGCAAGAAATTGGCCGTCATTTGAGAAACGCACGATCGCTGCCTGATTTTCGGCTTTCTCCTCATTCCAGGTCTTAAGGACCTGCCCCGTTGTTCTATTGTAAACTCTCACGAGTCCCCGGCTGCCTCCGGTGGCTACCAGCCTTCCGTCCGGAGCGACCGAGACGGAACCGGAGCTTGGACCTTCCAGAACCTTCACGATTTCTCCAGTGATCAGGTCCCAGATTTTGACCGAATCATCCGACATTCCGGCTATCAGCGTCTTGCCGTCTTTAGTCAGTGCGAGATCCATGACTCCTGATGATCCTCTGGAAATGGGTGTTTCTTCTCCTGATTCCCGTTCGACCAGGGCGGGGGCCCCTTGAGAAGGTCTGGCAACGATCAGATGTCGGTTGTCGGGACTAAATCCGATGGCAGAGCTGCGTAATTCCAATTGAACGGTCCCTGTCCGGGCATCTAAAACTTTGGCCGGATAGGAGAAATTTTTGCCGGGATGGGAGAGGTAGGAAACGGCTAATAGGGTATTATCCGGGCTGAAGGTCAGGGATGAACCATTCGGATGTTCCGGATCGGGAGTCTCGGCGGAAAAAAGAATCTTTCCATTTGAGGTCTCCCGCACGGTGAGGGTTCCTTTTTCAAGTTCTTGAGTGGCCAGAAGTGTGGAGTCCGGAGAAAAAGCAGCTAGCCAAAGGTCCGGGGTTTTTCCAAACTCCCGGATGGGCTTGGATGATTGCAGATCCCACAGGACCAGTTCCCCGTCAGTTTCTGCCCTTCGAGTCACGAGAAATTGGCCGTTGTGATTGAGGGCCACAACGGAATGGTCTTTGGCTTGCGGTAACGGTGGGAGCGGCTTCTTGTCGGCGATATTCCAGACTTCCAAGGTCCGATGACTGGAATTGTTTTTCAGATGCTGACCTGAGGCTGCCATCCATTTTCCATTTTGGCTCAAAGCCAGGCGTTCCACGAAAAACGGAGTGTGTGACTGCAGAACCTTTCCCGTCGCCAGATCGAAGATTTTGACGGTCTGCATGTCGGCGACGATCACCGTTTGTGAATCCTCGGAGAAGACGGTCTGCCGTGGGCCCATCATGCCGAATCCGGAAAAGGAATGAATTTCCTGATTGCCTGCCAGGTCCCAGACTTTCGCGGTTTCATCCAATCCTCCAGATACCGCGTAGCGGCCATTGGGGCTCACGGCCACCGACTGAATGGGGCCGGTGTGGCCCTGCTGAATCACGACGCGGACACCATCCTCTGTTTCCGGTGTGTTCTCGATCGGAGTTTTTCCCATCAGGTATTGCATGAGTTTCTGGGCTTCCTGATCGGTTATCTGTAAATCTTCTGGCGGGAAAGAACGGTTTCTGGGATTTTTCGAAGAAGATTCTGCTGCCCCGAGTTGGAAGATGAAGAGGCTCAAGCACAGACACACGGAAATGAGGCGAGTAGGTGTGACCAAGGCCCGTGATAATGTGCGGAATCTGAACATGGTCTTTATCCTCCCCGGGGGGAAATGTCTTTGGAAAAATCTTGAAAGTGTTTGAGTGACATGGCGTCGCACCCGGTACAGGAAGCCAACGGGGGTTCATAAAAAATGCAAAAAATAGTGAAAAAGACTAAAGTTCTGTATTTGGGTGCTTCCGTAAAGGAAGTCTTTTACCATGGTAAACAAAACTTTTGAACCCCATCCTGACAATGCAGGAGAGAAAATCAAAATAAAGGAAGTTTTTCAGTTTGCAGGAGATGTATTTTTTGTGGTCTGTTCAACCTTTGTTTACCTAATGATGTCGTGATCAGGGACAGGATACGGAAAAACCTTGCTCGGAATGTTGGGAAACCTACCTGATGGCCAAGCAAGAGTTTTCAGGGATATATGCCAACACCCGGCTGCCGGCAAGTTGGAAAATAAGGTTGGAGTGACTAGTAAAACTGCCTAAGGTGACAGCCCTCCCGATGTTCAGGTTGAGGGACGTTGTTGGGGAAATTCTTCGAGAAGCCTGCGGGAGGGCGTTCTCCATTGCTGGATAAAGGCCAACTGTTCGAACGTCCGCATATGACCTTTGGCGATGCAGTCCACCATGCCCTCTTCGTTTACCCGCCACAAACAATTGCCTTCCCGAAGTATATACATGCCTTCTTCACATGATCGAGCAATCGTCATCGTGTCGTTCATTTTCTTTTCTCCTTTTACAACATATTGTTCCTTGAGCGTGCGAGGCATTCGGTACAGTCAGAACAGCAGATCCCCTCGTTCGAGGTGGAAACCAACCGAATAAAATGTTCGCACCGGACACAGTATAAATATCCTGAACCGTAAAACCTGTAAGGATATGTGGGCAGGAACGCATCCCAATTGACTTGCTCTATTGGAAGCATAGGGTGGTGCAGAGTCAGCATGAGGTTGTCCTCTTTTTTCTGATGATCCAGGACTTTGGTTACCACAACCACAAAAGAACTATGAGTCCCAGAAAACTTAACCAACAAACTGAGTTGAGAATGTGGTCTTCCATGATTGTTTCTTTCTAGTACGTCAGTCGTTGGTGGCCTCTTCCTGGTTCAAATTGAAAGCAACCTTGGTGCCGTGGACAAGCTCTTTTGGGTAGTTAACCTGAGCTGTTTTTAAAGCACTGATTTTTGGAGGAAATGTAAAAAAAGAGAACGGTCAGGCACTGATTATTATGGGGAGTAAAAGGGGCACAGGTATCGAAAAAGATACAGAGATGTATCTGAGTGCTCTTGAAAAGGAGCCAGTTCTGCATGGATGTGAGTGAGCTCTTTCACCTCCGAAGATTGAAGGGGAGGCAATGTTCCGGCTGTGGCCACGGCATAACTTCTGAGTTGATGATAACGGCCGTTTCGGCAGGATTGAAACAATTGACGGATTTGGCCTGAATGATAGTTTTGTATGACTTACCTCCTGATAAATTTTGAGGAGGAGACTTTGTCGTTAAACCCCCGGCTGTTGAAATCGGCAATCTCCTCGATTCGTCCGGTTCCGACGAGGTCCAGGGTTTTTCCTTTATACGAATCGTGTTCGTACAGGCGATATACGTAGCCGGAAGGAATCATGTACCGGGCTGAGGACACTTTATCCCCGAATCCTCGTTGTCCCTCGACGGTAATATTTTTGTAATTTCCGATTCCGGTTGAGGAACCGTCCACGGTCAGGCGTCGATCCTTGAAAGTGTTGTCGTCGAACAGTTCGACCCAGGCTTGATTGAGCTGGGTAATCGTGGCCGGTGAATATCGAGAAGAAGAGACTTTGTCATTCCATCCGCTGGAACCAAGATTAGAGATGACTCCCAGATTGCCTGTTCCGTTTAATTTCAGCATGCGGCCCTTAAAGTTCTTGTCTTCAAAGAGGAGATATTGCCAGCCGGAGGGTATCGCCCATTTGACGGACGAGGTTTTATCCTCGAATCCTTCCACCCGGTCGTAGTCCGAATAGTTTCTCAGGCTCTGATCAACAAAGTCCGCTATGATGCTGCGATCGCCAAAGCTGTGGTCGTCATAGAGTTCCACCCAGGCCTGGTTGGGATTCGTCAGGGGAGGAGAGATCGAAGTTGGGACGGGGCGGAATTCATTGAGGCGTACCACACCGGAATGGCGCCAGTGTTCCACGCCATAGATGAACAGTTCTCCGTTCGTGTCGATATAGACCCCGGCTCCCGCATCGAAATCGCAGATGTCGTGGCAGTATATGTGCCGGTTGGCGACTTTGGTAATTACGGTATGATGGCTCATGACTCCAGGATTGCCTGTTTGGCTAAGCTGGAGGAGTTCCAGTTTGAATAAGTCCGCCCAATCCTCTCCGCCTCGGATCACGCCTCCTAGTTTAACGTTTTTATGAAGGCCCACAAAAAAGAGCTGACCGTCGCATTGCCGGATCAGATTAATATTTTGATAATTCCCGAATTCACGGTCCATGCCTTGGAGTTCACGCTCATGCCAGGAATCCACGTATTGAAAGGTGTTGGTGAGTAGGTTGACGGCTTGCGACAGATAGATGTCCAGAACATTGGAATCCGATCGTCCGACAATCAACACGAAGCGACCGTCCGGACGTTTGACCAGGGCGGTGGCACCGGCACTGGGTTTCTCACTGAATCCGCCGATGGCCCCTGAGCGGGGGATTCGATACAGTTCCTGAGGATTTTTCGGATTTTTGATATTGTAAAACACCACCTCCGAAACGTTTCCGCCTTCCATGCCGACGACCAGGACATCTCCCACGACTTGAAATCCCCCAGCGTGTGTGAGGGTTCGACTGGCTTCCACTACCTTGATCACACGATCATTGGTTGGTGGAGTGTTGGAAGATAACCGGTTGGATCGGAATCGATCTGCGGCCGGGCGCGACGCCATCTCGATGATGAGAATCTCTCCCGCTTGCGAGGCGCTTCCCGATACGGCCAGATATTTGCCGAATCGCTGAATGCCTTGGTAATGGGAATGGCCCGCTTGGCTGTAGGCGCCGGGTGTCTGGGTATGGTGAAACCCGAGCTTGTCGCCATGCGTTCGCACTTTTAGAAATTCTCCCCGGACATCGCGAATGCATGGATTGGTATCGGAGAGGGCTGATGTTGATTCTGGAGAGATTGAGGATGAGATTTGTCCCTGAAATTGAGGGAGCGAGGTTTGTGCCTGCTGAACCAACGTCTTGAGCCGGACAGAACCCAGGGTAAATGGGGTGCTGCCTCTTGACCGGATACCGCTAATTGTTCCGACCGATTCGTATTTTTCCCCGGTTGGGAGCAACAGAATCACGTGCCAAGAACCGGCTGATTCCCCTTCTGCCGACAGGGCAAGGGTGGTATCCAGTGTTTCGTCATGATGACCCACGTGTGTCTCCAGTAACAGGGCATCGACCGTTTTGCCTCCGTTGGGAATGACCCGCAACCACTCTTCGGTGGGTTCCACAAGATAGGATCCAGCTTCAAGAACCACATCACTGCCCTCAGCCGTTGTGACGTGAATGGATTTTTCAAAAGTTATGGAGGTCGAGGCCCATGAGATCCAAGGGAAAAACGCCATGCACATCTGGAACACCAGCAGGAAAGGTAGAAAAATGAAATGGAGATGCCGCTTCATAGTGTCCTCAAACTTTAAAGGGTCTATCGCTGACTATATTCAGAGGGACAACTGTCCTGACCAAAGTGGGAATTCTTGGTAGCCGGATTTCAGATCTGGTTTCATGTCAATGCTCACCTCACGGAGGCTTCACGTTTGAACGTGAAGCCTCCTGGGACAGTTTTCTTGAGTCATCAGGTTCCTGACCACATCAGATAGCGTTTTTGTCCCGGATTAGTGGGATCGGACACAGTGCTCCCCATTCCGTGCAGATGATCATTGCGGGTTTCATGATTGCCTTTGTAGGCATACATGGCTGTTACGAAAATAGTGGGACCGTTCGGGGCACTGGAGTTATTTGTTGCGGGTTGAATTTCCCACGCGGTCCGGAACCAGGCGTCAATGATCGTCCAGCCCTGGCGAGCCAACTGAATAACCCGGCCGCCTTCAGAAGTATTATCGTAAGTCACGGCGCCATATCCTAAAAAGACATGGAGACCGTCGAAGATGCCGCGCCACCGGTCAAAGGCATTGCCCACGTTCCCCATAAAATGACTGCTCTGATGAGGCCCGCAGGCGGCAATAATCATCCATTCCAAATCGTTGTTTCCGTACAGGTCATTTGGACTTCCCGGGCTGTTTCCCACTTCGTTGAAGTGCAATGAGGTGTCCTGAGGTTGGTTCAAGACCCAGCTATTAGGTCCGGCATGTCCTGTGTAAAACACAATGTCGGCCGCATCCACCCACGAGGCGTTGTTACTGCGCCAATCGGATTCAAACGCATTGGCCTCACCCCAATTAAAATTAATATTCCATCCTGCGGCAGCAAGGCCGTTGACGAATCCCTGGGCATTGGCCGGACTGCCGTTGAGCCCCTGGCTTGGCCCAATCCATGAGGTGCCTGCCTCAAGGCCTCCTGCGGCCCAGGCCGGCGTCGCAGCTAATCCGAACATCTCGGCGAACCGATACAGCGGGTCCAACCAATCCCGTTTTTGAGAGCCGATGGCTTCATCCGGATCAAGGGAAGGCGGTTGAGGCCTTTCATCCTTGGCCCGGTTTTTGGGCTTGATCGCCGGCATAATGGGGCCATACTTAGTGGCCGCAATGATGGCATTCCTGAAATAAATAGGTTCCTCTCCGAGTAACGCTTCGCCGCCGACGACCCAGACGGGAGCCAGGTGGGTCTGTCTTTCAAAAGCCGGAGCGGAAAAGTAGGCCAGAAAGGAAGAAACTTTGGTTACTCTCATCTTTCCGGTTTCCATCATTTTTCTAAAATGTGCTTCCGCCTCCGATTTTGGGAGCACAGGTTCCTCGGAGGCCACTCCGGTGATGGGCCGCCAGACGCCGTTGTGGCCGATAACCGCTCCTCCGTCTCCTACCGCCACTTTAAATTCGCCTCCTCCTCCCACAACCGGAAGAAACATGCTTTGTCCCTTGGGTCCGGGAACCGCGACCTCAACTTGATAGTTGGCCTGGATATCCAAAATATGCCGGTCTATCTTCCCTGGGATATCTTCTCCCGCTCCGGTTTCCGAGAAGCCGGCAAAGGACACTTTGAGGCGGTTGTCTCCAGCCGGCAAGAGCCGGTTTTCACCCAGAAATCGGTCAGCGATGCTTTTGACCTGATCACGATTAGGGAGCCTGGGAGTCAAGAGAGGATTCCAGAGTTGTTTCGTATCGCGCAGAAAAACGCCTCCGCTGACTTTTTCAATCTCCACTTCTTTGGACCCTGCTCGAAAGAGGAGCACAGGCCCACGATCTTCAGGCTTCGTGCCCTGGGGCAATTGGTTCTGAAGCAGACTGGCAAGTAGGGTTGCGCCTTTGGCCGGGTCGGCTTGACCGGGAGCCAACGCAAAGACCGGCAGAGTCTGCTTTTCGGAAGGAATTGTGGGTTTCGGGATGGTAGGAAGACCTCCGGGAATGGTTGGACGTGTTATTCGCAGTTGTTTGCCGATCAATTGTTGTCTGGCCTGAAGCCGGGGGACGGACAAAAGGGCTCGGGAACGTGTCCCGCTTCTGCTCCCCACAGCTTGAAGACTTTTTCCGCCTGGCATGACGAGGGCCAATATATACTCATCGCCTTCGCCGGAAACGGACACCGCCGTCGGTTCTGAAACCTGTTCCTCAGAGGTTAGGGTCTGAGCATCCAGAAGCAACGCGTCCCGTCGTTCACCGGGAATCAGTCGGAGCCATTGTTCGGTGGCCTCGAGTTCATAGGTGCCGGGCTGCACGAGGACGTCACTGCCCTCGGCATTCAGGAAATGGACGGCTTGTTCCAGTGTCACGGTGGTTGAGGCGTGGGAAAGCCCCATTGTACATACGATCAACATGAGGGTGAGGTAAAAAGCCATCAGGCAGGATCTTGGAAGACAATGTTGTCCATACATTGCAAACCTCCTAAGCAAGTGTGGTGAAAAAAATCGCATTTGGAAAAATAATTGTTTAGCTTACGCGAGATCCTCCTACACGTTTGCTCCGGCACATTGAAAGCACATTCGAGAAAATTCTTGGCATGACTCAATGCCTCCTTCTCACCGGATGACTCTATCGCCTTGGCACGAGGGGACGCGTCGGGGTCTTGAGTGCCGCGGGGGGTGGGAATTTTTTAATTGTGGGGCTCTGAGTCTGAATGGTTGAGGAGGCCACAATACCTTTCGGATTCAATTGAATAAACTGATTTCCCACCCGAAGGGTAAGTTCTTCTTGCCCGGCTGCGGCTTCCATGACCAGTTCAAGAGGAATCGTCCCGCCCGGGATGGACATACTACGCAATATGGTCTGTGTTTTGTTATGGGGAAGTTGAACCGGCGGAGGATCGTTCCCGTTCCAGACGTCTCCGATGATGACAGGCCGATGAGGATCGCCGTGTTCGAACGCCACGAGCACTTCGTCTCCGATGTCTGGAATCCACATGGATGTGTTTCCGGCACCGGTGGCGATCTGCGCCACTCGAACCCAACCGGCATCCCCTTGGGTACTGTTGCCGGCGGAAGGATTCAGCCATGGAAATCGCACACGGACCCGGCCAAATTCATCGACAAACTTGGTCTCCCCTTGCGGTCCCACCACGATGGCAGGCAGGACTCCGGCAATTTGGGGTTGCGGGGTGAGCGGGGAAGGACGGAATGCCACATTGGCAGGCAGGCAGGTGAAGGTATTGCGATAGCCTTTTAAGGTGCCCTCGTGGTTGACGCCGGTAATCACATATTCCTGATTGAAATCGTTTCGCGGATGGCCGGCCAGTAAAAAGCGATATCCGGGTTGCAGTTGGGGATAGGTGGATTCCCCCCGGCACGATTGCCCTTCGGTCACGCGTGCGCCCAGCCGTATGGCGGCATGTTGCTGAGATTCTTGTTGCGTGTCGACGGATGCCGGGAAGACCCCTTCAGTCAGATCGGAAAAGAGGGGTGTTTGAACGGCTGCCGTCATATTGGCTTGGGGTGTTCTCCAATTGAAGTCGCCTGCCTGCACGTGGCCGGAATGCACGGCCTGTCCTCTTGAAAAAGCGGTGATCGATGGGGTGGTTTGTTCGCCAAACACCAGTTTCCCCGGTGGCAGGATCGGGAAGGCGTTGTTGGAATCACCCAACACGACTTTTTCTCCGGACGGTGCCAGCTCGAAATGGTAATGAATGCCCTCATTCTCCAGAATGCGTGAAAGAAAGGCCAAATCGGATTCCTGATACTGCATGATAATTTCTTCAGCCGACATCGGACCGTTCAGCCTGGCTTCAAGACCGGAAATCCCCGCCTCATTCAGAAGAGCCGTCACGACTTGCATCGGATTCATGTCTCCAAAAGTTCGGTTCCCGATGCGGTAGGCCAACCGGTTCAGGCCGGGAACGATCCGCACGCGATACTGGCCCTGTCGGCCAGACACTCCCATCTGTTCAATGTTTTCCACCATGCCGGATGCACGTCTGCCCGGCGCCACCTGTATCTGCAGGGGTTGCCCTACCACACTGGAAAAATTGAGGGCGGGATTTGTAATGGTGACTTCAATATCAAACGAAAACGGCTGTGACAGGCGCTCCGTTCCGGTAAATCGGATGACTCTGGCCTGCTCGAAAGACTCCAGGTCAGGATTGGTAGCGGCACTCGTCGAAGGGGGATGGCTCAGAATCAAGGCCAATATTCCCACGGCCAGTGCAAATTGTTTTTTCATCAGTTTCCTCCTTTTGCCTCAAGCCAGAGTCATATTCAAACGCCGCTTATCCAGGAAAGGGGCTAGGCCGGATACTGAAATGTCGGCCTGGCATGCTCTTCAATTCCCTCTATCTATGGATAGAGGGAATTCCTGATTTATTGATCCCAGTCGTCGCAGACGAACCGTATGCTGTCGATGTAGACGCCATATCTCCCCCGCAATGCTTTACCAACTTTAGGAAGGGGACAATCAAATCCTTGATTAGGGAGATTTAGGAGATTCCCCGTGTAACCCGGTCCAATTTCAACAGTATTTCCGACAGTAAGGGTATGGTTTGAACCCAGCGGAATTGGCCGCTTATTGGGTTGATCCCACCCCAGGCACTTCATGAAAGTTCTTTCCACAAAGGAGCCTGTCCTCGCAGAAAAGCTTCCCACTACCGAGCCAGATGGACATCGATCACTTTTCGTTGCTCCGCCGGTTCCTCCTACCGTTCTGGTGGTAAATTCCGCTCCCAATTGACCGTCTGGATTTACTTGTTGGCAAATGACGCCAATCGCGTCTATCCAGCTTCCAGTCTTGCCAAGAATTCCAACCATCACAGCCCCTGGTCCGCAATCAAGGTTATAGGACTGGTTGCCCCCGCTGCCCCCGAAGGTGGGGGTGACAAATTCAGGGCTACGGTTTGAACTACTCTGCTTTGCAGCGGCCAAAGCTCGTATTCGTTGAAGCGTTAATGAGGAGATCGCGGCTCGAGAGCGGACGCCGCTGTAACTGCCGATGGCTTCCTGCCGTTTGCCATCAGGCAAGAGCAAGGCCAGATGATACGTGTCGGCTTGTTCTCCTTCTGCCGATACCGCCAGGGGAGTTGTCAGAGATTCTTCATGATTCCCTATTTGGGCTTCGAGTAACATGGCATCCACGGCTTGCCCTTGGCTGGGGGTGATTTGTAGCCACTCCTCTGCGGGTTCGACTGCATACTCTCCGGCTTGAAGGACCACGTCACTGCCCTCGGCGTTCGTGAAATGCACCGGTTGCTCGAGAGTGACCATTGTGTGGGCGAATGATGCCGAGGGTGCCAAGGCAATAAGAGCGAGGGTAGCTCCTGTCAGCCATAAAAAAATGGATTCTTTTTGTGTTTGCATAACGGCTCCTGTTCTCAAGGCAAATTAACGAATGAATATGAAAATTTAAGGCTTCCGGGACTGGCATTGTCGAAAATGTTTCTGCAGCCTCACTCAGTTTGAGGGAAGCGGCCAATGTGATCGACCGCTATCCTTGGTCCAGATTGTCTCTTCTATTATTTATAGGCAACTTGTATTGCGTTCTCCTTCACTGATGTCGTGGTGGAATGGTTAATTGTCCCGGTTGAATCCGGCCGGGAATTTGAAAGAACAGTGATTGAGGGCACGGGGTGCCGGCTTCCACCCATGGGTCCACCTTGTTAAACCAACCTTGTAAATTGTTCTTCATGGGAACGGCTAAATCGGGACGTCCAAAAGGAACCCATCCACTTGAGACCGCCCAAAGTATTCGCGGGTCATCATGGAAATGATGATGGAAGGTTTGGGCATCGAAAGGAGCGCCTGTGACTCCATCCTTATTGGTGAAGGGCCCTGTGACTTTATTGCAGACCAGACCGGCATCCCATCCCTGCCAATTAATTCCTTGAACCGCGGCTGGCGAAAACCATTCATTGTTTAAATTGACATCCGTATGGTCGGATCCTGGAGGGATGTTATGGCAACCTCCACAAAAATCCGGGTTGTGAGGTCTGGCATCCTCCACGTCGGGATAGGCTCCCGCTCCCAGTCGCGATTCATGCATGGCCACGATGGCGGGACGGTCTCCAAGGGAGTGGCATGTGGTACACCGTTCATGTGAGAAAATAGGATGGAGTTCCGATGCGTAATAACTGACCGCATTGGCATATACTTTGGATTCCGTGGATTGCCACTGGTTTTTCCCGCTGGCAATGGCGAGTCTGATATTTTTAGGCCATTGCTTGGAACGTGCATTCGCCAGGTGAACCGTGGTGATCAAATTTCCGCCACGGTCAGACGATGCTGTAAAGGAGGTCTTTACAAGGGGTTGCCCTCCGTGCGAGGGAGGAGGTGGTGTCCACGTGTGAGGTTGGTTATCGAGGAACAGAGTTAGGCAACACCCTTTATTTTTAACGATTTGGTTGATTTCGGGAATCTGGGTTGGAGGCGTGGGAGCACCTGACCACACGAAGGTAAAACTGGCATTGTCCACGGTATCGCTCACCGGCAATCGCCATGAGGTTCGATTTTGTGAGCCTTGAAAAGTTTTATCCAAAGTCGCATACCGAACCGACATAGCCGAGAGAATAAGAGCCTGCTTGGGAATGAGGACTTTATTCTTCATGTTGATCACTTGTCGTATGCGGGATTGCGGAGTCTTGGGGCGGGGAGCGGCTCTGGAGATTACACCGCTGTGGCTGCCCGTGGCTTCCCACCCTTTTCCGTCCGGCAGCAGTAGTAGGACGACCTGTTCATCTTCCTGTTCCGAGATCGATAAGGCCGTTGGCCCAGAAAGTTTTTGATCGTGTGTTTGGCTCGTGGCTTCGATTACCAATGATTCCGAACCGGTCCCTTCCTCGGCGATGAGGCGTAGTCCCTCCTTCTCGGCTTTCACGAGATAGGCTCCGGGAAACACCACGACATCTTCTCCCGCAGGAGTAAGGAAATGCGTTTCCCGGTCGATTTGCATGATAGACGAGCTTACTCCGGTTGTCTGAGTGGGCTGAGGAATCGTGCAGGCATACACCAATGCCATAAGGAGAAAAACGAGGGGTACATACAGAAAAGGTGTTCGTGAATTCATTGGTTTTCCTCCCAGAAAATGGGGTTAAGTGCCCGGTGAGTGTTGTAGGACCTCATCAAGTATTGACGGATTGGCATTTGTCCAAACCTATTTCGCAAATACGGTAGTGCTCCCCGATATAACCTTTCCGCCTGCCACCGGACTGTTTTGTAACGCGATACCTTTGGTGCCGTCGTTGAGTTTGATCAGCGGCGCTTTCAGTTTTATTTGGCTGGCACCTTCAGCCGTGACATCCTTCCCTCCTTTTAACGAAAGGGTTTTTCCGCTGAGGAGTTTCAAATCATCGCTCGCACTCAGATTGGTCTGCTTACCGGAAGTCAGGGTCAGTGTTTTTGCCGCGTTCAGGCTGAGGTTCTCAGCCTGAATCGTTGTGCTATTCTGACTGATTTGAACGACGGATCGCAGAAGGTTGACCTGGCCTTGAAGGTTGGCGACTTGCTGTTGCAGCGCAGTAATTTGTTGGTAGAGAAAATCAGGGGTCAATTGCACCTGCGGGATGGTGCCTCCCCGTTGTGGGGCCATGGGACGCGAAGGGGCCTGCCGGATGCTGGGATCGGCCGCGAACGTCATTGCAAATTGTGAAACCACCATGATGGTGACAAGAACCAATGTCATTTTGTTCATTTAGGGTCTCCTTGATTTCAAGTCCTTACCGGTTTAACGGTAGGCGAGGGATAATATTGTTTGTCGGTAGTTTGTTCGTTGTGACCTTTGAGTCTTTAGATGATGACATTACCGATCCTTTCATCCGGATGTCTTTGCCCTCAATGGAGATATCTCCGTTTTTGTTGAGGACGATCGATGCTTGGCCGGTTCGCAAGATCAGTTGATTGCCTGCGGAAATGATCATGCGTTTCCCGGCTTCGATGTTGACGTTCAACCCGGCATTTTGAAAACTATTTTTTCCGATTTTCTGAACCAGATCCTGCCCTCTTGATTCGGTTTGATCCGTGCCGACCATGGTGGAGTGGCTTTCTCCTATGGCTTCGGTGGACAATCCCTTGATCCGAAGATGTTGATTTTCCCCAATATCCGTTTCCGCATGACCACTGGTCACTGTCTGCGTATGTCGTTGAGCGGTGATTCGGGTGGTGTCATCTGGTCCCACGGTTATGACATTCTTTAATCGATTCAGTTCTTGTTGGGGGAAAACTGCTTGTTGCTGCAAAACAGTGATTTGCTTGGTGAGATGAGGATCGGCAGCTTGGGCCAATGATGAGGGCAGGAATATTATGATCAATGCGCTAGTCATGAAGACATGCATGGGGCCTCCTTCGAACAAGCCCTGTTTTCGATACCGCTATCTCGTGCGGTGTGTTATGGGGTCAGTCGTGCTGTGTTGGCATTCGGTTCATCCTGGATGTTGCTTTTGCCTGAATTTTTGAAAAAAGCCAAGGGTCAGTGTACCGATGTAGGCTTAAAAAAGAGAGGGACCTGAGGACATTTCTCTTAACCCCCTTGATTACTATTGATCAGTAGCACGGCATTACGTATTTAATGGTAAGAATTTGTGGCTAACACGAAGGCATGGGGGAAGCTTGAGAAAGTGAAGGGATGATTCTGGAGCAAACGTCGGAGGACTGCGGGAGCTCGGTGGGCAGCGCTCGATAGATTGAAGCGAAGTTAAGGGGAGGGTCTGCGGGACCGGTCAAGTTCCGCTGGTGGTAACAGGCCAACCTGCTCAAGGAGGCTTGCCCGTTGCTCAAGATAGGGGCCTTTCAAGGAATCCGATTGAATGCGTTCTGAGAGGGCCCACAAGGCATCATACCAAAGGCCGGCTTCCACGAATTGTTCAAAGGGAGCGGTCTGCATCGAGGGTTGATCGGGGATCGTGACCAGATTGGACGGCGGATTGACTCGCATGATCCAGCCGCTCGTCACAAGCGAATCTCCTTGCGTGGCTCCTTGCAACATGACCTTCCACTGATAGGTGGTATTCGGCTGGAGTTTAATGCCGTAATCTTTTAACTCCACTTTATGAATGCCGGGACGAATCGGAGGAAGCATACGGACATCCAGGAGCAATTGTGTATTGTTTTCATCCGTGATCATGACATCCACAGGATAATCCGTGGGATTTCCAATGAACCAAAACAACGCAGGCTGTTCAAAGATCGTGAGGCCGATGTGATCGGGAGAGAGTACCGAAAGAAAAATGGGATCTTTTCCCGTTTCTTGCTGGTCCACAGTAAGGCGTTTTCCTGCTGATGATACGGAAGGGGCTTGATAGGGCAGGGAAGACGCAGGTGGGGTGACCGGCGTCGGTGAACCCAGAGCAAGCGGTACTGGTTCCTCTTCCTGCATTTGTATCGGACGAGAAAACACGGTCGCCGGTGGTTTCGAAACGATGGGAGGTGATGACGAAGGGATTTCCAGGACAGATGAGGGCTCGGGTGCTGAAGCAGGTTGAGGGGAGGGTGAGGGCGCTTGAGTCGAGCCCTTGGCTGCCAAACGAATCCCTCCCGGCATCAACAGTTCAATAAGATATTCATCGTTCTTTTGTGGCCGGGTCAGTGCCATGGGCGAAAACAACTCGTATTGTTCATGGGTCAATGCTTGGGCCTGGATGACTTTTCCTGACCCTCTTTGTTCTCCTTCCGGCATGAGGCGCAATTCAGTCGATCCCGCTTGTTGAATAAAATATTTCCCTGGGCTGAGTAAAACTGAGGAGCCATCCGGAGCCGGAAAATGCAAAGCTTGGCTCAGAACAATATTCGGTTGTGCGGATATGGCGGGGGTGGTGATCAACACCAGATAGCCGAACACCAGGATGATTTTGGCCAGAGCGAGTTTCATGAGCGAATCGGGTCAATGGATGGAACCGCTGAGCGTGTAGGCCCCCAGGTTGGCACATACCTTACGAGAATTGCCCATTATGCGCAATCCTCAATTTCTGAGAAACGCCACATCAGAATGTCAATCTTAAACCGATCAGGGGGAGATGGGTTAGGAAAAGTGAGAGATATGGCTATGCCATGGCATCGGGTAGGACCAGAGGGATTTTCTGAAGACTAAGTACAGGAAGTACTGAACTAGGTATTTCCGTGGGAATTTTCGGGTTTTTTTTCAAGATTTTTTGCTGGTGAAACTTTGCTTCGTCGATCCTTGGGAGAGGGATGACGATCGGAAGAGCGGGATTCCCATTCTCCGATGAGCCCTGATGGTCCAAGGTGTCCCCAGGTGGAAAGAACGAGGGTTGCTTTTTTAGGATTCTGGTTTTTTGTCATTCAAACTCTTGCCCCTTGTTTCCATAGATGTCGGTTTAATTCATCACTTGTGTACTTTTGGCACGAATTTTTGCCAAAAAAGAAAGAAATGAGCGTTCAAGAGAGCTGTGAGCAATATTGATGCCAATAGTGTTTTTTTATGGCAATACCCCGTCCGGACCAATGGGAAGGTGGAAGACCACGGGATAAGGCCATGAAGGGATGCGATGAGTCGGAAGAGAACAGGATCTTTTAAGATAATGCCTTATTGCTGGAGTCAAGGAAGAATATATAATTACAATTTAGGCGTGGGGCTTTGGATCTTCTGAATGTTTCCATGTTTTCCCTAGGGTGACGAAACGAGCAATATGCCTATTTGCGAGGGTTCCTATTTAGTCAGCGTCGTGATGCCGGTATTTAACGAGAGGGACACGATTGAGCGAATTGTAGATCGGGTATTGAATGTGCCGATTCAAAAAGAACTGATCATCGTGGATGACGGATCAACCGATGGAACCCGAACCTGGTTACAGAAACGATTCAGCACGCCTTCAGCGGGGTCCCAACAGGCAAAGATTGCCATCTTCGGAACCACCCGCCATTCATCACAGGTGAGGGTGTTGTATCAACCACGAAATACCGGAAAAGGGGCAGCTCTGCGTCGAGGCTTCAAAGAGGCAAAAGGTGATATTGTATTGGTGCAGGACGCGGATCTGGAATATGACCCGCAGGATTATCACCGTCTGCTTGAGCCCCTTCTAAACCATCAAGCGGACGTAGTGTATGGCTCTCGGTTTTTGGGGCAACCACCTACCGCTTGGCCAATGTTCGCCTACCTGGGCAATAAAGTCGTGACGGCTTTGGTCAACGCCCTGACAGGCTTTACCCTCACTGATGTATGGACGGGGTATAAAGTCTTCCATCGTAAGGTGCTGGAGGGCATGCCGTTACAGGAATCAGGTTTTGAATTGGAGATTGAACTCACCGCAAAAATCGCTCATGGCAAATGGCGGGTGCGTGAGGTTCCGATTCGTTATGTTCCGCGCACCAAGGCTGAAGGCAAAAAAATTCGGTGGTTGGATGGCATTAAGGCTCTTCAATGCACACTGAGATATCGGAACCCTGCTTGACGCTCTTTCACAAAAGTCTCCTGTTTTGTCCTTCCTGATTTGACCACCATAGACATTTTTCATAAGCCACTCTGATCGGCAACCTGGTCTGTCCTCCACTGTCTTGGCAGGCGTGCAGCATATGGAAACTTCCACCATGCCCTAAATCAAGTCAAAAAAAGGAAACCCCCGGAGGGTGACCGTCACCTCCCGGGGGTTATGTTGCAGTAGAAAAACTCAGTGGAAAGTTTATTGAAGCTCTGGAGCCTCCCCCTCGGTGGGGACTTCCATTTCTCCCAGTCCTTCCTCCATACCCTCTGGAGCCGCTTCGCCTTCTATGCCACGCGGACGAACGAGACCCGGGAGGTTTCCGGGTCGGCCTTGAAGCATTCCTGGTTTAATCTGAAGCTTTGGAAGAATCAGTTGACCAGGAATTTTTCCTGGTATGGGACCTATTTCCTTGACTTCCTGAATGGTGGCCTTGAATTGTTGCAAGGCATTCCCTTTGAAGGGTTGTCCCAGTCCGTCAGGTATGGTGGGGGTAATCCGATTGTCGTTTTCAACGCGAAAACGGGTACTCGGATTTAATAGGGTTTTGGTGGCTATCTGACGTCCCTTCACTCTGACCTGTGGCCCGTCGCGAAGGAACATGACATAGTCTTCGCCGACTTTGTAGGCCTGATCGTCATGAATATTGATAGTGTTTTCCATGAATGGTGTTGGTCTACTCGGCGGATCAGATGCTCCTTTTGGTTTGGGAGGTGCCTCCTTCATGCTCGGCATATCCTGTCTGGATACCGGAATACCTGCGGTTCGAAAGACCTGAACTTGCTGTCCCGGTTGGCCCTTCATCGCGCCCTTTACTTTCATATTGACAACCTCAATTGCAATCCGTTCCACATTACCAGGTTCTCCCGGTGCCGGAATGACCAGGTCATCGGCCCGTTCAATGCTCATGACCTGGGCTTCCACGATTTCCTTGGCTAGCCCCTTGGCCTCGGCGAGATTCCGGGGTTCAAAGGCCCACGCTGCCATCAAGACGGGATCGGGCTTGTTAAACCAATATTGATATCCGACCTGTCCGGCGAAGGCCACACACAAGACGGCAATGGCTCCTTGAAGAAACTGGTTGCATATTTTCGGGTTCATGGAGAATCTCCTTTGCAAGTTTTTTAATCGCTGTTTCAATCAATAAGGAGTACCACGGGTATGGCTAATACATGGAATTAATATCCGACCAGTTATGACTGTTGCTGTAATTACTGCTCGGGCTGTAATAGCCTTTCGCCATGCAGCCGTTGGTATTGCTATGGTCTAAGCCGAAGGTATGACCGACTTCCTGGCATTGGACGCCTTGAACGCTGGCACTCGAATAATTGTAATAGGTATTAAATTGTGCATGGGCATGCTTAATTTTGCACCAACACCATTTGTGCCACCAGTCGAAACTATATTCCTTGATCGAGGCCAGGCCAGCCCATCCGGTATTGCCGGCATTTGCCCCGAACACGCTGACATCCGTATGCGAAGACTTTAACGGAAGCGATAATTGAGTGTGATCATCCCAATCTTTGATAGCGGCCTTGGATTCAGCCTGCTTGCTTCCATAGACCCACATATTGATGGTTTTTTTGTCCCAATGCCAATTGCCCCATTTGTGCGCATTACTGACCTGGACGTTCAGGGCTAATAGGCCGAGAGCGACCAAAGTGAGAAATCCTGTCAGGATTTTTCCTTTCATGTGCAACCTCCCTGGTTAAATGAACAGTGATTCCAATCCGGGTTTGGATTGAATGTCAAAAATTCCGCACCGTGGAATACTTGGTCATGCCTTGGGGACCTCCCCTGCGACCTGTTTCCCCATAGCCTTCTCCAACTGGCCAAGTAGAGTTTCGTCTGAACCTACATATAGTACAATAATTTTTCCCCCTGAGAAAAAATGAGGTGGTTTGATCCATTGGACTGCAGTTTGCCCGATGGACATTCCATCAGGAGAAATGACTTGTTCTTGAGATTTCCGAGCAGGAGCATCCTCAAATTCAAAAACCTGAATGTCCTGGTTTCCTATCCGGAGTGCCTGCCCGGGTACAGAGAAAAACGGTTGAGAAATCACTCCGGCAGGTTCGACCTCCAATCCTTGCTTTCTCAGCGTATCCACCAAACTCACATGATCCCGTACCGGTCCCCCATGAGAAACCACGGAAGTGTCTGAGCCGTTGCATCCTCCGAATGAAAGCAGGAGAAACAATGCCCCGTATAAGCCGAATACCCATGCCAACCCCAATCGGTCATGAAAGCGGGTACAACCAATTGGAGACTTGTATGGCACGGTCGAGCGAGAAGCGACATCCATCATTGCTCCACTGCTGCTCAGTTTATGCATGAAAGATTCCTATGCTTGAGAAAACCCAGAAATTGGCATTGTAGTGAACTTCCCCAAAAAAGCAATGAAAGGAAGGATTTAATTTATTGACTTAATTCAATAGGTGTCTGATTAGTCTCTTCAATTCATTTGTGTGTCGTAAGGGCCAGCGAAAAGGTTCAAAATAAAATACATCACAAATTTCAGTAAGTTAGAGCACCCGGACTCTGTGCAATCAGCGAAAAATTATTCAGGGTATTGAGGAGGGTGTATAAGGTTTGTGCCAATTAGTCCTTGATGAACGGTCACCAGTTGATTCCCGAACCGAACGAGAATTGGATCCGACTGTGAATGTCGTCGAATGAAAATAGTGTCTCCAACCGAAGTGCGAATTTCCTAACAAGCTCAGGGATAAGAAGGATTGGAAATAATCGATGGTGTGTGAGGGAGGGGATGCCATTTTTACTCCTTGGCGATATCAAATGGCCTTACAACCCATCCGTTTGCCCTGCCTCCGGACGACAGGTTGCACCTGTTCGCGAAAGTTCGAAAATCACCACATCCTTGTCGTGATAGACGATCTTCGATAATTCCTTGAACGAAGCGATTTTTTCCTGATGATTCTCATACCATGGGAGGTCGATGATCAGAGTGTCCGTCCCCAATTCATTGCTTAGGAAACAAATCAAGAATTGCGAAGGAAAATTCTTGGCCATGTCCATCTGAAACCGGTCATATCCTGGAGGGAAATATCCGGAGTAGCCATTAATCAGAGATTTGCGGTGGATGATTTGGTTCAGCATGCGTTCGGTTTCGATTTCATAATCGGAAACGTGTAGTCCATCGGGAAAGGGGATATGTCCTAGGATGTGGCGGTTCTCCTGCGCAGTCATCCAAGACACCCAGGGTCGAGACGTGAATGTAGGGCCACTTGAGAGGGGTTGTGGAACTGATAAATTTTCGGCAAAGGCAATTAGCCCCACGAGGCTGACCGCGAACAGGATTTTGGAAGTCCAAGGCCGATGATTCATGAAGGCCAGGCCATGAAGGCCGAGAACGATGAGAGACATCTGTACCAGAATGGCAAACCGGAACGGGCTGCGCAATTCATGAAATCCTGGAATCCAGTCTCGTAAAAAAATGAAAAGTTTTCCTTCATCCAGAGGAGAGTGGATGCCCAAAGAGAGGAGCCATGCACAGCCGGCTGTGCCGAGAAAATACCAGGTCCATGCGCGAGACTCCCGTCGTTGTAATCCAACTGCTGTGCCCCAAGTCGCCAGTATTATCATCATGAAACCCGGAAACAACCCCCCTGTATCGGTGTGAATGTCTTCGCGGGGCGGAAACGAGATGGAGGAGGACAAGGGTTTTGAAAAATAATCCGAGAGGTGGGCCGATAAATTTTTAACCAGACTGTCCGGGCGGGTGAGACCCATGGTCTGATGCACCTGTATCGGATACCAGGCATACCAAACGGTCAGAAGCATAACGACCAGTCCCACGCTTCCCAATTTGAGAGCGGCGATGGGAGCGAATCCTCTTTGGGAAAGCGCCAGCAGTCCGGCCGGTAACGCAAAGAGACCAAAGAGCAGTGTGAGTTGTTGGGAAGTGAAGAGTTGGACCAGGAGTCCGGTTCCGGCCCACATCGCCATGGGCATGGATCCGCCGTCTCGTCCGAATCGAATGAATCCTTCCAATGCCCAGAGGATGCCGAAGATCGGAATGAGAGGAAGGACTCCCAACAGTTTTTGAGTGATGGGAAGGCCGATCATGAGTATGCCGCCAACGAGGGCGGGAATCGAAGGAATCTGTAAGGCTCGACCCAGGCGATAGGCAAACACCCCGTTCAGAAATAAACAAGTCAGAAGGGCGAAATTGTAAGCCGCAAGCGGCGAGTCAGCCAGGTTCCAGAAGAACGAAGCCAGAAGGCCTGTCAATGGTTGCGGTTCGGAAAAGGTAAATGAGCCTTCGCTGGGAAAAAAAATGGGAGCCTGCCAAAAGTTTTCAAATCCCTGTGACGCCCGATCCTGCACCCACCAAAGTGTCCAGGTATTAAAGAGCGGAACGGTCACTTCCTGTTCCGTCCCAACCGGCAGGTCATAATTCAGATGAAGAATCAATGGCCAGGTTACGACACCAACCGTGACCATGAGGATCGATCCGATGACGAGACTACGGACCAGAGGCTGTATAGTTGAAAGAGTCAACGGAGTCACGGGTTACTCGCGATTTCCGGAATCTGGCCAATATGCCCTGCCTTGAGACGACATTGTGTATGGTCAATCTAAAGATTCGGATGAGCGACTTTAGCAGCCTGATACAGGAGAAGGAAGGTACGTAAGTAATGACAAATTTGAACCCTCGGTCCATTCATGTCGGGTGTACAGATTCTGAGAGTCGCATTGGAAAGCAGATGAGTTGTTGTAAGGCACCGATATCTTCCTACTGTGTGAGTCGGAGAAGTATCCCATTGGATACCACTTGTATCTTTTGAGTCCCCTTCCTCCGTTCCGCAATCTTCAAAATCCTCAGCCGTTTTACTGTTTTGCTGGATTTTCCATTGGCATGAATATTGATGTACCGCCCTTCAATTACTTTTCACGGAAGGCCAATTTTTTTTTGAACCATTGCCGCAGGAAGAACGACAAATGATTCATGAGCATGAATTCGCTTTTGCACATTTCTCGTTTATTTCCGGGAGAATCGCTTACGGTGGGATGATCTCTCATGATTTCTTTAACTATCAATCCGGACGATCTCAACCATTCACAATCCCGCGGTCCTCCAGTTTTCTGCCACCGAGCACTAGGCCAAGGGTCTTTCTCTCACATTGAGGGAGTAGGTTTGTTGCTGACTTTTCTTTTCGAAATGAGTCGGATTCCATAGACAAACCTTTTTGTTCAATTTTCAGGATGAAGGAGTATCAACATGACTGAAGTGACTTCTTACAAGAAAAAAGCCGTTGCCACCCTGGGGATGGCAACCGCCTTGACCTGGTTGGGATTAGCCGGATTCAGCCTCACGGCTCAGGCCCATGAGGTTCCGGGAAAAAGCCTGCGAACGATGACCGAGGAGGCCGATCTGATATTTCAAGGCGTCGTTTCCAAGGTTGAATATGGCATGGCCCGAGGGACGGAATCGGAAGATGCTGAATTGCCGCAAACCTTTGTGACTTTCCAAATGGAAGATGTTGAAAAGGGGCAATCGAGCGAGGGCAAGACCGTTACACTTCGTTTTCTTGGTGGACCGGCGAAGGATGGCCGTATTCTCGTGGTGTCCAACGCGCCGTTGTTTGATGAAGGCGAGCGGGTCATGCTCTTTGTCCAGGATAATGGAGAATCCGAATGTCCCTTGGTGGATTGTGACAAGGGACGTTTTCGTGTGATCAACAATCAAATGTTTACGAATGATGGACATGAAGTGCGTCAGACCCCTCAGGGCAATATTTTCTTTGGCAAACAACATCATCTTCCTGAGGTGATGAATAATAAAATCGGCACTCTGCCTTTTAATTTCGAATTGGACCCCGAGGAGGCGGAAGGGGAGGAAAAAGGCAAAGGACAATACAACAGGGGTGAGGGGTTGCGAATCCAAGGCGAACATTTGAACATTCAAAAGTTCAAAGGACGTGTGGCCCAGGAAAAAATCAGGATCAGACCGGAAAAATTGGCAGCATTGAAACCCGTGCGCAGTATCAAGCCGGGACAGGCATTACCGCTTCGCCCTCACACCCCTCAGGCTCCAATTGCGCATGTGGCCCCTGAACGATTGGACGCAGTCCCCTTGAATGAGTTTGATAAACAGGAAGCGGAATTTTTGATGAAAAATGCCATGAATCCGGTGTTGAAAGAAGGTCCGCCAGGCGGGTTGAAACCGAATCTTCAGATCAACCCGAACATGGGAATCCAAAAACCTCTCATCCCGAACCTCAAACTGCAAAGACCGCTGCGGGTCGTTCCACGCGGTATTGAGCCAGGAGCGGAAGGGGCAGAGGCTGAGATGCCCCTTGAGGGCAATATGCTGTTTGACGCCGAAGATGGAACAGGGCCAGCGAGGGAAGTGCAGCCCTAACGTCGGCACTGACCGATGGTGGTATGGGTATGACAAACCCCATGTTGATCAACATTATCCAGACTCATGCTAATGGAGGAAGCGATGAAATCCAAAAATATCATAGTGGTGTCCCTACTGATGTCGTTGTTGTATCCGGCTGTTGGTTTTTCGTATGAGAAAATCAAATGTGCCGGTATCACCCAGAAATGGGGGTCCAATTCGGTGCAGATGCGGGCCTCCGGGACGGGGTTTCCCTCCGGTCCCTGGCGGAATGCTCTGACCGAGTCTATACAGCTTTGGAACCAAAATCCCAGTAAGTTTAAATTCACGTTGAGCTATAACGAACCGGGTGTCGGAAAGGGCAATTTCCAAAACGAAATCTGGTGGACTAACAGTCTCAGCGCTCCGGCGGTGGCGTATTATTGGTACACCTGCCTGACCGGGCATTTGGTGGAAGCGGATGTGGTATTTAGAAATACCACGCCCTACCACTATACGCACAACAAAAAGACGCTCTCGGGCTACGGTGGAGGTTCACGCTCCTTCCAAACCGTCGCAGTCCATGAATTGGGCCATGCCCTCGGGTTGAAACATGTGACGTATACCTATAATGCGATGGGGTCGGATAGCACACATATGCATGCGAATGGATCGACCGCGTATGCCTATCCGGGAGAAGATGCGAGTCATGGCGCTGTCAATCTGTATGGAAATGACGGAGTCACCAATGATGTCGCCATTGCCCATTGGCGATGGACGGGATTCAGCGGGGAGTACAGCACGCATGCCCGTACGCGGGTGTTTAACTCTTCAGGGAGCCTGTTGCCATCCTTTAATGACGCAGGTGAACCACGCTATCGGGTCAACAAAGGGCAACAGGTGCGGTTGGAAATGTCGTATGAGAATTTAGGATCCGGTTGCAAAAGCACGCCGGTGAAATATTACATTTCCACCAATGATTTGATTACGACCTGGGATCGACATATTGGCACTGGTAATGTGTCGGTATGCCGCAACACGGTATATACGACGAGCAATACCACTCTGACGATTCCTAACGATTTAACCAGCGGGGCCAATTATCATCTGGGAGCGATTATTGACCCTGATAATGCCATTGCAGAAAGCAACGAGACCAATAATTCCTCGTATGTGGGAATTCGGATCAATTAGTTTCTGGTCATCCGACTAGGGCTGGAGAAGCGAGTGGATGGGACAGGATCCCACCCACTCGCTTGTGTCAGATGTGAAGGAAACATAGACCTGCCTTTGCAATTGGGAGTACACTTTTTTTATCAATAAAGGGATCCCAAATCTTGAAAACTATAAGAAGGGAATGCCGCCGATGCAGCCTCAAACTTGGCTGAAGGTCGTTAACCATTCCTGGAAGCTTTCATTGTTCCTAGGCTTGATGAGCTGTGCCCTGGGGCTGATACAGCCTGGCTGTAGTAATGGGGCCATGATAGAACCTGGATCGGAAAAGTCATTGGCTCAACGGGTGACCGAAGCCGAGCTGATTTATTCCGGGACTGTGGAGAAGGTTGAATATGGGCTCAGTGATGGAATGACTGATTCCGAGGGTGCATTACCCTACACCTATGTCACCTATCGAATTGATCAAACCCTGAAGGGAAGCTCTGCAAATGGGACCAGTCTCACCCTGCGATTTTTAGGCGGGCAGACATCGGATGGCCGGTTTTTTGAAGCCTCGAATATCCCCCAATTTCAGGTGAATGATCGGGACCTGCTGTTTGTTGAAAATAACGGTGAGACCGACTGTCCCTTAGTCGATTGCCAATCCGGTCGTTTCCGTATCCTCAAAAAAGGCATGTATGCAGATGATGGCCGGCCGGTGGTCGGTATCAATACGGGACACTTTATATACGACAATCGGTTGAAGAGTTCCTCTGCTCCCCTCACACTTGAACGAGTCAAAAAAGCCATATTGAAGGAAGTCACTCGTTTATATACCCCGCAGCAACTTCAAGCTTTAGAGCCGGTACAAAGTGCCGAACGGGGAGACACGGGAAACCTGTCACGCCAGCCGGATGATCTGGCGCCCGGTGTCCCGCTCTCGCCCGAAGAAGGTCCCGGTTCAGCGAGTGAGGGAGATCGTTTGGAATCCGAAGCCTTCGAACGGAACCGTGGCAACCCGGTGCTCAACGAAAAAAAATGAGATTCGGGTTGCTGGAGGCAAAAAAGCCTTCGAAATAATAGAGGTAATGCATTTTTCAGTATATGATTTCAGAACTTCATCGGCGAATCCATAAGTACCAAGGAATCATTCAGGGGGGAAGCCTCGTTCCCCACAATTTTTGAAAACCTATCGAGGAGGTATTGTTATGAAAATGGTTATGCTCACGTTACTGTGGTTGTTCATTTCATTCGTGGGTTTGCAAACGAATGATGTCCATGCGAAGCCGAAGAGTTATCCCCTCATGTGCCGGGGTGGGTCGGCCATGAAGACGATTCTTCGTACAGAGGGAATGTATATTTATTTCCAGGGAGGTAAGCAAGGAGCACAAGTTCGTCCACCGGGCTCTGGTGAATGCACATGGCTTGATCGAGGCTTTCGCCCTGGTGAGCCCCGAGAATTAGGTTGGGTGGCTAAGGATTCTATTTCTCAACTGTAAGTGATGTTTGCTCCACCCAACCTAATAATCACGATGGAAATTTTTGGTTCGCCCAAAGGGGTGGCCGATTATAAGTACCTGTACAACAAAATACGGAATTCTGAAGTCTTTCAAGTTCATGCTTTTTTAGACAGCTGTCGTGGCGGCAAAAAATGTCCATATCTGAGTGTGGATAGAGTGGGACCGTGAATGAAAAGGTTGAAGGTATAGAGCACTTTTTAAGAGCTTGGCTTGAAGAGAGATGATAGAGAATAAAGAAAACCCCGATCCCCCCTGAGAGAAAGCTTTATTCTCCCGTTCCCACCAGGAAAAACGGGGCCCAGGCATAGGGATGGCTGAAGTAGGGAAAGGTGCCCTCCTCAGTTTGTTCCATCACGGCCAGCATGCCTTCCCGCAATGCTGCACTTTTTGAAAGCATCGCATCCTTTCCGAACAACTGAAAAATTTTAGTCATCAGAGCCTGAGTCGCGCGGTCATCTACGCTCCAATGTGAAACCAAAAGCGCTTTGGCTCCTGCAAAAAAGAATGCTCGTGCCAGGCCACTCAACCCCTGACCGCTGCCATCCCCTCCTGCAGTATTACATGCCGAAAGAATCACCCAATCGACTTTGGGAAGCCGAAAGTCAAGAATCTCGCCCATGGTGAGCAGTCCATCGTCCTCTTGAGAAGGGTGCGAGGGAATGGTGAGGACCAGGGCGGGTTCCACCAAACCGTTTAACTGACCTGCCAATAAACCATGGGTGGCAAATGACAGCACCTGCGTGTTTCCCAAACGTCCGGTATTCAGGAGTTGTCGGACCTGTGTTTCCGTCGCGCGTTGTTGAAGATACAAACTCGTTTCGGGATTGACTCCCAGGGTTTGGGCGATGGCTTTGAGCTCCTGTTGAGTTCCCGGCAAGGCATTCATCATGCGCAACTGTTCAAAAGCTGTGCGGGATTCGTGGAGGGATGGCATCGTTCCGCCCCGTTCCGGTCCGTCTCCTGAAAACACGGGATCGCCGAATCCAATAAAACGATCCTTTCCGTTTTGAGATCTCTGGACGGATTGTCGTAATAATTTGAACGCGGACGCTGAGGGGACCACGGTGATCGGAAAGCGTTTGATGAGCCATTCCACTTTGGTGTAGTGAATGAATTCGGCATGAGAGAGAACATTTCCTGATGAAGAGAGTTGAGCGAGCTGCTGAAACGCGGGCCCGGCGCTGTCCGTGATCAAGGTGCCGAATGGTAAAGGCAGCAGGATTTCATCAGGAATAATGATGAGATTGTCCACCCCCACAAGGTGAGTCTCCAGGGGTTGAAACAGCCATTGATACAATTGATGAGCGGCTTGAACGTCAAACGGCCTTTTGGCTGAGCCAAGGCTGGCCCGAATCTGTGTCACGAGATCGGAGAGTTTCGTTTTGTCTATTCCCGAATTGTAGAAGACAGGGGGCTGTCCCGGACGAACCACCCAGATTTGAAGCATACGGTCCCAAACCGAAAAGCTGACCAGGGCCTCTCCTTGCTTCAGGAGTTCCTGTACGGCCTGAAGATCCAGAGGTTTGGGAAACGCAAGTTCTGCATATTGCGGAAAACGGGTTTCAAGTTGCGATAATGTTTTCTCCAGATCCTGTTGAATCTTTTGAGCTTCGGATTTCACAGAAGATAATTTCTCCCGCCGAGACGCATCCAGTGAAGGTTGCCCGTACAACGCGTGCAGAGTTCCCCATAATTCCTGACGCCTTCGTCGAAGATCGTCAATGTGTTTGGCCAACTCCACATCGGCGGACTGCCTGGCATGCCTACGGGCCATAGCCTTGGCCACTGCGGCCTGCACCAGCCATCCTCGCGCTTGTTCGGCCACCAGAAACCCGTCCGTTACGATAGATCGTGCATGGTCCTGCCGGGATAGCTGAGCCAATAACAGGGCATAGTCCTGGAGGCTGGAGATTCCCTGTTGGTGAAGACGGCTGAACGTCGCATCATCAAGGTCCTTGTTTAACCGGCTGACCGCCAAATAGATTTGACGTGCCCGTTCATAGTGCGGCCTGGCCTGGCCTAACTGCCCCTGTCGGTGTTTGACCCTGGCCAATTCATTCAAAAGGATGGCCAGATCGGGATGAGTCTCTCCCAGCGCTTTTTCTCGAATACTGACGGCTTGTTCAAGCAATGCTTGGGATTGGGTGTAGTCCTGTTGACTGCTGGCCACCCAGGATAGTCGCGTGAGAGTGGTGGCCACGTCGTTGTGTTGAAGCCCGAGGGTAGCTTCTTGAATCGTGAGCGCCCTGGAGAACATCTCGCGTGCCGGGGGCAGGTTTCCCATCTGCCGGTTGATCTCCCCTAAACTCAAGAGATTGGCCGCAACCACAGGATGCATCGATCCCACCGATTGCTCGATTATCGTCAGGGCGCGTTGGAAAGATTGAGCGGCTTGAGCAAGGTCACCCTGTTTCCAGAGAAGAGCGCCGATCGTGTTGAGACTGGCCGACACTTCCGGGTGTTCGGGACCGAATCGGATTTCCCGAATCTGTAAGGCTCGTTTGGCCAAAGGGAGGGCTACCTCCGGGTGTCCCATTTTCGTTTCGAGTTCGGCCAGACTGTCCAGGGTTTTGGCCACCATAGGATGGGTGAGGCCGAGTGATCCCTCCTGAAGGAGGAGCGCACGTTCAATCAGATTCTTGCCTTTGGCTACTTCCCCGTTGCGACTTAAGATCACTCCGTAACTGGTAAGGGCCATCGAATGTTCAATAGGAGGGAAATGGTCATCTTTCTCAAAAATATCGACGGCTCTGGCTTGAGTGGCCAGGGCGTTCTTCAAGTCCATTTGAAGGCCCTGGACCATGGCGAGATACATGAGGGTTTCCGCCACGTCCATGTGTGTGGGGCCGAATTCCTGTTCCCGAATGCCCAGGGCTCGTTCCAGCATGGCCCGGGCTTTGGGAAAATCACCTTTGGCAATCCATACGCGGGCCAAGTGGGTCAGGCTTTCGCTGACTTCTGTACTGTGTGCTCCTGCCAATTTCTCCCGGATCTTAAGAGCTCGTTCGTGGGCCTCAAGCGCCTGATCGATTTCCGCCAGATGATGAAACGTCAGGCCTAAGACATTGAGGGATTCCGCCACCTTCAAGTGATTGGGACCCAGAATGGATTCCCGGAGATGGAGCGCCTGCCGAGCCGGTGAAAGTGCTTGCCGGTAGTCCCCCTGTTCCAAAAGGGCTAAGGCCTGATTCTGTAAAGAGGTTGCCTCGGCTAATCGGGGCTGGCGTTCAGGGGATGCTGATGGAAGAGAGTCTGCGAAAAGATCTGGTGAGCTTGCACCGCAGACAAGGATCAAAAGAAAGGAAGTGAGAATCGCAATTCGAGCCCCCGGATGTCCGGCAAATTTTACTGCATGGCCTGAGCTGGACTCGGCCCGAAAAAGATATTTGCCCATTGTCGCAGGGCCTCATGGCATCTAATACGACCAGGTGAATAATCCTGTAAAGACATTCTTGGTGTAATCGTAGACCGGAATATCGGAGCCATTTCGAATATGTTGGTATTGTGCGGTAAACGTCAGGTTGTACGGAAGCTGTTTAATCAGCTGCACCAGATGCGTCTGCTGGGTGTCGTCGCGCTTGGAAAGATTTCCGCTGTCATCAGTAAACAACGTTTGCGCATTTTTGTAATTCCGCCAATGCACGTCGTAGTCGTAGCGCAATATGAAATTGCCCCATGGCACGGTTACCTGGCCTCCGGTCAGTAACCGATGGCCACGGTAGGAGAACGCGCCGCCATCCGCAGCTTCGTTATCATATTGATACCCGATCCTGATGAGACCCCGGTCCTCGGCAAAACGGAAGGCATGGACAAACCCGGTCATGATATTGAAGGCATCCCGGCTTTCACTTTGGAAACGGGTGTCATTATCGCCGGGTTCGCGGAAAAACTGCTTGACCTGATAACGGGTCAGGACATTGGTCAGGTTAGCCACGGTTCCAATGCCCGGAATGGTAAAGCTGGGAGGAATCAGCGTGCCGCTCAGCGTGGGCGTATGGCGGGATAAAAATCCGTCCATGTCCAGAAAAAGGTAATCGTACGTGTATTGAAGCCCCACCTGATACGGCATGGTCTGAACGACTCCACGGTAAAATCCACTGAGCCCCACCAGATGATTTTGCAGATTAAATTTATTCAGGTTGTCATGAAAATTCAGCGTTTGAAAGAAAGAATAAGTGGCAGTGGCCTCCATTGGGCCTTTCCGGAAAAATGCGTAATCCAACAGGACGGAGGCCAACATGCCGGGCGAAGTCGTTTCGCGGTTGCGCAATCCGTTCAAAATCAGTTGCTGGTTCGGATCGGCAATGGACTCCGGGTTCGGATTAATGGCCACATTATCATCATAGTATCCTCCCACGCTGATCTGGGCTCGAAACCGCTTGGTCTCGGTGACCCGCCGGGTGGCAAGCAGTTCATCACGAATACGAATCGAAGCGGAGGAAATCGGAGAAACCGCCTGAATTTTTTGGGCAGCCTCCAGTTCGGCGATGGCTTCCTGGGGGAGACCAAGGACGCCTAACGCCAATCCCCGGTAAAACCGGGCAAGCTGTTGAAGGTTCGAATCGGTGGTCTTGGTCTTATCAAATGCTTCGACCGCTTCAGAATACTTCTTGTCCTGGTAACGGGACACACCCACGTAATACCCCAGATTTTCGCGATCAGGGGTTTCCTGGTAGATGCCTTCCAGGAGTTGGCCGGCTTTGTCATAGTCTTTGATGGAAAAATAGGCGACACCTAATTGGAAGCGAATATCCGGATCGGAGGGACGAAGCTGGCGGGCGGTATCCAGTGGCTCAATCGCCTGTTCGGGTTTTTTCAGAGCCAGGTAGGTCAGGCCCGTATAATAGTGCGCCCGGGCATTCCGGGAATCCAGTTCCACGGCACGATGGAAGAAGGGAAGGGCTTGGGTATACCGTTGTTGCTCATAGGCCAAAACGCCCTGAGCGACGGATACCTCGGCTTCACCTTGTTGGGCTTGAGACAAAGTGGGCCAGATCAGAATACTCAATGTCTGAATCATAATGAGTCCCAACAAAATCACCGGGCTCAACGATAATTGGGGTCTCATTCTCTGCGGTCCTTTCCTAAACGGTTCTTTCCCCCTCATTATGAGGGGGGCGGATTATTCAAGAGGGGTAAGGTACAACAATATCCTGGAAAAAACCACACCAAACAAAGGAATTTTGGGGAAGAGAATTATGCAATGGAATTTTGATGCCGGGGTTTATATCGGTCTGAGGAAATCCATATCGTTGTGCAAAGGATGGCCAAGATTGGGCCGAATTCGTCTTTCTTTTTCTCAGGAGACTCGGTAGGCTTCTGAAATCCGACTTTTTTTCAAATGTTTGGCTGTGATGGTTTTGAAGAAGGAGAGAGCCATGAACCTCAAATCTTTATCGGTCTACCTTATACACGGGATCCTTGCCGGATCCCTGTTCTGTGCGTCGCCGGGTTGGAGCGCTGACCCTCAACGCGGCATTCAAGTGACGGGGGACCGCCCGTTGGTCTTGTCGGGAATTCGAGGAAATGTCCAGGCGGCGTCTCTGGCTTCTCAATCTTCAATACGAGGAATCCAATTTGGAGATACCTTGCAATATGGGGATCAACTGGTAACCGGCCCGCAAAGTCGTGCAGAAATTTTGATCGGGCAGCAAGAGCTGGTGACACTTGAAGAGAACGCTTCAGTGCGAATTTTTCCCGAGTCCCATGGCATGCCGGTCGTCCATTTGCAAAATGGGGCAGTACGATTAGCAGTGGCAGAATCGCAATTGGCCCTCAATGAACAGGTTACGGTGCAGACTCCATCGACGAAAGCGATGACACGAGGAGGAGTGTTTCATGTCGCCATGGAACCGCAGAACGTCCACGCCTCTTCCCCCTTGACCAATCAGGAAGGCGGAGTGGTTCTGGCATCCTATCCTTCTTCTCTGGTGGCCGAACAGCCAGACTCCTTTATCCGGTATCAAGTGGAGGAAGGCACGCTCACCGTCGAAGCTAATGGTCAGTCCATCCTCGTCAATGCCGGACAGAGTGTTGATGTGGTGGACGGGCAACTTGGTGTTCCCTTTGCCACTATCCCAGGCCAACAGAGTGCCGTTCCTCTAACCGCGATGGCCCATCATCGTGAAACACCTGAAACGGGAATATCCCATCTGGCTTCTCAGGAAATGAAGCAGGCCGAAATTTTGGGCATCGTGTTGGGAAGTGTGGCAAGCCAGGCCGAGCAATTTGAAGAGCAGGAGAAATCGGAACAAAACGTGGTGCTGGCCACCACCGGGTCGGCTTTGGGCGGAGGCAGTAATACTCTGCCTCCCTTAGGAAACTCGTTTCCCGTGGCGTCCGAGTTCGGAGGCCCCACCAGCAGTCTGATCGATCCTGCCGGCAATGATAATTTCAATATTGTGATCGGGCCTGCCGGGCCTACTATTCCTCAGGCCGTGGGGGGAGGCGGGTTGGTTCTCTATGACAATAGTGACATTACCCTCAACGCCCAACTTAACAACGGCAATGGAGCCTTGAGAATTCAATACACACCCATCAATTCTGAACTGCTGTTAGTGGATGGAGGGAATCCGACGTTGGCGCCTCATCAGGGACAGGTTCCTTCGGAGCGGTTGACCATCCATACCTTGGTGGGAGGGGATTTTTTGCCGGTGGATCTGATCAATCGTACACCCGGGCGGCCTCTCTTTCTTCCATTCCCCAGTGCGGTCCCATCCGGAGATCCCATCGAGCTGGAGAATGCCGCAAATATTTCCCATGTCTTTACCCGGTTTACAGATTCGTCTCAACAAGCCAATACCATCGGGGTGTTGGAAACCTATGCGGGCAGCACTCAAGTGATTCCGGGAATAGGGGATCAGGATGTGATTTTTCCTCCTAAATTTCTTGCGGGATCGGGTTCTTCCTCTGAGGAATCGACGGATGGGGTGCACGGAGTCATTCGGGCAAGACAGGCAAGCGGCGGGGGAATGTTAAATATCCCCGGAGGAGTGGTCCTCAATAATGATACCAACCTGACCACGACGACGACCGGTGCGACATCGACTTATTTTACCCAAACCGGTGACATCAAGGGGTCGGTGTTGGCAGTCCTAGGTCGTAATTTCGATGTACAGGTTGAAGATCAGATTCTGGTTCCCGACGAAAGTGTTCCTGACTTTATTCAAATAATTCCCGGATCGGCAGGCGGCGGGCAATTGAATCCGGTGGATCTAAAAATGCAGGATCGGGTGTTGGCGGTGCTGGACGGCAGCACGATTGCTCCGGATAAAAGCGATCCCCTGAATATTCCGCGCGTGTCCTTACTGACCATCCTGGACAGCCGGTTGGAAGGTCCGACGGAACCTCCCGTGTTAGGCAGCATCCCGGGGGATGTCTTCCCTGGCGGAAGTACGCCGCCGCAGGTGAATGGCCTGGCCCGCACCCGGCCGGATATTCCCCCGCTTATTGAAATTCTGAATAGCGGCACTCACAATCTGCCTGTCTCCGATCCGAACTTCGAATGGGCAGTCGAAACCCACTCGGCCATGATCGTCAGGGGGGATTTACATCAAGGCATACTCGAAGCAAGTGCCCCGCTGGTCAGTCTGTTCCAGGGCACCATGATGACCACCGGGGATTTTGCCAATGTGCAAGGCCACGGTACTCCGAACAGCGCCAGGCTGATGGCCTCCCTTCAACAGTCCAACGTGCTGCAGGCAGCCGTTCAATTGAATAACAGCCAGCTTCAAGTGGGCGGGCATCTGTTTAATTTTTTGAACGGGGCCACCGGGCAGGTGACCGGTAATTTGACTGCACTCGCCAATAACAGCCTGTTGTCAGTCAACGGGGCCTTACTGGCTGTCGGATCGAATTCGTCCTTTAGCTTGAGCGGCGGGTCTCTTGTGGCTTTTGGGTTCGGCACTAACACGGTGAATATTACCGGAACGTCAGGAGGCTGTGTCGGCTGTACTCTTTCCACGACGATCCCGAATCTCGCGGGGATTCCGGTCCTGTTGCACCCGAGTGCGACCCTTTCGGTGGGAGGCGGATTTGTCCCCTACGCCGGTGTGGGACAAGGCACCATCGGGGGGGTGGACTTTAACAATTCTGTCACGGTCAGTCCTGGCGCGGCGGTCTTGCAGGTCGATCAAGGAGGAACGTTAGTGTTGAACCCGTAGTTTTATGAACCAAGCAGAAGCATCAATTGGTCAATGAAATCACCAGATATTGCCTGCGCCTGGTGTATAAGCCGAAGAAACGACTGTGTTGGTAATCATCGTATCGGCCTTGAGCACTCCATGAAAGCCAGACAGGGCAGCCTGGACCTTCACATTCGATGCAGATATTTCTAACGTGCTTGCAACCAGGTTCAAATTCTGCGCCGTTTGAATCGTGACGTGTCCCGCAGAACTCACCGTGATCACCTGACCCAGTTGCTGAACCGTGTTTCGGAGTTGGGTCACTTCCTGTCCCAGTGTACTGTTCGCCTGGACTTGATCCTGAAGTGTGGCGATTCTTCGTTCCACGGCATCGAGCTTTCCAAGAAGAACCGAAAACTTTTGATCGGTTGTCATGCTGGCCCATTTTGATTGAAGCTGTCTGGCTGTTGAAGGGATTTGTTTTATGACTGGTGCAGAATGGCCATCTTGAATTCTCTGGTTGGCATCTGCGGCAAGACCGGATGAAAACAGCCCGAAAAAGATGACAATATTGAATGCCGCTACGAATAAGGAAGAATTCCTCTCTTTCATAATTGACATCCTTTCCTCGTAAACAAAGCTGTGATTGAGAAGACTAGCCTGGCTCTATTGTCAGAGCCAGGCCGGGATAGCCAACGAAAAGATTGATAACGCCTCTTGCAGGCTACTTGCCGATTTTCCATGCGTGGGTATAAGAAGCGGCCAGACTTCCGACCATTTTCGAGCCTACGCCACCGCCTCCTCCGATTCCAAAGCCCTGAAATTCTTTCACGCTACCATCCCACATTCCGTCGATATTGACGGTCGCGCCGGCTCCGGCGGATCCACCAATACCGGACCCCCAACCTGCAAAGGATTCCAGGTTGACTTTTGGAAAGAAGATGGCTTCCAGGGAACCACCTGCCCCGACGACGACGCCCGCTTCCGGTCCGATGAACCAGTGCCATCCCCCATTGCCCCTAAAGTCAGTCACGCCGAAAAAGCCGATTTGGGCACCGCCCACGTAGGCGGCATCCAATGTCACCTGGAAGCCCATATAAAAATGATTGTCGGTTGCGCCGCGAGTTCTCACCGTGGCAAAGCTGGGTGCCAGGCCTGCTTGAATCAATGCGGTATCCAAGTCCGTAAGAGAATTCTCACAAATCATGGCAGGACTAAACAACAATTCCATGAATTGCGATCTTTTGGCTGGATTATTCAAATTGGCCTGTATGCGTTGTAATTCCGGAAGCACATATTGGTTGGCATTGATCGTCGTCAGCATGGTGTTCATAATTTGATCCCGGTATGCGGAATCCTGAAGAAGTCTGTTTTGAAGTGAACTTTGACGTTGCTTGGCCACTGGAAGAATAGCGGCCACTTTCTGCATCACACTTTCAGCCGCCTCGCCAACTTTGATGCTGCCTTTAATGGCACTAACCTGGATTTTACAGGCCTGGACTTTCGCAAGCTGAGCCGCCTGATTGGCCAGTTCCTTGGCCTTCGCGGCAGCCGCTTTGGCGGCCTGTTCGGCGGCTTGTTTCGCTTGTAATGCAACGGTCCTGGCGGCATCAGCGGCTTGTTTGGCTTTAGCGGCGGCGGCCCGGCGTGCTGCCGCTGCGGCGGCTTGAGCTCTGGCTCGTGCTCGGGCAGCGGCTTTCTTGGCTCCATCAAACAATCCACGGGAATGGATCCCGCTATAGGTGCCGCTTGCCACCATGCTGGTTCCGTCGGGATTCAACAGTTGCACGATGTGGACGTCTAATTCGTCCGATTCATCGCCGGGTGTGGAGAGCACAATCGGAATCTCCACCTGGACGTCGTGAGTACCTGCTTGCGCTTCGACCAGCAAGGCATCTCGGCGCTCGGTTCCCGGAATGAGCCGAAGCCAATCCTGCGCAATCTCGACGGAATATTCGCCAGCTTCCGCAACCACGTCACTGCCATCCGTGCCTAAAAAATGCACAGCTTGATCAAGGGTCATATTCGTGGCTTCATCAGGCAGGGATGCCAAAGCGGGGAGGGGAAGACTGAATATCGCACAGATTAAGATTGAGCGGATACATCGGTTGAATTGAGGGATATACATGATTGTTACCTTTCCGTTGAGAAGAAAAAAATTGTCTTTTATCTGATGAGTCGGACCCGAATGGGCTTCGGTTCACCAGATTTGACATATTTATGAAAGGCCGAGGTTGTCTCTGAATGCCCCATCAAAAATGATCAGCTACAGAATGTCAAGAAAAATGAAGATATTGATGGGGATTACGTTGACGGGAAATAATAAAACCGGCCTGGCTCGTCAGAAGAGCCGGGCCGGGTGGAAGTGCTTACCGGGTATTTGCGGCAACGGCCAATTGGGTCACGCTGCCATTGAAGAGATTCAAGGCGTCTCTCGTGTCTTTTAAATTCGTATCAGCCAAATGAAGCAACAGATCCTTGGAGAGGACATTCAAGATGCCCTGAAGATGAGGGGTTTGGGCTCGCACATCCCTGGGAAGTTTCCCCTGCTGAAGCGCCGTTTTTCCCTGATCCATGGATTGGTTATGGCCTGTATGTAATGCTGTGATCGCTGTCCACCGGATAAGAGGGACGAGACCTTGATTCCAGACTGCATCCATGGCTTCTTCGACAACGGCACAAATCGCGGCACCCGCTTCCGGTACCAGCCCGCAGAGGGCTGATGAGACTTTTTCGATCGTTCCTTCGGATAACTGGATAAGGCCCACGGCTTCATTCACGAGAAATCCGCCGTGGCCAGGTCGATCACTGTCGATATATTTGTGCCCCATGGCTCGAACGATCTCGACCCCCAATTCCAGGCGGAACAATTCCGGCCATTGGGCTTGAGGGTGGAGAGCTTGCTGAACATGTGTGACCGCCGCGGATTGGGCTCCCGGATTTCCTAAGGCTTTTGTGAATGTTTGGATGGCCGTGGAACCATTTTGTAATTGCTTGATCAAATATTTAGCAAAAACGCCGTTCGCCACCGCTTTCAGTTCCTCCTCTGATAACAATACGCCGCTATCCTGGCCGGTCAGTATTCTGGTCAAGCCTTTGCCGATGGCTTCATGCAAGGCTGGAGCGACATGCGTGTCGAAGAGTGATTGCATTTCGGTTTGAAGATTGTTTTGTAGCTGGAATGCGGCATTTTTTAGAGCCGGTCGAGGTTTATTGATAAGAGGGGATAAACAGCGAGCGCCAGGATGAGTGGACGTCAAACGCTCCCAACTATCAAAGGCCATATCAATAATCAGGCCGGCCTGTGGGGGTTGATTCATTCCGTTTCGAAGCATTTGAAGAGCAGGGCCCATGGTGTGCGGAAAGTTCGTTCGCATCTGGACCATTTGGTTCTTGATCAGCCATTGGCTGAATTTTCCCGGGTCGCTTTGAAATTGATCCACATAACCCAACAGATTCGCTTGGGACTGATCTTTGGCGGCATCCAAACACTGAATCAATGGAATGAGTGTAGAGCGAAGCTTATTGGTAGCGGTCACAAGAGTCGTCGAGATCGTTTCGGTTACCTGTTCGGCGGCCTGTTTGGCCTTCAAGGCCGCGATGCGGGATGCTTCCGTCATCTGTTGGGCTTTCGCTGCTGCTGCCCGTCTGGCCGCTTCCGCTTGAGCTTGGGCTCTGGCGGCGGCTTGATGTGCGGCTGCCCTCAATCCTCGCGATTGAATGCCGCTATAGGTGCCGGTGGCCACTAGGCTTGCTCCATCAGGGCTTAAAAACTGCACGATGTGCAAATCGGTTTCGTCTGGTTCAGTGCCCGGAGTGGAAATGACGATGGGAATTTCAACTTTGACTTCATGCGTCCCTGGTTGGGCTTCGATCAACAACGCATTCCGGCGTTCGGTTCCCGGAATGAGCCGCAGCCATTCCTCTGCCGCTTCGACGGAATATTCCCCGGGGTCCGCAACCACGTCACTGCCATCAGGACCGACGAAATGCACGGCCTGATCGAGCGTGATGGTGGTGGTTTCGTCAGGCACTGAGGCCTGGGCGGGAAGACCGGAATGAAAAAGAAAAATCACGAGCACAGCACTGAATACTGGTTTAGGTAAGTGAATGTGCATCATGCTCCTTACTTTCGAATAAAAAGGGTAAATAACAAAGCAAGTGGTTTGTCCTTATCTGCTTGAGTCGAAGCCCAGGGCGATTCGGTTCAGCAGATTGAAGCTTTGGTGATATGGCAAATTTATGCGGGAAGGCATTATCAGAAAGAATTCGCCGAAAAATGTCAAGAAAACCTCATTTTCAATAAGGACATCTGCGAACTCTAAAAGGCTGGTTGAGTCGTGGGGGGTGTGCCGAGAAGGAAAGGGTATGGACCGGTGCCTGGAGGCGATGGGGCGGCGAGTCTTGGGCGAATCTCTGGGAAATTCGGAATGCCGCGTTCCTGAATAGCATCTTGAGCGGGTGTTTCACCCCTCACGCTTTCACTCTTGGAGAGCTGCTCCAATTAGGGTGGGTTTTCTGCCCAAGCCGGATTTGTCATGATGCCAAGAACAAACACCACGGTTCCGAAAGCGCAATTTTGATGAGAGGGTGGGGCAAGCCTTTACATTTGCGTCTCCTGATGAATGGGGCCAATCAGTGGACGGCTGTTACAGGATGTTGAGGGCCATGGTTTCACAATACATTTCCACGCGGGCGGTCTGAATTTTACCGGTCTTCGCTTCGGAGGGGTCGAGAGCAATCCGTGTAATGCCCAGGCCCCCGAAGAGGATAGAGCCCATAACCGTGTTCATGTCGGGTGACAGCCATTCCAGCAAGCCTGCGCGTTCCCCCGCCTGATTGCCTTTCAGCACCACGTCGTCGAACCAGGCATGGAAGGGACCCACATTGTCCAGAGGAAGGATGAGAGTAACCATTGAGCAGTCGAGCATGCCTGATCCTGAACCCGGTTGTCTGAATTTTTCCTGACCGGCTGCCACCTTTGTCATTGGTCGTTTGGCCACGATCGGGTCAATCTGAAAAATATTTTTGCAGGCGTTTTCAAGACCCTGGATGTTACAACGGAAATTGCTTCTCATCGCCGGTTTTAATTTGTTCCCTGGCGGTGGCAAGGCTTTGCCTGTGCTTCCGGCCAGCCGTGTGGTTTGAGGAGTCAAACGAATCATGACAGAGGCCGCATCTTTGCTGGCCCCATCAAGGGCCGGGAAGTTTATCTCGGTCAGCAGAGCGTTGAAGAATTCAAGGCGCCTGACCTCGGTGTTGTTGAAGTCGGCATACAGGATCGCTCCGTTTCTGGGTATTGGACCTTTGGTGAGGGTTTCCATCATCCAGTTGGTTAACGATTTGGGATTTCCGCCAAGCGGAACTTGGAGCACAATATCCTCGAATCTCACAGGTCCCGATCGTTTTCGCTGAATGAGATCAGGGCCCGGTGGTTCGAAAATCACCTCAGCGAACGCATTACCTCCCTCCACTGATTCCAGGATACCGGCCGGTTGGCCTTCCAATTCCAACGCAAGCTGGCTGAGAGAAGCCAGGGATCTTTTAGGCATGGCTGCCTCGGCCTCGCCCATCCAGTTGCCGATAAATTTTGGTACCCCGAGGAGAGCAGCGCTCCCGGCGGCAAGTCTGGCGGTGCGAAAAAGGTCACGGCGGGAAAGGCTTTGAAGCCAATCATTGATTGACGATTGGTCTGAGTTCATACCAGAGTCTCCTTTTCAAATATGAGAGGGCATGAGCTGCGCGTATGTCAGTCCGTTCCAGAGGTCCTCCAATCGTGGAGAGGTGCCTCAGTTGCAAATAGGGAAGTGAGGCAGCCGCATTGAAATAAAACCCGGCAATAAGATGGTGCCGGTCTTTTCAATTTTTGAAACCGCTTTACTGTCGTTTATCTCTCCAGGACGCCTAAGTTCTTCAATCTCAAATCCCCCTGACCCGCGATGCCGCACGTGGCCGTGAGCTTGGTATAGAGTTGGGGCAGATTCAGTTGGCTCGGCCAGCCGTTTGGGAGATGGCCTTGTTGAAAGCCTCGGTTGCGCAAATCGGAGAGGTACCGGTTACGAAGATATTGTTCACTGTAATTACCCAAACCGGCAAAATACACTTTGGTCAAATGGGCAGGATCAAGTGCCATTTCTCCGTGGTAGACCGGTCCGTCGTCATGATCATCCCATGCCCAAGGCAGGTTTGCGGCGTTTTCGGAACAGGTGACGGTTATTCCACTCCCGCAGCCGCCACCCTTGTCCCCTTTGAAGCTGCCCCATTTATAAAAGGTTTTGGCTACGGAAACGGGTATGGTTGCCTCGGAAAGCTGACTGTCCCACAGGCCCCCAGCCGAAAATATATCGATTAATCCGTATCTGGCATTACGGTCGTTGCCGCTTTTGGGGACTTGGCCGCCGGTTCGGACAGGGTAATAGATAATCCCGTCTTCATTTGGTTTTCCATGAAAATCCGAGGTGTAGGGGAAGGCCTTTAACCCATGGCCTTTGGCCTGTTGCACGGTTAGGGGACGCAAGGCTCCCTCGAATTCCTGCAACGTGAGTCGGCCGTCAATGGTCTCCCTGCCCTGACTGAATGGACTACCCGGAGGGATATACGAATAAAAGTCCGTATGATAGACCGTGATCATCCCTTCGAGTTTGCCGAATCGTGAGCCGTCTTTCCTGACGATACTCAGTAACCCTTCCAGGTCATTTTCATGCTCCTGGTCCGCCCTGCTATCGGTCCAATCGCGGGGATGAAAAAACCCATACACGATAAACCAATGGGTGCAGGTTTCGACCACCGAATAATAGGCATGGGCAGCGAGGGGATATTTTTTGAGGTTTTCCCAGTTATCGGTTGAAATCTTATTCCCGTCATAGTCATACCGGGTGATGTAATCGGCTTGGGCATTGGTATTGTCGGTGTCCTGATAGTGAATTGGTGCATGATGGAAGGCCAACTCGAAGTCAGAGGCGTTGCTGGGCGCGGGGGTTCGATGATCGCGGACGATGGGCGCACTGGTTCCCGGTGCGGGAGCCGCCGGCGGTCGAGGAGATGGAACCGCTCCCGGCTGTCCCCGATGATCCCGTACAACTGGAGCCTGTTGTGCCACGGCAAATTGGATTTGCGCTGTGGAGGCCAAGAGATTGCCAAAGCCCCTTGAGCGGGTGCCCGAGAGTGAGCCCGGTGCATCCAGCGCCTGGCCGTTCGGCAACAACAGGATGAGATGAACGACATCGGGGTCCTCACCATTCACTGTGACGGCTAGTGGTGCTTCAATTTCCTCGGTGTGGGTGGTCGCCTGTGCGTCGAGCCACACGGTCTCTCCTCCTTCCATGTTCAGTTGGAGCCTGGAGCCGACCAAGGTCGCGACCTCGTGCGTTCCGATTGCGACTTTGATATCGCTTCCGTCTGGCGCCGGGAAATGGACCGGCTGCTCGAAGGTCAGCGTGGACGCCGCATCGGCCACCGGGTGCAGCCCCATGACAAGAACCCATGCGCCCAGTGCGTGTAAAATGGTACTTCTCACCGAACGACTTGCTAATTTATTCATCGCTGATACTCCTCTTGTATATGCGACCATTTGGAAAGTGAAATCCCAAGAGTCCCATGCTGATGGTGAAGGGGTATGATCGGCTCATTGCCCTGTTCGCCGGGTGTTCTCAGCCGACGCTGCCTGGCGTGAGTCCTTCGCCTAGCGACTCAGGCAAGTGTCTATGGCGCGGTTGGTTGTGCTTCTTCATTTGATGTCCCAGATTCCGTCTGCGGTTGTTCAACCGTGCTGCTGTCCTGTTGTTCACCTTCGATCCCACGCTTCCTGATGGTGAAGGGCAAGGTCTTGAATGTTTTTGGTGTCGCGGGGACCACTTCTTTGGGTGGTTGAGGAGTCGATGGCTGTGTTGGAACCAGGACCCCCTCAAACTTAAACACCTCAGGAGTAATAGGGATTTTACCCGGTAAGGGGACCGCGAGTGCAGTCACCACTTGGCATGAATTCGCTGGAATTGATTTTGCCGGTTGCGGTGAGGCCGGGGTGCGGTTTGGATCCACGGCGACCGCAGGCTGACCGCCTTGTCCGAAAGGAGTCACTTGACCGAATCGACCGCCTAGAGGGCCGCCGACGGCGGGAGCGTTGGGACAGGGATCTGGAATTTCCCGCTCACAGGTATCCGGGACGCTATTATTATCACTATCCACGGAAGGAGAGAGTTTAAAAAATTGCAAGACTCCGGGTTGGGCGTTTTGCAGTGATGGTTGTGTGCCCGGACACGAAACTTGATATCTCCCCCAGATGGGATTGGAGTATGCCAGGCGACTGCTGCAACTATTCCCGGCGAGGTCGAGCTTCGGGCATTGAAATAGGAATTTGTCGTTGCTCATGATTAATCCGTTGGTTTTGGCGAATGCCCGGACATAGAACAAGGCTTGATCTCTTTTGGCGAGGTTGAATTGGTTGGGCCCCAGATAGAGTTTGGCCAGTCCGTGGAAGGGCGTATCTCCCGAGACGCCCTCGACCAATCTTCCACCCTGATTTCCATCGGTGTTGGTGACGGTATTATCCATCAACTTCACCTGGAGGACTCCGGATGGGTCGGGCTGATAGGCTCCAAAATCGGGATTTCGATTCGACCCTCGTGGCAGAATTGGTCCGTGTCCTTTGGGTGCGAACGTGTTGGATGGGGTGCCTATATAGACATCCACCTGGGAGACCGGCCCGAACTCAGGAGATGACTGCCATTCAACCAGCAGCGGGATATGCTCTCCAGGATAGAAGTTGAACGTCGAGCCCATTTGAAAGTCAGCATCGTCAATCTTACCGTTGCGATTTTTATCGATGGCAATGCGTAAGGCGGGTCCGTCGGTTACTCCGAATCGTCCGGCTCGAAGCGAGTCGATGACCTGCTGATTGGTATGCCGTTTGACGGCTGGAAGAGCGGGGGCCGGTGCCCCCTGTGGAGATCCGACTAATACCAGGTTCCTGGGTTTGCCGATGGCCGTATCTCCGACTGGAGCATCGCACCACTGGCCGTTGCAGGGCCGGCCATAGCGGCGGTAGTTGAAATCTCCGTGGGAATCCGATCCGCCTGCCATGAACCATTTGCGTGGTTCACCTTTGGATAACCAGGTCAACCCCTGTGTTTGTAATGGGTCCAGGCCTTTGCGAAGGTACTGATCCCAGGTAAACGCACTGTGATACAACTCGTCGTACAGTTGTTGCCCATGGAGAACGGTTCCTCGTTTCCAATACCAGTTAGGGTCGGAAACTTGTCCGGTTAACCGGAACCGGTCCCACGGAAGGTTGTACACGTATTTCCGGTCATGGTCGAACATCACCGCCGGCTCGAGTCGAGTTGGCCCGGCAAACCGTCGGTCGTTTTCGTTCCAGAACTGCAAACCCAATATGGCCGGAGAACTCCATGCTCGATCCAAAGCTTTTTGGGAATAGGGAACCACATCTGGACCAGGCCCGCCAGGTCCTCGGCTGACGAGAGGATGAGCAAGAAAACCGACACCCTTGGACTGCATCTCCCCTGCCACCTCCTCCAGCCGACGAGTTCCTCCTCCGAATTTGCTGGTGTCGCTGGATATGAACCCGCGATGATCTCTGACGGTGGGGGTACCGCCTGCCGCGTTGAATGGCATGTACACGATGTGCTGTCGGGAACCGAACGGTTTGGTGCCGTCAGGCGCAAAGGCGTTGACGACTTTGGCTAATCCTTCAAGACTGAACTCTGTTCCGAAAATGGGGATGTGCCTTCCACCCAATTCAGCCTCGATCGTTTCTTCGATGGGAATCCCTTGTTCGTCAAGGACCAAGAAGCTTCGGTGGTCCCTCTCTGCATACGGTTTGGAATAGATGGCGCGACAGGCATCCAACCCTTTTTTACCGATGCAACCATTGGAATCTGGCCATTTGTACTGGAGACCGTCGCCGAATCGGATAAGCCCTAGTCGTTGCTCCTCGGCTGACATTTCCGGCCAGGCATCCAACTCTTCACCCATGAACACTTGCGGCAAGAGGCCGCGAGCGCGCAGATTGGCAATGCCTCCGGTATCCGAGTCCTTAGCGATGGCTTCGTTGGCGCCATCGGCGCCATACAGGATGAGCTTGGCAGCCGCGAAGCGTGCGGAATTGAGGTCACGTGCTTCCGTTCCTTCAAATTTTCGACACGGCTCGGGCTGCTTCTGAATTGAACATACTTTAAAGTTTGGGTTTGGAGTACATTTTATGCCTTCCGAACTTCCACAGCGGAAGACGTCCACCCCCCCATCGACTTGTGTGCCGCCGGATGCATGGTCGGTGGCAAACACGAAATCCATTCCCAGGGCACCCAGGACCCGCACGACGTTCCGGTAGGAATACGCCGATTCCCCCTCGTTGTCCGTCATCTGCGAATGGTAATGAAAATCTCCATACAACCAATCGTTTCCGAATCGTGGCAAGGGTGCCTCACCCGCGTGAACCACCAGAAAGTTGGTGAATTCCCTTTTATCCCCGCTGTACTCGGTGACGACGGTGACTTCGAGTTGGATATTCGAGCCTGGAACCATAGGCTTTTTGGGCTTAAACCAGAACATGGCATGCCATTCATGGGTGTCGTTGATTAAGTGTAGTGACCGACAATCTTCGCCCAGGTATGGGCGGCAGACGACATGGGGCGGCTCGCTCTGAGATGTCGAAATCCAGCGTTTGCTTTCAATCTCGCGCAACTGCGTCAACGGGATGACGGTGGTCGGAATGGGGCCTTCCTGAGGACTGCGTTCCACGACTCGGATTTCCTTGAGAACTCCCACATGGATCTGTCCGACGAATTTTCTGGCGATAAGGCCTCGTTCATCGTCGAAGATCGCATCATGGAATGCGATGACAATCGGGATCGGCCCGTAGGTATGGTTGCCGACACGCACGGGAATCGGCTCTAATCGCCATGGCGCGTCAATGGCAAACTCCAAACCGAATTGCCCGCCGATTGCGCCGACGGATTGCGGCTGAAGCAGACTTCCTGCCGCGAGTAATCCGTACATCAGATAGAAACCCCATTTTGTATTCATTGCCGGGACTCCTTCGTCATTTCCTTAAAAAGACAGGTTGAATTTTCCATGTGCTCAAAGGCTTTTCCTTCATCGCGCGACTGGCGGTGCGATCCCGTTTCTTGGAAGGGGGCCTTTGATCCATCCTTGATTTGTGCCAGCCCTCTTTATTGTCTCGTGACAGGATTTTTGTATCCTAGGTCATTTCTACTCAGATTTTGGTGTCTTCGATTGATCAACCGATTCAGATTCAGCTGGGGCGGACTCGGTCGGTCCATCAGGTGCAGATTCCGCCGGCTGTTCGCTTTCGATGCCACGCCGCATAATGGCTCCCCCTCGAAATCCCGGTGCACGCTGAGCGGGCCGTTTCGGCTGTCCTTGCATCAGTGGCGCCATTTGCCCCGGGGTGATGTGGTTCTGGGGTAGTTGGCTTTGCGCGGCAGCTTTGCAGTCCCTCACATTCGAATAGGTCGTCTTTTCATAACATTTTCCAATATTGGGCCCGCTCGTCTGGCACTCGTCGTATTTGCAATAATCGGCCGTGCATTTCATATCCCTGCCGGTTCCCTCTTCCTTCCCGTTCACCGTGGTCGTCCCCGATGACTTGCAGGATTGCCCACCCGGGCCCTTCGGCACGGCCAATGCATTGGAAGGCGCAAGAAGGGTTAGTAGTCCCATGACAAGAAATACTGCAGAAATTCCGCACGAGAAGCGTGCGAATGGCCGGGTCATTGGTTTTGAAATGGACATGTCGTCCTCCTTTGTTTGGAAAAGTCTATCTGCCTATGAGTTGTGAATCACCTGAAACAGGTTCAACGGTTCACTATTTATAGCGGAGAGCCCCATGTACTTCTTCCCGTCAGTCGTTGTTGGTATTCAAATGGTTCATGCTTCACGCGTGGCTCCGAAGCGGGACTTTGCGATCAGTCTGGGGCATCCATCGGTCACCACTTTTAACCGGGTTGTCAATTTCTTCTGTGGAGTGTTCTTTACAATACAATCCTCAACTCTTCTTCTGGCGAATCTGGATGATGAGATTTTTTAAATCCTTTAACTCCAGTGCGCCCGTGCCCAGTTCCGTGCCGGTCATGAACCAGGAAGAGCCGTTGAGTCTTGATGCTCTTGAGAGTGTCCGATGGCCTTTGAGGGAGATCGGACCGATATTATTGGGTCTGTGGGTTTGGCGGTCTTGAGATGAGTAGGGATGTTCAAGTGCGATCATGAGTGTCATCTTGAATTGGCTTAGCGCATGTGTTGGCGGCTGTGGCGAATGGCAGCCCCGTTGCCTGATGACTGGATACCCAGGTGATTGTCGTTGGTCCAATAAAACACAATATCGACACCGGGTTTGGCGTCGAAACGACCGACTGCCGCAAACATTCCCGGACGTGCTGGGAGATCTGTCCAGTTACCACGGCCATCATATGAGACGCTATTTCCATAAGCCTTCGCCACGTCGGCACGCCCGTTTCCGTTGAAATCGGCGATGATCAGGCCAGCCATCGTTTTTGTCAACGCGGGACGAAGGGGATAGCCTCCCCAGCTTCCGGTGGCGTTCAACGAAACCATCCACTTGCTGCTTACCACGCCGACGACATCCGTTTTGCCATCGCCATTAAAATCTCCAAATCCCAAGTCTTTGACTCGATAGCTCGAATCCTGTGTCATGGTGAAGGGCGTGTTCCCTCCGTAGGACACATACCAATGCTTGCCGTCCGCATAAAACACATCGGCGAGGCGATCCCCGTTGAAGTCTCCGATCGCGTATTCACTCAGTGGGATCTGGTTAAAGACGTTGATCTTTTCCCACGGTGACGCCCCGGCCCAAGAGACGAGCCAGTCAAGCCCGCGTTGGGTAAAGACATCCGTGCGGCCATCGGCATCAAAATCACCAAACAGGAGGCTGCCGATACCGTCGGTCTGGGCGTTGAGGAAGCGCCATTCGGCAATGCCTGCCGGGGCGTAATGCCAAGCCATGCCGGTGGCCAGGAACAAGTCATCTCGGCCGTCGCCGTCAAAATCGCCCACGCCAAGGCTGGTGGTAGGATTGATGGTTTTGAACTGGTTATCCTTAATGCTGAATTTGTTGATTCCCTGCCCGCATTCATCGCAACTCACGGCATCTCCCTGGTTCTGAAGCGAGATATTCTGGTGAAATTCAACGCCGAACTCAGGTTCTCCCCGTAACTTAAAATTGTATCTGTTCGTGCCCAGGAACGTATTTCGGTGAATCTCAAAAAACTGGCCTCCGCGTCCGCCAAAACCGTTGTCCCCGGTTCCATGCACGTCAAAATCATGCGTATGCCAGAACACAATTCCCACTTTTTTCTGGCCTGGGGCGGCTGAAAGCACGAGGTTGTGCCAGGCGCGGTAGCTTGTACAGGCTTTCCCATCTGCCATAATGGCGTGACGGTTCTCGTAAAAGATGTTGCCCTCGACCAGCGGGAACCCGCCATAGTGTGCTTCGACCCCATAGCCCTTTTCTTGTTTGCGGTTGTGGTGGATGAAATTGCGCGCCACCCGCACGTTTTGTGTGCGAAAACTGCGAGGATCTCGATGGTCATGGCACACTTCCGGCTGCGAAGTGTCTCCATAGACGTCAACGGCCTGGACGGTCCAATCCGAGATCTCGTTGTGGTCGATAATGGACCGAAGGTGCTGGTCACGAGCGAGAATGCCTTTTGAATTTGGGCCGTCACCGTCGGTGCCCCTGCTAGGTCCGCGAAGACGCAGGCCCGTAACGCGCACGTCATTGCCCCCGATTTCGAGCATCGTCCCATTGGGATGTACCTTCGTCGTCCATAGCTGGGCCCCTAAATTCGTCCCGCGGCGATTGCTGCGGATCGTGACCCCTTCCGGTATCGACAGGTAGATATTCGACAGATCGATGGAGACGGTCGGATCGACCTCGATAACCGCACCCGGTTTAGCTTCCGACACGGTCTTCACGAAATCCTTCTCCTGCGGCACGCGCACAAAGCCGCTCGTTGGTTTCCTGTTGGTTTTGTCGGTGGATGCGAAGGTCCAGAATTCATTGTCTGCTAAATCGCGCTTGCCGACGACGAGCGGCGTCCGGTTCGCGCCGCGATGGTTCTGCACTTTGACGACTCGGGTGCGATCTGCCGCCAGGATGATGCTGTCCCCATCAAGCGAAAAAACCTGTCCCGATGGTATATCGGACCCGCGATTCTGTTCATCCTGTAGTTCGAGGGGCGTTTCTAATGACCAACTTGGATAGGCTTCCAGTGGCAAGGTCGTGAGTGGTGGGATCACGGTAGTGGGAGACGGTACGGAGGATTGAGCGCGTGGTGGCGGCACCGGGCGGACTCCCTTTCCCCGGTGGTCTCGCACAATGGGCGTCGCACCCCGAGAGAATACAGGAGGGTGAGCGGGAGACGACTTTAGGCCGATAACCTTCGTCCCTGCGCGGAGGATGACCTCATGCCGGTCGTTGATCTCCTGCACCTCTACCTGTTGTGCGATCGTGCCGTTGCACCCGTAGATAAAAACCGGAGCACCGCTGATGTGTGGAGGCGGACCAAAATCCAGACATTTGTCTCCATAACTGATAACGAAAAACGTGGGTGGAAGAGTATGTAATTGCATGTTGAGTATAGCCTGGAAGTTCGCAGCGGAGAGGACAGCGGCGTTGACGCCGCGGGGACGGACGCCGGAGAACGAGCCGAGGGCATCAAGCGCTTGACCATTTGGAAGGAGGAGGGCAACGTGCACCACATCAGGGTCGTCGCCCGGCACGACGATCGCCAGAGGCGCCTCCAGTCCCTCGCTGTGGGTCGTCGCCTGTGCAGCGAGAAAAATGGTTCCGCCGTTTGATCCATTCAATCGGAGGCGCGGGCCGACCAATGCACTCACTGTGTACGACCCGCTATCGACAACGATATCGCTCCCATCTGAAGCCGTGAAATGGACGGGCTGCTTCAGCGTGACCGTCGGCGTCATCTCTTCTGATGAGGTGAGACCCGTGAAGAGTAACCATGAGATGAGAGTAAGGCCTAAGCTATTCAATGCGGATTTGGCAGACCGTCGTTCCATCGTGTCCTTCTTTCTTTCCCTGCAAACCTATTGAGAAGAAATGGTGACAAAGTGAATTGCTGATTTGTTGTTGAGGCGGTCCTGCTTGCTATCCTTGCTAGTCTTCCGTTTCGAATGTGATTCATATCCTTGAACCCATCAACCCTTATTTTGACGGACCTGATTGACTAGGTTTTTAAGGTCCTTTAGATCCATAGCACCTGGAATCAGGTCGGTCCCGACAATGAATCCCGGTGTGCCGTTAATCCCCAAGGCTCTGGCGAGTGCTCGATTGTGTTCGATAATCGTCTCAATAGACGGAGAGGTCATATCCTTTTGGAGTTGTTCCACATTGATTCCGACTTCCGAAGCAATGGCGAAGAGGCTTTCCCTGGTCAGCTCCTGTTCCAAGGCCAGCAGCGCTTCATGAAAAACCAAGTGTTTCCCTTGAACATTTGAAGCCAACGCCGCTCGGGAAGCCAATTCGGAGGCTTCTCCCAGTATGGGATAGTCTTTGTACACGACCCGAACGTTGGGATCGTCTTGCTGCAGTTGGGTGACCGCTCCGGCTACATGCTTGCAGTATCCGCATCGGTAATCGAAGAACTCCACGACGGTGACATCGCCCTTGAGGTTGCCGCTGACGGGCGAGTCGGGATCGTTGAGCAACTCGGGTTGTTTCATGGCGATCACCTGGCGAGTGTATTCCCGTTCCTCGGCCTGGCGTTTGGCCTGCAAGGCTTGGAGTGTTTGCTCGATGACCTCGGGATGAGCACGAATGTACTGTTCCACCACCTGTTCCACGGCCTGTTGAAAAGCCGCGTCAGGTGGTGCGGTGGGAGGCTCTGCGTTAGCCAAAACGGGAAGAAGTCCAAAGATCCCGGTCAGCATGAGAGCGGAAATGTGTGTTCGAATGCGTATTCGACGAAATGTCATCTTATGCTCCTCAGATTTGTGAATGTTTGGGATGTTCTTCTATGGTGTTCTTATGCAAAACCGGCATCTCTTCCGCAACAGTTTTTGAGCATCAGAATCTAATGTGATGCGATCCTGTTCAAGTGTCACACGCCCGTAGAAAGGGACACCCTTCGAAGGAAGTCTTGACAGGGCAGATGAGGAAACCGCCTCTTGTTCGTTGAAATCGTCGTCCACGGTCACTCGACCTTGCTGCATAATCACCCCGGTATATCGCTGTGTCGGGGGGAATGTAGAGCTGTTCAGGTCGCCGATTCCTCGGGGTTGGATCGCCTCCCACCGCCCTTCGGCGTCCATCCCCTGGTCGTCCGGAAGAAGGAGCATCAGGTGCAGGTGCCCCTGCTCCTCGGCTTCTTCAATGAAGAACGGGAAAGGGACCCTCAAGGATTCCGTGTGGGTGATGGTTGTGGCATGAACATTCTGCACTTCCCTTGTCGAAGTAGAAGTCAGTTGAATCGTGTCTGGTGATGGCGCGGTCATCAGATAGGCCCCGGATGGAATATGCATGGACAGGTCATCGCTGTTGAGGAACCGTACGGGTTTATCCAGTTGGAGAATGGGAAATTCCACGGAAGGTATCATCTGAACCGGGGATTGTGAAGATGCCGGCACGGTATAGCCCATGAGCGAAAGACAGAGCGTGAGAGTGACTGATAGGACCCGCCTGGATCTCATGAGGCTTTCCTTTTGCCGTGTTCTCTAGCCATGGTTTTTCGAACCAACGAGTCCTGCTTAAAAATTCAACGACCGATATTACGAATGATCTTTTGTTCTGTGGAACTCCGGGTTCCGGATATGCAGCAACGATTGGCGACCGGCTTCGGTTCCGAGCGTTTTAAGAAGCATTGTCCTTGGGGAAAGCCTGGTTTAGGCTTCACGAACGTAAAAGCCTGACAATTTCCATCTCTCTCGCAGCGCGTACGGCAGGATTCGGGACTATTTTCCATCTGCCGGGCATAGTCATCACCGGGTCGATCTGTGGCTTCTTCCAATTGAAATTGCCCATGTAGTCTGCTGAGAAGTGACGTAGTGAGCTGTACTGCCATTTGGCGCTTCGAAATCAGAGACTGCAGCTCAATCATGTTTAATTCGGCCCCTTTCTGGCTGCCCAATCCTTTCCGATACTCGGCGGAAACATTCGACTGACTTGTTGGAAGCCGGCGGCCCTGTTGTCCGTCGCCAAACCGGACGACTCCTGTAGCGGCATCTAGGTGGTAGTGGCTGGTGACACGGAAGTTTCCCCTGGCCTGAATCCCGCTGACAGAACCGATGGCCTCAAGAGCGATACCATCACGTAGAAATACGACAACACGATGAATATCTTCGTTTGCCTCTTCACCGATCAGATGCGTTTCCGGAGTCTTCATCTGTTGGTTGTGTGTGGTTCTCGTGGCTTGGAGCGTGACGGTTCCATGCTCGTCCCAAAAGACCAGGCAGGGTTCACCTTGAATGATCGGTTCGACGAGATACATGCCCGGGGAGACGACTGTGTCCTGTCCATCGAGATTATTAAAATGTAGGAATTGTTCCAAGTGAACAATCAAGGGGATTAACCTGTTGTTTTCCGCCTCTGAAGTGCTCGATTCTTCTGACGCCGTTGCCGACAAAGCGGTAGAGGAAAAAGTCCCAAGATTGAGAAGTACGGTTACCAACACGAAACTAACAATGGTAAGAAGGTTCAGGCCCCCAATCTGTGAAACCGGGAGAGTCCATCCGTGACGGTTTGGGCCCTTTGGAGTCAGTAAATTAGGATTGCTTGAGGTGGCCCGTCGATAAGAACAGCACGATTGAGTCCTCATTATTTCTCCTCTATCCTGCCCCTCAGATTTGAAGAATTAAGAAATCCTCTTCGTCTGGTAGTGCGTCGAATGGACTGTAAAGAAGGTTCAAGTGACTAGGATCTTGAGAAAGCGGGGAATATTCAAAAAAGTCTGAAAAGCGGGACAGGGAAGGGTACCCTGACTCGATTACCGTGGGGATGAAATAAATTCGGGGTAGTCGTCCAGGAGGATCGCAGCCGTGGCGGTACCGACGGAAGGGACAAAAAAGTAGGTTGAGGATCCTTGGAGGCATGATCGGGGCTTATTGATAATTAGTCCATCCTGAATAATGGTGGCAGAACGGTACTCCGAATCAAAAGTAACCGCAATATCCCTTTGCCATATCGGTTCGTCAGACTCGTCGCATCCGTAGCCTGGTGGCAATAAATACCAGTATAAACATCCCACAGAGCAGGACAAATACGTCACCAAAGCTGGAATAGAAGGTTTTTTCTGTCACGATGGGCACATCTGCCGTCGCCCAGCGCATTCCAGAATCCAGAGAATTGCCGGCGATCACGCGGCCGAACGGATCGATTACGAGAGGAGGTCCCATATTACTGGAGACAACAACCGATCGCTGGGTTTCGGCGGCACGCATGCGAGCCGTGAGATTGTGCTGGGCGCCAGCCGGATCGGCAAACCAGCCTTCATTGGAAAGCATCACCAGTAGGGTGGCGCCATCGTGGATGAGTGCCCTGGTGTGGTCGGCAAAGAGGGATTCCCAGCAGATCATAATCCCCACACGCACTCCCCCCGGCACCGGGTAACTGCGCGGTGCCGGTCCGGGGATGACTTCGGGAATGGGCGTGATCAGCCAGACCGGCCAGGTAACCCAGCCTTTGAGTGGCATCGTTTCGGCGAAGGGCACTAACCGCGTTTTTTCATATTGCTGGGGAATATGATCGTCCGGGGTGATGAGCCGGGCACCGCTACGCAACTTCGTGTCGAATAATGAAGGTTCCTTCAGTCTATGATCAAACTTCGTGGCTTCCGCAACGCCGGTCACCAGTGTGACCTGCTTGTGCTTGACGAGTTGTTGGAGCTGGTCCAATGGCCCTGGAAATTGTTGGGGATTGATGAGAGCCGATTCGGGCCAGGCGACGATCTCGACATCGGACGGAAGGGTCTTCTGGAAGTATTCAATCCGGGCATCCAGCTGTTTTTGTAGATCGGGTGCTGGGGACACGCGGGCAGAGAAGTCTGTTCCCAGAGCAGCGACCTTGATAGTTGGTTCGGAAACGGTTCCGGAGTAAGTCAGCAGATATGCGCCGAGGGTCATCGCGCCCAGCACCGGTAATACACCAAGCCAGGCGCATCGGGTCAGCCAGCCATTCGCCAGATTCCAGATAGTCAGATTGCCGAGGACCACCAGAAATGTCACGCCCGGCTCGCCGAACAGTGGCGCTACCTGGAGAAGCGGAGCATTATCGATCTGCGACTGTGCGAGTGTGATCCAGGGTAACGCCAGAAACCCGGCGTGCGCACGAACGTAATCGATCAACACCCAGGCGCAGGCCACCCCGATCTGGGCCGTCATCGAGTTATGTACCAAGCGGGCGACAATCATGCACCACAAAGCCGGATAGAGAGCGAGGTAAGCGTTCAGCAGGAGAAAGTGGTACCAGCGAAATCCTGGGACGACGAAGAGCCAGGCGAAGATCCCCAGATTAACCGTTAAGCCAAAGAGCCAGCCGAAAAACGCCGCTCGCAGTGCCGGCGAACCGGCCACTGCTGCAATCAACGGCACAACGGCAAGCCAGCCTGTCACTAATCCGAGGTTCCAAGGCGGAAAGGCCGAGATAAACAGGGCCGATCCTGTCAGGCACAAAAACCCTGACAGGATCCAGCGATGTGAGAGCGTAACAGGGGGCCTGTTCACTGACTGCACACCACAGAGAAAATTATGCCCCGTCGTGGAATCAGGGCGCAGGCTTCTCATCTGCAAGCGGCGCCTCGTCAGATGGTGCAGTGTCAGGTACTTTCTGAACCGGCGGGGAGTCCGCAGGGGAATTATCGGTAGCTGGCGACTCGCCTTCCGGAATACCACGACGCATAATCGATCCAAACCCAAAGGACTTGGGGGCTACTGGTTGTATGCTCAGGGCCTTCGGCGGTAAAGGCTGCGGATTAAGTGCCACATTTCCCGCCCCGGGAGGAATGCGAGGAATCGACGGAGAAACAATTTTGGGCGGTAAGGGTTGAGGGTTCAGCGCGGATTTTGAGCCTGGCGATGGACTGCTTGGGCTGGCTTCAGAAAAGGCTTTGTCTCGCAACTGTTGTTGGGTAATTGGAGACTTTTTATCCGGCACAACGCTCAGGTGTGATCCCGGAGTAATTCGATCGATGCGATCCTTTATGGGGGGGCAAGGTGGGAATAATCGGGCCGCTACAGGTGCGGGTAAATACCGTCGTGGAGCAGGCGCGTACTTCCCACCCCTTTATGCCCTGAGGAGTGGGAGGAAATTGGACAACCAATTGATAGTCCTGCGCGGTGTGGCGCGAGATACCGCCAAGTTTAATCCAAGCGGCCCCTTCGGCGTGTTGTGGTCTGGCTTCGACAATAAAGTTTAAATAGGGCCCATAGGCGCCCTGTTGATCGGGCCCGAGCCAGGAGACCGTGGCTTTTGGGATGCTGGTGAATCCCGATCTCAAGACGGCCTTTGTATTTACCGGGGGACCAGGTGGTTTCGGATGAGCCGCGTTGGCATGGGCGTTCTGAAACATTTGTGGGGCTCCAACCACGCGCAGGGATAATGGTGCTTTTTGGTAAATGAGAGAACCGGGGTCTGCGCCCTTTGTGGCGACTTGCTGATCCTCACATGGGACTCCGGAAATCCAAGGGTCGGCCGGGCATATGGCGGTGGTGCGGATTTGTGCTTCTTTATAATAAAACTTTTCTGCCATTTGCTGGTTTGTGCCATAGGCCATCTGTCCGGTGATCGGCGTGCCGTTGCAGGCGCCCATGAGGTTGTACCGGATGCTCCCATCAGGGCCATACTCGGCTGACACGGTCGTAAAATTACAACTGTGTGGAGTGATGATAACGGGATCGTCCCCAACATATGCCAAGGCTTCGTTCAAGGTTGCTCCCCACAGAATTACACTGCAAAATCCGACTGTAAGTTTCATTATCATAAAATTGTTCATTATGATCCCCTCACGTGGAATAAGAGTAAATTGAAGACAGATCGAAGTGTGGCGACCGTTTACGGACAAGTAAGATATGCGAACCCCAAGAATGTTCTGGAATAGGGGAACCCGTTGGACCAAATGAGAGGGAGTAAGAATGATTGGTTCGGCAAAAATCTAAGACGGAGGGATGGGCAAGAATTCGGTCCTTTGGTAATTCCCGATAGTCCGGTGGATCGGATCCGTGACGGTATGAGCCCCAGGGAGTGGTCAGATTTAAATTGACCCACTTAGGCAGATGAAAAGTACAACGCCATGGGAACTTCATCTCATGCTCTTCCTACCCGTATCGGGTGCGAACATACTCGGGAAACTTAATTGTGTAGTGGTCTGTCGAAACGGATTGAGAAAAGGTTCAATTCCGCTCAGGGGGTGGATAACAGAGAAAACGATGAAGAAATACGGAAGGTGAACAAAAAAAGAACCATGGCCTTTGCCTGAGGTGAGGCGGGAAAAACTTCGGGTTGGCTTTTCAGGAGGATCGTTCCCGTGTCGGTACTCACCGTATGGAGAGAAAGAAAAGAGAAGGGCAAAATATCCTGGTGGAACCCAACCCTGCTCCATGGCAAGTGACTCCTTTCGACTGAAAGCAGAGGAACGGTACTCCGAATGATAAAATTCTGCAATATCTCTTTATCGAGGTACCGGCAGGCTTCCGAAACCGTCGTGGGAAGGCCGACTGGCTTCCAAGCATCAGGTTTTTTATAGGGACTCTTGGATTAACTCAACTTCCTTCTTTACCAGCTCATTAACCATGTCTCCAACATCCTTGCCGGTTTTCTGGGAAAGACGCTCAAGCTGGTGTTGTAGTTTGGTCTCGAGGTAAATGGGGAGTCGAAGTTCCGCACCCTCTTTGAAAAATTTGCCTCGCTCAGCTTTGGAAAAGTCATATTCACGTTTCATTATTTAGTCCCTCCCATAATATTTAGCCTCATTCTTCGTCGGCTTCCGCCCAGAGATAATCCGTATCCGCACAAGAGTTCCTGTTTCTTCGCGATAAGTGTGGCAGGCGACCAGTAGCACTCCTGTCCGATCAAGTCCGATGGTGATCCACCGGTCTTCTCCCTGACTATGCTCCTCGTCAAATAGAGACAAAGCTTGTGGATCAAGAAAGATGGAGGCTGCGCGTTCAAACGTGACACCATGTTTTTTCTCGTTTTGCCGGGCTTTACCTGGATCCCACTCAAAATGATATTGAAACGGGTTCTCCACGGGAATATTGTCTCACAAATTCAGAAAACAATCAGGAGAAGATGGGTGGTAACAGAGTTCGCGGCTGAGAAGCCACGGTTCGCGAGCTTTGCGAGCGGGGCCGTAGGTCTTTCTCAAGCCGATTGTTAGCTGTCATATATCGCCGCCATTTCTTTGGCCCCGAATCGCCACTTCTCGGCAACGCCCTTAGCCTCCGCAGTTCCCTCAAGAACGGCACTTGCAGAGTTGAAAGTGCCGGAATAACTGGATGCGAAATGTGCCATGATCACAATACCGATGCCTAAGATAAATTCCGTCAGTTTTACTTGTTCTTCGATCGTTTGTGCTTGCCCGACCTGGAGTGCGCTCAGGTAGCTGGAGTGAGAGTAGCCGCAAAGATAACCGTATATGTTTTTGAACCACTTTTCGTGGAAACCAGCTTCGACACTAAGATTTGCCCACCCGTTACCAACGCGCCAATCTCCAGCAAGGAGCTTGGCACGTTGCTTCGTTGTATATCTCTGAAGTAGAGGGTCTTTCTCAATTTCCGATTTGAGAGCGTCAATCTGCTGCTTCTCCCTCGCTAACACCTCGCGGTGCTCTTCAGTGGACGCATGAAAGAGCTGACGATCAATAAGACCACCAAGCTGCCATGATTTGTGTCTGAACTCAGAAAGTGACCAATCAATACCCCCATAAAGATAAAAGAACACCAGATATGTCTCCAGCGCAGCGCGGGCAACCACCTTGACTGATGCATGGTCTACAAAAGATACCGTCGGAATTCCGACTTGTTCAACGGTGGCACCAGCTGAGATGGTCTGTATTGAAACGAGATGGCGGAACAGCTTGATCGAAAGTGTCTGAGCGTTGTTTAACCAGGCCTCGCCGGACTTGATCGTCTGTCCAGCTTGCGACTCGACAAGGCGGATAAACAGATGAAGTAGCGTTGAGTAATCAGCGCTGTAACGCATTTTGATCGCCAACAATGATTAGGCGGATCCACATAAGAGTCGAATCTGCCAATTTCTACATCTGTAACCTATCATCGTTTTTTTTGAAGAATACGGCAAAAGCATTTTCTGTTCAATGCTTTGTGGCACGGGTCCATTAATGACGGCATCTGATACGGATCGGTCTAACGCCACTTCCTTTTTAAACGTGGATTTCTTCATACGATAATTGATGGAAAACGTTATTCCGAATTAAACATTTTTCGCGATGGAGTTGTGAGCGGCCCTGATATCTTCGCAAGCAATCTGTGAGAGCCATTTCCTGTCAAAGGGGAGCCCTTATGAAATTCAGGTCGGACCCTCATTTCCCCATACTGCCATAGGAACCTCTCGTTATGCTTCATCCCTGTCAACCCAGTAGTCCGGTTTCCGGTGTTGGTGCGCTACGGCAATGATAAGAATATGATCGCCTTCTATAGAGTACATACAATTTGTATGGAAACTTGTGAAGGAGACACTTTCTGACATCTCCACGCTCAGTGGACCATGCTTGAGGAAACGCGACAATTCGTAAGACAGCCTTTCTCACTTCCTCCTTGAACTTGCTTCCAAGCCCTGAATATTCGAGTTCATAGTAACGGATAGCATCTTTCAATTCCTGTCTTGCCATTCTGGTGAAGATAACGCGCATCATTCTTCGTTAAATATTTCCTGCATTGGAATGCCTTCCAGCTTTCCTTCCCGATAGGCTTTGAGCCTATTTTCTGATTCTTCCGCCCAGATTTCATCCAGCTTCTTGTCTGGTTCATCCAGGCTCTTTATCAAACCCTCAACCAAGATAAACCGTTCCTCTGGTTTGAGTTTCATGGCCTCATCTAATAATTCTTTAGTGCTACTCATCGTGTCGTACCTCCTACTTTCCGTGAACCCTGATCTGATCGGGATATCTTGCCCCTGCTGGTCCGGAATTTATGACGCGATTCTCGTCTGATTTCAAAGATCTGTCAACCATTTTCCAGGCGCAGAATTGACGTAATATGCCCATCGGTATAGCGCCATTATAACTTTGAGGGGTGAATCCGGCTGAAGATATGAGAATAGATCCTCGAAATTTTGACATTGCGATAGCCAGGCATTCCGAATCGAATGTTATCGCACGGTCTGCTGAGCAGGACTGAAATCTCCACAAAAAACCAGCGGGGAGCCAATTGGCTTCCCGCTGGTCAGGTTTCTTGATCCCAAAAACAGCAGTCGGCCATCTCGGAGCCCTTCGACTGCCGCGAAATCTGTGGTAGTCAGGCCTGCCCTGAGTTTTGCCGATTTGCCCACGGGCTGGGAAACTCAGGGCTTTGTCAGGCGAATGCCAACCCCGGCTTTCAGGGCGATATCGACAGGTGACACACTTTTCCCTGCTCCCACGCCGACCGCAAATCCTTGAAAATGATCGAGAAAAAATTTGGCCGAGGTTAAATCCCACTGGGGTTTGAACGGCGGTTCAATCCGCAGGGGAAAGTCAAAGAAGACGTCCAGCCCGGCGTCCATGACCTTAGCTAGTTTGGGGTGAGGAAAGGGAAAGCCCACGCCGGCTCCCAGAAACCACCCACCGACCGTATCCGGATTCACTTTTGGAAAAATGCCGATGGAGACGCCACCGCCGCCGCCCACGTTGGTTTTCAACATCGCGGCCAGATCCAGATACCAATGAGATGTGTTCACAAAATCAAACGCATGGCTGACTCCCAGTTCACCCCCACCGATTTTTGCCAAATTCCCTCCGATGCCAATGCTGGCGGAAGCCACGGACCCACGGGATCGGACTTGCGAGGGATTGGCATTTTGGGACTCAGTCAGGGCCGCACGTAAGGGAGCCCCGATCATCTTTTTAAAGGTGTTTTGCACGGTGGCCGCCGGTTTCTCGCACATGCGGTTCGGGTCCATCAATTGGTTGACGGTTTTGATATTTTTCGGGTCGGTCAGAGTCAATCCGGCGTTAATGGCCTGCTGGATAGCCGGTCCCTGTTGTTGTTTGATTGTATTGATGGCTTGACGAAGGGCGGCTTGCGCTTTGTCCATCTGGAGGGCTTTGGCCAGTTCCCCCATAATCGGGCCTAAAATTTTGGCCTGTACCTCTGCCGCAATACGGGTGGCCGTCAGGCCAGCCTTGCAGACCGCTTTGGCGGCAATGAGGGCGCCCTGCGCGGCCTGTCTGGCGACCCATTCAGCTTTCTTCTTGGCTTCCAGTGCCGCTTTTTGAGCCAGCTTTCCCGCATCCCTGGCGGTCTTTTGGATGCCCTTCCCGATGTGTTGAGTGGTGCGTTTGGCACCTTGTCCAATCCGATTGACGGTGCCTTTGGCGCGGTTCACTGTTCTTTTTGCACCCTTGCCGATATTTTGAAAAAATCCACGTGGATGGATGCCGCTATAGGTTCCTGAAGCCTGAAGAGTTTCTCCTTTAGGATTCATCAGAACGATAAAATGCAGGTCGGCTTCGGTCTCGGCATCGCCTGGTAAAGACAGCGCTACGGAGGTATCTAATAATCCATCATTTTTTTCCTGTTGGATTTCCAACAGGAGGCCGCCTTCTGAATCAGGGGTCAACAACCGAATCCCTTGTTCGGTGCTCTCCACGGTGTAAGTTCCCGGCTTCACTTCAAGGACATTTCCATCAGGGGAAGGGAAGTGCACCGGTTTCTCAAGATAGATGGTCATCGGATCGGTGATCAGGTCTTGCGGACCAATCGCACGGGAGCGAATTCCGCTATACGTGCCCTCTGCTTCATAGACCAGCCCACCCGGTAAAAACAGCGCAAGCACATGCCGGTCTGCAGAATCCCCATCCGGTATCCCGGGAACGGAAACCGCCATTGGTTCGGACAAACCCTGATCATGTGTGTCCAGAGTGGTGGCCAATTGAATGGGGGGCTGTCCATCGGTGGGAATGATCTCAAGCCCGTCAGGTAAAGGGGCTATCTCATAATTTCCAGGTTGTAGCTGGAGGTCGTCTCCGTTCAAGGTGGCAAAGTAGGCTGGCTTTTCCAATTGGATGGTTTGGTTATTCAGGGAGTCATCGGCCTGCACTCCTGTGCTCAAAAACACGAGAGCAGCGGTGAGGTATGACATCAGGGATGTAGACTGTGGTCGTCGAGGGAATCGCATGATTGTACCTTCCATTTGATTCAGGAGTACCTAATCGTGTGGTCTTTTCTGTTTGTCGATTGAAAAAAGAGAATGGTTCACCGTTGATGAGTGATCATCAAGGGATGAACCATTCCTTGCCGCCCGGTTGTCAGGGAATGGCGCATCTTACTGGATAGGGTGAGGGTAATCCAGTCTGGTGAGCGAGGAGAGAATTTTTGTGAAGATAAGGTAGAAAAACCAAAAGGAGAAGGAGAATACCCGGAAATGATTGAAATTGGATCGGCGCAGTGTTGAGGGAGCTATGGACAGAGCGGGACTGGTCAGGTGAGGGTCAAATCCGTCCGGTGTTGAAAATGACGATGAAGGGCTTTTCCCCAATACGAGTTTGGTGGAGCCTGCCAGGCCTGCTCATGGAGCCATTGCAGGCTGGCACGGTCGCGCATCAAATGGCTTAATTCCTTGTGGGTGAGCGTTTCCGGCCCCTGCTGAAAACATCGTTCGCGGAGCGCGAGAATCATTTCCTGCTTTTTCCCGCCCCGATGGGCATGGGCGATGGTTTGATGGACCCGGTTCAGGACGGGATCCAGGATCGCTTGAACGGCCGGTGAGGAAGATTTCGTCCCATTCTCACAAAAGGCTTTGGGCCTTGAATACACATCGTCCAGCAATGGCGAGCCGTTTTGTTCTTCTGCGATCCGCCAGATCTTCCAACGCTTCAGACGGTCGCCGGGGCCCACGCGGCTGAGAAAGACCGAGGTCGGTGCCGCAAAAACCAACGGTCCGGCAACCGGCAGGGACCAATAAAAAAACATCTCATCCAGCCAGAAGGCGAATGCGGCCCACGATCCGGCAATCAGTGTGCCCGGTGCCTGGTTGAGGATAGCCGACGACCAGCGGGTTTCATCTGTCCGATTCTGTCCCGCCCAACGCAGGGTCACGTTGAACAGGGATTCCAGGACAAAACGAGTATGGGCCAGCATGCGAATGGGAGCCAGGAGGGATGACACGATAATTTCCATGAGAATGCTGGCCAGCAAACGCATGATGCCACCATGATATGTCCTGCGACGACTGCGAATGACATCGATAATCGCCAGAAATTTCGGCAAAAACAGCAGAAACAGGGTACTGCTGGCCAGTCCGATCGCCCATTCCGGATTCCATTCCGGCCAAAGGGGAAACAGGCTATGGGGTTGCGGAAAATAATTGATGGGATACAACACCAGACGTGCGGCCTCGATGGTAGTCAGGATCAAAAAGGCCAACCATAACGGCGAAGCCAGATAGGACATAATCCCGTTGAAAAAGGCCATGCGATGAGCCAGACGCAATCGCGGCTCAAAGAGCATGACCCACAGATGTTGCAGGTTGCCCTTGGCCCATCGTTTATCGCGTTGCAGGTCGTCCACCAGCGTGGGAGGGGATTCTTCATAACTGTCTGATAGATTCGGTTCCAGCCAGACCTCATGACCCGCCCGTCCCATCAAGGCCGCTTCCACAAAGTCGTGACTGAGGATCGAGCCGTGGAAGAGCCCTGGTCCGTTCAGCCGTTTCAATCCGCCATGCCGCATGAAGGGGTGGGTTCGAATGATCGCATTGTGCCCCCAATACACGGCATCCCCCAATTGCAGAAAGGCCAACCCGGTGGTAAACAAAGGGCCGTAGACGTGGTTGGCAAACTGTTGTACCCGTGCAAACATCGAACGGGCATTGATCAAGGTGGGACTGGTTTGCAAAATGCCTATTTGAGGTTCCGCCTCCATGAGCTGCACCATTTTGACCAGGGTCTCGCCACCCATGAGACTATCGGCATCGAGAACGATCATATACTCATAGTCCCGGCCCCAACGGCGGAGAAAGTCGGCGATATTGCCGCTTTTATAATGTTGGTTCAGATTCCGTCGCCGGTAAAACAGGCGGCCGCCTGCTCCTAGCTCCTGACTCAATTGGTGCCATTCGGCTTGTTCGGCTAACCAGACATCCGGATTCCGACTGTCGGAAAGAATGAAAAAATCGAAATGAGCAATGTGACCCGTTTGCTCCACCGATCGATACACCGCACGAATTCCCCCGAATGTCCGGGGAATGGGTTCGTGGTAGATCGGCATGACCACGGCCGTGCGTGACAGGCCTTGTGAATCTAAATCCGTTAACGTATGCCGTCCCAGTAACGAATGGGAGTCCCTGCCGAAACACCGGATGATAAAGCCGAACATGCCGATCCAGAATCCAACTGAAATCCAGGCAAACAGCACAAAAAACAAGGCGATAATCCCCATCTCGACGAGATTGCCCCCGTGATACGGAAGCACGGCGATCATATACGAAGAGGCAACGAGCGATTGGATGAGAACCAGGGTGGTTAGCAGGGCGCGCCGGAACCAGGCCACCCTTTTCCAGCTCACCTGAAGTCCTGTGGTAGGTGGGCTGTGGACCGCTTCGAAGGCTGCGTCACGAGTTTTCATTTTTCAAAACTCATGCTGCCGCGTCTGATGGGGGGAACGGTGGGAGGGAGTTCGGGGATCCGAATCGTAAAATGATCATGGACTCTCGTCATCACAAAATGCAGGGGATCTTCCTTGTCGGAAGCCAGTCCTTCTTCAACTAAGACGAGTGCCTGCGTAGTGACCTCGCGGGTTAATTCCACGCCCATGGCCGTGAGATAATCGCATATTCGCGAGAGCATTTGCTCGGCAAGCGATCGAGGCATTATTCTTTTTCTTTCACCAGGATACGGTTATTGGCCGGCAGGCGATAAGTCCATGTTTCTGTCAATGCCGTCGCCTCGGTATTCAGATAGGCCCGCAAGTGCAGGGGCTTTTTGGCCGCAGGTTTGGCAAGGATAGATAATCGCCATCCTTTAATCTGTTCATGGTATTCCACGAAATGTTCCAGAATTTCGCCCTCCTCCAATGCCGTGACCTGACCGTTGACGGGAGCGTTGGCCGGTAGTTTGCTCAGTGGCCCCCCGGCAAAATCGATAATGATTCGATAGGATTGTGGAACACGTCCGCCCCCGATACGATTGCCGTCTCCGATAAAGGTGTTGACAGCCGTCCCCATGGGATTTTGTGGAATATCAGCCTTTCCGAATCCGATGTCATAGGCCAGCTCCAACGGCGTTCCTTGCGTGACCGGGGCTTTGGGTGTCCAAAACGCCACGATGTTGTCATTGGTTTCATCGGGTGTAGGAAGTTGGACAAGCACCACTTTCCCCTGTCTCCAGTCACCCTGCGGTTCTACCCAGGCGCTTGGACGTCTTTCATAGTGAGCGGCCAGATCTTCATAACTTGAAAATTTCCCCTCCCGTTGCAATAACCCGAAGCCCTGGACATTGTCCGTACTAAAAAAATCCATTTCCAGCGTTTCAGGATTCAACAGGGGCCGCCATAACCATTCGCCGCTGATGCCGTCATGAATCTGCAATCCGTCCGAATCGTGCACTTCGCGACGCCATTCTCCCGTGGGACGTGGCGTATTTTTGCCGTAAAAAAACATGCTGGTCAGCGGCGCGATGCCGAGTAACTGGATATCTTTTCTGGGAAAGAGAAAGGTTCGGACTTTGAGCTTTGTCGTGCTGCCGGGAATAATGGTGAACTGATAGGCCCCGGTGAGGCTTGGGCTATCCAGTAACCCATAGACCATCATCTCTTTGGCATCCGGAGAGGGGCGCACGAGCCAGAATTCCGTGAATGCCGGAAAGATCTCTCCACTGGGCAGTCCGGTATCAATTGCAATGCCTCGTCCGGAAATGCCAAAGGCGTTGTCTTTCCCCACCCCGCGAAAATAACTGGCACCCGCAAACACCAAAAACTGGTTTTGCTCATTTTTTTTATTAAAGGGAAACGTGAGTTTGAACCCCGCAAACCCCACATCGGCCGGCACCCGTTTTTCGACTTCGGGGTCTGCAAAGACAAAGTCGGTTTTCTTGAAGAGTAAAGGCCGAGGACCTTCAGCTTCGATGACATTTAGTGTGACGGGGTGCGTGTAATACAATCCCGGGGCCATGAACATGACCTGAAAATTCGCCTGGCTGTCTTTCCACAGACTCCGGTCCGGATTAAACCGGATGCCCTGATAGGCTTCGTAGGAAATTTCACGCATAAATTTTGAAACGGGTTGAGGGGCTTCATATGGCTTTTCCGCCAGGGCTTTGGCTTTTTGGACCACCTGGTCCAAGGTGAAGCCCGCTGCAGCCTGCATGGGCCACATCATCAACATGACTATCAGCGCGTGAAACATTTTCAACATTACGGACACTCCTGATTATAATGACGAAGTTAAGCGAACTATTGTTATCGGGGAATGATTCTATGCAAGGCCTCGGTTCTTCCTGCTTACGTGAGGAAAAATAAATCTGTGTCGTATAAACAGGGGTGCTTGGTCCAACTATCCGGCGCAGGACCGGTTATTCATGGTCCGACGTGGACAGTCTGGAAGCCTAAGGGACACGACGGGTCGTTTCCAACTGCGAACAACGGGTTCGGAGCACCCCACATTCTTCCCCCGAATTGTCGCAAGAGACAGACCACCGGGAAGGTTACTGAGAAAAAACTGACTTGGAACCATGAGCGAAAAAGATTCATTTGTCTTCGTCCGGGCTGTATTCAAACTTGGGAGTAAATATCCGGGCCCAGTATAGCATATTGTGGTGTGGGCCCTGTCTAGTTCTGGCTGATATATATTTTGAGGAAAGCCCAGGTTTTTGTCTATCCATGAGGAGATTATCTAGGGGATGTCCCTAGCAGAATTTCATGCAATGAAACGGCCCCTAACCCAGGCAGCTATCTCCAGGCGTTTGCATATTATCCCGGGCTGATCCATGCCCAGGCGCCATCCTTTGTCATGTTGGGTTCCCCCCCCACCGAGTCTGGAATATGACAACCAACTCAAACGCTGATGGCAAATCCGTCGCACTCCCCAGACTTTTATGCTGTGATTCAAGAGATACACCTGGCCACCTCAAGGGGAGGGAAGATGTGCAAAGTTCATGCTGTCTGGCGCTATGCCTAGAATTTGCAAGAATAAAGTGTCAATCTAGGTCTGGATCAAATAAAGCCGGACGGGATTGAAGAAACAAATTGAAGGGATAGCCGGACCAATCGTAGGCTTACGCCTACGGGTGGAGACAAAATCACCTAAAAATAAAGGATGCTGAAGATCCAAATTCTTCGATCTTTTGGAATTTCTGTCACGCTGTTAGGGATTGAACGCAAGTTTTGATTGAAATGGAGAAGGAATTAGGAACCCAGATAATCAGAAGGGATCGGGAGTCCCTGGGCTTTAAAGAAGCTCAGTTGATCGAAATATCCCCGTTGAAAAACAATCTGACTATTTTGTATGTGAAAAAACCCGCAACCCCTCAACCCGAGCGGGTCACGCCATTCGAGAATAGCCCAATTTCCATCTTCAAAAAGATTTTCTTCGAGACATTCCATCCTGGCCCGTCCGAATTCAATTGTAAACATTTCTCTTATGGCTTTTCTTCCCCTGAGTGGTTCCATGACGACTTGGTGATTCACGGCTTCCGGAGCATAGAGTTGCCCCAATCCATCGATGTCCGCTGCGTTAAATAGCTCGATCCATTTTCGTACGACCTGTTTGGGTGTCATGAGTTGCCTTACCGGTAATCCCGATTCCATGGCAAGTTCCGATGTGCCTGTTCCAATACCCGAGCACGTTGAATTTGCGCCTGTGTCATTATTGTGCCGATCTTTGTCAGGATAACCTTCTCGAGCCATTTAATAGGAATCCGATTGGCTATCCAGGTTTCCACTTTCGGAATTGCCATTGGGTACTGCCCAGTTTTTCTTGTATGTTCGATGTACTTTTCATAGTGTATAAGCTGACCGTAAAAGCGTGGATCGAGAATTAAGTATGCCAGAGCACGTTTTGAGCAATTCTCGCTGCCTTCAGTGCTTCCAAGATTTCCAGGGGGATGACAAAAATCATAACGATCAAGTATGTCGGTAATTAGTTCCGGTTTGGCATGCCTGAGGTCGAATAAACAGACCCACCCCATTAGTCGGCCAAAACTTTTTAAGGAACCGGTATTGAGATTGAAGCATTCGTTCTTGTTGTGTTCTACCGCCCCAGACTTCTGGATCAAGCCAAATGCATGTTGGCTTGTGAGATGAAAGACTGTACCCTTCAAGGCGCTCAGAAGGCTTTCTTTAAAATCTGCCCAGAGATCTGTATCGTTACTATTCTCGCAGTTGATGGTTTCAATTTTCATGAATCCTCTAACGAAAATTTACGCGCCCTTAGATTGTTAAACGTATCTTGTTGCCTGGAACATCCCTTTATCTACTGGTGTTGGAACCAGCGGGTGATACGGAGGTCTTCCCCGGCTGTTTTGACGAAGTAGGTGGTGGGAAGTAATTCCTGTTGCTCCTGCTGTGAGGTCTGTAAGGCAAACGGGGAAGAACTTGGACGTGTGCCAGCATAGCCATCGGGAACGATGGCGGGTTCACTGACGGATTGAGGTTTGTCTGTCGGATTGCGTTCCCGGCCGGTAATGGTGGTGAGGATTTGTTCGATATCCCGGCGCGGGGCGTGCGAGGCGACCACGAAGATGGTTTCAATGCCTTTATACTGATCCAGGCTGAACCAGTTATTGCCCTCCGGCAAGACATGCTGTTGCCCGGCTTTGACCGGGTTGGCGAACGGGCTGGAAGCCGAGGGAAACAGGCCCTGAGCCCAAGCCGAACCATCCACCGCAATCACGTAGACATAGCAATCAGTTTTTGCACGGAACATGACGCGAAATTTATCACCTGCCTGTGCATTTCCACGCCCATCCAGCAGAATGTCCCCGTCCTTGATGGGCAGGTAGGACTGCACGCCATTCACCACATGTTTTTTGACCAGCAACACATCCAGGCTGATCGGTTCGGTGATGGGCTGTGCCGTTTCGGCCTGAGCGGTTTGGTTTTCGAGTGCTGGTGAGGGTTGATTCGGATACGACGGTGCGGGTGCTATCTCGGTATTGCCATATGGTGCGGAATAGGGTTGCGCAGGCTGATTTGTCGGGTACGAGGTATCCGGATATAGCTGGTCCTGTTGTGGATAGGAGCTTTGATTGGAATAGGGCGCCTGATTCGGGTTCTGATTGGGATAAGCGTTTTGATTATTCGGGTAGGCACTGCCCTGCTGCGGATATTGATTCTGAGGATAGGGGGAATAGCCGGGGACCGTGGCCTGTTGATCGGAGTACACAGGATTGCCCCCATAAGGTTGTGTCTGTTGTCCCTGATTCGGGTAAGGGTTCGTTGAATAGGGAGTATTCCCGCTGTAGTGCGGCTGCTGGGCTTGAGTTTGATAGGGATCATATGCCTGTTGTGAATAGTCCTGCGGGTTGGGATAACCCTGAGCAGATGGATACCCTTGTGTTGCCTGGTACTCCTGATTGGCGTATCCGGGTTGTTGATAGACCCCTGTTTGTCCGTAGGGATCGGCTCCATAAGGATTGCCATTGATGCCTTGCTGCATCAATGGGTTGGTTGTCTGTCGGAGCGACGTCAGCAGGTTTTCCATGTTTCGTTCGTGGGTATCTCCGTAATTGTTGACCGCGGTTCTCAAGAGATTGGCGCCGAATTCCACCAGTGGAGGAATTAAAAAGGGGAGCGCCATACAACCGCTGAAAAGCAAACTGATGATCAGGAGTAGCCAAGGATCTGGTGAGGGAGATTTGGACATAAAGAGTCTTTTGGTAATGGTGGCCCTTCGGGTCTTAGTTGTCCGGTTTATTCGTGGCGGAACCAGCGAGTGAGCCGCAAATCCTGGCCGGCCTTTTGGGCCAGATAACTGGTTGGAATAATGGTTTCATCCTGTCCCGATCCACCGGAGAGACTGAATGCTTTGGTGCTGGGGCGGGCTCCTCCCACACCATTGGGAACCATGGCCACCTTGGTAACCTGTTGTGGACTTTCGGATGCGGGGCGTTCACGTCCGGTAATGCTTTGGAGAATTTCTTCAATGTCCTGTCGTTGTTCTTTCGACGTTACGAAGAAAATGGTTTCAATCCCCTTGAATTGATCCAGGCTGAACCAGTTGTTGGCTTCGGGAAGGACATATTGCTCTCCGGCTTTCACTGGATTGGCTAGTGGGGCGGTGGCCGGTGGGAAAATGCCCTGGGCCCAACCTGAACCGTCGATGGCTACGATGTACACGTAGCCATCTGTGTTGGGGCGGAACATAATCCGGAATTTATCCCCGGCCTTTGCGTCGCCACGTCCGTCTCGCAAGACATCACCGTCCTTAATCGGCAGTACGACTGAGGCGCCGTTCCGCATGGTTTTCTTAACCATGACGACGTCCAATCCGATCGGAGTTCCGGCCTCCTGGTTTTGCGTGTCTGTCGGTGTGGCGGAATCTTGTGGGTAGGTTTGCTGGACATAGGGATTCTGTTGGGGGTTGCCCTGAGCATATGGATCTTGGGGGTAGGCCTGTTGGGCGTATGGATCGGAGGGATAGGTTTGTTGGGCATAGGGATCCTGAGGGGAAGCTTGTTGAGCGTAGGGATCTGTCGGATAAGTTTGCTGGGCATACGGATCTTGTTGGGGGTTACCCTGAGCATATGGATCCTGGGGGTAGGCCTGTTGGGCGTACGGATCAGAGGGATAGGTTTGTTGGGCATAGGGATCCTGTGAGTACCCTTGTTGAGCATAAGGGTCAGTCTGCTGCCCGTAGGGATTTTGTCCTTGTTGTTGACTATAGGGGTCGTAGCCTTGTCCCTGATAATTTGGATCATTCGGGTAAGTCTGTCCCTGTTGCGCCACATTGGGGTCGTATCCGTATGGTTGGCTGGCCTGGTAAGCCTGAGGATTCCCCTGTTGTTGGCAAGGCGTTGGTGAAAATGTTGCGTGGGGAAGCTGGCCCGGTACTCCACGTGGTTGTATCCCGCCTTGTTGTGGGTCTAAGGGAAGACCGGTATTAGGATCGATTTGAATGGGCAGGCCGGTGTTGGGATCAATCTGAGCATACGGATCTTGAGAATACGCTTGTTGGGCGTAGGGATCGGTCTGTACCGGGAGACCGGTGTTGGGATCGATTTGAACGGGCAGGCCGGTATTGGGGTCAATCTGAGCATATGGATCTTGAGGATACGCTTGTTGGGCGTAGGGATCGGTCTGAACGGGAAGCCCGGTGTTGGGATCGATCTGACCGTATGGTTCCTGAGGATAGCCTTGTTGTGCATAGGGATCAGATGGATAGGTTTGTTGGCCATAGGGATCGGTCTGCACCGGGAGGCCAGTGTTAGGATCGATCTGGACCGGAAGCCCGGTATTGGGGTCAATGGTTTGTGGATACCCTGAATTATAATCCGGTTGGCCTTGTTGGTATCCGGGGTCATAATAGCCTTGGTCATAGCCCGGTGCCGATTGGTTCTTCTGTTTTTTCTTTTTCGGCGTGACTAGTTTGGTTAAGAGCGTATTCAACTTGCCCGTGTATAGTTGACTGTAATTTGCGGCTGCGGTCGCCAATAATGTGCCCCCGATACTGGCCAGCGGATTAAGAATGACCTGCTTGGCAAAACTCGCCATTGGACTCTGTGAAAATTGTGAGCCCCCGGGTTGGCAGGGATTGCCTTGGGAAAAGCTTCCTTGTCCATTGGGCGTGGTGCAGGAAATTAGCATGGTCGAGATCAGGACGGTGGCGATGACGGACCGGGTATGGGTCTTCATGATGAAACCTCTATCAGGATGTTGAAAAAAATCGCCCGTAGCGTTCCCGCCCCTTTGCCGATCTGACGAACTCTTCCGAATGCGACGGCTTTCGAAAGGGATTCGACCTTTCCCGGCGGCTGCCTTGGAACAGGCTGTGTTGCGAAGGATAGGCAGTGGACAGTGTCTTCAAGACGGCGTGTCATAAAATGCTAAGTGTGTCAGACTTTCCTATTGGTGCCGGAACCATCGTGTAACTCGTAAGGCCTCACCGGCTTTTTGGGTGAAAAAGGTCGTTGGCAGTATTCCCTGATCCGATTCGCCGCTCCGGTCGATAGTGAATGGAGTAGAACTTTGTTGGCTGTGATGGAATCCGGCCGGAATGATTGGTGCTTCCGTAACCGGTTGGGCCTTGGCTTTGGGATGCCGTTCCCGCCCGGCAATACTGGCGAGGATTTCCTCGATATCCTGACGCTTTTCCGGGGAAGCCACAAAGAAGACTGTTTCAAGCCCTTTGAACTGATCCAGGCTGAACCAGTTGTTGCCTTCAGGGATGACATATTGTTTTCCTTGCTTGACGGGGTTTTCAAAAGGGGATGTCAGGGACGGAAACACTCCCTGGGCCCAGGCAGATCCATCAATGGCAATGACATAGACATAGCAATCGGTTTTTGCCCTGAACATGATCCGGAATTTATCACCGGCCTTGGCGTTGCCACGCCCATCCATCAGGATATCTCCGTCATGAATGGGGAGAAGGGTTTCTGCCCCATTCACTAGGGTTTTTTTGACGAGGGCCACGTCCAGTTGGAGGGCTTCCAATACTTGCCCTGTAGGTTGTTCGGGTATCTGCACCCCAGGATCCGTAGGGTACTGAGGGATTGACGGCTGTGCGTAGGTCGGTTCTTGCGGGGGATTGGTTGCTTGCGGTTGGTACGGGTCATACCCGCCTTGCTGGGCGGGGACAGCCGGTTGTGCCGAATATCCACCCCCACCATATTGGTCGTAGGGGTCTTGTCCCCCCTGTGTCTGACCGTATTGATTGGAGTCGGCATAGGGATCATTTCCATAATTTGGATCGGCGGGGTAGCCCTGATTCGGATATTGTCCGTAGTTGCCTCCCTGTTGGCCCGTCTGTGGATACCCGCCGTAAGTCGGACCGGTGGGATAGCCTCCCTGAGTTTGTCCATAGGCTCCACCCTGCGAGTAATCCGGATTGGGGTTGTAGGGATCGTTGGGGTACCCGGCCTGATTTTGCCCATAGGCTTCTCCTTGGGGATAGCCGGAGTTGGGATTGTTATAAGGATCGTTGGAGGGATACCCGCCGTAATTAGGGTCGTTGGAAGGATAACCCCCGGAATATGGGTCGTTCGGATATCCAGCCCCTGAGGTTTGTCCGTAATACCCCCACTGTTGAGTGCCTTGACCGTATCCCGATTGTTGTCCGTAAGGATCTCCCCCGTATGGGGTACCGTAGGTGGGGTCGGTTGTCCCATACGGGGCGTTCGGGTCATACGGGCTGCCTGGTGTGATTCCTTGAATTAACGGTTGATTCACGATTCCAGGCTGACGCAGGGACTGAAGGAGTTGGTTCAACTTTTGTTCGTATTTATTGGAGTAATTTAAGGCTGCCTTGCCCAGAAGGTCTTTTCCAAAATCGAGAGCTTTATCCAGAAAACCGGCTTGCCCGTAACCGGGAATGAGTAGGCAAACCCCGACCAGTAAAAAGACAGGAAGGTGTTGCTTCCTGAGTCTGCCAAGAGCAGCCTGCAATAAGTTCTTGAAATGATGGAGGGTCGTGCCGTTCATAATTTGTGACATGCTTCTATGGGTTAATCGGTTCATTCTAGGTTCTGCCCATTAAAAGGGCAAATACATTGCCTCTCAGGTCCGGCTTCATGTTTTGCACCAGGAGAAAAGCAGAAACGCTGTTGTTATGGAGTCAGTCGTGAGGGAGGGGGCAAAGGTTCAAGAACCCAGAGGTTGGGCGGTTTGAACAAGTTCCGGGTGTTTCTTGAGCTGGGTGAGGATGGCGTCGGAGTTGAGACCTTGGCTTACCTGAAATCCTAGGGTGTATCGGCCGTCCACGGTAGGCCCATCAATGATCCGGCCCCCCAAATCTTGGATGAGGCCCCTGATGTGAATTTCCTGTGCGGTTTCAACAAAACTCACGTGGATTTTAATGAGAGGAATTGCAGCTGTCCCCTGAGGGATGCCCCGTTCGTAGACGGGTCCCGACTTGGTTCCAGCCTGATCTCCAGATCCTCCCAACACAGAGAGCAGCAATACGGCTTGTCCTATAATAAGGAAACTGGCCAGGATTGGAGCCCATCGTACTTCAAACATGGAACGGAAGACATGCTCAATGTGCTCCCACCACGTGGGTTTCACACCAAGTTTGATCTCCTGCGAGCCGGTTTGTGTTTCTTGATGGATGCGGTTCATGACCTTGGCAAACGCGGCTGGGGAAGGTCCTTGCCGTTGGTGGATCGCGGTTTTGAGAGCGGCTTGCATGGCTGTCACCTCCTGAAGCTCCTGTCGGCAGGCTGAGCAGTTTTTGAGATGTTGCTCAACCTGTCGATGCTCTTTCTCGTCAAGCGTTCGGGTTGCATACCCTGAGAGCAGGGTGGCTTCGGTATGGATGGGTTGTTCAGGTTCCATGATGAATTCCTAGATCATCTCCTCGGTGACTCCTTGATGCTGAAGGCTTTTTTTCAGCTGGTGCTTCGCATAATACACACGGGTTTTCACGGTATTGACCGGAATGTGTAGCAGCTCGGCAATTTCCGGGTACGATAATTCTTCGAAAAAGGCCATGTGGAGAATTTCCCGGTGATCAGGGGATAAGGTCGCGATGGCCTGATTGGTCAACGCGGCCATCCGGTGTAATTGGGCATCTTCCAAAGGATTGTGGCCCGACTCAGCCGATTCCAGGATGTCGTCAAGTGGCGTTCCGCCCCGTTGTTGACTGGTCACTTTCCGCAAGGCGTCCACGGCTTTATGATGGGCAATGCCAAAAATCCAGGTTGAAACTTTGGATTGCCCTTGAAAAGTCTTGATTCCCTTCCAAATCGCCAGCATGACTTCTACCAGTATTTCCTCCGCTAATGTGGCATCGTTGACGACGGTCATTAAATATTGAAACACCCGTTTCTCGTATCGCTGATAGAGGGCCGCGAACGCATCTTCATTGTTGGGAAGACAGGCCTTCAGCAGGTTCAGGTCTGTCACGTCTTGCCAGTTGGTCGTGTCCATGAGGCTGGGGGTTCAATTGGAGGGGATGTTGAATCGTGCTGCCAGCGGCGTTTCGGTCGCTTGGCCTTTCTCAGGTACTCCTCTGTCGGTCCGGTGTCTCCACCAGTCGTGGCAGTTGTGGGCACTGCCGGTGTGCCTCATGAAATTGCCGACTTTCCAAGTCAAACTATTTTGGGCACCTCCGGAGATTATTTCAACACTTCGTAGGCAGAAAGGGCCAGTATCAGTCATTGTTTATCGAAGAAGAAAAAAAGAATCTGATTGAATTGGGCCTCTAGCATAGGCGAGGAGGCATAAGAAGACAATAGGGAAAGACCTTTGAATCGGACTTCCTGTGTACCTCTGCCCAATCCGTCCGATCTTGGATCATGAGATTGGGGGATAATCATATGAAGACCGCTCATGACGAGGCGTTGGGTCTCTTGAGGATCGACCCACTAAAATGAGGTTACGCGGTGACGACCATGCCGCATGATTGTTCGAAAATTTGAACCTTTTGTGGTAACGCGTAGACATACTGGATAACAAAAGGTTGAGAGATGACGCAAAGCCCGATAGACTATTTAACAATTCACAGCAGGCTTGATAAGAGGTTGAACATGAACATGCAGAAGTCCTTCCACCCCTTGGTTCTGATTCTTCTGATTGCGGTTTTTCTTGGACAGACCCTCTTAGCCGATCCGACTCCGGCCTTTGGTGCCGGTTCCCCATCGGTCAAACGGGCCTTGTTAATCGGAATTGGCAAATATCAGGTGTTGCCTCGTCTTCCTGGTGCCAAAAATGACATTGATTTGGTCCACCAGGTTTTGGCCTCCCGATATGGGTTTCCCGAAAACCGTATACGCACGGTGCGGGATGAAGAGGCCACCCGTGCCGGAGTCCTCTCAGCCTTAAACCAAATCGTCAAAGAAGCAGGTCCAAACGATGTGGTGTATATCCATTATTCCGGGCATGGCTCTCAGGTCCAGGACTTAAACGGTGATGAACCCGAGGATCAACTAGATGAGACGATTGTGCCGGTGGACGGACGGACGGAAGGTATCCCGGACATTACTGACGATGAATTGGAAACCATTTTGTCTCAGTTAAAAACCACTCAGGCCGTTGTGGTGTTGGATTCCTGTCATTCAGGTACTGCAACCCGTGGGTTGGAAGTCCGTGTGCGATCGGTTCCCGCGGATGATCGCGTGGGCTTATACAAAAGAGGTGGCGTGACCACGCGTGCGATCGTGCCGGTGAATTTTCATCCCTATGTGTTATTCAGTGGCGCAGCTTCTCATGAAGAGGCGTTGGATGGGCCGGTAGATGGCCGCTACCATGGGTTTTTCACCCACTCGCTCTTTAAGAGTCTGCAATCCGCTCCGATGGGCGCGTCGACCCGTGAGGTTTTTGCGGGAGCCAAGCAGGAACTGAAACGCATCCAAAATCAATTCGGGCGGACGAGTATGCCCGAACCGCAGTTGGAGGCCACGAAGGCGCGTATTGAAAAGCCGTTCTTTGCTTCAGCGGCTCAAGGCAGTGTGGTTGCCGAAACGCCTATTGAGACCGCCCGCCGCCCCTGGGTGTCCGTTCAACCTCAAAAAAATCATCAATTGCTCTTAGTGAATGCCGTACAACTCGGGGCAGCGCCAGGTTCCGTTTGGGGCATCTATCCCGAGGGCGAGACAATGTTCGATCCCGCTCAGGCTCAGGCGTTTGCCGTGGTGAACGGTGTGAATGGCCAACATGCGGTTGCGACGATTTCTCCAAAAGAGGTCAACGTGGCCTCGAAGGGGCGTGCGGTGTTGGTGGCTCAGGCTCCGGAATCCAAAGCTATTCCGGTGGCGCTTCGCAATGTTCCCCCGGCTTTGGCCGATCAACTGAAGTCGAGGCTGGGCCAACAACTGGGTGATGTAAAATTTGTGGGAGAACATGAATTTGCCCGCTTTGTCGTGGAGAGTCGGGGTGACGGGCTTCATGTGATGAGCGCGGATGGGACGAAGGAAGTCATGTCGCTTCCTGCCCAACCCAACACACAAGCCATTGCTTCGTTGTCTCAGATCTTGGTGCAATCTCGAAATGCCTCACAATTGCTGGGGTTGGAAAATCCTGCCAGCCAAATGCACCTCAGCGTGCGGGTGGTGCAGCTCGGAGAACGGGGGATTGCCGTCGTCAGCGACAAAATGGAGGCTCCGGTCTATCACATCCGGCAAAACCAGGAACCTCGTTCTCTCTCAAACAGTTTGCAGTTGGAAGTCACCTCCGATACGGATTGCTATATTACGATTGTGGATGTGGATGCCGAAGGTGCGGTCAATGTGTTGTTTCCAAACTCCTATCAAAATCCCAATTTTTACCAGGGTGGATTTATCAACGCCGGTCGAACGGTGTTATTGCCTGATTCCTTGCAAACGGGTAATCAAGCAGGATTCCATTGGGATTATGCCAATCCTCCGGGTGTAGATACGATCCGGGTATTTGCCAGTACGACGCTTGAATTGGCTCAGCGCATTCGCCAGGCCGTGGCCGGGGGGAATGCCCAGGGGCTGGGTGGGCAGCCCCAGCCCATGAACTCCCTGACTCATTTGGCGAGTTTGCGGCAAGAGTTAGTGGGCAATATGACTCGTGGCTTAATCACCGTTCCTGATGATTCGGTCTCACCGGTTTCGGGACAAGGAATCAATCAGATTGAAACTCCTCAAATGACTATGGCTGAGCCAGGGATGTCCGAAAATGTCTCTGTAAGTGAAGGAATGGGGTACATTCAGGATACCCCTGCCGCTACGGTTGGGCAGGATCCGTCGTTCCCTGATGGAATGAGTGCCGGACAGGTGCATGATCCATCAATCGCCGCCCAGGTGTTTCCGGTGCAGATGCCTGTTTCGGATTGGACGGCCGTGTCGGTCACGGTATTGGTTCAACCGTAAATCAAGAAAATATTCCGAATTTCCGCTAAGGCTCATGCACAACGTGTGTGGGCCTTAAGCGTTTTTAGAAGAAGAGAAGCAGGCAAATGCCTTGTGGATATCAATTGGCGGTGTGGTGGTGGACCAGGATATACGAATGGACAGTTTTGAGGGGTAGGAAGGATGAGCAAAAGTTTTCCAGGCAAGGGAGTGGGCGGAAGCTGCCGCTTGCATGAATTTTCCGGTTTTTTCCTCCAGGCAGACCATCGAAAGAATTCCCGGGGCGTGAGGACCCTCCCATTCTAAAATTTTCATGCCCTGATACCGTTGAAGACAGGTTTTCCATTTTTCACGGATTTTGTCGAGTGCCGGATTTTGTAATCCTTCTTGATGTTTCATGCTGCATGCCTTAGCGAATCCGGCAATCAGTCCGATGTTTTGAGTGCCCAGTTCAAAGCTCGTCCCATCCTGTGGATCGGGTGTGGGATGCTCCTTGGTCTTGTTTGGCTCCGCAAGCGCCTTGACAAATTCTTCACTCAGAATCAGGGCTCCCGTTCCCATGGGGCCGGCGCACCATTTATGTCCAGGAAAAAAATATGTATCCGTCTGTAGGTGCCGAAAGGAAACGGGAATTTGTCCAACCGCTTGCGCGCCGTCCACGATGAACAGGGCACGGTGAGTCCTGGCCAATGCCTGAATGGACGCCAGAGGAAAGATTCGTCCGTCCAGATGAGACACGTGACTGATCACGATGGCCCTCACGATGTGTTCGTTCAGCGTTCGTTCCAAGGCAGGAAGGAATCCAATGGTGGCGTCCGGGTCAAGAGAGAGAATCCTGACGCCACGATTCTGAAGCGCGTCTATTTCATGGAGGATGGTGGAATTTTCATGCGTGGTGGTGAGTAATATGTCTCCAGATTTCCAATGAATTCGGGAAAGAGTGAGGCTGCAAGCCGTTGTGGTATTGGGTACGAATGCAATCTGTTGAGATTCTTCTAACTCCAACCAACTCGCAATCGTTCGGCGGCTTTGCTCAAGTATTTCCCGATACAGTTTGATGCCGGATTCGGAATATAACTCCCGGCTGAAGATATCGAGTGTTTTTGTGACTTCTCGCTGAACATCAGGATGGAAAGGTGAAAGTCCGGCCGGGTTGAGGTAGAGCATGGAAAGGGTATAGGAAAGACTCTTCGAGCAAGATCTCGGGAGTGGCTAGGGAGGGGACTTGAAGGCCCCTATACTTTCCCCTCAACGTGAGGTCAGGGTTTTTGAGCCAGAGCCAGTCCAATCAGGTTGTCCGGGTCAGCATACCATTTGACCATCTCAAATCCTGAGGCGGCTAACAGTTGTTCGGCCAATGGCTGGTTGTATTTTGTGCTGATTTCTGTGCGAATTTCTTCTCCTTGTTTCAAGGCTACGGAGAGACTCCAGTCAGGTATTGCGAGGGTTTGATCCTGGCGGGAGCGGAGCCACATTTCAATGCGATGGTCTTCCTCATTATATCGCGCCACATGATCGAAAAAATCCGGATCGCTTTCTGCGCCGAAATTATTGCGGAGGACGCGAATGATGTTCTTATTGAATTTCGCCGTGATGCCTTGGGTGTCATTGTAGGCGGCCTCCATTCGTGTTCGATCGGTGATCAGTTGGATCCCCAGTAAGAAAAAATCTCCGGAGGCCATTTCCGAATTGACTGCCGTCAAAAAATCTTTTGCTCCATCAGCCGGAAGATTCCCGATCGTTCCTCCGAGGATGACCACCAAACGCTTTCCCCCCTCCGGGATGTGTTCCAAATGAACAAGAAAGTCCCCAACCACGCCATGGACCTGAAGGCCGGGATATTCCTGTACCAGTTCTTCAGAGACTCGCCGGACAATACTTTCATCCACATCGAAGGGGACGTAATAGCGGAGATGCCCGGCTTTGGCCATGGCATCAAGGAGCACGCGTGTTTTGGTGGCAGCCCCGGAACCTAATTCCACCAACTCCTGCGCTCCGGTCAGACATACGATTTCATCAGCGCATTCGTTGAGGAGTTGATGCTCGGTTCGTGTTTGATAATATTCCGGCAATTCACAGATTTGTTCGAACAAGGTGGATCCTCGCTCGTCATAAAAGAGTTTTGAGGGAAGTGTCTTGGGAGACCGCATCAAGCCGCGGGTGATTAGAGTGTTGAGAAGGTCGGGGGATTCCCGGGTCAGCGGAATATCAATGGAAATGGCTGTGTCTGTTCGCAATGTCATAATAACTCTCTAGAAATTGTTAATGGGATCAACTCCCTGCACCATATTAGGGGTGTCGGCAAAAATTTACGAGATTCAAAATGGAACAAGTCTGAGAAAGGAGAAATAATGCATTGCCCATATTAGTCTTATGCGTGTTACATGCGGTTCCGGTCTTGTTTCAATTCAGCGGCTTCTTCCCCTTGCTAGCGGATAAGGTTTCCAACATAGAGAGTGGCAAAAACTGAAACTAACCAATAGTAAATATGCATTAATTCAATATACCCGCCTCATTTCTTGTGAGCAACTCTCATGAAAAGAAGAATTCCGTGTGGTGGAGTCTTTTCGGCCATATGGTTCGTCCTCTGTACGACAAAAAAAATGCCATGACTTTCAAGTTATTAGTAACCCGGTTCCAGTCCGCGTGGTTTGACGGCCTGTTCGACCCAAGCCAGGAGGGCATCCACTGCCAGAGCCAGGATGGTCGCCGGTAAGGCTCCCGATAAAATCAGATTCACATCCGCCAGCTGTAATCCGGCTACAATCGGCACGCCCAGTCCTCCGGCTCCGATAAAGGCCGCGAGAGTGGCGGTTCCCAGCGTCCAGATGGCTGATGTTCGAACGCCAGCCATGATGGTGGGCGCTGCCAGGGGCAGCCGTATGGACCGGAGAATCTGCCATTCAGTCATGCCGAGAGCTCTTCCGGTTTCCACGACGTTTGGGAAGGCGTCCCGTAATCCCGAATAGGTATTTCGAAGAATGGGAAACAGGGAATAAATCCATAATGCCATGATGGCCGGAAGAGTACCGACTCCGAATAAGGGAATCATGAAGGCCAATAGCGCAATTGACGGGATGGTTTGAGACATGCCGATGACCCGGATGATCGTTTCAGCTCCTGTCCGCCATCGTTCCAACAGCAAACCGATAGGGAGTGCCAGGGCAATCCCGAGTAACAGTCCGGTCCCCGCCAGACTCAAGTGTTCGATAGTTCGATGCCCCAAGGTTCCTCGCATATTCCACATGTAGACAAGCAGGGATGGTGTGGCCTGTGGAGGTGTCGTTGAAAGCAAGGGTTGAGAATCTGTGAGGAGGTTGAGGTCCTGCAATATATCGTGTGCGACCCGGGCGATGGGTTGGTTTTGCTCTTGTACCTGAAGGTTCCACTCCCGCATGCGTTGGGGAGTAAGCGCATTGGTCAAGAGGCTGAGCACGGGGGCCAATTCGGGGTGTTGCTCCAGCGTTTCCCCTCTGATCAGAACTGCGGCATCATAGGGTGGAAAGAAATGTTGATCATCTTCGAGTACCAGAAAATCATAAACCGACAGGCGTCCGTCCGTGGTGTAGACATCCAGCAGATCAACATTCCCCTTGGCTGCGGCCTGGTACTTCAACGTTTCCTGCATGCCCACGACTTCCTTGAACTGCACCCCGTACTTCCTTGTCAGGCCAGGCAGTCCATCCTGGCGCTCGATAAATTCATACCCGAAGCCCGCCCTGAAGGTAGGGGCGAATTCAACCAAATCGGAAATGGTACGGACGCCCAAGGCTTTTGCCCGGTCACGAGGAAGGGCCAGCGCATAAGAGTTATCAAACCCGAGAGGGGCGATCCACCAGAGATTCCAACGTTCAAGAAACCGGGATCGGACGCGATTGAGGACGGCGGTTGGTTCTCCCATGGGCCGTTCCCCGAGAAGCGTGACGAGCCCTGTACCGGTGTACTCCGGATACAGATCGATTCCGCCTGTTTTCAGGGCTTCAAAGCAGACTTGTGTCCCCGCCAAACCCAAACGACGGGTCACGGTTAACCGGGTTCTGGACTCAATGAGCTGTGCAAAGACCTCGGCCAGCAGGCGGTTTTCCATGAAATTTTTAGATCCGACCGTAATCGTGTTCTCTGCTGAAGCCATGGAGGTGAAGTGCCCGGGTGTAAGGAGCAAAATTCCCAGTACCCAGAACGGGAAAAATAATCGAAGAGAAACTTTCACAGAGCGCATGAGTCTTCGATCCGTTCTACCACGCAGTTACGGAGATGTTTGGGAGTCAACGAGCGATTGCACGTAAGGGGTGGCCGGGCTGTTGACCAATTCCTGCGGGGTGCCGATCTGATGGATTTCTCCGGCTTTGAGGACCGTGATTCGATCGGCCAGTTTAAAGGCTTCCGCCAGATCGTGGGTAATCACGACCATGGTTTTTTGTATGCGCTGCTTGAGGGTCAGAAATTGATCTTGCAACTCCTGCCGGGTGAGAGGATCCAAGGCCCCAAACGGCTCGTCCAGGAGAACCATAACCGGGTTCGCGGCAAGTGCTCGTGCCACGGCGACCCGTTGCCGTTGCCCTCCGGATAATTCAATCGGGTAGCGTTCGGCCAGTTGACCCGAATCCAAATTGACCAGTTGCATCAAATGGTGAAATTGGCTCTCCTGTTTTTGGCTGCTCCAGCCCAAGAGATGGGGCACGAGGCACAAATTCCGTTGAATGGTCCAATGGGGAAATAAGCCTCCGTCCTGGGGTACATACCCCATGTTTCGACGAAGGTGAATAGGGTCTTGGTTTCGGGCCGGTTGACCTTGGATGAAGATGGTGCCAGTCGTGGGTTCGTCCAGGCGGTTAAGGAGACGAAGAAGAGTCGTCTTGCCGGATCCACTCTCGCCAATAATCACCATGGTTTCCCCTTCTCCCACGGCCCAATTAACGGGGTGTAACGCGAGCGTTCCATCAGGAAATTGTTTGCTGGCCTGGTCCGTTTCCAACATCCAAGCAGTCATTTGGTGGGGGCCTTGCGGTTACTGGATGGTTGATCTGTCCGGATAGTGCAGTGAACGGAATGACATTGCCACGAGCCCGACTCACTGATCTGTCTGGAGGATAACAAGGATGCCGGGGGATGGCCAGTATGAGAGGACCATTCGACGACGGTCGGCGTTTTGGAAAAATGTTGTGAAACAGGTTGATTGTGACAGGAGGAATGAAAACCTTTTCGATGATGGAAGAGCTTCGGTATAGTAATCAAGGTCTCCCCCTGAGGCAGGGTTGATTATTCTTATTGCAGGGAGTGTGGTGATGACGGTACGAATACAATTACGTCAGGAGTTGGAACAGGCTCGTGCCCGGACGGATCGGTTCTTTGAACTCATGAGTCCGGAGGCTCTGTATGAACGGCCTATTCCTGAGCGCCATCGGCTGGTGTTCTATCTGGGGCACGTTGAAGCGTTTGATTGGAATCAAATCTGTCGGTGGACATTGGGGATGTCGTCTTTTCATCAAACTTTTGATCAACTTTTTGAAGCGGGCATTGATCCGCCCGTGGGCCAATCTGCTCAGGACATGCCCTCGGATTGGCCTTCCGTGAAAGAGGTGCAAGCCTACAATCAACAGATTCGGCAAACGATTGATAAGCATTGGGAGGAGGTTCCGGAAGATATCATCCATGTGGCCTTGGAACATCGATTGATGCATGCGGAGACGAACGCCTACCTGCTCCGTCAATTGGGTTCCCATCACAAAATCCCAAGTGATGGCCGTCTGCAACTCGATGAACATGTGATCAAGTATGAAATGGTGGATATTCCTGATGGCCGAACTACCCTGGGCCGTGATCCGAAGGAAGGGTTTGGGTGGGACAATGAATTCAGTCGACATGAGGTACACGTTCCCGGTTTTTCCATTAGCCGATATAAGGTCACCAATCAGCAATATCTGCAATTCGTTCAGGAAGGCGGGGGAGTGCCTAAATCCTGGATTCGGCGGGGAGGGGGCTGGTGGTTACGAACCATGTTTGAAGAGGTTCCGCTTGTTTTACATTGGCCGGTCTTTGTGACCTATCAACAGGCTGAAGCCTATGCGCAATGGGCCGGAATGTCTCTACCATCCGAAGTCCAATTTCATCGCGCCGCCTATGGCAATACCGGAAAATCCGATCAACCATTTCCCTGGGGCACAGACTCTCCCTCCCCACAATATGGTCATTTTGATTTCGGAGGATGGGATCCTGTGTCCGTGACCGACTCTCCTCTGGGGGAGAGTCATTTCGGAGTCGCTCAATTGGTGGGGAATGGTTGGGAGTGGACCTCCACCCCCTTTTCCCCGTTTGCGGGATTTCAACCTCTTCCCACCTATCCGGAGTATTCATCCAGATTTTTTGATGATGATCACTTTGTGGTGAAGGGCGGAGGGCCGCAAACCGCAGGGAGGTTGCTTCGTCGGTCGTTTCGAAACTGGTTTCGCCAAGGATATCCCTATGCTGATACGGGATTCCGTTGTGTGACGCATTCGTCCTCTTCCTGATACGGTCATCAGGCATTTCCTCGTTAGCGTGTGATTTGGTGAGCATGGGGATTCATCCGATGCGCAAATTCAAAGGCTGGGGCATAGGCTGGTGTACGGCGCTATTGTTAGGACAGTGTCCGGTACTTGCGGCTGAAACTCTGGTCATTCTTCATTCCAGTGAACATCATGGGGTGGCCCTTCCCTTGGACCGTGCAGAGGATACCCTTGTGGGAGGACTATCCCGTCGTGCCACCCTGATTGATGAAATCCGGCAGGAAGGACACCCTGTGCTTGTTGTCGATTCCGGCGATATCCTCATCGGCACAGCTTTTTCGTCCTGGTTCAAGGGAGAGCCGGATATTTTGGCCATGAATAGGATGGGATACGCAGGCATGGTGGCAGGGAATCATGATTTTGATTTCGGGGTTGATCACCTGACCACGTTAACTCAATTGGCAACGTTCCCTCTGCTCTGTACCAACCTGGTGTCAAATGATCGGCCGCTACCGTGTCAACCTTCGGCTTTGGTCAGGATAGGTGGATGGCGAATCGGTCTCCTGGGAATTGTCGGGCAGAGTAATTTTCCGGATACATTCAGTCGGGAAGCCGTCAAATCTCTCGTCTTGGTGGATTCCGTGCCGGCAATCCAACGGGAAGCGAACGCATTGCGTCAGGAACACTCCATTGATCTGGTCGTGCTCCTCACGCATCAGGATACGGAAGAGGATCTATCGCTTCTCGCGAGGGCTGCTGGCATAGACGTGATTATTGGAGGTCATACGGAAGGTTTTGATGGATTGTATGCCGCCGGAACACCTCAGCCGGTTTTTTCTCTTAAATTCCCTGGGCCGGTTTTTGTCAAGACTCATCGACAAGGGCGATTTCTGGGACGGTTGGATCTCACCACAGAGTTTCGATCTGTGTCTCATGTACGCGCTGAAAATATCCCGGTGACGGCATCCATTCCCTTGCATGCCCAGGTGGAGTCTATTTTGGAAACGTATCGTGAACGATTTTCCCAGCAGGCCTCCCAGGTGATTGGTCGCACATTGGTTCGTTTGAATGGAGAGCGTCCCTCGGTTCGGACGCAGGAAACCAATCTCGGAAATTTGCTGGCAGATCTGTTGAGGATCCGGCTTCGGACGGATGTGGCTCTGGTGAACGGCGGCCAAATTCGTCGGAGCCTCGATTCCGGTTCCGTGACGTTGGGAGACGTAGTGTCGGTACTGCCATTTGATTCGTCACTGGTGACGCTTGCATTAACGGGCCAAACTCTTCTTCAGGTGTTGGAACATGGTGTGAGTCAGTGGCCGAATCATAGCGGCCGGTTTTTGCAGGTATCGGGAATTCGTGTGGTTTATGATATGTCTGCTCCGGTCGGTCAGCGTATCCGGAATGTGCTCATTGGGGGACGGCCTCTTGATCAGGAAAAGGTCTATTCAGTGGCTGCCGATGCGTTCATCGCCGATGGCGGTGACGGGTTTGTGATGTTGGGCCAGGCCCGCGATCGCACCGATCATCAGACACCGATTCGGGACGTGTTGTTCAGAGCCTTGGGGAAAGAGCCCCTTCAGGCTGATCTTGATGGTCGTATTACCATTCTTCCTTCCTCGACGTCTTAGCTTCCTTAATCCCGAATGCCTGTTTATTCTTCAGCCTGGAGCCCTCGCCGTTGGGTGATGGATTTGGCGAGTGTCTGGCAGGACACCCGGTTAATCGTCATCACGGTTCAAATTGCGGCGATTTACGCAGCCATCCTTATTCCTTTTAAAGCGGGTATTCCTATTATTCCCGGTTTTGTGGAATTGCGGCCGGCTAATGCCATCCCTATTGTGGCTTCGCTCCTGTTCGGGCCGGCAGCGGCCTGGGGAGCAGGGATCGGCAATGTCATCGGTGATTGTTTCGGTACGCTAGGGCCGGCCAGTTTTTTTGGATTTTGGGGAAATTTTTTCTTTGGATACCTTCCGTATCTCCTTTGGGGGCACTTGGGCTGGCTGTCCTCCGGTGGGCCGCCTCTCGTGAGCACGATGAAACAGGGAGTGGAATATACACTGATTTGTATTCTGGCATCCGCTGCCTGTGCGGGGATTATCGGGTGGGGCGTTGAAGCCCTGGGGCTGCTGCCTTTTGTGGTCCTTGCCCCGGCTATTTTTTTTAATAATATCGTGATGGGGTTACTACTTGGACCGCCTCTATTGAGATTTCTGTACCCGCGGGTTCAACGGTGGAAATTGCGCTTTGAAGATATCCAAGGCGCGCTGAACCGGGTTCAAAGTCTGAAGGGTGTAAAAGTAAATCAGGGAGAAAAAGCTCGGCTCTCTCATTCCCATTTGTCTGCGGAATCCCACACGTCCGTTTTGGAATGTTCCCATTTGTCTTTTCAATACGCAGGAGCGGTCTCCCCGATTTTTACGAATCTCTCTTTTTCCGTCTCTCGGGCGGAATTGGTGATGGTCTTGGGCAGCAGTGGAACCGGCAAAAGCACGTTAACCTATGCCTGTAATGGCCTGATACCCCATTTAATTCCGGGACACTATTCGGGTGAAATATCTGTCATGGGAAGGCCGACGGTGAATGACCCGGTCTGGGCTCAAGCCGGACGAGTCGGGATGGTTTTTCAGGATTTTGATGCTCAATTGGTGGCTTCCACGGCTGATGGAGAGCTGCGGCATCCGTTAGAATATCGCGATCCTCCACTAAGCGTGGAGAACGTGATGCGACGGATACATGATGCACTTTGCCGTGTGGGTTTGCACATTGGGTTGGACCGGGATCCGATGACCCTTTCCGGAGGACAGCGACAGCGTCTGGTTCTCGCGTCGGTCCTGGCCCAGACCCCGTCGGTTTTAGTATTGGATGAACCCGGTTCGGATCTGGATCCGGCCGGGTGCAGGCAATTGCGCGAGGTGTTGCTTCAGGTCAAGCAGGAAGGATTGGCTCTCCTGGTGACCGAGCGTGACTATGAAAACATAGATTATGCCGATCGGCTGCTGGTTTTAGGTAAGGAAGCTATGGCCTGGACCGGTCCTCCTGAAGAGTTGTTGCGTCAGCCCCAATTGATGCGGAAACTCGGTCTTCGCCCACTCGCTCTTACGGAGTGTTTTGAGGGTATAGAGTGCGATCAGATCCCTATTTCCGTTGAAGAAGCGTGGGATGTTACCGATGCTTTGCACGTGAGTCTTCATCCTCCCCCGTCGGTGCTCAATGATGAATTGCGGTTGGGAATGTCTCATTGTGCAATCCACGATCGTTCCCTTTCCGTCATCCAGGTGGAGGCGATGTCCTTTGGTTATGATGGACAGGAGGTTCTGCATGATCTTTCATTCAGTATCCGATCAGGGGAGTTTCTGGCTATTGTCGGGGCGAATGGATCAGGAAAAAGTACCTTGGCGCGTCTCCTGAACGGATTGTTGGTGCCTACGGGGGGACGAATTGTAGTCTCCGGCATGGATACCCGTTGGACTGCCATGAAGGAATTGGCCCAACGGGTTGGGCTGGTGTTTCAAAATCCCGATCATCAAATCTTTGCCGAGACGGCTTGGGAAGAGGTGGCCTTCAGCCTCAGGAATTTTGGCTATGATGAACAGGATATTGAATCTCGGGTGAAAGAGGCTCTCGCTGCAGTTGGCTTTGCTTTCGATGCGAGCCGGGAGCAGGACCCGTTTTCTTTGCGGAAAGGCGAGCGACAACGTCTTGCCGTGGCGTCGGTTTTGGCAAGCCGCCCGGAAATCTTAATTTTTGATGAGCCCACGACGGGTTTGGATGCGATTGAAACGGATCGAATGATGGAGATGATTCAAAATCTTAATCGAGAGGGGCATACCGTGGTGATGATTACTCATTCGATGCGGTTAGTGGCACAATATGCCACTCATTGCTTCCTGATGAAAGACGGGAGGATTGTGGGAGAAGGGCATCCCCGTGAAGTGTTTGGTCATCATGAATGGTTGCATGTTTCTTCCCTGACCCTTCCGGCAATTTCTCAATTTAGTCAACGATGGGGATGTACCTTGTTGACGGTGGAAGAGGTGCGGGCATCCTTCTCATTCGATGGCGCATCTTGAAAAGACGATTGGGTATCGCCTGAGAACTCCAAATGATTGTTGTGGAGGGTAAGATTCCTTGAATGTTTCCTTATACGTGAATCAGCCGACCCGGTTCCACAGGCTGGATAACCGGACAAAAGTTTTTTTGGCCTTGGGATTATGTGTCCTCGCCTTGTGTTTTTCCCACCCTCTGTTTTTAGTCGCCATTTTAGGAGTTGTGATTTTTTTTCTTCTGGGTTCGCGGGCATACGCCAATGTCAAAAAAATGTGGGTGTTAACGACACTCTTATTTTGTTATTCGGTGATCCTTTGGCCTTTCTTTATACAAGGTACAACTCCTGTCCCCTGGTTGAATGTTGTGGGTGTGACCGAGGAAGGTTTGATGGTTGGGTTGGCCATGGGACTTCGGTTGCTTGCGATGGTCTGGGTCGGGGTCTGGTTATTGTCTGTGACGCCGATTGAGGAATTAGCGCTTGCCTTACAACAATTAGGATTGCCCGGTCGGGTCGGTTTTGCCTTTTCTCTGGCTTTTCGGTGGGTGGCTATTTTATTGGGAGCCGGGGTGAGTGTTGTGCAGGCACAACGGTCGAGAGGGTTGGATGTGGGTATAGGCGGACTAGGAGACCGGCTGCGAAAATATGTGCCCTTAGTGGTTCCTTTAATCGGACAAGCCTTGCGACAAACCCATATTTTGGCCATGGCTTTGGAGTCAAAAGGATTTCATCCTTTAGCAACCAGGAAAAATTCCATACCCTCCAGATTCGCCTCGTGGGATTACATGACCTTGAGTGCTCTTGGGGCCATTCTTGTATTGGCTTTGTGGATGAGGATTCAAGGGATCGGAGTATTGAGTCATGTCTTTTAAGTCGGATTAGAGTAAGGCCTTCACTTGATTCAGAGGAACCATCCGGACGGTCACTAAAGATCCCTTACTCAACGAACCCAACCGGGAAGGCTGGAAATATGGAAGAAAAATCCGTAAAGGTACAATCAGGCAGAGGGATTGAAAAGACAAAACCTAACTAACGAGGGAGGAGCGTTTGTCGGATACTTCTGCGGAAGCCAATTCAACAAATTTAGATATGTTTTTAATGCACCGTCCACAACAGTTTTCCTTGTCATCTAGTTCTAGGACGCAAGCCAGTTCTTTGGGGCAGGTCACTCCTGCTTTCCCAAGTTTTTTGACATCAGACTCCTTGATTCCTTTACATAGACAAATGTACATAAAAATTATTTTTCGATAATGATAACGGTTTTCATTTTAAATAATATTACAGCTAATTATTGAAACTGTCAAGCCTGGCAAAATAATCGTAAGCATATGTTTTGATTGTTAAATTTAATTGCATTCCATGGTTTATCGTGTATAGTTTTCATGCTGGCCTTATGGGTTTTTTGAATTAAAGTGATTGTTTTGTCTCTCATTTATGGTTTCCCAGGTGGACGAAAATGACATCCAAACCATGGGCAATCGAAAAAAATGATGGGGTAGAACTAAAATTTTTTCTCCAGCCCCGAGCTGCAAAATCTCAGATTATGGGCATCCATGGAGAGGAGATCAAAATCCGAATTCAAGCCCCGCCTCTTGACGGGAGAGCTAACGAGGAACTGTGTCGCTTTCTATCGAAAATGATGGGTGTTCCACAACGTTTCGTGCAAATTGTGTCCGGAATGAGTTCACGGCATAAACGGGTTCGCATTAAAGGGAAAGCTCTTGGTGATCTACAATCGCTTTTGCCTACACTACCGGGCCAAGTGGGCTGCGTGAGTCCAGACGACCATTGACCCTCCACTCCTTCAAAAAACGAAAGCACCTGCCCTTTTCGCCTTGGTTTACATCCCCCAACCTCACTTTTATAATGCCTTTCCTTCTCATAAAGGTATTGAGGACGAGGTCTGGGGGAAATGCCCGGTGCTTCTCAATTCGGCTCGGTTAGTAAGGTTTTTTAAGAATTTTATAATATTGAGATTTCGATGACTGATGCCAATAACGTTCAACCTCTTCAAGACCTATTGGTCGATCAGTTAAATTCCAGGTCCGTCCAAGAGATCTTAGAGGTTTTGTGTCGTACCCACCTGCAAGCCCAGGTTTTGGAACTTCTCGGAGAGCTGAGAGATATTTCTTCCAAAGTTCAGGGTGAGGCCATCAGAGGGTTGGGAGAATTACTCCGAAACAAGGCACTGTCCAGTGTCGTGCCCTGGTTGGATCTGGGGATCACTCTGGCTCAGGCGTCTGGTGCATTGGGTCTTCGGTATTTTAAGGAAAGTCCAGGCATCCTGGGTTTTTGGGAGCATTCCTCAAGAAGGGATGGCCTGCTCGCCCTAGTCCTGGATCTGGCAGATAGTCCCTTGGAAACGGCACCCCAATGTGCGTATGAATATTTTAAAGTCCTATCAGAATTTCCGGCAGAGGTGAGCATTGAAGAGCTTCAGCAATGGGCGGCATTGGGGTTTGAATTAGCCGGCTGGGACTATGTGTTGGGGAATGAATTTTTTCGGCAATGTCACAAAATTCAACGGGCGATACCCCTAGATTTGGCCAAAGGGTGGACGGGCTTTGGCATGAAACTCATGGTTCAGAATAGCCTGGGGAAACCGGACTATATCGGGACGTTGGAGTTTTTCCGGTCCAGCCCAAGTTTGTTTTGGGAAATTTCAGAACCTGAGGTGAAGGGCAGAGTCATTGCTTTGGGGAATGCCCTTGCTGATCGATCACCGGAACAGGCCGTTCTGTTCTTGGCTGAGGCTCCGAGGATGTTGTCGAGTCTTCCGTCCGAAGAATGGAAAAACCGGATCTTGAAATTCGGACTGTTAATAGCGGATCGGGATGCCGAAGCCGTTCTGGCCTATTGTCGAAGGGTTTCAGAGGTAATTCAGTGTTCCAAGACGGAAGATACCTCTGTCTTTGATGGCTGGTTTAGCCAGGGTATGGAAGCGTTGGAGTATAGCGCCGAAGCCGGCCGGGCATTTTTCGGCATGGAAACCCGTCAGGCATGTGAGGCGGTGGAAGAGGCCATGACGGGGGTTTCCCTTCGTCAGGTACTGCGTTCACTGAAAATATTTGCCAGAGCCCTATCCGGTCAGGATGTGAATATTGAAGCGTTAAACACGGATTTGCCGCCACTTGAACAACTTCACGGAACACCGGCTTCGAGACAAAGTCCCAAAGCCAAGGTGGCCGAGGATGGTCAAACCATTTATTTGCCCCTGGTCATGAAGCGGTCGACCACGCTTGAGGGAAACCGCCGATGGTATACGGCTATGGTGGCTCATGAGGTGGGGCATCTGGAGTTTGGAACCTACCGAATTTCTTCGCAAGTCTTGCTAAACGTGGCTGATGCAGTTGGAAAGCGTTCTGGCGCAACTTTGCCCGCCCCCCCGTTACCGGTGCATACCCTGGGGGATCTGTTTCAACAATATCCTCAACCAGCGCTCATTAGAGATTTATGGGAGATCCTTGAAGATGGCCGGGTGGACTTTTTGTTGAAACACGAATATCCCGGTTTGGCTGAAGATTTTTCTACGTTAATCAAAGAAGCGATTCAGTTACGAACACTGACACATGGTATGACCGCTCGCGAGATTGTCCTGGATGCATTATTGGTCCGGTTTTCGGGGTTGGAAAAAGATTTGGCCTCCGAGCCAGGGCTTCAAGATGTGATTGAACCCCTATGGAAAGAAGCGCAATCGATTCTCAGCACCCGAACAACCGTGAATGATGCGATTATCTTAGCCGACCGGTTGTATCAGGAATTGGAGCGTCGGGTCGGACAATGGAAGCCAAGTTCCGAACAGCCGGAACGGTTTCCCGGTGAATCTGGGGAAGAACATGCCGGGGCGGCGCATGAAGCGACGGAAACCATGGAAGAGGATTATCAGTCATTTGACAATTGGGGGTACCGGAGTTCTCTGGATCCTCAGGGCCTGGCTGGGACTTCGGATGATCAAGATACGGAAGACATTCAGAAACAGGACGAAACCGGAGAGAAAGCCCCCGGAGGAGGCCAATCAAGAGAAGGGGGGCAGCAAGAGCGGCAGTCCAAGGCGATGCAGCCGGACCAAAGCACTGACTCCAGCGCCATGTTTGGCGAATCCCCGCTGCAGCAATGGTTTCAGCCCGATCCGGCGGCAGTGGGAGCACAACACGGGAAACGATTGGGCGAAGGACAGTACCTCTATCAGGAATGGGATGGGATTGTCGGAGATTACCGTCCTCAATGGTGCCGGGTAGTGGAACACGAGGCTCAGGAAGGGTCTCCGGATTTTGTGGATGAAACCTTTAGAACCTATGGCGCAGTCATTAAAATGATCCGTCGGTATTTTGAGTGTATTCGACCCGAAGCCTTTCGTCGCATTGGGCGGCAATCTGACGGCGAGGAAATTGATTGTGACGCGATGGTGAGTTGGTTGGTGGACCGCAAGCGAGGCGCCGATCCTTCAGATCAAATCTACGCCAGCCGGCAGAAACGCGATCGTCAGGTTGCGGTGGCGTTTTTAATAGATATGAGCGGATCAACCAGCCGCCAGCTGGGGACCGGGGGCCGAACTGTCAATGATATTGAAAAAGAGGGCTTGCTTGTTTTATCAGAGGCATTAAGTGCGGTGGGAGATCAATTTGCCATTTATGGATTTTCCGGGAAATCCCGGCAATCCGTCGATCTTCAGGTCATTAAGGATTTTAGCCACCGTGCCGGAGGTCGAGTGGGGTTAAAAATCAGTGGCATCAAGCCTCGTCAGCAAAACCGCGATGGGGCGGCCATTCGGCATGCCACGTGTCGGTTGCTCGAACAGGCTGCCAAGGTGCGACTGCTGGTGTTGTTAAGTGATGGGAAGCCCCTGGATGATGACTATACGGATGAATATGCCTTGGAGGATACCAAAATGGCTCTCAGGGAGGCGCGGCTCAAGGGCATCCATCCTTTTTGTATTACCATTGACCAGGCGGCTACCGACTATGTTAAACGGATGTATGGGGACGTGGGATACCTGGTTGTCGATGAAATTGACTCGCTCCCCACTCGACTCCCAAAAATTTATCAACGTCTGACCGCTCGCTGAATCACCGACCTATCATGACTGAATCGCTTGCTCGACCCGAGGTGCCTCCCTGGCTGTATAAGCTGTTCACCGGACATCAGTATCCCTACATCCGGCGACAGGCCAAATTTGCCAAGACGAAACGTTCAGCCGATGGCGAACGGGACGATCCTACACCGGACGAGATTCGGGAAAAATTCTGGGAAATTTATCCCAAGTGTTCGGCCAAAATGCTTCAGGAAGTCAAGAATGGAATGATTGTAATGTTCCGGGAACTGGGGAGCTATGAGCCCGGGACGTTTCAAGACTTCGTTGACGCTCCTGAGGAATTTCTAGCTGCGACCTATGGGAAAAAGAAGATCAAAGTGAATTTTTATCAGGGAGAAAACTTTGTTTGTACGATAAATTTCAAGGTCGGAGGGTGGACGGCACATGAGGAGTAATGGCTGGGAACAGGTGCCCATGTTCTTTAAAAGAAAAGGTGGAATATGAGGCGGGTAAAAGTTACCGTAGTGGGAGCGGGGAATGTGGGAGGATCAATTGCTCAGCGTCTTGCCGAAAAAAACTGGTATGACGTGGTTTTGGTGGATATTGTGGAAGGCCTGCCTCAGGGAAAAGCTCTTGACCTGTTGGAGGCTGGCCCCGTGTGCTCCTATGACTCCCTGGTGACCGGCACCAACCATTATGAAGAAACCAAGGATTCCGATATTGTGGTGATCACGTCCGGCATTCCCCGTCGACCGGGGATGAGCCGGGACGAGTTATTGGAAACCAACACCCGTATTGTGTCATCCGTGGTGCGTGAAACGGCCCATCGTTCTCCGCAAGCCACTTTCATCTTAGTGTCGAATCCCCTGGATGCGATGACCTTTGTTGCGCACAAGGTGAGTGGCTTCCCCAAGCAGCGGGTCTTAGGAATGGCCGGTGTGCTGGATTCGGCCCGCTTCCGTGCATTCATTGCCGAGGCCTTACAGATTTCGGTCGAAAATATCCATGCCATGGTGTTGGGGGGGCATGGGGATTCCATGGTGCCCTTGATTCGATACACCACAGTGGCGGGGCGGCCGTTACACGAATGGCTCTCTCCTGAAAAGTTGGATGCCTTGATTAAGCGAACACGGGAAGGTGGGGCGGAGATCGTGAATCTCCTCAAAACCGGAAGCGCCTATTACGCACCGGCCGCCTCGGTGGTGGAAATGGTCGAAGCCATCACCAAGGATCAAAAGAAAATTTTGCCCTGTGCCGCGTTGTGCGAAGGAGAGTATGGTTATCATAATCTTTTTCTGGGAGTTCCCGTGAAAGTGGGAGTGGGTGGTGCAGAGGCCATTATTGAATATGACCTGACGGCCCAGGAAAAATCCGCCCTGGATGCTTCGGCAAGGGCAGTGAAGGATTTGTGCGCTCAAGTGGAGGACATGTTACGCAAGGTTTCCTGAGTGCCCAGACAAGCATATCGATCGTCTCTGATCAGTTTCCCCCGAACAAACCCAATCTCACGAAAAAGGATGCTGGGTGATCAGATCTGGCTTGACGGTTCCGGAAAGCGATTCGTATAGTGAAGTCTTTAAGTAATTGTAACTGTTGAGTAAATATGCCCTGAAGGGTACCTGATGTTTTATGAAAAAAATCGATGCACTGAATAACATGAGTGGAAGATCACGGTTGTGTGGTTCGTATGGAGTTGGGCATGCCTAAGAATTTTTCGCCTCGATTGCTTCGTCCATATTCCGGGGACCCGTGGGATGTCGAAGCCTATTGCCAGCAGGGAGGGTACGAGGCCTGGCTTTCCTGTCTGAAAACTTCAGATCCTCGAAAAATCATTGATACGCTCAAAGAGGCGCATTTACGAGGTCGGGGAGGAGCTGGATTTCCCACCGGTCTCAAATGGGACAAAGTCCTGCACCACCGGATTAAGGAGCATTACTTTGTGTGTAATGCGGGTGAACATGAACCTGGCACCTTTAAAGATCGCTATTTGTTACGTCACTATCCTCATCAGCTCTTAGAGGGGTGCCTGATTGCAGCTCATACGGTGGGGGCAAAGAAGGCCTATATTTATCTGAACCATGAGTTTGAAGAGGAGCGGTCGCATTTTCAGCGGGCTAAAGACGCTGCAAGGGATAAAGGGTTTCTTGGTAAAAATGTGCAGGGAACGGGCCTCGATATCGACATCGAAATATTTGACGGGTATGGAAGTTATGTTGCGGGTGAGGAAACGGCCATGTTGGAGTCGATGCAGGGTCGGCCGGCCCAACCCAAGCAAAAACCCCCATTCTACCCCACAGAGTATGGGTTACACGGCAAACCAACCTTGGTCAATAACGTGGAAACCCTTTCAAATATTCCCCATATATTACGGAACGGGCCTGAATGGTTTCGTGAGGTCGGGCCGGCAACCTGCCCTGGAGCGATGCTGTTCTCCCTTAGTGGAGCGGTGAATCGCCCCGGCGTGTATGAACTGCCGCTGGGGACGCCGCTACGATATCTGATTGAAGTCTGCGGTCAGGGAGTGGTGAACGGCCGTGGGGTCAAGGCCGTGTTTCCGGGTGGTCCGTCCTTTTCGATGATTGGTCCTGACCAATTGGATCTTCCCATGGATTTTGATTCTCTGAAAAAGGCCGGAACGGGTTTGGGGTCGGCTGGCGTGATCGTTGTGGATGATGCCACCTGTATGATTGAGCTCACGCTCAAATATTCTCACTTTTTCGAACGGGAAAGTTGCGGGCAATGTCCTCCCTGCCGGATCGGGACACAGGAATTGGCGACCTTGGTGCGCAAGATTGAGGAGGGGCAGGGGACGGAAAAGGATTTGACGCAATTATTGCAAATTTGCGGATTTGTCAAAGGGACCGGTTACTGTACGCTGGTGACCGGGGCCTCAGTCCTCGTTCAGAATAGTCTCCGTCTGTTCCGTCATGAGTTTGAAGAACATATTCGTCTGGGGCGATGCCCTTACAAACCGGTTCCAGTGGAAGTCGGGTGAGGGAGGAACTCAGTATGCCGCGAGTCACCTTTATCCACCAGGAGGGCAAAAGTGGAGAGGTTCCCCGGGATATCTCTCTGTTAGAAGCCGCAGAACATCTGGGGTTTCCACTCGATCATGATTGTGGAGGCAATGCTTCCTGTTCAACTTGCCGGGTTGATGTGGTGGCGGGAGAAGAAAACTTATCCGAAATCGATTTTGAGGAGCAGGACCTCTTGGATCGTGAAGCACTGACCGAACCGTATCATCGATTAAGTTGCCAGGCGAAAGTATTGGGGGATGTCATTGTGCAGGTTCCTGACGAAAATTGGAGCGGGTCGGAATCCAAGGCATCCGGGGGATCCAATGTATCCGGCATAGGGAAAAGCTCCAATCCCTAGCTCTATTTTGACCGTGGCTCTTTCAGGGAAACAGAAATAACGAGGGACATCTTGACTGCCATCGGATCGCCAGCCCCTTCAAGGTCATTGCCGACTTTCACCATTACACGTTCGTATAAATTTTGCGCGGCCCATCGGCTCCATACCGACCAGTTGTCTCCCGAGATGAATTACAAGATATTCGGAAAATGTAATAATGCCAATGGACATGGCCATAATTACACCATTCATGTCACCGTTCAAGGAGAGTTGAATCCGGAAACGGGGTTGATCACGGATGTGGACCTGCTAGATCAACGAGTCAAGGAATTGGTTGTGAATCGCTTCGATCACCAACATTTAAACTTTGATCCGGCGTTTGAACGGGTGGTGACGACGGGAGAAAATCTGGCCAAGCTGATTTGGGAAATTCTGGTCGATCGTCTGCCAAGCGGGCGGTTGGAAAAAATCGGAGTGGTCGAAACACGGGATAATTTTTTTGGATATGTCGGTGATCCTCGTTCTTAAACTCTTCCGGTAGTTGTTGCCTCCTCTGAAATCCTGGAGATATATGAAATCGAAATCAACACCCTCATCCACATCCAACGTTGTCTCTCCACATCGAAACAAACGAAAGAAAGCGGACTCGGATGACACCGATGTCATGTCGCCGGCTGCCATTACCGATATAGAGCCGACGGTCCGGAAATTGTTACAACAGTTGGGAGAGAATCCTGACCGCAATGGGCTGCGTGAGACGCCCAAACGGGTGGCCAAGGCCTTAACCTATTTGACGCAAGGCTATCATCAAGATATTGACACTCTCCTAAACGATGCGCTTTTTCCCATTCAATATGATGAAATGGTCATCGTCAAAGATATTGATTTTTACAGTCTCTGTGAACACCACTTATTGCCGTTTTTTGGAAAATGTCACGTGGGTTATATTCCTCGGAAACATGTCGTGGGATTGAGCAAGGTCCCGCGCATCGTGGATATGTTTAGCCGGCGACTTCAGGTTCAGGAGCGGTTGACCGTGCAGATTGCTCATACCATCCAGGAAAAGCTTAATCCGCATGGTGTGGCGGTCGTGATGGAGGCCCGTCACCTCTGTATGAGCATGCGCGGCGTAGAAAAGCAAAATACCGTCGCGGTGACCAGTGAAATGCTTGGAGTTTTTCGCAAGCAGCAACAGACTCGGGATGAATTCCTCAAACTCATTCGTCACCGGAGTGGCGATCCCGATTAGACCGGCTGATATCCGTTGAGCGTTGGCCTCTTCTGCATCTCAATTGATGGCTGCCGAACCCGAGCTCCAATTCCCAGAAAGAAGGCCATTCGAGTACAAGAAGGCTGAATGAAGAATTGACCTTTTTGGTCAATTACGTTCTAATGGGTTTATTCTTTCGTTTATATCCCTTTCCCAAGGATGGGCCCGTTGCGCAGGATGCGCCGGTTTCATAGGTGAGTGAAGTTCTTCCTTTCACGTGGAGGGAATCCGTCGTGAGGAGAGTGGGTCGGCCCACGTGAGGACATTCCGCATTTTTTGATTCCCCAGAGGATCCCTCAAAGAAGTTAAGATTCTTTTTCAGTTCGGACTTGAGCTGAAATTACCTCACCCCTTGGTTTCGTATTCTACCGAAAGCCCCAATGGTAGAAATTCCTGCATTCCTGGAGTGCCATCCAGGTCCGGTGCTTTCATATCCAATACTCCGTTCTCCAACGACTCCGGGCACATCTGCGACTGTCTCCTGCCGGGCAAGCCCCAAAACGCTTTCGGGATCTCCCTCGGGGATGAGGAAAGTGAATCCAATCAAAGGCTGGCAAGCCGTCGGCAAATTGTTTTTGTTGAGCGAACATGATATGGGATTGGACTTCTCCCAATGGAACCAAGGGAAAGGTCCGGGACTTGACGGTTGGGAGCCTTCCCTATGAATCCCAGGTTTCAAGAAAAGGTATGGGGTCCTTGAACCGTTTAAGAACACCTTTCGACACACCAATCGAAAGCTATTTTTCTCGTGAGAAGGTCCTCACTCCCTTAACATGGAGGCCCAACATGAGCCGTAGGAACAGCATGATAACTGTTGGCATGATGGTTCTGGGATTGATCCTGGCCGGCCCTGCAGTACAAGCAGAAGAAGGAAGCACGAATCCCGGTGAATTAAAAGGTCAGATTCAAGAAAACGTGGATCAGGAGGTTTCTGCCCCGGGAGAAGGAGAAGAAGGAGAAGAAGGAGAAGAAGGAGAAGAAGGAGAGGTCACCGAACGGGGCGTGCCTAGAATCACGATACCGGGCATCGGCGGGACTTCTAAGCCCAGGCCGAAAATTCCCCTTTTACAAAAGCCCAGACCAAAAATCAAAATTCCCCAAGTGAGGAAACCAATTGATCCTCTACGGCCCGGTGGGGGTAACACCCCGGATGGTGAGGGAGGAAGGCCGCAACAGCCTGATTTGCTGAAATTCGTTCAAAATCAGGTGATTGTGAAGTTGCGTCCCGGAATGTCTCTGCCCTCCTCAACCATGGCCAGCTTTGGGCTGCAACCGGTACGAACAACCTCGGGGGGGCATATATTGTTCCGGTTTGCCGTCCCGCCTGGCATGGAGCAGATCAGGAATCCCCTCACGGTGGCTGAGGAATTAGCCAAACAGGTCTCCGTGTTATTTGCCCAACCGAATAGAATTTATCTGCCAGAACGGGTTCCGAATGATGATCTATTTCCCCAGCAATGGCATTTTCTGGAAAATGGGGCCGGGCCAGGACAGTCACCGGGTGGTATCAGCCTGCCAAAGGTGTGGGATCGGACGATTGGAAGTAGAAACGTTGTAGTGGCAGTAGTAGATACCGGAATTGTTGTCAAGGATGAAAAGACGGGAAAGTTTCATGCCGACATTGTCGGGGGCGGACATCTTCTGCCGGGATTCGATTTTATTTCCGATCTGAAAAGAGCCAATGATGGAAATGGACGGGATGCCGATCCCACAGATCCAGGGGACGGAACGAAGTTGGGTGATTGTATTCCAGGGGTGAAAGGAAGAACGGATACCTGGCATGGCAACAATGTCGCCGGTGTCATCGGTGTGGGAAGTACAAATAATGCCCAGGGTATCGCGGGAGTGAATTGGGAGGTTGGCATTCTACCTGTGAGAGTCAGTGGAAAATGCGGTGCAGACGATGTTGATCTGTATGATGCCATTAAGTGGTCGGCCGGATTGCCGGTGCCTGATGCGCCACTCAATCAGCATCCGGCAAGAATTATTAATATCAGCTTAGGGTCAATCGGACTGTGTGAACCACTGATGCAGGAAGCTATTAACGAAGTGGTGACAAAAAAGGGGGTGTCGGTGGTTGCAGGGGCCGGGAATAATTCGGGCCCCGCCATGTTTCATTCACCGTCTAACTGTCAAAACGTGGTTGCGGTAGCCGCGAGCGATGAACTAGGACATTTGGCGCCCTATTCTAATTTCGGTCCTCCCGTCATCATTATGGCTCCGGGCGGGGATCGACGGCGGGATGAAGATAAGGATGGTAACCCTGACGCGGTGGATGGTGTCTTAACCCTCAATAATCCCGCCTTACGATTTCCGGATAAGGACCCCATGCCCTTTGGATTTTCCTTTGAGAGGGGAACGTCGCTGGCCGCTCCAAATGTATCAGGGGTGCTGGCTTTATGGTTGGCGGTTAATCCCGCGCTGACTCATGCTGAACTCGTGAAAGGCCTTCAGGGTGCGGCATTTCCCAGAAATCCAACCCAGTGTCCCCGCTCTTGCGGGGCCGGTCTGTTAAATGCCGATCTCAGTGCTTTCCTCCCTCTTGGAAAGCCGGTACCTCCCACCCCCGGTAAGGACATTCCTCCGCCTCCGAACCAGAAGCCCCCGGACACGGTACCGCAATGTTTTGTGAAAACCACGGACATTGTGCATAGTCAGAAGATCGACATCGGAAACAATGATTCACAAACTACCAGTGCCAAACAAAGCCTGTTCCGGATGATGGTCCATGGGGATGTGGAAACCCGGCGTGAGGCTTCCAGTATGATTAAGGCCACCGAGAGCGGAGCCCTGGCCGGCATCTTCCAACGGAACAAAGGTCCCGTGGCGCTTCGCGGCCAACGGATGACTCCGCCGAAAGGCTGGTGGGAGCTTATTCCGCAAGGGCAGCCGGGCATATGCCTCAAAGAACCGGCGGGAGAGGCACCGATGATCATTTACCGGGAACAGGAGATGTCACCACCTGTGTTGGATGACATGCTCAGGAATGCGTGGCGGCAATGTGGACTGCCAAATCTTCCGTTTCCCTGCGTGTATCAAAAAGATCTGAAAAATAAACCTCAACCGAATACGAATGCCTGCCGTGCCCAAGCAGAGGAAACTTTCCGTCAGGGGGAACAGCAGTGTGACGCGCAGTTTGGTGATACAAAGGCCTGCCGAAATGCTTTCAAAAAATGCCTCGGCGAGACGGGGGGCCAAGTCAACTCCTGTGAAGAAAGGGTTCCCTGTATTCTGAGTCCAGACATTAAAAAACATGATGCTTGCATGAAACCCTTTGAAGTACAGAGGGATCAGGCCATTGCCCAGTGTGAGTAATAATAAATAACCCAAGAATCTTGATGTAAGGGAAACCGTCATGAAACATCTCGCTATGGTTTTTGCAATGGGTTTGGGGATGGCCTTCAGCCTTCCCCCGGTTTTTGCGGAAGATATCCTCGCAACGGGGTTGGAGCCTCCTGAAAGTGCGGTCGCCGAGGAAGTGATTCTGGAGGATAATGGGCAGGAAGAACTTCCTGCTCTTGAGGAAGGACAGGAAGGCGAGGTGACCGAACGGGGCTTGCGACGGTTCAAACTGCCGCAAAAGAAAGTTCCACTCAAACCGCGTCCCAAAATTATCATCCCCAGGCCGAACCAACCCGTGGGAATGCCTCCTGCCGGTGGTTCAGGAAAACCTCCGGCGGGAGAAGGAATTCCACCGGCGGAACCGCCGGTTCCGGTCCAACCACCTTCACAGTGCGTTTGGCAAACCTCGGATATTATCGATCAGCGAATCGATATCAGCGCGCAGCAACGACTGATGACCATGATGAGCCGTGGAGGTGAGGAACGCCTGGATGCGTCCGCGATGATCGGCGCAGTGAAGCAGGGAGCGCTGAGCGGGATTCTTTTGGCATCACGAAAAGCCGTGTCCGATCGCGGGCAACGGATGACTCCACCGAAAGGCTGGTGGGACCTGATTCCTCAAGGACAACTTGGCACGTGTTTGCATGAGCCTGCGGGTGAACCGCCCATGATGCTCTATCGGGATACACAGGGGGAGGCCAATCTTGATCCGAGTGTGATCGACCACACTCTCCGGACGATGTGGAGACAATGCGGTCTGCCGACACCGGTTCCGGCCTGTTCCTATCTGGTGGATTTGAATAAACCGCCCTCACAGCCGGACCCGAACGATCCCACTTCGGGCGAGCATGGAGAATTGCTGGTGTTTGTGAAGGGAAACGGCAATCCCTTAGCAGGGGTACAGGTATCCGTCAGGGCGCAGGCCCAAATGCAGCCGGGACAGGAGCAGGGGACAACGTATCTACTCACCCAGATGACGAATGGTAACGGTCTGGCCGGTTTTCATATTCCTCCGGTTCAGAATCGTGTTTCCGTACAAGTCTCGGGCCCGCCGGGATTTTTCAACCATTTGTCCGAATTCGGATTTTTGCCGAAGGCCACCAAAGGGATCATGGTGGAACTCATGCCGATGGATAGTCCGGCCTCCTGAAGAAGGAAAAGAAGACAAAGGATCACTGGCTGGCCGGAATCTATTTCTTCAGTCGCTGTAGGAACGTTTCCAGGGCGCGATTGAAGGCCTGTGGTTGTTCGATGTTGGAGAGGTGACCCGCATCAGGAATGGTGATTAACGTCGATCCCGGTATCCGGTCGGCCATATGCCGGGATTCGGCCACGGGAGTGGCTTGGTCTTCCTCACCGACCATGATCAACGTGGGACACGTGATGTTCCGGAGCAGATCGGTTGAGTCAGGCCTGGCGGCCATGGCCATCAGATCCACCACGATACCGGCCGATGGCGTTGGGAGGATCATTCCGCGTACCTGATCCACGATATCCTGACGGTGTTGTCTTGTCGAAGGAGCCAGAAGTTTGGGAAGCATGAGGTCCGCAATCGCAGGCGAACCATCCTTGAAGGCCGTTTGGGCCATGGCCCGTCGTCCGGCCTTTCCCTCCACACTATCCGCCTGGGCACGCGTATCGGCCAGCACCATGGCTGTCACCCGCTCAGGGTGCTGCCTATAGAACGAGAAGAGCGTATACCCGCCCATCGATAAGCCGATGAAGACGGCCTGCCTGATGTTCAGATGATCTAACAGACCTAGGACATCACTCGCATAGTCATCCAGAGTGCAATTCCATAACACCGTGTCGGACTCCCCATGTCCACGCAGATCCAGAGTGATGACCCGGTAGGAATCCTTGAGCGCATCCACCTGCGGCTGCCACATGGCCTTGGACAAGGGAAAGGCATGGATGAACACCAGAGGTATCCCGTTTCCCTGGTCGGTATAGCTCAGCGCGACCCCATTGACGACAACTTTCATCATAACCTCCTTTCTCTTCCCCGGCCTTGCTCCCTGGTCGAGTGATTCCTGCCAGGCGCACAGCCCGCACATCACACTGGATATCTCATTTGCAGGGGGGTGTTGGACGGTTATAGCATAGCGGAGAAAAAAGAAGCAGACACGAGAGACGAAAATCGTCAATCTGAGTGAATTTAAGTAAGATTCCAAAATACTTTCTTCGATTACAGATGATTTTCACACAGCTTTTGGTCGAGGTACAGCATCCCGCAGTTGAATGGAAGTGGATGAAGGAATTTTCAGCGGTTGGAAAAAAAGCGTGAGTGTGGTGCCATGGGGAGCCTTTATGATTGACATTTTGGGGGCGATTTTTGGAGCTGCAGTGCAATTAATTTTGTCTTTTATTGCACCACTTTTTCTTTTAACTGGAGAACTTTTTCTTGGTATTTTGAGCTTAGGGTATTATCGACCTCAACTTAAAAAGGAGACCCTTAAAAGCGAACTGCCATATAGAGAGGTCAGTTTTTGGGTAGGTCTAACAATTTGGATTGGATTACTTCTTTATGCCACATACCCTCAAAACTGAAAGGAATGTCATGGAAACGGCTGGTACAAACATTCAATCCGACCTCTTTCCGCAACCGGAGGGGTCGTCCGATCTTCAGGCTCCCTTGGCCGACCGGATGCGGCCTCAGGAATTTTCTGACTTTGTCGGGCAGGAAGAGGTGCTGGCCGAAGGGCAGCCGCTACGCATGGCCATAGAACTTGATCGGGTGCCTTCGTTGATTTTGTGGGGGCCGCCGGGAAGCGGGAAGACGACCCTGGCCGGATTGATCGCCAGGAAAACCCGGGCGGCGTTCGAGCCCTTTTCGGCTGTCCTAAGCGGAGTGCCGGAATTACGGGGGCTGCTGAAGACCGCCCAACAACGCCGAAAAGTGTCGGGGCAACGAACCCTCCTGTTTGTCGACGAGATTCACCGGTTCAATAAAGCGCAGCAGGATGCCTTTCTTCCCTACGTCGAACGCGGCGATATCACACTCATCGGGGCCACGACCCAAAATCCGTCTTTTGAAGTCATTGCGCCGTTATTGTCCCGATCCATGGTGGTGGTGCTGAAACCGCTGAATGATGCGGCCCTGAAACACATTCTGGACCGTACCCTTACTGATAAGAAGCGCGGGCTTGGCATTTCACACGTCACGCTGACTCCGGAGGCCGCTCAGTTGTTGGTGGGATACGGCAACGGCGATGCCCGGTCTATGCTCACGGGTTTGGAATTTGTAGTGAACCAGCACGCAGCTCCTGACAAACCGGTCACCATCGATCACACTCAGGTGGAGCAGGCTTTGAAGCAGAAGGCGTTACGCTACGACCGGGATGGAGAGGAACATTACAACCTGATTTCCGCTTTTATCAAAAGCATGCGGGATTCCGATCCCGATGGAGCTCTGTATTGGCTGGCGCGCATGCTGGAAGGTGGAGAAGATCCCAAGTTCATTGCTCGACGTATGCTGATTTTTGCCTCGGAGGATATCGGGAACGCGGACCCGCAGGGGCTCTTGGTTGCCTCTGCCGTCTTTCATGCGGTGGAAGTGATCGGGTTACCGGAGGCCCAGATCAACCTGGCCCACGGAGTGACGTATCTGGCGACGGCCCCCAAAAGCAACGCGTCCTATGCCGGTCTCCTGGCTGCGAGAAAAGACGCCAAAGAAAAAGGGAACCTGCCGGTGCCGTTGCATTTACGCAATGCCGTCACCTCCCTCATGAAAGATTTGAACTATGGCAAAGGGTATCGCTATGCCCACGACGACCCGAAGGGCTCCAAAGACCAATCCCATCTCCCCAAAGAATTAGAAGGCCGCCGGTATTACCGACCCACAAAGTCTTCTGTCGATACTGATGACCAAGAAGATATCAATGCTCCTTGGTAATTCTGGAAATGGATTCCTGGGTGGAATAGTCGTATAGACATAATTTTCTATAGGTGCGAAAAGATACAAATGCCGGGTTTCGTCCCGGCAGCCGAGCCTGTTGCTTAGTGCGTCCCGAAGAGCGCAACCTTTGTTCTGGAGGAAAAAGGACACAAGCAAGGGTCGCGCTCTCCGAGACGCACCATGCAAATTGACGTCCCGTCCGGCCTCATTGAACTAGTTGGATGCTAACCATTGAATGGCGGTCCAACTTGCGGAGTCTGTCCTGAGTTAGGTTGAAGGGCTCAAACAGTGCCCGCCTTTTTCCCGAAGACCCCTGCACTGCTCGGCTACACCATAAGGCCAGGAGAGACGACTGAACTATAGAAGGAGCAGATTAAAAGGATTCACAAATGATAATGACAAAAAACATTCTTGGTCATGCCCAATAAAATTAGAGGGCTTGTAGGTTTTTGACATAGGAAGAATTTATTTGCCCGTCACAACCTGAGTAGCTCAAAAAATGTTACCGAATACTTCATTCTTTTACATGGGGGCTCTCTCTGTGGTTAAACCACTAAAAACATTGAATGAAAAGTAGATTACTGCTAACGATTCATCCCCACTAAAATGCCCACTAGCTAGACTTTACAAATATAGAATGCAGCCAATCTTCACCCTCAACGCTCGTGGCCACGTCATGCTGGAGGTGATGCGCGATTATTTTATGATTACAAGTCTGCGCATGCGACAAGCAATCCAAGCGACGCATCAAGAGGTTATTCGGCTTTTGACCGAAAAAGGGATCGACTATGCAAATCTGCGTTCCGGGCTTGTACCTAATTCAGACAAGCACGAAGCAGCCTTTATTTTTGACTCGGAAGCGATTGAATCCAGTATATATGGGAGAGAGGTAATAAAACGTCTATTGCCACTCCTCGATCCGCGTACTACTCAGAGTGTCCTAGGTGGAGATCTGTTGGGAGAAGATCAAGATTTAATCCTTGAAATTCTTCGTGAATCTATAGTCCTTACACGCTCCTTCACTTTCAAGCATGGTACCTTGCTCTTTGCTGTGTATATAAACAACCTTTCGAATGCCAGTCTATCCCGAATTCATAATGAACTTGTGTCATTTTCAGCCTATTTGGGCTACATTCCAACTACGTTTTCATCGCGAGCAAAAAATTTCCTTTCAATGAGTATGGCGAATATTTTTCTTAAGCATGGTAAGACGATTATCGTAGGCCACGAAGATGACCGTCCAAACTACGAAAACATAAACATTACGATTTATCCTCTTGAAGACTTTGGATATAGAGTTGTTAGCTTGCAATCGATTTATTTCGGGATATTCCTTTCATTCAAAATTGAATGTCCAATTTTTAAAGGATTCGAGGTGGATTCAGAAATGTCTTTGAACGCGATCTCAAACGAAATTGCTCGACTTGAAGATTTTACCGTATTACTTGAAGAGGCAAAGCACGGATACTTGATCAACGAGAAATTGGGTAAACTCGAAAAAGCTGGTCTTGCCGACGCTGATCGTGATCGTATTGCTTTGCTGATTCAATCAAAGGTGTCGGCTAACTATATTTACAACCTCACTTACCTTGAAGATTACGATGTTATGAAGTTCAATATCATGATTGAAATTCACACAGTCGATGGTCATCCCACTCGAATGACCGCAGCCCTTGAGTACATCTCAACTAAGAAGACTCTTCGCGTCATTACATTTTATTAGCTGGCCTTCCCCCCGTTTACGGATAGGCTGAAAAAGGCTTCTCAAAAAGAAAAGATGGTGAGCACGGTAAGTGCTTCATGTCCTGAACTTTTGTTCGCAGGGAGCGGTACATCTGCAAAATTTTCCGATTGAAAAACTGGAAAGCCGTAGAATTACGAAATCTGGGATTTTTGGGATTCGAGTTCGGCGCTGAGGTCGGCCCATTTGTGGGTGAGGCGGTCGAGATCATGGCCCCATTGGTCGCGTTCTTGATGAAGGGCATTCCAGCGGGAATATTTTTATAGTTAACGGGGTTCGGCTAGCTGAGTAACCTGGCAGGCGATTCTCTTGGAATATGCAGGGGAAATCGTCAAAATATTGAAAATTACACGAAAGCAGTGTACACTGCTTATGTGTTGAAATGGTGGAGGCGTGAATATGAAAAATATTACCTTTAGTGCGGATCCTACCCTTATACACAAAGCCAGAGAGCAAGCTCGGAAAGCTGGCATGACGTTAAATGATGCTTTTCGTGGATGGTTGCGAACCTTTGCAGGCCAAGGTGCCGGAGAGGCGAATTATCGAGACCTCATGAAGCGGTTACAGTATGTTCGTCCTGGCCGTCAATTTTCTCGCCAGGAATTGAATGAGCGCTAAGTTTTTCCTGGACACCAATATTCTGGTGTACACCTTTGATAATGGTGCTCCCAAAAAACAACGTCGTGCACAGGAACTGGTTGAGCAAGCTTTGCGAACCCAAGAGGGGGTGGTGAGTACCCAAGTAGTTCAAGAATTTTTGAATGTGGCGACGACCAAATTTGCTGCTCCACTTGTATTCTCCGATGCTCAACAGTTTCTCCATGATGTTTTAGCTCCGCTATGTGCGGTCTTCCCAAGTGTCGATTTATTCCGACAGGCTTTAATCCTTCAGCAGGAAACTCGCTATTCGTTTTATGATTCCCTGATTATCGGCGGGGCTCTTCAGGCTGGATCTGAGATCCTGTATTCGGAAGACCTTCAACATGGTCAACGGATTCGTGAGCTGCACATCCTGAATCCCTTTGTCCCGACCCCGTAAGTTCTTCCCGTTTATTCCAGTTCAGGTGATCGGATTAAAAGAAAAGTCCATTCCATGTCCTTTGCCGCCTTCACAAACCGGGGAAATGCCATGCTAATGTTAAGGGGACAATCAGGAGATCTGGGATTTTTGGGATTCGAGTTCGGCGCTGAGGTCGGCCCATTTGTGGGTGAGGCGGTCGAGGTCATGGCCCCATTGGTCGCGTTCTTGATGAAGAGCATTCCAGCGGGAATAGTCCTGATAGGTGGCGGGATTGGCGAGTTCGGCATCGCGATCCTTAATGCGGGATTCCAGGTCGGCAACTTCTTGCTCGACTTTGGCGACATGTTTTTCCAACCGGGCGATGCTTTTGCTCAGGTCGCGGCGTGAAGATGGTGGAGCGGTTTGGTGCACCGGAGCGGCTGGCGCGCCGTTGCTTGAAGCTGTTGAGTTTTTGTTCTTCTTCTGTTTTTTGTCCGGCTTTTTAGTTTGTGCAGCCTCAGGTGGAGTTTCATCCTCAAGCTCCTTGGCGCGTTTCCACAGATAGTATTCATAGTCTCCGATGTAATCCCGGGCCTGCCCTTCATCAATTTCCACCACGCGCGTGGCCACACGCATGAGAAACGTGGGGTCATGGGAGATGAAGACGATGGTGCCGGGGAAGTTGGTCAGGGCATCAGTAAGGATATCCACGGAGGCCGGGTCCAGATGATTGGTCGGCTCGTCCAGCAAGAGGGTGTTGGCTGGTTCAATGAGCATGCGGGCCAGGGCCACACGGTTGCGTTCTCCGCCGCTGAGGGCTTTGATGGGTTTCTTCTGGTCATCTCCGGTAAACAGAAACACACCGGCCAGCGTCCGCAGGGCATTGCGTTCGGCCATCGGGGCGGCGTCTTCCAGTGAATCCAGGATGGAATGTTCGGGGTTCAGGATTTCGGCTTGATGCTGGGCGAAGTAGTGCAGGGTCACGCCATGACCCAGGATGCGTTTGCCCTCATCAAAAGCCAGCACGCCGGATAGAATTTTCAGCAGCGTGGATTTTCCCGCGCCGTTTTCTCCTACTAAGGCCACGCGTTGTCCGCGGTCCACGGAAAAATTCAAGCCTTCGTATACCACTTTTTCTCCGTAGCGTTTGGCAATATCGGTCAGCTCAAAGACCACCTTGCCGCTTGGCTGGGGCTCGGGAAATTTAAACCGGAGGCGTTTGTTGTCCCGCTGCAATTCGATCCGTTTGACCTTATCGAGCTGTTTGATGCGGGACTGCACCTGACTGGCCTTGTTGGCCTGATACCGGAATCGATCCACAAACGATTGCACGCGGGAAATTTCCTTGGCCTGACGATTGGCGGCGGATAATTCCTGGGTATCCCGCTCGTCACGCAATTTTTGAAACCGTGTGTAATTGCCCCGGTATTCCTGGATCGTGTAATTCCGCAATTCCCAGATATGGGTCACCATGCGGTCCAGAAAGGCGGTATCGTGGCTGATCATGAGCAGGGTCATTCGAGTGGAGATGAGGAAATTCTCCAGCCAGGCCTGCGTGGGTTTGTCCAGATGGTTTGTCGGCTCGTCCAGCATGAGCACATCCGGACCCGATAACAACAGATAGGCCAGCGCGACACGCATCCGGTACCCTCCGGAGAGCGTGGTCATACTGCGGTCCCAATCTCCTTCACCAAAGCCCAGACCGGCCAGAATGCGTTTGGCTTCATGTTCCGGATATTGGTTCCGGTGGGTGGCCTCCAGAATGGTTCGACCCGGCAGGGTTTCCAGCTCTTGGGGCAGATAGCCGATTTTTAAATGGGGACGTTTGCGGATGCGCCCGGATTCCGGCTCGTCCTCCCCCGTAATCATGCGAAGAATCGTAGTTTTTCCCGTCCCGTTCGGCCCCACCAACCCCACGCGGGTATTCGGCTTCAGATGGGCAGAGGCCTGGTTAAAGAGGGTTTTGGTCGGAAATTGTTTCGAGATTTGTTCGATATGCAACATACTGACGGATCATCCAAGCTCTTGGAAGTGATTCAAATATCCAAACCCCTTTGTCGCGATGATGAAGACGGAAAGGAGGGATGAAAATTGGTGGAGCTGGCCGGGATTGAACCGGCGACCTCGTGAATGCCATTCACGCGCGCTCCCAACTGCGCTACAGCCCCACACCGAAAAAGATGCTATCACGGGTTTTGGGGTGGGTCAAGGAAATGGGAAGGATGGAACTCGCAGTTTTTCAGGATTTTCACGTTGACAAATTTGCCGGTAATACCTACGATTCTCCGGCGTTGCTCTGGCTGACCCTCGTCGGAGCTTTTTTTTTGTCCACTGTCGAGTAATCTCACGCGGAGGATGTATGGCCGCCTTGGTTGTGGTGGGCTCCCAATGGGGAGACGAAGGAAAAGGAAAAATTGTGGACTTGCTGGCCAAGGATGCGGAGGTCATTGTCCGTTACCAAGGTGGGTCCAATGCCGGGCATACGGTCATTACCAATAAAGGGACGTTTATTTTTCATCTGATCCCTTCGGGAATTCTCTATCGCGGCAAGGCCTGTATCCTGGGGAATGGTGTGGTGATCGATCCGGGTGGACTCATCGGTGAGTTGGATCATTTGCAAACGCAGGGTATCGCGGTCGGCAAACGGTTTTTTATCAGCCATCGGGCTCATGTCATCATGCCCTATCATAAGGCGATCGACAAAGTCGCTGAACAAGCCAAGGGGGTGCGACGCATCGGCACAACCGGCCGGGGCATTGGCCCCGCGTATGTTGACAAGATGGCTCGAATCGGGATCCGGATGGGGGATTTGTTACATCACGATGTTTTTTGCCAAAAGGTTGAAGAAAATTTGGTTGAGACCAATGCGTTCCTGGAGCATGTCCATAAAGCCGATGTCTTCACCGTGGAATCCATCGCTAAAGAATATGAAGCCTATGGGGAACGTCTTCGCCCCTATATTACCGATGTGTCGTTGGCGCTGGATCGTGCGATGGCCAAAAAACAACGCATTCTGTTCGAGGGGGCACAAGGCACGCATTTGGATGTGGATTTCGGTACCTATCCCTTTGTCACCTCTTCCAGTTCCTGTGCAGGAGGAGCGTGTACGGGCAGTGGAGTGGGGCCGACCAAAATCGATGCCGTCTTAGGAGTCACCAAGGCCTATACGACCCGTGTCGGAGGCGGCCCGTTTCCAACAGAATTGAAAGATGCGATTGGCGAAATGCTGATGACACGAGGACATGAATATGGTTCCACCACCGGGCGGGCTCGACGATGCGGGTGGCTGGACATTGTCCTGCTTCGCCACGCGGTGCGAACGAATGGTCTCACCTCCCTGGCCATTACGAAACTGGATGTGTTGGACGGGGCCAAGGAATTGAAGATTTGTACGGGATATCGGTATGAAGGAAAAGTACATAAAGAGATGCCGGCCGAGTTGAAAATTCTGGATGAGTGCGAGCCGGTGTATGAACGGTGGGCGGGATGGTCAACGGACACCACGGGATTGCGTGTCTACAAAGCGCTGCCGGTCGCGGCAAAACGGTATTTGAGTCGTATTGAAGAACTCACGGGGTGCCGGATTGATATGATTTCCACCGGTTCGAAACGTGAAGATACGATCGTGTTGCGCAATCCGCTGGTAGCTTCCCGAAAACGGTAGGCGATACATTCTCCTGCACCCGATGATGGCTTCAAGATGGTTTGACAACGCGGGGAGGCATTGGTAGCATCGCCCCTTCTGTGAGCCGCTAGCTCAGTTGGTAGAGCATCGCCCTTTTAAGGCGAGGGTCGTGCGTTCGAGCCGCACGCGGCTCACCAGAAATTTCAACCACTTGGGTATTCCTCCCCCTTATTTAGCTTCGAGCCGTTAGGGTTGCCCCTAGTCCGTATCGGTTGCGATCTTCAAACGAAGACAGGCCTTCGAGCAGCAAAAGCTCACTAAACTTCTTCAAATTTCTCCCTTCCAGTTTTATGTCAAAAGCAGATGGCTTTTTTGCCATGTGAAGTTTGCACCGTCGGTTGGTTGCATAAAACCTCCCATAAGATAACAATGCTGTCCCTTGCCAAGGATAGAAACTCCCTCATCGCCGAAAAACGATTGAGAGAGTGGGACGTTAGGATTGCTGAGTGATTCGTGCCAGGTTCGCGTTTGTTTGGGATAGGACAATCGAAAATGTGGCGAAATCGGCTTCGGTCAGCGGGATTTCTGTGGCTCCACGATCGGCAAAAATTAACCCGATAGGTTTTTTTGGGGCATAGAGGGCACCAACAAGGCCGGGGAAGGGTCCCCATTGGTTCAAAAATTCTTCCGGGGTATCTCCCATATCCGGTTCTTTTTCCAATGAGTGGTAGCGGAGCGTTTGATATTGGGTCAACAGCCGGTAGCAGAAGGTGTCGGGATCCAATGACACCTGAAATAGCGGGACCGTAGAGTCCACGTGGGTTCCGAATCCCATTTTACCGGTAATTTTTTCTTTGTTGGGTGTCACGAGGGCCAGAAGTACTCGCTCAAATCCATATGAGGCATACAGGGTTTTGCTGGCCAGGGTTATTAAGGTGGAGGCCTCACGAATCTTCATCGCCTGGAGGGTGAAGTCAAAGAGGAGATGATCGGATATGGGGGCTGGACGTGTGGGAGGAGGGGGGACCGAATCGTGTTCTGGTTCTGTTACTGTTTCCGGTGGGTTTTCTTCGGGGTTTAAGGCATGCTGGATGGCCTGGGTCAGTTGGTTCAAGGGTTGAAAATGGATGGTGGGTTGGTCTTTGTCTATGACAGGAGCCAGATGGTGAGGTTCGATGTTAATGACTTTGGCCATCTCGGAGGTCTTGAGAAAAGCTTTGATGGAGATTTGTTTTAATTGATTGAATGAAAATCCATAGGGTGGAAGAAACTTTTCGATCAGATTCTTGAGGATATCGCCTTGCCGCTTCGCAGTAGGATTGAGCAGGGCATAGCTGAGATTGTTGGCTGCATGGACAATGCCCTCCATGATTTGTTGGTCCGAGGTTGGTTTGGTGGCGGGCCAAACAGGTTTTTTTTCCAGGAGGTTGATCAGGGTATCGGGCAAATGCCAGTGACGGGCCATGGCAGAGGCTATTGTGCGGAGCGGACGTCCCAGTAGGGCCAATTCAGCTTTGGGGATACTATCCGGATCCTGTTGACGGATTGCCTCCAGTTGTTCGGAATATTCCGGGCGACAGAGGGCCAAAATTAAATCACCCAAGGAATACAGCATGGCATTGGTAAACAAAAAGCCGGGCTCACTGAAATTCATGGCGTTTCCCATCTCTTGGGCATGGGTTCCGGCAACCAGGGCCCTGGCAAGGAGATGTTTTAAGCATTTCGTATTCGCTCCATAAGCGTCGGCTTGTTCGATGAGTTGCGATCCGACGGTCATGGCTTGAATCACATCAAATCCGATAATCGCCACCGCATGGGTAGGGGTTTTAACCGGAACCCGGGTATGGAAGGCCGCGCTATTGGCGATTTTAATGACATTGGCCATTAGCGCCTGATCTCGCATAATCACATCCCCGACATCCCCGGCACTGGAACGGGAATCTTTGGTCAGGTTGAGGACTTGAATGCAACTTTGTCGAAGGATCGGGAGGGTTTCGGGGGCATCTTCCAACAGACTGTTCAGAAAAGATGTCGGGCTGGCGGTTGGGCCTTGAGTTTTCATGGTGGGGGCAGCCGATCTCTCAGTCGGCTAGAGCAAGAAATAGTTATCCCCAACTTGAGCAAAGGGGGTATGAGTATGATAAAAAAGGCGGCACAGGTTAGCCCTCTTATTGATTCTCGGTTGATTGATCCCAAAGATTAAGAAATAGGCTTCAAGAGAAGAGCGGATTGTAAACCTCAAGCGTGTGGGGAAGTGAGGATGGCATGAGAAATCGAATAGCCTGTTCGGCTCAGGAATTGTTTCAGTTGGATCCTGAAATGGTCCAATCGGTGGTGGGTGGGCAGGTATTTAAAATCGGCAATCAATATTTTGCCGATAGCCGGGTGAATATTCTGGAAGCCGATGCGACTCAAGTTGTGGCCGAAGTGAATGGAACCTATGGCGTCTACTCTCAAACCATAAAGTTGAAGGGGGGGACTCTTTCCACGAAATGTTCCTGTCCTTCAACCGAACAGCCTTTTTGCCGGCATTGTGTGGCTGTGCTGTTGCACCAATTTCACAATGGATCCTCCAAAAACCATGATTCGGTTCCTCCCAAGGCAGAGCAACCGGCTCCTCCTCCGCCCAAAGAAGAGCCCGTAAGTGTAGCTGACGAACCCTCGTCATCCGTGGATTTAAACTTTAAAGAAGCCACCCTGTTTATTGATTGGTTCCAACAGGTGGTTGGCCAATTGGGAAAGACCTCCAGCTTCCCGGATGCCTCTCCTTCCCTTCGCGGGACCGCGCGCGAGTGGATAGGGGTGATTGAGCGCCTGAATCAACAGTTTTTAGAGAGCGAAGAAGACCGGATTGATGCCCAAAAAGGGTTACAAGCCGCTGAAGCCGGGCTGGAAACTTTGACCAAGGAGCTTGAGGTGGTCAAGGGAGAATCCAGTCGAGCACAAAACTCCTGCAAGGAGTTGGAAAGTAAAGTGAAGGCGTTGGAAAAGGCGCTCATCGACTTTGAGAAAATCTCAACGGAACGGGATCGTTTGGTCGGGAAAGTGTCTGGCATGCAATCCGAACTTCAAAGCAAGGGAGCCGAACTGGAAAGTGTGTCCATGACGTTGAAGTCTCTTTCAAAAGCCATTAGAAATCTGGCGCCATCCGACCCTTCTACCTAGATTCTTAGGCATTTTCACCGGGAAAGTTTGGGATTGCCCGAGATGGAAAAGCCGAATCAGGTTGAGGTGGGCCGTGCCATTTTTTATCCAGATATTTGTTCCTCTTGCCTGTAACTGATTGAGTGGGGGTCCCTTGGGAACCTGGTCGATTTGTTCCGAACGCCCACGTGGGCATCCTCGGGATGAAATGGTCTCTTTAGGCCCTCAGTTTGCGCGGTTCGTCGATCCCTTCCTCCTCCAACTGCCCGGGCTGGCTAATTAAAGAAAAAACATTCTCGCTGAGTTGGTTGAAAGCCTTCGCTGCAGGACTGGTCGGAGCAAAGTCGACCACGGGAAGATATTTCAAAATGGAAGCATGGACTTGAGGATCTTCGGGAATATTCCCGGCCACAGTCAGGGTGGTTCCGACATACTGTTTGAGTAATTGTTGTAACTGCAGAGTATTAATTCTGGACTTGGGGGTCATCCGGTTTAAAATTAAAGCTGGTTTGAAGTCTTTGAGGGCTTCCTGAGCCAGGGCCATTCCGGATTCACTGGTTCGCCCGACAGATTCCAACACATCAGAGACGCTATGGAAGTCCTTCGTTAATAAGGCCTCTGAGACAGGGTCGCGAGCCAGGAACGCCGTGAGGACCTTTCGAATAGCCGCGAGTTTAATGAAACGATATAGATCCAGAACCGAGGTCGGGTCAGGGGTGGCTACCGCGAGGTAGTAGTCCGCCAGAAGAAAAAAGTCCAGGGTGTGATAACTCGTTCCTGCCCCAACATCGACTAGGACAATGTCGGCATCCAATTTTTGTAAATGCCGGATCAGGCGTTTTTTCTTCGCATGTTGCAAATTGGAGGTAATTAACGTTTCTCCTGTCCCTGGAATGAGTTTCAATTGGGAAAAGGCATTGATGGAGTGGGCGGTCTCCTCAAGGGTTTTGATCCGGTTGGTCAGAAAGTCTGTCAGTGTGAAGGGTGGGTGGAACATGCCAAACAGTATATGAAGGTTGGCTCCGCCAATATCCAGGTCGACCAGAATGACCCTTTTCCCTTGGCGAGACAGAAGGAGTCCAAGATTGCTGACGACCATGCTTTTCCCCACACCGCCTTTTCCTGATGCAACTGAAAGAATTGTGGCCATAACCTCGCTCCTCTTTTTGGACTAAAAACGGCGGTGTTCCCCCTGAGGCTGACACCTACCCTGAGGAATACGTTATCATGGGGCTTTTCTTATGCCCATGGTCATCTGGGATGCTTGCGGCCTGAAAACAAAGGTGGGGGCTCAGGATGTGAGGGGGAAGACTTGCCTTTGCGGGTTGAAAGTGCTACCGTGGCTCCTAGTGAAGTGGGCGTGAGCCCACTTTTTTTTGGTCTTGAATCAAGGCTACAAGAATGGGAGGCGATTGGCCAGCCTTGACAGTCAACAGCTTGACTGAGGAAATTCGGCAAGTTGCCGAGCCCATTGCCAGGGCATTGGGGCTAGAAATCATTGAAGTTCAATGCTTTGGGAAGATAACCAATCCTTCAGCGCGGGTGGTGATGGATAAGGAGGGAGGGATTGGAATTCAGGAATGTGAAGAATTCCATCAGGCCCTTCGGCGTACCTGGGAACTGACCAAATCTGGGGTGTCGTCCTGTCGTTTTGAAGTCTCTTCACCGGGTCTTGATCGTCCGCTCAAGGATCATTCGGATTTTAAGCGGGTTACGGGGAAGTTGGTTAAGGTGACTCTTCGAACCCCCATCGCGAATAATCATGTGATTCTTGGGCGCCTGGTAAGTGTGTCGGAACTGGGTATTCAGTTGGGCGTCTCTCCACCACGCCGCCCTCAACACCAAGAAATGGTGGATGTAAAATGGGAAGATATCGTAAAAGCCAGATTAGAGGTTGAATTCTGACGGTATGCTAACCTTTCCCTGAAATCCGCCTTCCGGTGGGTTGTCTTTCGAGTTTGCGAGGAACCTATGAAAAGTGAATTAATCTCCGTCATTGATCAGATTGGTCGAGAAAAAGGGATTGAAAAAGCCAAGGTGTTGGCTGCGCTGGAATCTGCCCTCTTGACCGCCGCAAAAAAACGATTTGGCCAGGGTGAAAACATCCAGGTCGATATTGACGCGGATACCGGTGAAATTTCCATTGTTTCGAAAAAAACCATCTCAGAAACGGTCGTAGATCCACGGACGGAAATTTCCCTCGAAGAGGCCAGGCGAATTGATGGTGAGGCCGAAATGGGTGACGAGATTGGTTCCCTGATTGATATGGAAGAATTTGGTCGCATTGCCGCTCAGGCAGCCAAACAAGTGATTTGTCAAAAGGTGCGTGAGGCGGAATGGGAATCCATTGAACGGGAATATTCCAAGAAGGTCGGAGACCTGGTTCATGGCGTGATTCTTGGCCAGGAACGACGAAATTATTTGGTCGACATTGGAAAGACTGAGGCCTTGCTCCCTATTCAAGAGCAAATTCCACGTGAGGCGCATCGGCGGGGGGATCGCATTCGGGCCTTGCTTTTGGAGGTTCGTCGGACTTCAAAGGATGTCCAAGTCATTTTGTCTCGGGCGCACCCCCAATTTGTGGTGAAGTTGTTTGCCCTGGAAGTGCCTGAAATTACTGAAAAAATCGTTGAAATTAAGGGAGTGGTGCGTGAGCCGGGCGACCGAACCAAGATTTCGGTGGTCTCTCGAGATAAGGCGGTAGATCCCGTCGGGGCATGCGTGGGAGTCAAGGGATCCAGGGTCCAGGCGATTGTGAGAGAACTTCGTGGTGAAAAAATTGACATTATTCCTTGGACCAATGATCCGCGTGTCTTTATCGGGGAGGCCTTGAATCCTGCCTCCATTGAAAAGGTCGGGATCGATGAGCAAAAGAAGTCGGCCCTGGTGGTCGTGGCCGATTCCCAGCTCTCGTTAGCAATTGGGAAAAATGGCCAGAATGTGCGATTGGCGGCCAAGTTAACGGGATGGAAAATTGACATTATTAGTGCTTCGGAATACGAAAAAGAAAAGCTTGAACGCGAGCGTGAAATTAAAGCAGCTTTGGCGGAGGAGGCGGCTCAAATCCAGGGTACTCCCGGAGAATCGACCGGAAATGCGGAACAAGCAGCCACAGTGGATGCCAGTGTGTCCGAAGAGGTTTCCAGTGCATCGGACAGCCAATCGCCCTTACCGGGAGAGGCTCAAGCAGGATAAAGGATTGGAATGCGAGTTTATGAAATAGCAAAAAAAGTCGGGATGGAAAGCCGTCTGTTAATTCCGGAATTAGTGCGGCTGGGAATCTCCGTCACTTCCCACAGTAATGCGGTGGAAGAAGATGTCGCGAAGTGGGCTATTGATATTTTGCAAGGCAAAATTCCCGAGCCGGCCGTCAAGGATGGCCCCTTTAGTCGTGCCGCGGTCGAAAGTCCTGCCTCTCACGGTGGCACCAAATTAAAAGCGGAAACCCCTGCTGAAGAGACAAAGAAGGTTGATAAAAAGCGGATTCTTATAAAGAAGAAAAAGTCCGATGAAGATATTGCCAGTGAGGCTGAGGAATTCCCCTCGTCAAGACTTGAAGGTGATGGTGACGTATCCCCGGCTCACACGGACACGATCGAAGTCTCTCCCCCTCCGGAAATTGAATCCCATGAATCTCTGTCTGAAGTGGCTGGTTTGCCCGGAAAAGTCCCGGGAGAGGTTTTAAGCGAAACCGTGGCTGCGACTCCTGTTGAGGCGGTCAAAGAAGCTCAATTAGTTCCGGAGAAAGCAGGAGAGGCAGAGAAGAAAAGTGAGGGGCGTTCGGATAAGAAAGTCACTGGCCGTGACGAAGCGGAAGAGAAGGGAAAGAAAGCTAAGAAATCTCCTCGCTTGCGGGATGAGGATTTGTTTGCGGCAAGATTTGAGGATGCGGCTGTCTGGCAGGACCTTCGCCCCCTTCCGACCCTGCGAAGGGAGGAGCGTTCCCGCCAGGTCCAACCGGCGACAGTCGGGGAAATTACCAAACCGCGGAGAAAAGGGTTAAAGGTGGCACCCGGAATGACAGTCAAAGAGTTTGCAGAATCGTTAGGCCAAAAGCCTACTGAAATTATACGAAAACTCATGGACTTGAATGTGATCAAAACACTGAATCAGCCAATGGACCTAGAGGCGGGTGTATTGATTGCCGAGGGATATGGGATTGCGGTTGAGACCGTCGCAGAAAAGGGCGGTGAGGCGTTACTCGAGGAGGTCCTGGAGGGCGAAGAAGCCAAGCAATTGGAGCCTCGAGCCCCTGTGGTGACCGTCATGGGTCATGTGGATCATGGCAAAACCTCCCTACTGGACGCCATTCGGAAAACTCAAGTGACGGATAAAGAAGCGGGAGGCATTACCCAGCATATCGGGGCGTCGTTTGTGAAAGTGGGGGATCGGGGTGTGACATTTTTGGATACTCCCGGGCATGAGGCCTTCACGGCCATGCGCGCCCGTGGTGCCCAAGTTACCGATATCGTTGTGCTGGTTGTGGCTGCCGATGATGGAGTGATGCCGCAAACCGTCGAAGCCATCAATCATGCCCAGGCAGCTAACGTCCCTATTATTGTTGCTGTGAATAAAATGGATAAGCCGGGTGCCAACCCGGACCGTGTGAAGCAAAGCCTGGCCGAATATGGACTGAATCCAGAGTCCTGGGGTGGGCAAACGATCTATGCAGAGGTGTCGGCCAAGCAAAATCTTGGTCTGGACCACCTCCTGGATATGTTGCTGCTTCAAGCCGAAATCATGGAACTGAAAGCCGATATGGGCTGTTCCGCCCGCGGCGTTGTTCTGGAAGCAAAATTGGATCGTGGTCGTGGACCGGTGGCCACCATGCTGATTCAGGGTGGGACGTTAAGGATTGGCGACGTGTTCGTGGTGGGGGCTGTGAGTGGGCGGGTTCGAGGATTGACCTCTGACAAAGGGGAGCGATTGAAGGAGGCCGGCCCATCGACTCCGGTGGAAGTCATTGGTTTATTGGGTGTGCCAGAGGCCGGAGATCAATTGGTTGTCGTGAAAGATGATCGTGCAGCCAGGGAAATTGCCGGGGCCCGCCAGCAAAAACAAAAAGATGTGGGATTGTCGATTGCGCCTAAGAAGACCTTGGAGGATCTCTATGCCGATATTCAGGATGGGGAAACCAAGGAATTAGGCCTTCTGGTCAAAGCGGATGTGCAGGGATCGATTGGGGCGTTGGTCGAGGCGCTTAATAAATTGTCTACCAAGGCGGTGAAGCTTCGGGTGATTCATAGTGGAGTTGGGGGAATTAACGAATCGGACGTGTTGTTGGCTTCCGCCTCAAATGCCATCATTGTTGGTTTTCATGTCAGGCCTGACTCGAAAGCGGCCAGTTTAGCCGAGCGGGAAAAGGTGGAAATTCGACTGTATACCATTATTTATGAAGTATTGAACGATATGCGATCGGCTGCAGAAGGACTCTTGGCGCCGACGATCAAGGAGCGGGTGACCGGGCATGCTGAGGTTCGACAATTATTCTCGGTTCCTAAAATCGGGGTGATTGCCGGGTGTTATGTCAATGATGGAACCATCGTGAGGTCTAATTCCCGTATTCGAGTGCTTCGGGATCAGGTAGTGATGTATGAAGGGAAAATTGGCTCTTTGCGCCGGTTCAAGGATGATGCCCGGGAAGTCCAACAGGGCTATGAATGCGGCATCGGGGTCGAAAATTATAACGATCTCAAGGTGGGAGATATTCTCGAAGCCTTTGTCTTGGAAGAAGAAGCCGGGAAGCTCTAGACGGAAATGAAAATTACGGGTTTGGATCTTGATGCCAGGATGTCCCATGGAGATTTCTGAATTCTAGAGAAAGTGACGACGAACTAGTAGCCGGATTTTTGTGAACGTCTTGTACTTCATGACCTGAGGATACCGTTGTCGACCTATTCGGATATCGCGGAAGATGATCAGACTGTGAGCCGATGGAATGGGGATGATTGTCGGAATATGTACGGTGGAACTCCATATTCCCGAGGCGCAATCCTTGAAAGGGAAGCGTCAGGTTTTGAAAAGTTTAACCTCACGGTTACGGAATCGATTTAACATTGCGGTGGCTGAAATTGACGAACAGGACCTCTGGCAAAAAGCCATTTTAGGTATTGCCTGCGTGGCCAATGAGTCGAGCAGGGTGAATCAGACACTCGAACAAGTATTGAATGTCATTCAGGGCAATCCGTCACTCCAACTGCTTCGTTCTCATGTTGAGTTGCTGTAACGGGTTATGGGTTTTTGGCTATGTCTAAAACAGGTTCGAACCGGACGACTCGGGTGGCCGATCAAATCCGTATGGAAGTGGCGGATATTCTGGCTAGGAAAACGAAGGATCCCCGCATCCAGTTTGTCACGGTGACGGATGTTTCCATGACAGCCGATCTGAAAATCGCTCGAATTTATGTGACGGCCATGGATCGTGACCATTTCGAGCAAGAAACGAAACCGGGATTGAACAGTGCTGTGGGTTTTATTCGGACTGAATTGGGGCGACGGTTAAATCTACGGTACACCCCGGAACTGGTATTCTTCCGTGATACAAGTGCCGAGCGAGGCGATCGGATTGAAAAGTTGTTGAATTCGTTGCACTTGAATTCCGACGTTTCCGGGAATGTTGATCCTCAAGAGCCCACTCTGGGCGATCAGGGAACCAAATGACGGTTGAGATGACAACGGATTGCCAATCCTCAGTGGTGCCTGCGGCGATAGGCCATGGGAGCGGTGACGGCATTCTGAATATTCATAAGCCTGATGGATGGACATCCCATGATGTCGTAAAACGGGTCCGCTCAATCCTGGGGATTCAAAAAGTCGGCCATGCCGGAACGCTGGATCCGCATGCCACCGGCGTGTTGCCCATTTTGATTGGTAAGGGGACGAGGATTGCTCAACATTTGATTCAATGGGATAAGGAATATTCGGCGGTATTGCGACTGGGTAAAACCACGGATACCCAGGATGCGTGGGGAACCGTCCTGAAGGAAGTCAGCACGGAAGGATTAAGTGAGGACCGGGTCTGTCATGCCCTGATGGAATTTCAAGGAGTCATTCAGCAGGTTCCGCCGATGTTTTCGGCTGTAAAGGTCGGGGGACAGCCTCTGTATAAAAAAGCCAGAAAAGGGGAATGTGTTGAGCGTGTGCCTAAATCGGTCACGATCCATAAAATAGAGATACTGAAAGCTCATCTGCCCGCGGTGTCATTTAAGGTGGCCTGTTCCAAAGGGACCTATATCAGAACTCTGTGCGCGGATATCGGCGAAATCTTGGAAGTTGGTGGGCATTTGGAATGGTTACAACGTACCCGAGTGGGACCCCTCCAATTAGAAGATGCAATTAGTGTGGAATCATTGGAAGATGTTGCGACTCTTCCGGAGCTTGAACGGGCTTTCTGGGGGTTGGATCAGGCTTTGTTGCATTTCCCCATAGTGGAAGTGCAGGGTGATGATGCCAGGAAAGTTTTACATGGCAATGCGATTCCCTGGGGACGTGTTCTCGGAGGAGGCGTGTCCGGGAAAAATGAAACATCAGAGGGGAGCGTGCTTCGGGTAAAGGATCAAAGCGGCCGTCTGTTGGCCTTGGGACTTGGACCGGTATCTGTCTCAGGAGATCGGCATTTAAAAATTGAAACGGTTTTGGTCGAATAATCAGAGAAATGGCACTGAAAATGGTTTGTTTAGTGTCAAGAAGGATAACTAACCCTACAATCTGACTCAGACAAGCAGAGGGAGTGAAAAGGAGGACGTATGGCATTCACGCAGGAAGAAAAATCAGCAACCATAGCCACACATCGGATTCATGATAAGGACACAGGATCTTCTGAAGTCCAGATCGCATTACTGACCAAACGTATTGCCGGGTTGACGGAACATTTCAAGGCGAATAAAAAGGACAATCATTCCCGAAGAGGGTTATTGCAAATGGTCAGCCGTCGCCGAAAATTGCTGGATTATTTGCGAAGGGGTGATGAAGCGAAATATCAATCGGTAATTGCGGCATTAGGAATACGAAAATAGGTGGTTCAGGTCTTGGCGTGGTTGCCTGAAGTGCCTAGTCATCAATGTGGCAGGATGGGGTTCGGTGTGCGGCCTCTTTCGTTCCATGAGAAACGGGAGACGGCGTGGTCTATCAAGAAAAATAGAAGAATAAGAAGGGGGCAATCATGATTCAGGCTATTGAATTGGAAGTCGGTGGACGACTCCTGCGAGTGGAAACGGGGCGGATGGCCAAACAGGCGGATGGTTCGGTGTTGGCCACGTATGCCGACACGGTGTTGCTGGCGACAGCCGTCTCTTCAAAAACCATGAAGCCGGATACGGATTTTTTGCCCCTGACTGTAAATTATCAAGAGAAGGCCTATGCTGCCGGAAAAATTCCCGGCGGGTATTTTCGGCGTGAAGGCGCACCGAGTGAAAAAGAAGTATTGACGAGCCGCTTAATTGATCGACCCATTCGACCTCTTATGGCCGAGGGATGGTATTATGAAACCCAGGTCGTCGTGTCGGTTCTTTCCGTGGATCTGACAATGTCTTCCGATGTGATCGGTATTGTCGCGGCTTCAGCCGCCATGGCTATTTCGGATATTCCGTTTGATGGCCCTTTGGCCGCCGTGAGAATCGGGCGGATCAATGGCGCCTTTATCGTCAATCCCGATCTTCGCCAGATTGAGACCAGCGAATTAAATCTCGTGGTTGCCGGCACGAAGCAGGCTGTGCTCATGGTTGAGGCCGGAGCCAACGGGCTTTCGGAGGATACCATGATTGATGCCATTGAGCTGGCTCATCAGGAAATCCAAAAAATCGTGGCCAAAATTGATGAATTGCGAGAAAAGGCCGGACGTCCGAAGCGGGTGGTCGAGGTGGAAGTTCATGACCCTGAAATCGAGCAAGCCGTTCGTGTTCTGGCTGCACCTCAAATTTGTGAAGCCATGTATATCCCCGGCAAAAATGAACGGCAGGAACGTTTCGATCAAATTCGGGATGAGGCGGTCCAAGCGATCGGTGGGGAGGACGCCGAACGAAAAGTGCAGGTCAAGAAAATTTTCCACAATTTGGAATATTCCGAAGTGCGGCGGATGATTCTCGAGAAGAAGGTTCGTGCCGATGGACGAGGGTTAGCGGATATCCGGCCCATTACCTGTGAAGCCGGCATCTTACCTCGAACCCATGGTTCAGCGCTGTTTACGCGTGGGGAAACCCAAGCGCTTGCCGTGGTGACGTTGGGGACCTCTGATGATGAACAGCGAATTGATGCTCTTGAAGGGGAATACTTCAGAGCTTTTATGCTGCATTATAATTTTCCTCCCTTCAGTGTAGGAGAGGCCAAACCGCTTCGTTCCCCCGGGCGGCGTGAAGTGGGGCACGGCAAGCTCGCCGAACGGGCTTTGGCGAGTGTCGTTCCTTCAAAAGACAAATTTCCCTATACGATTCGACTTGTCTCGGATATTCTGGAGTCCAATGGCTCCTCCTCGATGGCCACCATTTGTGGCGGAACCCTGGCTCTGATGGATGCGGGTGTGCCTGTCAAGGCTCCGGTCGCCGGCATTGCCATGGGATTGATTTTGGAAAATAACCAGGTCGCCATTCTCTCCGATATTTTAGGGATGGAAGATCATCTGGGCGATATGGATTTTAAAGTCGCCGGGACCAGAGAGGGCGTGACTGCCTTGCAAATGGACATCAAGATTGGTGGGGTAACGCCATCCCTGATGAGACAAGCATTGGCCCAAGCGAAGGATGGGCGCTTATGGATCCTCGGGAAAATGGATGAGTGCCTTTCTGATCCCCGTCCTCAGTTGGCCGCGTATGCTCCAAGAATTACTACTATTCAGATTAAGCAGGACAAAATTCGCGAGGTGATCGGCCCAGGTGGAAAGGTCATTCGGGGTATCATTGCGGAATGCGGAGTGAAAGTGAATGTGGATGATTCGGGCGTTGTCACCATTGCGGCTGTTGACGGCGTGTCGGCACAAAAAGCCACAGATATGATCATGAAATTGGTCGAAGAAGTGGAAGTCGGGAAAATCTATCTTGGCACGGTCAAGAAAATTGTGGATTTCGGTGCCTTCGTGGAAATTCTGCCCAACCTGGACGGCTTGGTTCATATTTCTCAATTGGCCCCCCATCGAGTCCAGTCGGTCGTCGATGAAATTTCAGAAGGGGAACAAATCCTAGTCAAGGTCTTGGAAGTCGATCGCCAGGGAAAGGTGCGGTTAAGCCGCAAGGATGCGATGGCTGAGCAAACCGAATTAACCTCTGAATCTGCCTGATTGCCATATTGTGTATAAAAAAATTGTTTTGGATAATGGGGTTCGGGTCCTTCTCGAACGCATGTCCTCCCTGAAATCCGTGGCACTCGGGGTATGGGCAACGGTCGGAAGCCGATATGAAAATAAAGGCGAGGAAGGCCTCTCGCACTTCATTGAACATATGATGTTCAAAGGGACTCGTCACCGCACGGCATCCCAGATTTCCAATGAAATCGATGCCTTGGGTGGAGAAATGAATGCGTTTACCACCCATGAGACGACTGCATTTTACGTCAAGGTATTAGACCAACAGGCTTCCTCGGCCTTAGACTTACTCGCCGATCTGTTTCACCACTCCAGATTTTCCTCACAAGACATTGCGAAAGAAAAACATGTGGTCTTGGAGGAGATCCGAACCGTCCAGGATGATCCAGAGGATTTTGTACATGAATTGCATGCCAGAGATATCCTGGGGCCTCATCCATTGGGGAAGCCGATTCTAGGGAATCCCCGGTCCATGAAGCAGGTAACACGGAAAGACCTCTTGCGATATGTGTCCAAACATTACAGGCCGGAAAACACCATTCTTGCGGTGGCCGGGAATTTTTCCACCTCAAAGTTTCTCGATGAAATCAACACGCAGTTTGGGCGATGGAAGGGAAAGCCCCTTCCAGATGGTTCCGATGAATTCAACAAATGGGGATGGCCGGAGAAAGCCTATACACGGCAAAGTGTGCATTCGAAGCCCTTGGAGCAGGTTCATGTGTGTGTGGGATTCAAGGGGTTGCCGATTGGGCATCCGGACCGATATGCGGCGCATGTTTTGAACACGATTCTCGGAGGAGGAGTGAGTTCACGGTTATTTCAGGAAGTTCGAGAAAAAAGAGGTCTGTCTTATACTATTTATTCCCATCTCACCAGTTTTCTTGATGGCGGCCTGTTAACGGTATATGCTGCCACCCGCCCCAGTGAAGTGGAAAACGTGGTGAACCAAATATGTACGGAAGCCAAGCGGTTAACAAGGCGGGATGTGACATCAAAAGAGTTGGAACGAACGAAAACACAGCTCAAAGGGAATCTGATGCTGGGGCTTGAAGGTACTTATGGCCGGATGAACAAGTTGGTCAAGGATGAGCTGTACCAGGGGCGGCATGTCACTCTTCAGGAAATGGTCAAAGCTATTGACAAGATTACCCCGCAACAGCTTCGTGATCTTAGTAAAAAATTACTGGATCTCAATGACTTTGTGATTACGGCCTTAGGTGCCATTCCTAAAAAATCACTTCCCAAATGGGGATAAACCTGGAAAAAAATCACTAAATATTATCTTGACAACCTTGGTCGAGATAAGTAGCATGGTCCCCTCCTCAACCTCATTTTTGGTGAAGGGTCTTTGAGGTGAAAATAGGGGAATTAAAAACAGGAATCACAAATAAAAAACGTTCAAGATGTATTTTAATTTTTGTCATTCTAACACTGTAAGGAGGGAGCAGATGAAGAAGTCATCTTTACGTCGGGTATTGGTAGCTCTCTGTGCTTTTGGGCTTTTGGGAGTGGGGACTGTGGCGTTTGCGGCTGGTCCTGGGCCGGACAAGTCACAGGGTGATCCAAATGACATCACCAGCCAAGGGGACATTTCATTCAAGGCTGTCGCAGCGAAAAGTCTGAAGGGTCGTGTTTATGGGCATTGGGCTGACAATCCAGATGGAGAAATCATGTTTGGTATTCAATACTGGAATACCACTGGTCCGGCAGAAACAGGAAATCCTCCAGGTAGGGCCTCTGATGACCGAAATGTGGCTCTTCCGGAATCTTTATTTGTCTGTTGTGGTTGGGGGTATCAAGGCGGTACTGATAAGAACAATCCCTATGCCGGTTGGTACAACCCGCAAACCACGGTTCGATTGGCAGTCAAGGACAAGGCGTTGATGGACCAGATCATGAAGGCGGCCCAAGACTTTGTTGCCATGGAAGTTACGCTTGATGGAAGAACGGTGACCGGTTTCAAGGTGATGAGCAATTAAGTAAAAAGCCTGGTTGTTAATCAAATAACCAAAAGTTTACCAAGATACATCATTTAATTTTTTGATTAAAACTTAAAGCGTAGGAGGGAAGCCATTATGAAAGGTGCTAAGAAAGGTTGGATCCTATTGGGAGCCATGGCGCTTGTGGGGACAATGGCCTCCAGTGCAATGGCTATTGAAGCATTTCAGGAGCGGTTCGAGTGGGGCGATCTGAGTAAGCCAACCACCCTGCGTGGACGGGTTGCTGTTGCGGATCCCTACGACAAGGCTGTCTGGATCAATGTGGCCGTCTTTGGTGGTAACGCCGAAAGCGGTTACTACTGGCAAAAATACTTCCCAGGGAAAAATCTCAAAATGTATGCAGCCAATGATGAAATTCTTAAAACACTCGTAGCTGCAGGGAAGGCTGAGCCGAGCCAGGCGGTTATGGCGGATACCAAGCCATCCAATTATGGTTTGGTTGAAATCGTGGTGCAGGAAGTTGAACAAAACAAGCGGGTCATTCAATCAGTTAAAATGGTTGATGAAGTAGCAGGAACTCCAACCAAGCCACGAAGCATCCATAGTCTTCGGGAGCTACCGATTATGGAAGCGATTCGGGCTGATAGCTGGCAAAATAACCGAAAAATGCTTTATGATGTCTTGATCCCTGGCGGACCGGCAATTGCCGGGCTTATTCCAAATTCCGATCAAGGCTTAGGCATTTGGGATCCTACAAAATAGGTTCCTGATCTAATAAAAGGTCAATAGTTAGGATTAAAAAGGCCCGCGTAATACGCGCGGGCCTTTTTTTATTATTATGGTAAAAATTTGATTCTTGAAGAACAAAGGAAAAAGAAGGATTTTTAGGGGACAGTAAGAGTCAGTAGTAAATGTTTAAGATTTTTCCTCTGCCAGTCTCGCCTTCAAATCTGCCAATCGGTTAAGCGCTTCCAGTGGAGTCATGGCAAATAAATCCATTTGTTTGACCTCCTCGAGAATCACATGCGGAGTGGGTTGTGTAGGCGGTGACAGGACATCGTCTTCGTGGAGATACTCCTGATTGGGAAGATTGGCTTGAGAGCCTTCCTGTTCCAGTTGTTCAAGAATATCTCTGGCTCGATGAATAATTTGATGCGGAAGCCCGGCCAGCTTGGCCACCTGAATTCCGTAGCTTCGGTCAGCTTTTCCTTCCACGATTTTTCTTAAAAACAGGACATCCTGTCCCTTTTCCTTCACCAGGACCGTATAGTTTTTTATTCCTTCCCTTTGATTTTCCAGTTGGGTCATTTCATGGTAATGAGTGGCAAAGAGGGTTCGGGCTCCCAAGATGGCTCGATCCAGGATATATTCTGCCAGAGCCCAGGCTATACTCAAACCATCATAAGTACTGGTTCCTCGACCAACCTCGTCCAATAAAATCAGGCTTCTTGAGGTAGCGGCCTCCAGGATCTTGGAGGTTTCGGTCATTTCCACCATAAACGTACTTTGGCCGGCGCTTAAATCATCGGCTGCCCCAACGCGAGTGAAAATACGATCCACGATCCCGATCTTGGCCGAGTCAGCCGGAACGTAGCTGCCGATTTGCGCCATAAGTACGATTAAAGCCACTTGACGGAGAAAGGTACTTTTTCCAGCCATATTGGGTCCGGTAATCAAGAGCAGCCGGTGGGTCTCGAGGTCCAGATAGGTATCGTTCGGGACAAATCCTCCACCGGGTTGAAGTTGTTCGATGACGGGATGGCGACCGGCGGTAATCTGGATCATGCCGCCGTCATGAACGGTGGGGAGATGATAACGGTGTAGGGTGGCCGCCTCGGCCAAACCGCCCAAGACATCCACTTGGGCAATCTGATGGGCCATGGCCTGGATTCGCAAGGAGACTTCGGCAATTCGTGCGCGGAGTTCCTTGAAGAGCTGAAATTCCAAGCTATTCATTTTTTGTTCTGCGCTGGACAGCCGCCCTTCCAGCTCCTGGAGTTCAGGTGTGATAAATCGTTCGGCGTTCACCAACGTTTGCTTTCGTTGGAAATCCTGGGGGACGCGAGCCAGGTTGGCTTTTGTGACCTCAAAGTAATAGCCAAATACCTGATTGAATTTAACCTTCAGTGACTCAATACCTGTGCGCGTCCGTTCTCTGGCCTCTAATTCTGTCAAGAGGCGGGTGCCTTCTTTGGTCAACGTCCGGAGTTCATCCAGTTCGTCACTCACCCCAGCTTGCATGATGCCCCCATCTTTTGCGGACAATGGTGGGTCAGGAAGGAGAGACTGAGCAATCCAGTTGGACTCTTCTTGCAAGGAGTCCCAGTGGGCAGAAATGTCTTTAAGCAACAGAGACGTACAGGTGGATAGGAGTTCGCCAAGTCGAGGGAGAGAGCTCAGCGAACGGTGAAAATTCATGAGATCACGAGGGTTCGCGACTTCAAGAGTAATCCGGCTATTCAGTCGTTCCAGATCCTTAATGGATTTGAGCGAACTTCGAAGCTCCATGCGCAGGTTTAGGGAGTCCACAAACTCTTTGATGGCCTCCTGTCGTTCCGTAATACGTACTACCTGAGTCAACGGGCGGACAATCCATTGACGGAGTAGTCTCGATCCCATGGGAGTTAGGGTATAATCCAGGGCTTGCAATAGGGTTGGAGCTTTCTGATGTTCGGACAGGGGTCTGAATATTTCAAGATTCCGAAGGGTCGTCTGATCCAAATGCATCTCCTGGTCTAACGGTCGAAAGGCAGGGGGGCGAAGATGGGCCTGGACCAAAGCCGGTTGGGTTTCCCTCAGATAGTGGAGAAGGCCACCGGCTGCCTGTATCGCCGGCCCTAACGTCGCCAGGGAAAGCTCATGCAGTGATTGGGTATGAAACGTGTGCTCAAGCAGTTGACGGGCTTCTTCCAGGGCAAACGGATCAGCTGATCGAGGGACCAAGCGGGAAATGGGGAACGTTCTGAGTGCCGGAGGCAGGCAGTCGTCCAGGGAAACGGGAAACACAACTTCTCTCGGTTCGATCCGAAAAATTTCATCCGCGATGGCCTGGAGCGAGACCGGCTTCTTCCATTCTGTCACCCAAAATTCCCCGGTTGAGAGATCAAGTGTAGCCAATCCAAATCCATTCGAAAGGAGACCGGTTTCCGGGGAGGGCAAGGCATCGCAATAGACGGCAGTCAGATAATTGGCTTCCCGGGAGGGGAGTAATTCCTGATCGTACAGCGTGCCTGGCGTATAGACCCTGACCACTTCACGCCGGACCAACCCTTTGGCGAGCTTAGGGTCCTCAACCTGTTCGCATAACGCCACAATTTTCCCAGCCTTGAGTAATCGAGCGATATAGCCCGTCGCGGCATGATATGGCACGCCACAGAGGGGAATAGGGTCCCCTTTAACCTTGCCTCTGGCGGTGAGCACGATTTCCAGGATTTTCGAGGCTTCCTCAGCATCTTCAAAAAACATTTCGTAAAAATCGCCAACCCGAAAGAACAAAATGGCTCCGGGATATTGCGATTTGACCGTCTGGAATTGACGCATGAGAGGAGTGAGATCAAGATCTTTCATGAGGAGAACAATCCTTGGATTACAAACGGATGTAAGTGTAATTCGATTGCTTCAGGTAGATAGATGGTATTAGCAACGCGCTTCATGGAATGGACCTCAGATTACCGGCCCATGTGTGGAAAGCCGTCACGGGAATTTTCCGAAAGAAGCGCATTCAGGTGATTGAGGGATCCCCGGCTTTGCAGTCCTGTTCCCTGGATGTCGACCAGCCGGATCTCTTGGTGTTCCCCATGGGTGAATTGTAGGCGGAGATGATCGGAAGGAAGGGCACGGTGCATCCGGTCAGCCCATTCAATGATCACAATGTAGGGTTCCTGGAAGTATTCACTGAGCCCCAAAGATTGCACGTCCGCTTGGGTTTCCAATCGATACAGATCGATATGAATCAAGGGGATGGAGGCCGGGTATTCTTGGATGAGGGTAAACGTGGGACTCGTGATGTGATCTTCTGGTATGCCGAGGCCGATTCCGACTCCCCTGGTGAACTGAGTTTTTCCGGAGCCCAACTCTCCGGTCAGAGCGAGAATCGAACCGCCTGTCAGGGTCTTGGCGAACAGTTGGCCCAATTCCAGGGTTTTCATCGCGGAATCCAGGCGAAGGCAAATGGGGGATGGGTCCTCAATTGTCGTCATGGATGGTTCCTGAAGAGGAGAGGGTACCCCCTGAGGCCGGCGAAAGGATGGCTTGTAGCGCTTGCGGAATGGCGGAAATGACATCGCTGGCAATCAGTCCAGCCTGCCCGAGACGAGTTGCAGCCAAATCACCTGCCAGGCCATGTATATATACCCCTGCCTGGGCAGCATCCCAGGAAGACAGGCCTTGGGCCAACAACCCGGATATTATCCCGGTTAGAACATCACCCATCCCGGCAGAAGCCATCCCTGGGTTTCCTGTTGGACAGATGGCCATTTTCCCCACAGGGTCGGCCACAATGGTTCGTGCACCTTTTAGCACGACAATGGCCCGGCATTGCTGGGCGAAACGGGTAGCGATTGTCAGGCGATCCTGATTGATGGTGTTGGCCGAATACCCTTCTCCCATTAATCTGGCCATTTCGCCAGGGTGGGGAGTCAAAATGGGTGGAAACTTTGTGGCCGAAAAAACCTCAGGGTGCCTCGCCAATCCATTCAAGGCATCGGCGTCCAGGAGACAGGGAATGGTCAACTGAGGAAGCAGTTTGATGAGGAGTGCGGTGGTATCTTCCGACACGCCGAGCCCCGGTCCTATTCCCAAGGCAGATTTATGCTGCACAAAAGATAGCAAGGCAGAATAAGCATCCATGCCTAGCCGATGTTTGGGGGAATCCGGCATGGGGTCGGTCATGACTTCCAGAAGCTTGGCTTCCAAGATAGGAGAGACACTTCGGGGAGAAGCAATGGTCACTAACCCGGCCCCAATGCGTAGGGCACTGAGCCCGGCCATGGCTGCCGCCCCTGTCTTTCCTGGTGATCCGGCCATGATCCCCGCATGGCCAAAGGTGCCCTTATGAGCGGTCAGGGGTCTTGCCGGAATCATCGGCCGTACACGGTCTGGAGTGAGCAACTGAATATGGGGAGAAAGATCATCTGCGAATTTCGAAGGGATGCCAATATCTACCACATGAATCTGCCCTACCCGATCAATGGCTGCCCCCAGGTAGAGCCCGACTTTCGGGTATCCAAATGTGATCGTCAGGTCCGCGTTCACTGCCGATCCCAGTACCATACCGCTATCGCTATCCAGCCCTGATGGAATATCAACGGCCACAACTTTCCTTGAACATTGGTTGATCAGCCTAATCGCGGACAGATACGGTTCACGCACCGTTGAGGTCAATCCCGTTCCGAGAATGGCATCCACGATCATGTGACCGCCTTCAAGGAGCGCTTGGAACGTTTCCGGTGATGGTTGAATATGAAGCCGTGTGCGGGGAGCCAGCTGCGTTAAACGCCGATACATGGTTTTGGCGTCCTGGCTCAGTTCCTTGGGAGGGCTGAGGAGGATCGTATGGACCTTGGCGCCTTTTTTGTGTAGGAGCCTGGCAACTACAAATCCATCTCCTCCATTATTCCCTTTTCCGCAGACAATCACGATGGTGTGTCCCTTGGGTGAGCCCCAGGATGCGATCAGTTTGGCCACCACTCCCTGACCGGCTCGCTCCATCAGGGTGGTGCCAGCCACGTGGGTTTCCTGGATCGTCCGGCGATCAAGGGATTGCATCTGTTCTGCGGTGACTAACCACATAAGAGCTATTACGGGTTGAGAAAAGAACGATCGAAAAGAAGTTTGCCGATCATTTTGATTGAGTTAGGCCGTATCGAAATGCCTGAGCCGAGGGTTCATGTAAAAATGACAAATGAGACAGCGAGGGAATGGGAGTGTTCCCAGGGTTAGCGCGAACCCTTACCTGATGAGATCATGCATTTCCCGGACGGCACGGTCCAGACCGACAAAGACGGCACGGGAAATGATGCTGTGGCCTATATTGTATTCTTCAATTTCCGAAATCCCTTTTAAGGGTTGAATGTTTTGATAGTTGAGGCCATGCCCCGCCGAGACTCGTAGCCCGAGTTTAGAGGCTAATTTGGCAGCTTGAACGAGATTGTCCAGTTCCGTATTCCTCTCGGTTTGTCTTCTGGTATTGGCATATTTACCCGTATGGAGTTCGATGAAGTCCGTGTGGATTTTGTGCGCGGCTTTGACCTGGTTCAGATCGGGGTCGATAAAGAGACTGACTGGAATTCCCCCGTCATGCAGGAATTCCACCATGGCTTGAATGCGCTCACGGTGTTCCATGACCCCTAACCCGCCTTCCGTGGTCAATTCCTGGCGTCGTTCCGGAACCAAGGTCACCAGATCCGGTTTCACATTAATGGCGATTTTCGCAATGGCTTCTTCTGCGGCCATTTCCAGGTTCAATTGGAGATGGACCGTTTCCCGCAGAATCATGAGATCCCGGTCCTGAATATGTCTCCGGTCTTCCCGAAGGTGGACGACGATTCCGTCAGCCCCCGCCAGTTGCACCAGGGAAGCCGCCATGACCGGATCGGGTTCATACCCGCCTCGGGCCTGTCTGAGGGTGGCAACGTGATCGATATTGACGCCTAACCGTGGCATAAGACACCTTTCATGGTGGGAACATGGCCATCATACGTGGGCCATTATGTCAAATAGAGGAATCCCCTGCAATCAATACCGAGCTCAGAAAACGGTCAGGTGGTGAGGAGCTGAAAAAATGCCGTCTCGTGAAATTGACTGCTTCCCTTCCCTCATCTAGAATAAAATTTTCAAGCGAAAAAGCGAGTTCTACCCAATCTTTTCCCCACAATTACCAGAAATCTTCGTCAATTCTTTCTAAATATCATGGAACCTTTTTACCGAATTCAGCGATTGCCAGGATACGTGTTTAGTCAGGTCCAGGAGTTAAAACTCCAAGCGCGAAAGCGCGGGGAGGATATTATTGATATGGGCATGGGGAATCCGGATCAGCCCACCCCTCGTCACATTGTCGATAAATTGTTGGAAGCGGCCCAGTTAGGTCGCAATCATCGTTATTCGGCTTCTCGCGGCATTACCAAATTACGTCATGCCATTTGCGGGTGGTATCAACGAAACTATGATGTCAGTTTGGACCCGGAAACCGAAGCGATTGTGACCTTGGGAGTGAAAGAAGGATTGGCCCATCTGGCCTTGGCCATGGTGGGACCGGGAGATGTGGTGTTGGCGCCGACACCCACATATCCCATCCATATGTATAGTGTGATCATTGCGGGAGGGGAGATTCGTGGAGTCGAGTTGGATTCCGAGTCCGACTTTTTTGAAAACCTGACCAGAGCGTTTAAGCAAACCCAGCCGCGGCCGCGCGCGTTGATTATCAGCTTTCCCCACAATCCCACGACGAGAGTGGTTGACCTGGAGTTTTTCAAGAAAGTGGTGGAATTTGCGTTGGAACACCAGGTCTGGGTGATTCATGATCTCGCATACGCTGATCTGGTGTTTGACGGCTATCGTGCTCCGAGCCTGTTGCAAATTCCCGAGGCCAAAAAGATCGGCGTGGAATTTTACTCCCTGTCTAAAAGCTATAATATGCCCGGATGGCGGGTCGGGTTTTGCGTCGGGAATCGCGAAGTCATCGGCGCATTGACCAAGATTAAAAGTTATTTGGATTATGGCATGTTTCAGCCGATTCAAATTGCCAGTATTATTGCCTTAAATGGGCCGCAGGATTGCGTGAAAGACATCGTGGGGCGATATGAGCGTCGTCGCAATGCCCTGGTGCGCGGGCTGAATCGCATTGGCTGGGATGTGGATTATCCCAGGGCCACCATGTTTGTCTGGGCCAAAATCCCACCTGCCTTTCGGGGAATGGGCTCTCTGGAGTTTTCCAAGCTGTTGCTGCATGATGCCAAAGTGGCGGTGTCTCCGGGGGTAGGATTCGGTGAAGGCGGCGATGATCACGTGCGGTTTGCCTTAGTCGAAAACGAGCATCGGATTTTCCAGGCGGTTCGGGGAATTAAACAGGCGTTGAAAATGGACGGCACGGTGGAACCATGAAGGCCATTCAGGTTGGACTGATCGGATTTGGGACGGTGGGCACGGGCGTGGTCAAAATCCTCCAACAGAACGCCGAGATTATTGAAAAGCGCGTGGGGCGGCCTGTCGTATTGAGTCGTATCGCTGATCTTGATCTGACTACTGACCGGGGAGTGAAAGTTCCTGAGGGCATCTTGACCACCAACGTCGGCGATATTCTGGATAATCCCGATATCGATATTGTGGTGGAACTGATTGGCGGGCATGACCCGGCAAAGCGATTCATTCTGCAAGCGATTGAACGAAGGAAAAGTGTGGTGACGGCCAATAAAGCGCTGTTGGCCGACCATGGCGAGGAAATATTCGAAGCAGTATTTAAATCCAAGGTTGACGTGGGGTTTGAGGCCAGCGTGGGCGGGGGCATTCCCATCATCCGGGCTCTGACCGAAGGATTAGCCGCAAATCGGATGACATCCATCATGGGAATCATGAACGGCACGTCCAATTATATTTTGACCAGAATGACCAACGAACATCGCGATTTTTCGGAGATTCTTCAGGAGGCCAAGCGGGAAGGGTACGCGGAAGCGGATCCGTCGTTGGATGTAGATGGGATTGATGCTGCGCACAAACTAGCCATTATGGTGAATCTGGCGTATGGCACCCCGGTCCGAATGTCTGAAATTTTCACCGAGGGTATTTCAAGACTGTCGACCGTGGATATGGAGTTTGCCAAGGAACTGGGACTGACCATTAAACTTTTAGGTATAGCCAAGTTGCGTGAACAGAGTATTGAGGCCAGAGTCCACCCGACATTGGTGCCGGCCGGTTCACCCATCGCACAAGTGGGTGGAGTCTATAATGCCATTCATCTGATTGGAGATGCCGTGGGGGATGTGGTGCTGTACGGGAAGGGGGCCGGGTCCCTGCCAACCGCCAGCGCGGTCGTGGGGGATATTATCGATTTGGCCAGAAATCGAATGACTCAGGTTTCCTGCAGAGTTCCTCCGACATCTTTTCAATGGGAACATCGGCATGTGATTCCTATTAAGCCTATGGCAAACATTGAGTCCATGTATTATTTGCGGTGCATGGTCAAAGATCAACCAAGTGTGCTCTCAAAAATATCCGGGATTTTGGGTGGCCATGGGATTAGCATTTCTTCGGTCTTACAAAAAGGGCGAAAGGCGGGCCAGACCGTGCCTTTGGTCATCCTGACCCATCGGTCTCAGGAAGCCGCTGTTCAATTGGCCCTTCAGGAAATCAATGCCCTGCCACTGGTTTCCGAACCGACGACCTTGTTGCGCATGGAAGAGATGGAATAACCCACGTGGCACTATTCTTGAGAAGAGGCGTACAACCTGCATGATTCCCTGGCGTGGAATAATAGAGGAATATCGGAAATTTCTTCCTGTCACGGAGAAGACTCCCGTGGTGACGCTCATGGAAGGCAACACACCGTTGCTTCCTGCCACACGTTTGGCCAAAACGGTGTGTCCCGGAATGGAGTTATATTTGAAAATTGAAGGCGCCAATCCCACCGGATCGTTTAAGGACCGGGGGATGACCATGGCGGTTTCCAAGGCCCTTGAGGGTAAGGTCAAAGGTTTCATGTGTGCCTCCACCGGAAACACGTCGGCGGCTGCAGCCGCCTATGCCGCCAAGGCGGGCCTTCCAGCCTATGTCGTCATTCCCGCCGGCAATATCGCGCTTGGAAAACTGACTCAGGCCTTAATGCATGGAGCCAAAGTGATTCAAATCGATGGGAACTTTGATCAGGCTCTGTCGATTGTGAAGGTTCTGTGCAAGGAAACGGAAATCGAGTTGGTCAATTCCATCAATCCGTACCGGTTGGAGGGCCAAAAGACGGCTGCCATGGAAATTTGCGATCGGCTGGGCTTCGCTCCGCAGATCCATGCGTTACCAGTCGGCAATGCGGGAAATATTACGGCCTATTGGAAGGGCTATACGGAATATCGGCAGGCAGGGCAAATTCAAAATGTTCCGCGCATGTTTGGATTCCAGGCTGCTGGGGCTGCCCCCCTGGTCCTCGGCCATGTGGTGGAGTCGCCTCAAACGGTGGCCTCGGCTATCCGCATTGGAAATCCTGCCAGCTGGACGCTGGCCATGCAGGCGGTAGCAGACTCCCAAGGATATCTTGATATGGTGACCGATGAAGAAATTCTTCAGGCCTACAAACTCGTGGCAAGGGAGGAAGGCGTCTTTTGCGAACCGGCTTCCGCCGCTTCCCTTGCCGGAATCTATAAAATGAGCCGTGCCGGCCGGTTGCCTCAGGAAGGCACGATCGTATGTACATTAACCGGCCATGGCTTAAAAGATCCTGATATCGCCCTATCGGTTTCTTATCGACCGGTGACCGTTCCTGCGACCCGAGAAGGGGTTGCTGCTCAATTATCCATCTAACCGAACCCTTTCTACCATCAACGATACGATTCGGCTTGTTTCTCAAATCCATTCACCTTAACCAGCGAGGCCAAGGTCGTGAGGAAAACGATCATTGTTCACGTGGAAGGATTTCTCACTCAAGATTCCCGACAGACTAACGGCTCGACTCCGCTTGAGCGAGTCCCCACTCCCCATTTGGATCAGTTGGCGAAAAAAGCCCACATGGGGCAATTCCAGGTGCCGGGGGAGTCCAGACCCTTGAGAGGAGCATTGGCGTTGTTGGCTTTGCTAGGATATGAGACACAAAAATGCTATGCGGGATCTGGGCCGTTTGCGGCGGCCGGACTCGAGGTCAAATTGGAAAAACACGATGTGGCCTTTCTCTGTGATCTGGTGACGTTGCGCTCTCAGGGCGGCTGGGGGGAGGGGAAAAAGTTGGGCCCCCAATTGGTCATGGATGATCCTCGTGCGGGGGGAATATCCAGTGAAGAGGCCAGAGAGTTGTTGGATGCCATTAATGAACAATTGGTGTCGGAGAACATCCAATTTTACCTGGGGCATCATCATCGGCATCTGATGGTGTGGGCTGGAATGGGAGGCAAGGTCATTTCCCGGAATCCCTTTGAAGCCGTCGGCCTGTCGATTGAGCCTTTTTTACCAACCGGAGATGGGGGAATGATCCTCCGGGAGCTGATGGAAGCCTCCCGGGTCATTCTGAGCCATCATGAGCTGAATCAAGAACGTATTGCCAACGGGGGAAAACCTGCCAATTGTTTATGGATGTGGAACCAGGGAAAAGCGTTGGACCTCTTACCCTTGAACGACCGTTGGCCGGTTACCGGAGCGGTTATCTCTTCCGATAGTGCCGTCCTGGGGGCAGGGTCCCTCATCGGGCTTCCTGCAGTAAGGCTGGACATGGTTTACGAGAACATTTCTGACGCAATTCGTGAAGCTACAGCGTTCAGTCTGAAGGCGATCGGGAAAAAGGATTTTGTGTATATGCATCTGCCCATAGATGGGAAGGCAGGGGCCCCTGAAGATGCGATGGGGCAGTGCTGGGAAAGCCTTGATGCTCATCTGGTCGGCCCCCTTCAGCATGAGTTCCTGACCAACGGTCAGAATCGCCTTGTCCTAATCGGGACGCCGTATGTGGATGATTCTTCCGAACCATCGGGGAGCCATGGTTTGTCAGGCTATCTGCTCTATGATGGAAGGGAAGAGATGCTCTCACCCACTGCCACAGGGTTTCATGAGAAAGAATTAGCCGCCAGACCGCTTGAGGATGCCACGAAGCTTTTCGAACGGTTGGTGACCCAATAAATTTGTCCATGGCTTGTTACGTTCAAAAATTTGGAGGGACCTCGGTCGGGAATCTGGAGCGCATTCAGCATGTGGCGCGATTGGTTGAGGAAACCTATAAAGCCGGGCACCAATTAGTGGTGGTGCTTTCGGCCATGAGTGGGGAAACAGACCGACTCTTAAAAATGGCCAAGGAACTCAGCGCCGATCCTGATGACCGGGAAATGGATGTGCTATTGTCATCGGGAGAGCGGGTGACTATTGCCTTGATGGCCATCATGTTGAAAAAATTGGGCATCAAGGCCCGCTCCTTTACCGGCCGCCAAGTGGGTATCGTGACGGACAGCGCGCATACCAAAGCCAGGGTCTCCCGGGTGGATACCGAGCGCGTCCTGGCAGCTTTGAAGGAAGGCGTGGTGCCCATTGTCGCGGGGTTTCAGGGTATTAATGCGGCCTCCGATGTTACCACCTTAGGCCGTGGGGGGTCTGATTTGACCGCCGTAGTGTTGGCGGCGGCCCTAAAGGCGGATACATGTTTTATCTATACTGATGTGGATGGGGTGTACACCGCTGATCCGAATATTGTGCCGTTGGCCAGACGGTTGGAAAAAGTATCCTATGAAGAAATGTTAGAATTAGCCAGTCTTGGCGCCAAAGTCCTTCAGACGCGTTCCGTGGAATTGGCCGCCAAATATCAGGTGCCGATGGTGGTAAAGTCAACCTTTCAGGAAGGATCAGGGACTCTAGTGGTTAAAGAGGACGCAGATATGGAACAAGTTCTGGTATCGGGAGTCACGGGAGATCGGAATCAGGCAAAAGTTACCGTTGTGGGGGTCCCGGATCAGCCGGGAATCGCCGCGAAACTATTCGGCCAAATTGCCCAGTCGTCGATTAATGTTGATATGATTATTCAAAACGTCAGCCAGGACTCCCTGACGGATATCTCCTTTACCGTGCCTCGTGCCGATCTCACCCGGTCCATGAGCCTGGTGCAGGATGTGGCCAAATCCATCAATGCCCGGTCTGTGGAAGTAAATGACGCCATTGCCAAGGTCTCTATGGTCGGAGTCGGGATGCGGTCGCATTCCGGGGTGGCGGCTCAAATGTTTCAGGTGTTGTCGCGTGAGGGTATCAATATTATGATGATCAGCACCTCGGAAATTAAAATTTCGTGTGTGGTCGAAGAAAAATATATGGAGTTGGCGATGCGCACCCTGCATCAGGAATTTGGGTTGGATAGCGCAGGTGCCAAGGTCTGAACCCGATTTGAACGAACCGCCGTCTTAGAACCCTACGATCATGACCAGTCCTGCATCCAGTATTGAAATCTATGATACGACCCTTCGGGATGGTTCCCAGGCCGAAGATGTGAGTTTTTCGGTGGAGGATAAGGTGCGTATCGCCCAGAAGTTGGATGAGTTAGGCGTGCATTTTATTGAAGGGGGTTGGCCGGGAGCCAATCCCAAGGATATCGAGTTTTTCCGGGTTATCAAGTCCACACCCCTGAAGCGGGCTCGGATTGTGGCATTCGGATCCACCCGAAAAGCCAAAAATACGGCAGAGTCCGACCCCACCTTGGAAGCGTTACTGTCGGCCGAAACCGAGTTCGTGACAATATTTGGAAAAAGCTGGACCTTACATGTCACCGAAGCGTTGGAAACCACCCTTGAGAAAAATGTGGAACTGGTCGGCGATTCCATCGCCTTTCTGAAGAGCCATGGACGACGGGTCTTTTATGATGCCGAACATTTTTTTGACGGATATAAAACCGATCCGGGGTATGCGTTACAAACCGTGCAGGCCGCAGCTGCGGCAGGGGCCGAACGGATTATTTTATGCGATACCAATGGCGGGACCATGCCATGGGAAATCAAGGAAATTTTTTCCAAAGTGAAGAGCTGTTGTTCGGTGCCCTTGGGTATTCATGCACACAACGATTCGGAAATGGGCGTCGCCAATTCATTGGTGGCCGTTCAAGCCGGAGCCATTCAAGTGCAGGGAACGATCAATGGCATCGGGGAACGCTGTGGAAATGCCAACCTCTGTTCCATCATGGCAAACCTTGAATTAAAGATGGGATATGAAGCCTTGGGAGGAGGTCGATTAAGCAACCTCCGGAATATTTCCCATTTCGTCGCGGAAATGGCCAATCTGACTCCCAACAAACGGCAACCCTATGTGGGCGATACGGCTTTTGCACATAAGGGGGGGGTCCATATTCACGCCGTCCAAAAAAATCCGGTGACCTATGAGCACGTTAATCCTGAAGTCGTCGGCAATCAACGTCGGGTGTTAATTTCTGAAAACAGCGGGCGGAGTGCAGTATTTGGGAAAATGGAAACCCTTGGGCTCACTCTCCCTCAGGATAATCCGAAGGTCCTGGAGCTGTTGGAGTCATTAAAGTCCTTGGAGTTTGAAGGCTATCAATTTGAAGGGGCGGAAGGCTCGTTTGAGTTGCTGGTACGCAAGGCGATGGGGACGCACACGCCTTCGTTTGAACTGTTGGGCTGTCGGATTATCGTCGAAAAACGAAAGACCAATGAGGATCCCATCTCCGAAGCCACGATCATGGTGAAGGTGGGAGATGTCGTGGAGCATACGGCCGCAGTGGGACACGGGCCGGTCAATGCCCTGGATAACGCCCTCCGTAAAGCGCTGGAAGGGTTTTATCCGCAGTTGCGGGAAATGAAATTACTGGATTATAAAGTTCGCGTACTGACCGGACGGCACGGGACCGGCTCCCGTGTGCGGGTGTTGATTGAATCGGGAGACCTCAAGGATAAATGGGGCACGGTCGGGGTATCCGAAAATATCATTGAGGCGAGCTGGCAGGCCCTGGCAGATAGTATCGAATTTAAGCTCATGCGGGATAAAGGGTAACCCCTCCCGGTACCATTTGACATAACTCCTTGACAATATTGGCGTTTCTCGGTACCTTCTGGTTTTATTGGAAACCCGTAAGGGGCAGGCGGTAATGGCTAATTCCTGTTCAGACCATTTTCGAGGGGGGCTGTGCCATGCGGAAGGCTGACATTGCTGAAACGATCTGTGAAACGGCCGGTGTCCAAAAAACCGATTCCATGGAATTGGTGGAGAAAGTTTTGGACATCATCAAATCCATGCTTCAAAAGGGGGAGGTCGTAAAAATTGCGGGGTTTGGAAATTTTGTGGTCCGCAGTAAGGGTGAACGCAAAGGGAGAAATCCCAGGACCGGAGAAGAGATTGCCATTACTCCCCGCCGGGTCGTGACCTTTCGTCCCAGTCAGCTCCTGAAGAAACATGTTAATTCCTAACCGTGCAATGCGTGTCTTTCACCATAGGTGATGGCCGGTATGGGGGCTCCTCCCAAACTCAATGACAAAGTGACGTATAAAATCGGGGAAGTGGCAACCATTGCCAATCTCCCTGCGTATGTGCTCAGATTTTGGGAAACGGAGTTTATGTTTCTGAAGCCCAAAAAGAGCCAGGGAAAACATCGAGTCTATACCAAGTCGGACATTGAAACGATTTTTGAAATCAAGCGCATGCTGTATGAAGAGGGCTATACGATTGCCGGATTGAAACGGTATTGGTATAAGAAAAAACGCGAGAGTAAAGCGGTCAGTGTCCCCAAGGATCGGGTGGAAAAAGCCAAATCGGAATTAAAAGGTATTTTGAAAATACTTGATCGCGAATTAGTCTAATGCACAGAGGTCAAAGCCAAGTAGCTAATGAAGGAAGAAAAGAAAAGTGTCGGGGCGTAGCGCAGCCCGGTAGCGCACTCGCTTGGGGTGCGAGAGGTCGGAGGTTCAAATCCTCTCGCCCCGACCAGTTTTTGTAGTCGTAACAGGGTAGATGATGAGCCGTGAAAATTTTCTTGATCGATATCCATCTAGCCGTTTGTCTGGCGACCTCCGCCTTTATCTGTTAGGCCTGTAAGTCATCTTCCTCGAATTCATCGCCCTCCGGCATTCCATAGGCGACGTATTTCGCATACGACAGATAAATCTGGCTGCTGTCGCGCATGGCCTTGTAGCCCGCTTGCATGCGCACCGCTTTATCCTGACTTCCATCCGAAGCTTCTTTTAGGGCTTTGACATGTTCATCAAGCAACAGGGTGTAACGCTGCATGGCTTGTTCAATCTCTAAGTAGGCTTGCATAATATCGTCTGTCATCGGGAAATCCTCCTGAAGGTTTCTCATCACCTTACAAGCGCCGGTGGGGACCGTCAACTGAGGGTGTATGGTTTAAGGATACATCATCATGTCGGCAGAGAAAATGTGTAGAAGTTATCTCCATGGGAATGGGATGTTTGATTCCGTTTTCAGGGATTCAGTAGAATAACCTTCTGGTTCCAGGATCTCTCCTGGAGAGGTCAATCCCGTGTGTCTTAAACGCAATTCTTTGCCTGTCCTCCCATGTCATCTTTAGCTATCCCCTGGATATCCATCGTCGTCCCCATCAAGGACGAACGGGATAACATCCAGCCCCTGGCCAATCAGCTCATCAAATTTTTTGAAAGCTGGCCGGAAACCGAAACAGCCCCGTTTGAAATTCTTTTTGTGGACGATGGCAGTACGGACGGAAGTAGCCGAATCCTAGATGAGTTGACTGCCCAGTCCCCGTCCATTCGTGTCATTCGATTGGACCGGAATCACGGTCAGACGGCAGCCTTTGATGCGGGGTTTCGACAAGCACGTGGGCGGCTGATTGCGACCATGGACGGAGATTTACAATACGATCCCGGCGACTTCGCCAAACTCCTGGCTTATAGTGACCGCTTTGATTTGGTGTGTGGAAAGCGGCAGGCGCGGCATGATAACCTCGTGCGCCGGCTGTCCTCCAGAATTGCCAATCGGATCCGCAATTGGGTGGTCCATGATGGAATATCGGATACCGGGTGCTCCCTGAAAATTTTTCGGAGAGAAGTGTGCGATTGTTTGCCTCCATTTAGGAATATGCATCGGTTTTTCCCCGCACTGGCGAAAATGTATGGCTTCACGGTGACGGAAGTGCCTGTCCAGCATTTCCCGCGGGCCCATGGTGTATCTAAATATGGCGTCGGTAACCGCTTATTTGTGGGACTGTATGATTTATTTGCCGTTCGATGGATGCAGAAGCGCTGTTTGAATTACATCACGAAAGAAGTCCGGCCTTCTCATCAATCGGATCAACGGAAGTAGAGAAGTAGAATCGGGGCGGGCCTCTCTCATTCTTTTCACACCTAAGAAATCAACCGGGACGAATTATTCGCTGAGGTACCAAGTGCATGCTGGATATGTCCACGACTGAAATGATATGGGTTGGCATTGGTTTTATCGGCCAAAGCCTGTTTTTCTCCCGGTGGTTGATTCAATGGGTGGTGTCGGAACGGAAATCCGAAAGCCAGATCCCCGTGTCCTTCTGGTATATGAGTCTGATCGGTAGCGTCATTGTCCTGGCCTATGCCATTCACAAATTCGATCCGGTGTTCATGGTTGGTCAAGGGGTCGGAACCTTGGTCTACATCCGTAATATCATGCTGTTGCACCAGGCCAAAAAGCGAGTTGTGAGTGGATAGATCCCTCTCTCCGGAAAATTCTGCCGTCCCATTTTCTCGCGCCTCAATTACCCAATCTTCTCTCTTTCATATGGTGGGCCTCCTGCTGCTAGCTGCTTGGTTGCTTGGCCTGGATGGCGGATGGCTCTTCGGTCCTGACCTCGGTGGACTCGGACTCACCGATCGGGATGAAGGGAGCAATGCCGAAGCGGCCCGCGAAATGCTGGAAACCGGCGATTGGATTTCTCCAACCCTCAACTACGAGCCGCGCTATGCCAAACCGGCATTTGTGTATTGGCTCATTAGCGGATCGTATACCCTGTTCGGCGTTAATGAATTTGCCGCTCGATGGCCATCGGCCATGTCCGGACTCTGTCTGCTCCTGCTTCAATACCTGTTTGTTCGAAAGTGGGCTGGCCCCACTGTGGCCGTCTGGGCCTCGTTCATGTTGCTGCTGAACCTGGAGTTTTTGGGAATCAACCGCATGGTCCTGACCGACCCGGAATTGGTGATGTTTACCACCCTGGCGGGCTATTGCTTTTGGCATGCGATGCAGCATGAACAGGGCAGGCGTTGGCTGTTTGCAATTTTTTATCTGGCCATGGGATTCGGCATGTTGGTCAAAGGACCCGTCGGCATCATCATTCCGCTGGTTGGCGTGATTCCGTACTTGACCCTTACTCGTCAATGGGGAACCTTCCGGCAACGGGGATTTCCACTTGTCGGAATTTTGTTGGTCACAGCAATAGCCGCCCCCTGGTATCTCATGATGTTTCAGATTCATGGCGAGGCTTACTGGGCGGCTGCCCAAGCCAACACCACCGGCCGCTTCATGAGTCCCATGGAGGGACATGGGGGAACGGTCTTTTTTTACCTGCCGATTTTATTGTTGGGTTTGTTTCCCTGGAGTGCGATCCTGCCTTCGGTGTTGTACCAGGCGCTGAAAGGGTGGAAGGACTATTGGCGGGGTAAAGCCTTTTCTTCACCTGAGGCCAACCTGACGTTTTTTCTCAGTGTGTGGGTGATGGGATTACTCCTGTTCTTTACCTTTTCAGCTACACGATTGCCGCATTACATCTATCCGCTGTTTCCCGCCGCGGCCCTTCTCGTGGCTTTGTGGTGGAAGCGCTTTCTGGCGGAAGAGACACCGGTTGGGTTGATGACATCCACACGGGTGCTTATTTGGACAGGATATCTTCTGGGCATCGCCTTGACCTTCGCACCGGCCGCCTTTCAATTTTTCATGAAACAGATTGCCAAAGAATTTCCGGCTGCTGTACATGTGGAACTGAGTTGGCTTCCGTCGATCTTAGGGATCGTCATTGTGTTGGGCACCATGTTCATGCGGCATTGCATGCTGTCCGACTCGAAGCGGCATTTGGCCTCATGGGCGGGGTTCGGGATGATGCTGATCTTTACGGTGGTGCTTGCCCGATGGGGATTGCCGGTGTACCAACAGTACTTTGTCGGACCACCACAGGAACTGGCCGTGATTGCCGGATTGAATCTTGGCAGGGATGATCAATTGATTCAGTTCGGACGCAAACGTCCCTCTCTCAGCTTCTATGCAAAACGCAAAGTGGAATTTCTTGGTTTCAATGATGAAGATCTCCCACGACACCTCTCCGCTCCCGGCCGCAAAATGGCCATTCTGCAAACGCCCCTTCGCGGGCAACTTCCCGATTCCATGTCCAATTGGAACGTGGTTTTAGACCATGGCGGATTTTCCCTTCTATCCAGTGAATCCTTGCTCTAAGCTCCGAGGACTCAAGATACTGATCAACATGAGGCCGTTTTTCTTCGAAGATTGACGGTCGGTGTATTCAGGCAGACTCGAAAGTGACCAATACGGGGTGTTCAATAATCATGAATGTCAGGATTTTTTACACTTTGCCAGAAAAGTGAAAAAGGGATTGATTGAACCTGGTTAAAGTTGAATTGTCATGCCTATGATGGCAAATATTGTCAGTGCGGCAGACGTCTTGGCTGCAAGATTGGCCGTCTGCCCTTTTTTTGCACACTTCAATTTTAACGAGATGAATTCCGTGGTAGATATATCCGTTGTGGTTCCTCTCCTCAACGAAGAGCGGTACGTGGGGCATTGCATAGAGTCGCTTCTTTCGCAAACCTATCCGAAAGACCGATTTGAAGTGATCGTGATTGATAATGGCTCGCAAGATTCCTCATATGCGATCGTTGAACAATACCCTCAGATCAAGCTACTCGTGGAATCCGAAAAAGGATCCTATGCGGCAAGAAACCGGGGCATCACCGAAGCGAGCGGTTCGGTCATCGCGTTTATTGATCCCGATTGCATGCCGGACAAAGACTGGCTGCAAAACATCGCCTCGGCTATGGATGAACCTGATGTCCTGGTGCTGTTGGGGCGTCGCTGCCTGCCCTCTCTTTTGTCTTCCCTGTCATTACTGGAAGCCTATGAAAACGAAAAAGACGAATACGTCATCAATGGTGAAACAGAAACACTGTATTACGGATATACGAACAATATGGCAGTCCGCCGGAAATTATTTGAGGACCTGGGGCTGTTCCTGAAAATCCCAAGAGGGGCGGATACCATTTTTGTGCGCCGCGTGGCGGATACCTATTCAGGTGGTGTTGTGCGGTACCGATCCGACGTTGTGGTCACACACATGGAAGTTAACAATGTCGCCTCCTATTACCGGAAAGCATTCCTGTATGGGCGTCATCGGGTATTGAATAATACGATTACTTATGCCCAACCATTGGGCATCCGTCAAAGACTGGAAATCTTACGAAGAGCTATTTTGAATCGGGGACTCTCAATGTTCGAGGCTGCCCGGCTTCTCGCTCTGCTGGCCGGTGGGGGAGTCATGTGGCATGTGGGCACGTTGAGCAGATTTGGACTTCCCTTCAAAAAGGAATTTGTTGCTGCAGAGGATTTGAAAGAAACGTAACCAACGATAATGTTTTTCAGGCTCCAAGGAATCAGCCTGACTGCCGGGTTGAATCTGGGCAGGGATGATCGATTGATTCAGTTCGGACGCAAACGTCCCTCTCTCAGCTTCTATGCAAAACGCAAAGTGGAATTTCTTGGTTTCAATGATGAAGATCTCCCACGACACCTCTCCGCTCCCGGCCGCAAAATGGCCATTCTGCAAACGCCCCTTCGCGGGCAACTTCCCGATTCCATGTCCAATTGGAACGTGGTTTTAGACCATGGCGGATTTTCCCTTATCTCCAGCGATCCCCTGATGTAATAAAATCGCCTGGGCATATTTCCGTGATGGACGAAAATGGCCATAATCAAGGTATTTCTTAATGCAATGGATTGGATTAGCAAAAGCGTAGGATATTATCCATATGAAAAAACAAAGTTAGGGTTGAGAAAACAGACGAATTTTCTATCCCCTCAAATCCGACTTGATGGTAGTCGAGTGTTACGGACAGTCGCTGCCGCCGCGTCCGGTTTTAGCAAAGTTAGCTTTACCTCAGTCTCATCCCCAAAAGCTTAATCTTCTGTTGTCAGGCCATTTCCGTGAAGTATCTCCTTTAATACTTAGCGTATCTTTTTAGATAACCCGCCAAAATTTTTTCTTCCTGCGGTTATTTGTAAAGGCAAAATATACAACGGGTTTTTCTGTGATCAGGTAGGTGGTCCGGGGTTTGCTCTTTAGTCATTTCAGTCCAAAGGTTTCTGGAAAGGGACCGTAGAGGGTCGTGGTCAATCTCAGGATTGGTTAGCACGAAGGACACAAGATTGAGAGGCAAGGGAAGTTGGTGTTGTGTATGGGGGCTGGCCTAACAATCGGAAGTCAGTGCTAGAAATTAGGACAGATGAACAAACGCCGGCGTCTCAGTCGTAGGGGATTCTCTTGGCTTTGTTGCCTGGCGGCCAGTTCGAAAAGCGCTCGTGTGATTAACTTTTTATACAAACGATTCCCCCGAATACATTCCAACAATCAATGGGAGGATTAACCATGAAAAGCCGTCGAAATCAATCATTGGAAACTCGTTATGAAGCTGCGAAATTGGCTGCGGCACGTGTGCATCCTATTCATCGAAGCAATGGAGATGAAGGCCGCCATCGATTTCAAAACGGGAAGCCGAGCTACGTGGGTAATTTTTCCAAGGGCCTGCCTCATGATAACGACGGATTCTTGATTGATCCGAATGATTATCAAGCATGGGTCCGGTCTATTGATTCAGGTGATGCTCGGGACTTTCGTTCCCTACGTCTTGGTCCGGGCCCCTTTCAGGCTAATGGGGACTTTCAATATGTCACTCCAACCGATCCAGAATCCCCTCCTATTCTCACCTGGGCACATACCTACTCCGAAGCGCCGCCGGTCAGAGCCTGGGAAAGTCAGGGCGCGGGGCTCACCTTTGATCTGGAGGGTCCGGATGCGCAGGCCGTCACCATGCCGCCTTGCCCATCGTTGGATAGTCAGGAACTGATAGCCGAGATGGGGGAAGTATACTGGATGGCCCTCTGTCGGGATGTTCCCTTTGCGAACTGGGGCAGTGATGCCACAATCAATGCCGCGCGTGAGTCCCTCAAGCGCTTATGGTGGTTTCGTCGAGACAAAACATTTGAGTTAGATGGGGCTACGGACAATTTTTCCGATTCCCTGGCCCGTCGTCGTATCCTGAGTGAAAATGGGGTTCAACCTGTGCCCTTGGAGAAATTGTTTCGCGGCGTGACACCGGGTGAACAAGTCGGTCCATATCTTTCTCAGTTCCTACTCATCGGGAATAGGGGCATTGCCGGCGCTCAGTCCATTAGTGATGGCATGATTGCTTATGGGGCGATCCGAGCAGACCAGCGTGTTCGGCTGGCAACGCCTGGGAAAGATTACATGCAGAATTGGAACGAATGGCTGGACGTTCAGAATGGGGCGGATGTGCGGGGTCGGGAAACCTATGCTTCGGGTTATCGGTTTATCGCTACCCCTCGGGATCTGGCTACGTACGTTCACTTTGATGCGTTGTATGAAGCTTACTTGAATGCCTGTCTCATCCTTTTGGGGCTGGGTGCACCGTTTGACCCGGGCCTTCCTTTTCAGATTGGAGACTATAAAGACAAGCAACAGGGCTTTGCGCAATTCGGCGGACCCCATATTCTCACGTTGGTAACGGAAGTGGCCACCCGGGCGCTCAAAGCCGTGCGATATCAGAAATTCAATGTCCACCGGCGTTTACGTCCTGAGGCAGTTGGTGGCTGGATGTATCAACGTCGTAACGGGACGGCCAATATTAAAGAGAGACTACTAGCTCTAGGCAAGATGGAGGCCGCGTATGCGGGTAGTTCAGGCATTGGCAATCGTCTGAATACCAAAAACGGAGCGGCGGGAAACTGGTTGTTGCCGATGGCCTTCCCGGAAGGCTCTCCGATGCATCCTTCGTATGGGGCCGGGCATGCGACCGTAGCAGGGGCCTGTATTACGATTCTCAAGGCCTGGTTCGACCATGGGTGGGGTTTGACGGACGGAGGAGGGATCCTTGCCTATGAGCCGTTGCCCAATGGTAGTGGATTGAGTGATATAGGCGGAACACTCTCCCAGCCGTTGACCGTGGAAGGTGAACTGAACAAGGTCGGGGCGAATATTGCCATCGGGCGAGATTGGGCTGGTGTGCACTATTACACGGATTACATCGAGTCGTTCCGGTTGGGTGAGCAGATTGCCTTAGGCTTGCTGGAAGAACAAAAGCTGACCTACGGAGAAAATTTTTCGTTGACGGTTCCTTTGTTCGATGGAACGGTCAGACGCATATAGTTAAAAGGCAATCGTTATTTCTTTGTGAGGAATGGAGGACTGGCTGAGTAGAAGCAAGGTCTTCCGGCTGAAATCCTGGCAACTCGCTCTGCTTGCGGATCTTCGGAGATTCGCAAGCAGAGTCCACAAGGTCATCGCCTCGCGAAATGAAAACTTTGGGCCATACCGTCAGGGATCCATAGCATTCTTTTGCGAGGTTCAATACCGTTGGGGGTGTCTTAGTCTTTTCGGATCCCAAAGAAGGAAGCTGTCCGTTTCATTCCTCTCCCTTCGCGGACAACTACCCGAACCCATGTCAAATTGGACTGTGGTCCTAGGCTATGGCGGTTGTTCCCTCTTCTCCAGCGAACCACTGTTGTAAACAAACCTGCTTGACATATTTGGGTGATTGACGAAGAATTGCGGACCTATGGACTGGTATTCGTCCCTTCACTCGAATTATTTTAATTCATGATATGTGCCGGGAGCCGAGGTCCTTTTGTTTCGGCAAAAGGACCCAAAACCATTGACGCCCCGTCCGGCCTCATTGGATGAGACGGACGCGAAACTTGGGAGGGCGGACCAACTTGCAACGCTTGTATGGTCTTTTCTTGTCATTCTTGAGAAGCTCCGAGGGGTCGGGGGTGGAGGGACATCGCTTCGCATCTGCCAGTTACTGGACAGACGGTTTGAGACTTCTCCCATCCACATCCTCAACGT
>JBFWRU010000003.1:0-470045 GCA_050248735.1 Nitrospirales bacterium | reverse complement strand
GTCCGGCAGCAAGTGGAAGAGCCCATTTACATTCGCCCGGCCGAGCGGGTGAACTGGCTGTAAGTTGCAGGCAGCGGGCGAGCCGCGGCAGGCAGGGGGCGACACCCGTCGCCCCCTGCTTTTTTTTTATGTGAAGAATATGGATAAACGGTTGGCGTAGGAATGCTAAAAAAAATTATAAATTCGTGCGAAAAGGCACATCACGATATGTGCAAATTCACACAGTTGCCAAGGCCAGTTATAAATTCGGTATGATGAATAAAATTTTAAAAAACTCAAAATGATGAATTAAAATGAGTGCAGAGGAAATAATTCCTAACGTTATGAAAGTACACGGAAATTAGTTTCATGTTTTCAAGGATGTAACTGTCATATGCACCTTTGGCAATATTGAAAATAAAAGTCAATTGATTCTATGGATAGTCTCAATGTTGCAGCCTAATTAAGTGCAATTTTGAACGGCGTGTTTTTAATGGAGGAAAAGTCCTTGATGGATATGAATTTCTGTAAAAATGGATCAGTCAATCAGGGAAGTTATACCTTTTATCGAACTCTCCTTGAAGTTACCAACATCCTGAACTCTCAACGCAATACTGAAGGGCTTTGGAAGGCCATTACCGGGCATGTTAAGCAGGTCATTCCTTGGGAACGTGCCGGGATCACTCTGTTTCATCCCGATTTAGATGCCTTTCGGTTTTATGCGGTGGAAACCTCCATGCCGGTGGTCAAGTTAAAGTGTGATGCCATTATTCCCCGTCAAGGGAGTGCCATGGGTTGGGTGTATGACAACCGGACCATGCATGTGCGGCCACATATCCAACAACAGCAACTGTTTTTAGAGGATACCTATTATTACCAGGAAGGTCTTGGCCGAATGATTAATCTTCCTCTTCTCGTGGGAGATAATTGTATAGGGTCACTCAACATTGGCAGTGTGGAGTCGGGGGATCCCGATCCCCAAAACGTGGAATTTTTGCGGCAGGTCGCTACTCAGATTGCTCTAGCGATTGATCATGTCCGGGCTTATGAAGAGATCAACCGATTGCGGGAAAAGCTCGTCAGGGAGAATGCCTATCTATTGGAGGAAATCAAGATTTCCCATGATTTCGGGGCTATGGTGGGGAATAGCAAAAAGTTTAAAAAAGTATTGGAGTTGGCTCAAGCCGTCGCTCCAACCAATAGTTCCGTCTTGATCACAGGGGAAACCGGAACAGGCAAAGAATTGTTGGCCAGGCTCATTCACGAGTTGAGCTCTCGGAAGGAGAATGCGTTTATCCGCGTGAATTGTGCGGCACTTCCCTCAGGGTTGGTAGAGAGCGAGTTATTTGGTCATGAAAAGGGAGCATTTACCGGAGCGGAGCAGGGGCGACCCGGGAAGTTCGAGTTAGCCGATGGGGGCACACTGTTTTTGGATGAAATTGGAGAGATGCCGATTGAAGCGCAAGCGAAACTTCTCCGAGTCCTCCAGGACGGTGTCGTGGAGCGAGTGGGGAGTACCGTAGGCTTAGATGTGGATGTGCGTATTATTGCGGCCACTAATACCGATTTGAATAAAGCGATTGCCATGGGAAGATTTCGTTCGGATCTGTATTACCGATTGCATGTATTTCCCATTGATGTGCCTCCTCTTCGTGGACGTCCTCAGGATATCCCTCTCCTGGTTCGGCATTTCATGGAAAAAAATCGCTTGCAATTCAAGCGACCGTGCCAGGATATCGAACCCGACTCATTAGAAATGCTCCTTCAGTATGATTGGCCGGGGAATATCCGAGAACTAAAAAATATTATTGAACGGGCGATGATTCTTTCGAACTCCCCAACGTTGGTTATTGATGAAACATTGCTCAAGAAATCTTCACCCACTTCGGCGCTGGGCGGGACTACCAAATTAAAAGATTTGGAACGGTTACGTATTGAAGAAGCTCTGGAAACCTGCGAATGGCGGATTGATGGTCCATTGGGAGCTGCGAAGTATTTGGGTCTGCATCCGAGTACTTTGCGGAGTCGGTTGAAAAAACTCAATATTCAACGACAACCTTCTGTTTCCGGAAAGGAGTGATCATCGGCCATAGTGTTGTGACGCCGAGGGTGATTCTTTTCCTTTCCTCTCGTCCTCTCGCGAACTCCATGTTCCCTTTTGGGGGGACGACATGTTTTTTCCTTGTCCCATTGGTACTCCCAGATGGCGGTCATGCTTGAAAATTCTGGGGAGATACGTTCTTTTCAGCCAGGTGAAGTCAGGGAGTAGGGAGATGATCCGATGAACCCCGTGAGTAAAACCGAATCTCCAGAGAAAAGCACACACAGGATTCCGGATAAGTTGCGACCCAGTCATGTCCGGATCTATTACGTGGATGATGATTCGTTTGTGCGATCCAGTTTGGCAAGGCGGTTAAAACGACGGGGATATCATGTTCGTGAATTTGAATCCGGCGAATCTGTGGTGACCTATATTCAGGAAGAAGGCGAGTTGCCTGATGTGATCATCCTGGATTATAAGATGCCCGGGATGGACGGGTTGGAAACATTCCAAGCCATCCGTTATCCGTTCCCTTTCAGAGGACACTCCCGTCATTTTGTTCACGGCCTATTCCGGGTCCATAAATGTGGAAGAAGTGAAACGCCTAGGTATTCTTGAGGTCCTTACCAAAAATGTTGATCTGGAAAGTATGATTGGGGTTATTCAATCAGCCATTGGTGGAAACAAAAATTAGTAGCAGTGTCCACTGTATCCTGTTCGTGTTTCGGTAAACCAGGACGGACCATGGATGAACCGACCCGGTTCCTTGTAAGAGGGCCGGGTTTTTTTATGGGGAATACCTTGGAAGGAATATTTTAGTTTCGTTGTGAAATAGGAATAAATCCTGGCCCGATGACTTGAAAGGAATCTGTCTCATTCTGGGCTATCGCACGTCAAGGGGATTTCGTGTACGATCAACCTCCTGCCTTCTCTTAGTCTTTCGTGAATGTTCACAAGGAGTAGATTCCATATGACTCGGAACGGCATCGGTATCTGGATGGGGCTTGCAGGTTGGCTGACGATCGGAACGGTCGGCTGCTCATCAATTGATCTCACGAGGGTGACCGGAATCGAGTCGGAATTGAATTGTGCCGCAGGGGATATCACGGCCCATGAGGCGGTGGTGTGGATAAAAACCACCGAAGCACGGCCTGTGGTGGTGCAGTACACTACCGATCCGCTGTGGACGTCATACCAGGAAACACGGCCGGAACAGGCCAGTAAGTTTCGAGATTTCACGATTCATGTGGAATTATCCAACTTGCAACCTCAGACCCGATACTTTTATCGAGGATTGGTTCAGGGAAAAAAGTCGGAGCCGCATTGCCAGTTTGTCACTTCCCCAGGACACGACACCATGGCCCCTGTCACCTTTGTCATTGGAGGAGATACGCGGCATAACCATCTTCCCTTTTCTATCATGCAGGCGATGCGTGAAGACCATCCCGACTTTTTTGTCTATCTGGGAGATACCATTTATTCGGATAAGGAAATCCCCGCGCGCACACTTGAGGATTATTGGGGCAAGTATAAGGAAAATCGTGATGAATTTCTCACTCGGTTGTTAGCTGAAATCCCGGTTTATGTCATATGGGACGATCATGAAGTGGACGACGACTTTGTTTCCTCACATGGTCGTCTGTCGATCGGACGCCAGGCCTTTTTCGATTACTGGCCGATTCGTCCTCACGGGCAGGAACCAGGCCGGCTCTACCGTTCCTTTAGCTGGGGAAAGGGAGTCGATTTCTTTTTATTGGATACCCGACAATACCGGAATCCGGAATTCCAGACGATATTGGGAGCAGATCAAAAACAATGGTTCCTGAAGCAATTGGGAGATTCCCAAGCCAGTGTCAAATTTATTCTGTCTTCGGTCCCCTTCTCGGATCCTCGTAAAGATAAATGGGGCGAATATCCTGGCGAGCGAGATGAGATTCTCAAATTTATCCGTGAGCGGGCCATCCCCGGAGTGGTCTTTCTAGCGGGTGATGTTCATCATGGTGCGGTGAGCCGCATGCCGGGGTTTGATGATATGAAAGAGTTCATTTTTGGGCCGTTGGCAGCGCCCATGAATTATAAAATTTCTCCAAGCGAACCCCGGTTTGAATTTTTCTACCACAAAACGCCTAATTACGGAAAAATCACCGTGAACCCCGATGAAGCCAAGCCCACGGTCCGGATTAAATGGTTGGATGCACAACATCGCTTGATTCATGAAGTGATGCTAGAAAATGGACAATATCCTTCCGTTGACCACTGATTGTTTCCGTTGGCCATGGAAGTTCTTTCCCGTTCTCGTTCCCTCCTGGCCGACCATCCTGAGTCCTTCCAGGACATTGAACTGCCCGGGCCAGCCACCAGGAAAGAGACCTGTTTGTCACGGTATTGGCAGTTTCGGGCAATCCAGTGGATACGAAGATCTGCGGGCTATAAGTCCAGCAAAAGAGGGTAAAACGCCGTGTGTGCTGGGGTGGGACGCCGGTGGGAATAGCCCGGGGTGGATCATCCCAAGGCCAAACCATTCTGATAATCGGCGGCGCGGGCGGAGGTCGGATCCATGGCCATTCAGATGGCCAAGATCACTGGCCTTCAGGTTTTTGACACCGCCTCACGAACCGAGTCAAAAGTATGGCGCGGAGCAATGGGGCGATTTTGTCATTGATCATACGCATCTTCTGCCACTTCAATTGCCTCAATCGGTGTATTCCAATTTCGACTACATCCTGAATGTTTCATCCACCGATCAGCATTGGAAGGCCATGGCGGAAGTGATCAAACCTCAAAGTCACATTTGCGCGATTGTTGATCCAAAGGGTTCAGTAGATCTCAACGATCTGAACCAGAAAGGCGCCACCTTTTCTTGGGAATTTATGTTCATGCGGGCCATGTTTCAAGCGAGGATATGATCCGGCAACATGAACTCTTGACCGAGGTGGCGGGGTGGATTGCTGAAGGCCATATTCAGCCGACGCTGACCGAAGCGCTTTCCCCCATTACTGCCCGCCAACCTGCGATAAGCACATGCCAAGTTGGAGGCCGGGCGTATGATCGGAAAACTCGTCCTCACCGACTGGCCACCCTTGGTACTGCCACTCGACGATGTTCTTTTAGCATGCCTTAAGGATACGGGATCCGATTCTTCTCAAATGAGTTTTGCTCGAATTACCGACTGCGAACATGATAGGGTCAAACCTGTCGTCTCGGACCATTGTTGATGATGCCCAATCCCACACCACCTCGCTTTTCTCCTGTTCCTCCGGCCTGGCTGTATGACCTGCCGAAGAAGGACCCCTGGTCTACGCCGTTTGCCGAAAGTCTGTTGGCGCACCTGGATCTGCAGCCGGGCTTGACCGTTCTGGATGTCTGCTGTGGGGATGGCATCCCCGCCTTTTATCTCGCACATCGGGTCGGATTCAACGGGCGGGTGGTCGGTTTCGATCTAAACCACGCGCAATTGATTCGGTCCCGGGCGGTTCAAGGTCTCTATTTCCCATGGCTGGAGTTTCGTCACGGGGATGTGCGAGCATTGCCATCCGACCTGGGACGCTTTGATCGAATCACCGGCAATCTGTCCTTCATGTTTTTCCGTCCCCATCGTCAGGAAGCCCTGCATCAATTAATCGGATTTCTCAAGCCCGGGGGACAGGTGGTGTTGACGTTCCCGTCTTTGGGAACGTTTGATTCCCTGTGGAAGCGGGTGGAGCAGGAAATGAAGGCCCAAAACCTCACCACGGAACGAGAACGGTTTTCGGAATATCTGGCCGAACGGCCGTCTGCACAGGATGCAAAGAATTGGCTCGTGGATTGCGGATTGGAAAAAGTTGAAGTCGTGGATGACCCCTTGGAAGTCCAGACCAATCCCGGACACGAATTTTTGTATCATCCGTTATTGCGCGGGGGGTTTTTGGACGATGTATACGAATGTTTTACCGATCAGGAGTTGGCGGACCGGTTTATGAACACGATTGCGAATGACATTCCCAGCTTTGTCCCGCTTTTTGCCAATCGATGCGTCATGGCCGGTTGGTTGCCCAAGAAATAATATGCTCAATGTCGATGTCCGATTCCGAACTTTTTATTGTGAAAGTCATGGAGCAAACAGATGAACAAGGAAATAACGCCCGATCCTATCATGCAGCTGGGAATGGCCTTTTGGGGAGCGAAGGCCCTGCTCAGTGCGGTTGAGCTGGGCGTGTTTTCGGAATTGGCCAAGCGACCGCAGGATAGAGAGACGCTCCAACAACAGGTTGGCCTGCATTCCCGGAGCGCCAGGGACTTTTTCGATGCGTTGGTGGCGCTTGGCATGCTGGACCGGCAGAACGGGCTGTATCGCAATACACCGGAAACCGATCTGTATTTGGATCGGGCCAAGCCCACGTATTTGGGAGGATGGTTGGAAATGGTGAATGCTCGCCTGTATCCGTTCTGGGGACGTCTGACCGAGGGCCTCCGAACAGGCCTGCCTCAAAATGAAGTCAAAGACGGTCAAAATTTTTTTGAAGAGTTGTATGGTGATCCTCAACGCCTCAAAGCGTTCTTGAGTTCCATGACGGGCTTAAGCCTGGGAGCGAATCAAAAAATCGCCGCACGGTTCCCGTGGGGCCAATACCATACATACATCGATGTGGGATCCGCTCAAGGTGGATTGGCGGTACAAGTGGCGTTGGCCCATGGGCATATCACCGGTGGTGGTTTTGATTTGCCTGTGACCGGCCCCATTTTTGAAGAATATGTGAAGTCGTTCGGACTGGAAACCCGCCTCAAGTTTTATCCTGGCAATTTTTTCGAAGACCCCCTCCCCAAGGCGGAAGTGATCTCCATGGGGCATATCCTCCATGATTGGGGCCTGGATCAAAAAAAGATGTTGATCGCGAAAGCCCACGAGGCCTTGCCGAAGGGCGGGGCACTGATCATTTTCGAATCGTTGATCGACGATGAGCGTCGGGAAAATACCTTTGGCCTTCTGATGAGCTTGAATATGTTAATCGAGTTGCCGGGAGGATTCGACTATACCGGTGCGGATTGCACAGCCTGGTTAAAAGAAGCAGGCTTTCAAGAAACTCGGGTGGAGCATTTGATCGGACCTGATTCCATGGTGGTGGGGATCAAGTAACATGAATCCTGGAGGGGGATGGTTAGCGTGAAAGATGTGGTGACATACCTTATTTACTGACTCTGGGATGGTGGACCGGAGAAAACCGAGCGTTCCCGTTGATAGGAGTCGTATGGTTGTTGGTCCACGCATTCCGAAGTCCGCCGTGAGGGATCATTCAAACATTGTTGAGTTCGATGCTCTCGTATGGTCTCGTATCCTTTTTCTTTAACCTCCTCCCACGTGCATCCGGCCATTCCCAGCCTACAGGCCATTCCGAACCAGAACAGGACGGTCACGCAATACGAGTGATCGGTAAGGCGTCTCATCCAGGCACTCTCTCCAAGTAGTGTATTGTGTGCTCCTCTATGAAACCCCAGATGATCGGGCAAACACAAGAGCAGCATGCCCCACGAATGTTTATCATAATAAGGTCAGGAGATCTTCGATGATGGGGGCACGGTGGGTTGTCATCATCGGAATAACCCTTATCCTGTTGGCTGGAGGATGGTACGGAATGATTCGGATGCCGGGTGAAAGTTTTCGCGGGCCGATTCCGCCGCTCTCAGCGGATGAGCAGATTTTAGAGCGGGAATTACGGAGGCATGTCTCTATGCTGGGCGGGGAAATTGGTGAGCGGAATCTCGAGCGCTATGACCGGCTTCAACTGGCGGCGGACTATATAAAAGCTAATTTCCAACAAGCAGGGTATGACGTGGGTCGACAGGAATTCCAGGTCGGGGGTCGGGTCTGTGAAAATATCGAAGTGGAAGTTTCCGGGACCATCTATCCGGAAGAGATTCTTCTCATCGGGGCGCATTATGATTCGGTCAAAGGGAGTCCCGGAGCCAACGACAATGGAACCGGGGTAGCGGCTGTCTTGGCGTTGGCACGCATCTTTTCGCAAGTCCAACCATCAAGAACGCTTCGCTTTGTGACCTTTGTGAATGAGGAGCCTCCCTACTTTCAAACGCCGGAGATGGGCAGTTGGGTGTATGCCCGACGTAGCCGGGAAAGAGGCGAGCACATTAAGGTAATGTTGAGTCTGGAAACCATCGGCTATTATTCGGAACAACCCGGCAGTCAACAGTACCCTGCCCCGCTGGGGCTTCTCTATCCTTCCACCGGGAATTTCATCGGATTTGTCAGCAATATCAAGAACGGGGATTTGGTGAGAAAGGTTGTGGGGAGTTTTCGGGGACAGGCGGCCTTTCCCTCCGAGGGCACGGCCATGTGGGGCGGATTGCCCGGTATCGGCTGGTCGGACCATTGGGCGTTTTGGGAGGCCGGCTTTCCGGGCATCATGGTGACCGATACCGCCTTGTTTCGGGACCCCTTCTACCATACGGCCAAGGATACCCCGGATCACATTCAGTACAAACCGTTCACGCGAGTGGTTTCGGGCCTTCAACGGGTTATTCTTGATCTTGCCAACACACTTTGAGCGATTAGCTTAAGAGGGGCCGAACTCAGGAGCAACCCACTCCCAATCCTGGACTTTCCAACAAAAAGTACAAAATATTATCGACAAAGGCCGGGTCCATGGTACTTCCGTTCTCCAACCGGGATCCCATTATGCCGGGAATGACGATGCCCGGGTTTCGTAGGGGGTCCTCCTGCTGAGCCAATTTGTTATACAGGTTCCCCAGATCAGGCACGGTTTGAAAGGCCGAACAGCCTGTCATCATTATTAGGCCGACTACGGAAAGGAAAACAACCCGGATCATTCAAAAAATCCCCCAGCAACGGTCCGCGGAATCAGGAGCCACGGAACTATGGCCCAGGGTAAAAATTGTGAGAATCTTGTAGTCTTGTAATCCCTGCTTTAGTTACATCAATTCGGTTGATCCCTTGGATTGAGTATGGTGGGATAGGTGCCACCTGGGCGGAAAACACGGTAAACCGAAGATGGGCAGAGATTCAATCCTCAAAGAAATCAAAAAACTTGATCCCGAACGGGATCATGAACGTATTGTCTTTTTATCGACCTGTTACGAATTTTCCTTCGACACGACCCGAGCCCTGGAATTAGCCTTGTTCCGCACGTTTTGTGTGCCGGGTATCTCGGGGCTGTTGGATCGAACGGGGGAGTTCCGCCGGCGGACACAAAAACGCTATGACGACACGGACATTCTGGTCAGTGAATTGCTGGAATGGGGCTACAGTAGCGATCGCGGCCGGCGGGCCGTCCAACGCATCAATCGGTTGCACGGTCGATTTACGATTGCCAACGAGGACTTTCTGTATGTCCTCTCCACATTTCTCTTCGAACCCATCCGGTGGAACCGGCTTTATGGCTGGCGGCTCATGTGCGAGCAGGAACGCCTGGGCCTGTTTTATTTCTGGCGGGCCGTTGGCCTACTCATGTACATCAAAGACATACCGGAGGATTACCGGACCTTCGAGCGCTTCAACGAAGAGTATGAACGCCGCCACTTTCAGTATGCGCCATCGAATCATCGGACCGGTATGGCGACCGTGAATATGTTTGCAGGATGGTTTTCCAAGGTGTTGGCACCCTTGGTTCGTTCGGCTATCTATGCCCTATTGGAGCCACGCCTGATTGAGGCATTCGGGTTTCCCGAACCGTCCCGATTCATGCGATGGGCGGTGCCTTCGACCTTGAAACTACGGGCTCGCTTGTTGCGGTGGCTCCCGCCTCGACGACATCCCCGGCTTCGAACGGAGATGGTTCATCGCTCACATCCTCACGGCTATGTGATCGAACAACTGGGTCCCCCGGAGGAGGCGAAAGAAAAATCAGGGTAGGGGAATGAGACGGCCTATCCCTCAACCTCTTGAATCGTGACTACGCAAACGCGATAAAATAACCCTTCTTTTCGTAGGCCTATTTATTCACAGATTGGAGATTCAATCATGAACATGGTGTCCGTCATTTCTTTTACACGACATTCCTGCCTAGGGTTTCGCGGCTTCCTGCTGGTGTGCCTTCTCATCGGTGTGGCTGCGGGTTGTTCACATCAACCGTGGGATATCGCCACCTATATACAAAACCTGGAGCGTCCCGAGCGTGATGTGGATCAACAGCCGGAAAAGGTCGTCGAGGTCTTGAACCTCACGCCCGGCATGGTAGTAGCTGACGTGGGAGCGGGCTCAGGATACTTTACCCGCCGGTTCGCGAAAGCGGTCGGCGAAACGGGGCACGTCCTGGCTGTAGATATCGAGCCGAAAATGCTGGACTACAATAAACGGGAGCTGGACAAACTCGGTATGGCCGATAGAGCCAGTTTCATTATAGCCCGGCCGGACGATCCGTCACTTGATGAAAGCAGCGTGGACCTGGTCTTTCTATGCAACGCCTATCATCATGTGGAACATCATGCGGAGTACTGGGCCAAAATCAAATCCGCCCTAAAGCCCGATGGACGGGTCGTCATCATCGATTTCTATCACGATGAGCGGTCAGGGAATTTGAGCTTTTCCAAACATCATCTGGTTCCCAGAGAACGCGTCATCGCGAACATGGAAAAAGCCGGACTCACCCTTTCTAAGGAACATACCTTTCTGTCGCGACAATATTTTCTGGAATTTGTGAAAACAAAATGAAAATCCTTTTATTTATGAGAAACTACAAGTAAACCGACAAATTAACTTTTGAAAGCAATCATGACTCCATTTACACTACGACATGAAAATGCCTTAAAAGAGCAACGTATTCGTGTCTCCATGAGAGAACGTTTACGATCACGGCTTTGGCAGACTGTTCGAAGGTACAATGAAAGTTGGCGTCATTACATGGATTCGATTGATGATTGGACCAACCTTTTAGAACAAACAGAAATTAAACTAAAACGTCTTCTTGGTCTAGCAGAATTTAAAGTTAAGGCATACGATGGTGAAGAAGTGGTTGGGATTGACGGGTACTTTCAGAAAGGGTACCCATCTTGTGCCTTGGAAGTAATTGAACAATTTTATGAAGAACTGGCTGGATTCGAAGAAGCTGGAGAAGAAAAAGCCTTACGATTTCAAACGGAAATTAATGAGGCAATGACTACATTCCAATGTCCCTGGCTCCTTTCTAAGGGGCAATTTTTCCAGATTGATGCGGTCTTTTTCAATGAAGAAATTATTCAAAAATCAGAAGACCTTTTAAGTGAACAGGGATTTAAGGGAGCACATGATGAGTTTAGGGAGGCCAGGGAAGACCTTTCAGACGGTAAAACTAAAGATGTTATTCTCAAGGCATTCAAAAGTTTCGAGAGTACTTTGAAAATAGTTTTAGGTAAGCCAACCGGAGATATTACCGAGCTTCTCCGCCAGTTTCGAGAAGAAGGGTATTTGGACGATATCCCAGAACCAAAAAGGAAAGCCCTAGTCAATAAGGTACTTTCATCTATCGCCGTCCTTCGGAATGAACTTTCCGGTCACGGTCAAGGAGAGGAGGTTTTAAATGTTCCCCGACCTTATGCTGTCCTCGGATTGCATTTGGCTGGCTCTTTAAACCAATTTGTTATGGAACAATGGACTAAAAAGAAGCTTATGCAGGGGTAGTTCGTGGGTAATTTTTTTTGGACAAAGATCTCGGATATTTGGCAAAACCGTTTATTGAAGAATAGTTTCCCAGTCTCCACCGCGTTGTCCATTAATTTCTAATGCTAAATCTTTTCTTAAATAAATCGAGATATTGGGAACTTGTCGGAGAGTCAATTTGGCATAAGTGGTAAACCAGCCCTTATATTTTTCAATGTGAATATCTTCCCAAGGAATAAGGAGAGGGTGGTGTCCAATGCGGAAAAGAATTATCAGGGATAAATGTAAGCCTTCGTTGGTGGCCTTCATCGTTACGCAATTTTCATACGTGAACAAAAATCCCATCCACATACTTCGGAGATACCATTTCTCTATAATTTTGTGGGGTCTGGAGGGGTAGTGTTGAGAAATTGTCCGCCATCCACTGAGGCGGGAAACTAAAAATAGAGAGGCGATACCTAAACAGGCAAACCCGATAAACTCAAAGTTGTCATAAGCGGTATGCAAAAGTTCATCAAACATTTCCTTCTTCAGGACTATATAAGAAAATTAGTAGATGTCTATGGGGGGATATAATGCATTGTATTTGCTGGTGTTGGTCTTTAAGCCAGAGAAACGTTGGAAATTCAAGGCAACACTTTCGGTGCATTTCACAACCGCTCTGTGAGGCTATAAGCAAAATTTTAGACAATCTGCGGATTGTTTAGATTGTAGAGCAGGATATGTGTAAATTTAATCATCAGGTTTTTCAGTGCGGTTTTCCATGGGCAGGTTTCGTTGCTTCCATCCTGACATGTGGCCGTCCAGGTAGGCGACATTTGTATACCCCACCGTCCAGAGGGCGAACCTGCCGAATTTCAACTTCTTAGCCCTCTCTCTTTCTCAAACCATCACCTTTTTTATGTGCATATCGATAGCCTTTTCAATGTCCGACGGCAAGGCATAATGGGTTTTGTTTTTGTTCCAGGTCTCCCGCGTTTTTTCCGCGGTTTCCCGTGCCGCATCCAGAACTAATTTTTTGGGCAACCCGGCTTTTTCCGTCAGTTTCTCGAAAAGCCGTGCATTGCACAATTTCATATCTTTCGTATCCACTAAGGTCAGCGCCAGCCGATCATTCGGAATATAGGGTACGGTGGAAACCATATCGTAAGCCGGAGACAGGGTAGGTGTCCGGCCGTCCCTGTAGATAAAAGACCAGTTTTTCAAATGCATATCGCCGTTGCCGGTCAGAATCGTATAAACCAGGCGCCGGATGAAATCCCGCAATCCCTCTTCCCCCGTCAACGTCCAGACCATGCCGGCGATATTGTGAAAGCTGACGCCTTCATATTTCTTCTCCGGGAATATGCTATAGACTTGAGCGAAATCCTCAATATGGATGCGCCTGCCATCTTCCGTACGGTCAAAGCGTTTGACCGCGAACGCCTGGGTACCTCTCAACTTCCCAAAATCAGGCAGGTTGGCAATGTCGGATAACGGAACGAGCTTTGTTTCCGGAACCGGAATGTCGATTTCTCCTGCCATATGCATCATGGCATATTCGTTCTCCGGTATATTGTCATACGCCGGGGATGGCAATTTGACGATCCAATTTCCACCCATGCCGCTGGTCGGGATAGTCAGACCGCCATCGCGCGCCATTAGCGCGGAGAATTTCAGTTGGACGCCCGCCAAAGAAAACCGCAATGGCTGTTCCGGCGCCTCAATTTCCTGCCGTTCCTCTTCCTTTTTTTTCCGTGGGAGCGAAAACCCTTCTCCCGGTTTGGCGATCACCGCGCCGGGCAAATCTTCGCCCAACAGACAGAGAAGATGAAACTCATTGGTCGGCTTTATCCCGCCACGCTCGGCCAGATACTCTCGTAATTGTCCTTCCGGCAGGAGGTTGGAAAAAAACGGCGGTGCTTTCCCGCTATAAGCCTTGGTAGGGGTGAGTAAATCTCCCTCTGCGGAAAAATAGGATTGGCTTAATACCGGGCGTGCGGGATCGTCCACATAGGATTCATCAAAGGAAAATACAATCCGGCCCCCCGGGAGCAGGGTTAACACGCCGACAGCCCGGTCGTTTAGAAATATGTCCAGCACGCCTGTCATGCCAGTTCCTCTTTATCACTTTCAGGTAAGGTATCAGCCTGCCAGGCCGGTTTCTGCTCCTTCCCACCACCGGATATGACCGACCGGACAGCCGGGGTCAAGGCACGTGGGATCAGCATCGGCTCCAGATCAAGGAGCCGGGCCATCTCTTTTAGGCTGGAGACGCGCAGATCAACGTGACCTGCTTCGATCTTCGAGATATGGCTCTGGGGCAATCCCATCTTTTTGCCAAGCTCCGCTTGCGTCAGTCCCTTAGCTCGACGGGCTTTCTTCAATATTTTTTCGATTTCTTCCATAGTCTGAGATATACGTCCTACTGTAATTTAAGTATACGCTATCACATATAAATTTAAACGTAAATATGTTTATGCATATAATTTAATTGATATATTTTTAATATTCTCGATTCTCACAATTTTCAATTTACATATAAAACATTAAGGTTTTGGTCAGTTTATTCCATCTGTCCAAAAAGTGATATCCGCACCTAGATTCAGAAAACCGTGTTGAAGGCCAAAATTTTTTTTCTGGCTCATTGGTGGGACAGACGGGCACGCCAAGAATTTCAGCATTTTTCTCGGTTCTGGTGGCGGTTACCATCTGACGCCCCTCTATGATGTCCTCACCGCTCAACCGAGCTTCGAAGCGGGCCAGATTAATCGCAAGCAGATGAAGCTGGCCATGTCGGTCGGGACCAACTGTCACTATCGGATCGATGAAGTTCTTGGACGGCATTTCGTGCAAACCGGTGAAGCGGCGGGACTACCGAAAGGACTTGCTCGCGAGGTTATCGAGGAAATGGTTGGTACGTATGGGCAGGCTCTCGAAAAGATCGAGAGCGAATTACCAGAGGATTTTCCCTTGGTCATTCACACTTCGGTCAGAGACGCCATGGCTGACCGTATGCGCAGGCTGCGTGATACTTAGACCGTCAATAGATATCAATCTTATCTTATTCATGTGTCTTACCCGAAAGATTCTCTGTGGGCAGGTCTCGTTGCTTCCATCCTGACATATGGCCGTCCAGGTAGGCGACATTTGTATACCCCACCGTCCAGAGTGCAAACTTACCTATCCAGGCTCTCGGACCGTGCTCGCAATATACGACAACCGGATCATCGGGTTTGGCTTTGATTTCATCGTAGCGTGACCACATGGCATAAAATGGCAGATGCCGGGCTCCGGGCACATGCCCTGACTCGTATTCGCCTTGAGTCCGGACATCCACAATCACCGGAGCGGTTCCTTGTTTGATGGCAGCCAGCAGTTGGTCCTGGGTCATGTTGGTGGTTCCTTCCCCTGCGCATGAAATAAAAAGGCTTGAAAATATGAAAATGATGAGGAAGTTGTGCATAGTAAGGTACGACCATCCTAGCGATCGAATTGAATCAATGAAGGTGGAATCTTGCGTCAATCTTTCGCCCATAGCGAATTTTCCACTTTAATGCTGTGAGGTCAGGATAACGCTTTCGCTACTTTTTGGCTATCCGGCCAAACTAGTTTCCGAAACCGAAAGGGCTATCCGGAGGGAAATCCGATGTGGGGTTTTAAAAGGAAAAAAACGGGAAACCCGAATAGCCGTTATTATTCGGATTTCCCGTATCAGTTATCTGAGATCGTCAGACCGGGTTTTTAACGATGGCCCTTATGCGAGTGTTGATGACCGTGATGTTTGTGTGGGAGGAGGAATACGTTGTCCTGGATTTCCCTGCCAATGGGGGTGTTCCGGCGGATGACATCAGCAAGGGTTGTTTCTTCCAAACGGTTGATTTGATATTGCGGAAGGACATTGAGATAAAAGAACCGGTCGCCGTCCCGCAATCGTTCAAACTGATTGACGAGGACGGTATAAAATAATTCCCCGACCAGCGCGCCCCGATGGTGATCCTCGGCCAGACCGCCAACCCACATATCCACATGTTCGATTGTTCCATAGACTGATTGTAACCGTTCCTGCAGGTTGCGGTTTCTGGTAATGTCACCAAAGGTTACGGCCGGTGAGAGGCCGAAGGCCAGCCGCACATCGTTATAGCCGGGAAGTCCATGATCCCGGCCCCTTTGCAGATTCAGTGAGGCCAGATCAAACCCTCCGGCTCCCGGAGGGCCAAAAAGGAAATTTCTGACATCGTTGACGATATGCACATCCACTTCTTGAGCACGGTTGCTGACCAGACCCCTGATGAGGGGTGCGATTCCCCCTTCGTTCGTGATTCTCTCGGGCGAAAAGAAGGCATCTCGCAGGGACAGATTCCCTGCGGGGATCGATCTGCCGTTTTTCCTAAGCCGAAGCAATTCCGGGGACAACATGCTATGGCCCAAGCGGAAGGCAGCCGTGCTGAATTCATTCATGATTCCCGGGTTTAACCCGGCATCATATCCGGTATAGGGTTTGAGGGCATGGCGACCCAGGAGGACCGGGAGGAATTCGTTATAGGTGATAACCTGAATCAGTGCGCCGACCCAGGCCCGGGCCCGTTCGTAGATTTGATCATCGGTGAATTCAGGAGAACGCCGTTTGATGAGTCGGGCGAGACGGTTGTGTTCCCGCACAAAGAGGGTGTGCATGGACGTGAGTCCAACCTGTTCGTTCGCACGCACGTCTCCAGCCAGAAACAACGAAGGATCGGGACCGCCCGCGTTCGGGAGACCGCTTATATTAAAGGGTAGTAGATTGCCGGAACTGGTTTTTAGTTGCCCGGTTCCGTCATTGGTTCTGAGGGCGGCCGCTCGAACAGGGTCAGATCCGTAGACCATCGATGCGTCAATATAGGCGGTAATCTGATTGACTTGTTGCCTGGGGTTTTCCTGGGTGGTTCCCGTGTCCGTGTCATAAATGGAGCGGTTGAGGGACATGGTCTGAGTCCCGGTATGAAAAGGGTCAAAAAACTGATCCCCGATTGGAATGGGAATCTCGAAGGGTTCAGCAGGGTCCGCACTTTCGGTGAGGTCGATGTCGTGATCCAGGAATTGTCCCCATTGCCACACCATATCCGTAACGTATTTATCGTTGTATATCGGGCGGTCCTGTGCCACCACGGCATTTGATATTTCCCGAACATTGGGGCGATTGTAGCCTGAGGGTTTCCAGCTGCCATTTTCATAATCGTTGGGAACCTGGCGAAGTAATTGGGTATTGGTGCTTCCCCAATCCGGGTTCTGGAGATTGTTGTTGCTTCCGTCAATAGTTCTGGTTTCCAATGCGAAGCTCAAGGAAGGCCATATGCCGATCGTTGCCACAATGATGGTGTTTATGAGCAGGGCTTTCCTCCTGGAATGAACATCGCTCTTGAAATGTACACACGAGGTTGGGTTGAGGGTTTTCATGTTTCGGTTCTCTCAAATTGGGTGATTCATCATGCTTGCGATGATCGCGGCACAAATTTACAGGTCATCGTAAATAATGGAGAAGAGGAGACCAATACCGCCATGGTGGTACATTGAGAATCCTATTTGCCTGATTCGCGGAAGGGTTGTGCCTGCGGCTGTACTCCTGAGGACCTTGCGCCAATAGCCAATTCAAGCCCCGCGCACGAAAATAATATTTCTTCGATGGAATAAGAGAGATGCCAGGCCAGGGGAAGGTAAAACGTATTCAGAGTGAGGTTCCCAATTCTCACAACTCTAGATGGACCTATCATCTGGCTCATCGATTGGAGCCAATGATAAAATTTTGTTTCCACTCACATTTTTATCTTGGAGGCTTTGAAGAGAATGGATATCGATGCATTTCGGCAGATGGTGGCCAGGAAACCCGATGGATTTTTAGGTCGATACGGACTGGGGGATAAACTCCTTCAAACAGGGGGAAGCTTGGAGGAAGCGGCAGAGCACCTGAGCGTGGCGGTGAAAATCGATCCGGTACATGTGGCTTCCCATTTTGCCTTGGGGAAGGCGTTGGCCGGGTTGAAGCGGAATGAGGAAGCCAAGGCCGTGCTGAATGCCGGGATTGAGGCGGCGCTTTCCGGCCGCTCCAATGGTGGGGGAGATCTCGTTCCGGAAATGCGCACGTTGATTCAGACGTTGGGCTAATGGTCTTTGCGGTTATCTATCCCATAAGAGATTTTTATAACTTCTTTATAATATGTTGGGCGATGAATGTAATGAATTTTTCCGCCGAAGGTGAGAACGGCATGCTGATTTCCACCACTACGGGTTTTTTCCTGACATAGATACCATAATATCCAATGGTTTCATCCCGATACTCGAGGGCCTCACCCCCAATTCCCGAAAGGCTTGATGCGTCCGGGTGTAATGTGGGAATGCTGTCCCATGGGTCTCCTGGAAAGGCACGAATTTCAATGGGGCCGGATCCGTCGGAAAGTTCATATTCGCAGGCATGATCCCCCTCATCATACATGCTGCTTCTTTTTGGTCCTGAGACTTTTTGTCCAATCAGCTTGGCCAGGTTATTCGTCGTGATGCGGGCGCAGGGATCGACCAGGGGTTTGTCGGTGGCATGTGCCGGATTAAACCCATCAGCATGCCAGCTGAGGAAGGTGCAAATTATCAGAAAAGGATAGAAGAACGCGGACGATGGGCGGTGCCTCATGGGTTCTCCTTTTGGGAAAATTTTTGTAGTGAATTTTGACGGAATTTGGTAAGGTTGGGGCCTTCAAAATGGTCCCCTCGCTGGTTTGGAGAGTATAAATCGAACTGTTTGGGGTTGGCTATGGTCCAAAGAGAATTCTCAGACAAAGGCCACAATCCTATCTCACTTTTGTCCTCTCAATGGAATGGGCGTCCACAGGCAGCATACGCTCTTCCGTTATTGACGAATGTGTGGCCTAGGGCATTTAATATCATTAACACCCCCATGTGTAAAAAAAAGAACGCTCATCATTCCCATCGAAGGCCTAAAAATACTTTTAGTGTCGTCTTTCGGAATTATTATTCTTCTTCTTGGCTTATTGTGAGGTGGTTATGAAAATCGGCGTGGTAGGTTATTGGAGCGTAGCATTTGTATGCGTCCTTACCGGCAGCATGGGATTCGGGTTTGATGGGCCATCGGTCGCCTTTGCTCAAGGCGATACCGGAAGCAACATGGTCATTCCCAAGGCCATTGAGGGGTTTGACGAAAGTAAAGTGAAAGCCGATCCCGTGTGTGACTCGAGCCGCCGTCCTCAAATAACCAAGGTTGAGCCCGATGAATTAAAAGTGGGGGATTCCGTGGTGATTACCGGAGTGGATTTCGGAAGAAAATCAGAATGCTTCCATGGGGTCAGCTTCGGTTCTGAACCGGCGAAGACCTTTACCCATGTTGATGATGGCAGAGTGGAAGCTACGGTTCCGGAAAGGGCCCCCTCCGGTCTGACTTTTTTGAATATTGAGACGAGTGGGGGAACGGCTCGAAAGGGCATTCTGATAAAATGACCCGAAAGGAAATCGATGCCCCCATCTGAATTGTCGTAAGGGGTTGTTCCGGAGGAAGAAGGGGCAGTCTACAGCAAACTGGCGATTGATTTTTGAGAATCTTCAGGCAGTCCATTTTTGTATTAATCGATGTTGTTGTGAAAGGTATTGCAATCCTTTCGCCAGTGTTTGGCGCCAGGTGTTTTCCAAATTCTTTGACCATTGAGGATCCCATGTTTTGAGCGTAAGCAGCAGGCTCTCGAACCACGGTTTACACATAGAAGAAGGTCGGTCGATTTCCTGGTGATTGTGGGCTTGTTTAGCCAGAACTAGGCCATTATCTCAGCCAACATCAGTGCTTTTCGCTTTTCTGCGTCCCCACCCTTCAAAATCGTGCCAATCGTACGCTTACTTTTCACGAAATTTTCATAAAAATGATCGAGAAAATCAGGGCCCAAGCCCACCCGCGCACAGCTTCATTCCGGTTCGGTCCGAAGAGAACCGGATTCCTAGGCGGCCATCCAATGTACCGCGATCGCAAACCCCCAGCACCGAAGGAATGCGCGAGTTAACGTTCCAAGTGAGATTTCATTTTTCTGACAGACACCAGCCATTTCTTGAATGTTCTGTTGAATCGTCTCGGTGGTGGCTGATTGCTGAACCGTCGCTGCAGCAATTTGGGTCATTTGGTCGGTGACCTGATTGACAGATCGGATGATTCGATTGAGGCTTTCGCTCGATTGTTGAACCAGTCCCAGTGCTGAGAAGGTCTCCTGATTGTCTTTGTCCATGACACCCACCGCAAATCGGATCTCATCCTGCATGGACCGAATCATGTCCGAAATTTCTTTGGTGGATTTCGTCGTTCGTTCGGTGAGCGTGCCCACCTCATCGGCCACTACGGCAAACCCACGGACCCGTTCACCGGCCCTGGCGGCTTCAATCGCGGCGTTCAAGGCCAACAAATTTGTCTGCTTCGCGATTTCGTCGATCATGTTCGTAACCGTCCTGATTTCGTCGGACCGCTGAACCAGTGACTTCATTTTTTGTTGGGATTCTCCGACAATTGCCGCTAACCGGGTCATGCTGCTGGCGGCGTTGCCTGGTTTATCCATCTCCCAGGTTTCGGCAGGTCTAATTCACTCCAGGCGATAATTTGAGTTCCCTTTTATCTTCCTTGGCTCCTTTGGGGGGAGGATACTGCGGGAGAGGCAATGCCTAAATAACACCATGAATTTTACCGATTGGACATGGTAAAATACCCTTAATAAAAAAGGCTCAAGCTGCTCTACAATGAATCGGTGAGTGGGTTTCACATTTTTTGAACGTATCCGGGCGATTATGCGAAAAATTCTTTTGACGGGAGTGTTGCTGATCGCAGTCTTGGTGGGTGTGCGATATTTTTTGACCAATGGAGTGGGGAGTACTCCTGTCGAATATCGCATGGCCACCATTGATCGAGGTTCTGTCGTGGCCATGGTGGGAGCCACGGGCACGATCAATCCTGTCACGTCCGTGCAAGTGGGTGCTCAGGTCACCGGTAAAATCATCAGTCTTCATGCCGATTATAATTCGGTGGTGAAAGCCGGTGAGATAATTGCCCGGATCGATCCCTCACTCTTTCAGACGAAACGGGATCAGGCTGCGGCGAGTCTGGTGAACGCCAAGGCCATGTGGAGTAAGGCTCGCGCCGATTTGGCTCAGCGGAAACGTGAATTGGATCGGACCCGGCAGCTTTTTTCCCGTGAATTAGTCTCCCAGAATGAGTTAGATGTTGCGACGACTGCCGAGGAAGGGGCTTCGGCTCAGCTTGAAGTCTCTGCCGCGCAAATCAAGCAAGCTCAAGCTTTTTTGGATAACGCGGATCTGGATTTGAAATATACGGTGATTCGATCTCCGGTCGATGGAATAGTCATTGCGCGAAACGTTGAAGTGGGGCAAACCGTGACCTCGGGGTTTACCACCCCCAACATTTTTCTCATTGCACTGGATCTGACAAAAATGCAGGTGGATGCCAATGTCAGCGAAGCCGACATCGGCGGAATCCGGGAAGCACAGCAAGCGGCGTTTACTGTGGATGCGTACCCGAATGTGGAGTTCAGGGGGATGGTTCGGCAAATTCGTAATGCCCCGATCATCGTGCAGAACGTGGTGACGTACGATGTGGTCGTGGAGGTCGACAATCAGGACCTTCGATTGAAACCCGGGATGACCGCCAACGTCTCTATTACACTCACGAAAAAAGATGATGTGTTGACGGTACCCAATGCGGCCTTTCGATTTTCTCCTCCAAAACCTGATAAGGAGAAATCCAAAGTCGAAGGAGCTGATGGTCAACGTGATCAGATCAAGACGAGTGGGAAAGATGCACGTTCCTCCAAAAGTGGACAGCCTGGAAACGGAAAGACCGTGTGGAAGGTCCGTGAGGCCGGCGATCCTGTTCCAGTTCGTATCGTACCGGGTGTCAGTGATGGAAGTGTGACGGAAATGTTGGAAGGGGACCTTCAGGAAAAAGATCGCGTGATTATCGGAATAGAAGGTCCCAAGGGGGGGCATAAGCGGGATGCCCTCCCGCCTGGCTTTGGTCCCAGTCAACAGCGAACAAGCCCCCGGGAACGGGGAATTTAAGAAATTCGAATAATATCTGGATTTTTAGGCCGCTGCTGAAAGCCTGAATGGCTATTGGCCTGGGAGAACGGCTAGTTCGGTTAACTCCATCAGCCTGTAGGCGGTGACTCCCTTCGCGTGTGGCCTGAGATCAGTATCCTGTCCAATTTCAGAAGAACTCACTGGCCATCGGCCATCAAGAAATCAATTTTGTATGCCAGCTCTCATCGCGTGTACCAAACTGTGGAAGACCTACCGATTGGGTGATATTACTGTCGAGGCTCTTCGAGGTGTTGATCTCACTATCCAGCCAGGAGAATGTGTCGCGATTATGGGATCTTCGGGATCCGGTAAATCTACGTTAATGAATATTCTGGGCTGTCTTGATATCCCCACCAGTGGTGAGTATCTGTTGAAGGGGCAGGATATTGCCCGTGCAGAGCCTGAAGAATTGGCGGAAGTTCGTAGCCGGACCATCGGGTTTGTGTTTCAGAATTTCAGCCTTATTCCCAAAACCAGTGCCCTGGAGAATGTTCAACTGCCGCTGTTTTATCAAGGGGTTTCCCTTCGTGAGCAACGATTAAGAGCACAATTGGCATTATCTCGTGTCGGATTGGCCAATCGCGAACATCACTATCCTTCGCAGTTATCCGGTGGACAACAGCAGCGGGTGGCCATTGCCCGGGCGCTGGTATCCTCTCCTTCATTAATTCTTGCGGATGAACCGACCGGCAACCTGGACACTCAATCCAGCCAGGAAATTATGGACATCTTTCAAGATTTGAATCAGAAAGATGGGCTGACCATTCTTGTGGTCACCCATGAACATGATATTGCGGCTTATGCCGACCGCCAAATTGTCATGAAAGACGGACAAATCGTGAGTGATCAGCCCACGTCAGTGAGTGAACGGGTGCTATCGTAGTCAGGTCCATGGGAAGTTTGTTCTTCATGACGATTATCACCGCCTTTCGATTTTTGAATCGAAATCGGATGCGTTCCGTATTAACCACCATTGGGATTATCATTGGTGTGGGATCGGTGATTGCCATGGTCAGTATTGGCGAAGGCGCGAAATCGGTCATTCAAGCGCAAGTGGCCAGTATGGGCACCAATATGATCCTCATTCTTCCGGGGGCGACGACTGTCGGCGGGGTTCGTGGGGGACAGGGCGGCGCGGTAACTCTCACGGTTGCCGACGCCTTGGATTTAAAAAAGAAGGTGCCGGTGTTGCATGAAACCGGCTGGGCGAAACGGGACGTCATGCAGGTGGTCTACGGCAATCAGAATGCCAATGTCCCGGTAAATGGGATTTCCCCCTCCTATTTGCGCATCCGGGATTGGTCGTTCACCAGTGGAGGGCCGTTTACCGAAGCCGAAATGGAAGCCACCAGTCGGGTTGCGTTGATCGGGCAAACCGTGGTCGACAACGTCTTTCCTGAAGGGGAGGATGCGGTGGGGAAAATGATTCGTATCAAGAACGTTCCGTTTCAAGTGATTGGGGTATTGGCCCCCAAAGGGCAATCACCCAATGGAAACGACCAGGACGATATTGTTTTTATTCCGTTTACCACGGCTGAGCGGAAAGTGGTGGGGACGCAGTTCTTGGGAACCGTGGGGGCGTTGTTCGCTTCCACTCACCGGACGGAAGACCTTCAGGATGGAGTCGAGGACATTCGCCGGATTTTGCGGGAACGCCATCGCCTCAGGCACGATCAGCCGGATGATTTTACGATTCGCACCCAGGTAGACATTGGCCGCGTTCAGGAAGGGACAGGGGAAACGCTGACGGTGATGATGTTTTCCGTGGCTTCCATTTCTTTATTGGTGGGTGGCATCGGGATTATGAATATTTTGTTGGTATCCGTGACGGAGCGGACCAGGGAAATCGGGATTCGTATGGCTATCGGTGCCAAGCGTCGGCATATCCTGATGCAGTTTCTGGCTGAGGCCATTATTCTCAGTATGGTCGGTGGAGTGTTGGGAGTGATCGTTGGGATCCTTGGCGCGCGGGCTACGACCCTTGTCGCCGGGTGGCCAACCATTATTTCTTTCGATGCGATTCTTGTGGCATTTTTGTTTTCTGTGGCGGTCGGATTGATCTTTGGCCTTTACCCCGCTAACAAAGCTTCTCGCCTCAATCCTATCGATGCCCTTCGATACGAATAACCTTGACGGCAATCGTTTTTAAAGCCTTCGACGCCAGCGTTCAGGAAAGATTTTTCTATTAGCTCTGTTGCCAGAGAGTGAGCACAGCAGGCTGGGGGCGTGGACGCAGGGGTTGTTCGTGCACATAGTGACCTTGGCAGACTAATCCGGTGGCTTCAACGAGATGATGCGCCACCTTGGCTTCCCCGGGGCTGTGATTGATCATGACGAACGTCCCGCCACAGAGCAGGTTGTTGGCTACTCGTGCGAAGACGGCAGAGGGATCAAAAAGGCTGAGCGGAAGTCGCCAGGCCAGAAGAGGGTGCGGAGTGACAAATGGAAACCAAGCTGAAATGAGTCGAGATGATTGATCGTACCGGCGGTAATCGGCGACGACATAGTCCGTGTGGGGCAGATCGTGAATATGACCACGGGCATAGTCAATGCGGGTGCGCCCGTTGCAATACAGTCGATGGCCGTCCACTTCCACTCCGACGAGACGTGTTGGATGAAAGAAGCTATGCAAGGCTGCGGCATAGGAGAAATTGGCACTTCCGAGGTCGCAGACGTGCTCCTCTCTTGGTACGGTCCATTTCAATGCCTTTTTCGCGCAGTCCAGGAGATCTAAATAGGCGTAGTTAAGAAGCGCCGTCTCAGGCGGCAATGCCACTTCAAACCGCCGATGGTAGGTGGCAACCAATTCGTCGACTCTCCGGGATTGGGCATCCGTGAGCGCTGTGAGAGTTCCGGCTGATCGCTCTCGGAAAGTTCCGCGGGACCAGCGCAAGGCCTGTGAGGCTTCATACCACACGCGATGATAGCCTGACCGGAGCCGGTCGGTCAGCGAGAATCGGGCTTGGGTGTGCGTCCTTACTCTTGCTGCCGTTGGCTTGGGGTTGGGTGTGTTCAAGATGACAAAGGGGGAACCCCCCTCCCATTGATGTGCGTTGTTCTCCATCTCTTGTCGGACTTTGGGAGATGTCTCTTAATGGATTCACTATGCTAACTTAGGACTCTATTTTTTATTTGGTCTGTGATGTCTTATCTTGATGGAGGAATGGCATGATTTACGAAGTGACCGGCGACATTTTACTCAGTAAAGCTGCAGCGGTGGCCCATGGGGTCGCTCCTAATGACAATTTTGGGAGCGGGTTGGCCCTGGCCCTGCGAGAACAATGGCCGGCGATGGTGAAGGACTTTCGGCATTATTGTCAAGTCTCGCATCCGAAACCCGGCGAGTTATGGAGTTGGGCAGGCGCAGGTGGCGTGCGTATTGTGAATCTGATGACTCAGGAACCCGCCCCGAGTCATGGGTCCAATCCTGGCAAAGCGACGGTGGAACATGTGAATCACTGCCTCAAGGCTCTGCGTAAAACGATTGAGTCTGAGAAGATCGCGAGCGTGGCTTTGCCGAAGCTGGCGACCGGGGTGGGAGGATTGGATTGGAAGGTCATTAAGCCCCTTCTGGAAAAGCACCTGGGCGACCTGTCGACTCCCATTTATGTGTATTCGACATATAAGCCCGGTGTCCAAGCCAAGGAAGCGTAACCACCAATAGGCTTTCAGCGAAAGACAAGGATGGGATGAGCCGAGTGGTGAATGACGGTATGGGATACGCTCCCCAATACGAATCTGGTAAGAGCCGAGGGGTGATGTATCCCCAACATGATCGCATCGGGATTCAATAATTTCGCCTCTTCCAGGATCGTGGGTGCCGGGCCGCCAAGGCTGACCAATGGTTTGACTTGGTAGGAGCTGGCTTGAACTTGGCAAACGGCACGATCCAAAAACTCTTCGGCACTTTTTAATGCCTGTTCGACTTTGTCTTCTGAGGCAGAGGCTCCCCCACGCAAGAGAGAACGCGGAATGGGGACAACGGTCAGAAGGGTGATCGTGGTGCCATCCGGAAACGGGTGTTTCTGGAGAAAATGCGAGACCCGTTCAATGTCTTCCTCCCCCTGAATCGCCGCGAGCACGGTACCGATGTTGTCCAAAGGGTTGTTCACCACCAGAACGGGGCAAGGGGCATGGGTGAGGACTCGTTGGGACACGCTGCCTAAGAGAAATTCCCGCATCTGCCCCTTCCCTCTCGCTCCCATCAAGATGAGGTCCACCTGTTCTTCTTTGGCTACGGACATAATCATTTCAGCAGGAGCCCCTTCCTCCATTCGTGTTCGGGGAGCACATGGGACGGTGGCGAGGAGTGAAAGGGATTGAGTTAAAATATGTTCTCCTTCCTCTTTTAGCGCCTGTTGAGCCATACCGGTCATGTCATGGGCGATTTCGGGGCCCAACATCGAAAAAGTCAGTCGGGGAAGATCGACGACATGCAGAATAGTGAGGTGTTTGACCGAGGCGAATGTCGCCACGGCCTTGGCAGCAAAGATTGATTGTTCGGAACCATCAACGGCAAGAAGGGCACGCATAAGGAGTTTCCATTGTATTGGTGAAGATCAGTCGTATTATAGGCGAAGTTTCTGTTGGGGCCAAATCACGAATCCATTCTCAAGAAACGAGTGCCCTTGTGGAACCGTTAGGGTTTGATCATATCCGCAATGGCTCGTGTGAGTCGGGATTGAGGGTCTTGACGGAAAATTTTCCTGAGCATGGCATACAGTTGCGGATGTTGCAGGTGCATTTTGGCCGGATGTTCAAAAAAATATTCGGCAGCCACCGCGAAAAATTCTCCTTCGTTTGTCAGTCCATACGGATTCATATCGGAATGGCCCTGACGAATGGCTTCCATTTCCTTATGGACCAGTTCCAGCCATGGTTTGATGGCTCTCGCTGGAAGCGCCACTTCGGGGACCCCATCCACGACGCCATCTGATTTGTCTAATAAATGGGTAAATTCATGTATGCCCACATTATGGCGGTCCTGGGATTGGCGAAATCCTGCTAACAGTTCCGGCTTTGCTAAAATCATCATGCGGGTCATGGCACCCGTGCCTACCATTCCCAATATGGATTCGTCCGCCCCTTTTTCCGTTTGATAGCGATCGTTAAACGAGTCCGGATAAATCAGAATTTCCCGAATCTGGTCCCACTCCCATCCCGGAAACCCAAAAATGGGAATAATGGCGCTGGCTGCCACCAAAATTCTGACTGTGTCATTAATTGAAGTCTTAATGCCGGTAATGCGTTTTTCCTTTAGGAAGATATGCACCTCTTCTCGAAAGCGTTGCTGTTCTTCGGTATTCAGTGCGCGATAGAAGGGGACTTCCCGTTCAAGAATGGTCTTCCATTCCTGAGGGAAGGGGGCATGGCGGATGGCTGCCCGTTGCCGAAGTCGACGGGTTAGGAAATAAAACAACCCCAGGCCGGCTGGCATAATAAGAGCAAGTCGGGTCACGACATCAATTGTGGTCGACCGATAGGGGAGGGAAACCGCCAAGGCCAGAAAACACACCACGCCCGTCAGCACCCCGGCCAATATCCGTGTAAGGTGTTCCTGCCGGAGACGATCGTCCGCCTGAGAGCTACCGGTAATCCCTTTGGAATTCAAGCTCGGATTCATGGTGTTTGGCATGGCTTAGCTCTATCAGGAATTGGGTTGTATTTTTCAGCTTATCAGAATAAGGGTTGGAAGATGGTTAATTTGGTTGCAGGAGAATACAACGATCCCGTTCTGGCGCAATGGGGTCACAAATTTCCCGATGTTTGGTACATTACAACAGTTGGGGTTCTCAGGAAATGCATTCACTTCTCGTGAGGAAGGGGACGGAGAATATGTCATTGCGCATAATTGGTCAGAAGCGGAAACTATTATGGGTGGGAATGGTTGTCTTGGTGAACATATTCCTGGGTATACAACAAGGCTGGTCACAAGGGATTTCAACGCTGACGCCACGGGAAGTCGTGGAAAAGTGGTCTCAGGTCTATCCCGGGAATTTACAGCAAGCTGCGGAGCTGACAACGTCAACGTTTCGTGAAAATGCCTCCAAGGAGGAATGGATCGCCATCCGAGGACCGTTTCTGAAGAATTTAGAACTGAAGTATATTCGGGCCAAAGTGGTACACGAAGAACTGACCGGGAAGGAGGCCCATGTGATGGTTCATGCCCACATTGTCACTTCGATGGGTGACCAGCCGCAGGACGAACTCTATATTCTGGTGAAGGGTCCGGATGGCAGTTGGTTGATCGATCAGGTGGAAGTGTATACGGAGTCGTTTAATAGGGTTCCTTAACCGGCTGCGGAAAGGCAAGATGCCAGGCTCTGGACCACCGTGCCCGGGTTTTCTGAATTCGGGCAGAAGAAATTTCTCATCATCAGATTTTTTCCTGCTTTTCCTGTATGATTCTTCCTCGACTGTTTGATCGGTCTCCCAAACTATTTCTGAATGAAAGAGATGCGTCCGTCCCCTCCCCGCTTGCGCCGAGCAATCAAACGCCTTCCGCACGAATTGCCTTTCCGACTTCATTTACTGTCACCTGGACAGATCGTGGTTTTTGCCGGGGCTTTAGCCATTCTTGTGGGAGCCGCTTTGCTTCTGTTGCCTTGGGCCACGATGCCCTCCAAACAACTCACTCCAATCGATGCTCTGTTTACCGCCACATCCGCTGTATGTGTGACCGGACTCATTGTGGCGGATACCGCTGAGGATTTTAGCGTGTTTGGGCATGTTATCGTCTTGATTCTGATTCAGATCGGGGGGCTTGGGTATGCCACCTTGGTCACTATGCTCCTGTTGACCATTGGTCGACAAATAGGGTTGAGAGATCGAATGATGATGGCTGAGGCGTTCAGCACATTCAATTTGGAAGGGCTTGTTCGGTATGCCAAAACTATTGTGATATGGACATTGACTCTGGAACTGATCGGGGCAGTTATTCTCAGTGCCAGATTTGTCAAAGATTATCCCTTTGGTCAGGCTCTCTACCATGGAATTTTTCAGGCAATCTCAGCTTTTAATAACGCAGGATTTTCTTCATTTTCCACTAACTTAATGTCCTATCAGTCTGATTGGACAGTGAATCTGGTTGTCCTACTTTTAATAATTTTGGGAGGGTTGGGATTTATCGTCCTCATCGATGTCTCGCAAAAGTTACGAGGAGAACGGCAGCGGCTGCACACACATTCCAAATTGGTTTTACTGGTCACCGGCCTTCTGATTGTCGGAGGGACATCCCTTTTATTACTCCTGGAATGGCGGAATCCTCACACATTAGGAGGTCTCGGTTGGTTGGATAAGACTTTGGTCGGATTCTTCCATGCGATATCTGCCAGAACGGCTGGATTCAATACGCTTGATATGAGTCACCTGACCAATGCTTCTTTGTATCTTTTGGTTATCCTGATGTTTATTGGCGGATCTCCTGGGGGAACGGCGGGGGGCATCAAAACAACTACGTTTGGGATTATCGGGATTTTCGTCTGGAGTATGCTTCGACACCGGGAAGATGTGGAGTGTTTTTGGCGTCGGACGCCTATGGTTATCGTCCATCGGGCCTTGTCCTTGGCGATTCTCTCGATGATGCTTTTGACTTTTTTTACCTTGATACTCAGTATGCTGGAATCCCATCACTTCCTCTCCTTGATGTTCGAGGTGGCCTCGGCACTCGGCACGACCGGCTATTCCGTGGGGGATGGGGGCGTATTGAGCCTTTCCGCGTCTTTTTCAGCCGTGGGAAAACTCATTATTATATTCTCCATGTTTATTGGTCGCTTTGGTCCCCTGCTGGTGGGGTTAGGTTCTTTCCGGGATCGCGACGTCAGAATGTATCGATTCCCGGAATCCAAAATTTCGATATGCTGATTCCTCCTTGCTTAGTCATATCCACAGTAGATTGGGCTATCAGCAGGACAGGCTTCAAGAAGCAACACACCGGGAAGCAGGAGAGCTTTTGACATCTCAAATCAAACAATTGCCATAAGTCCTAATCTTCCCCACTCAAGCCCAGGCCGACCCAGGCACGCAACAGGTCGTGACGAGTAATGGACCTCACCACATTAGGTCCGCCTGAGGTATGGGTGGATACCAATTCAACGGCCACAGAAAGTGCTTCTTGATTGGGAGAAAATTGAAGAGAATTGGTTGCCACAATTTCTCCTACGGTTTTGAATCCCCCTTCCGGAACGCCTTGAATGGTCATCTTGGAACCTCCTTTGCGTGAAAAACTTCCGGTTATCGGATTATTGTACGGGTGAATTATTTTAGAGAAGAGTCGATGATAAAGCCCTAACTCCCTGACAGTGAGCTGTTTGTTGATAGGACAGATGGATGATTTCGATGAGGATCTTCTGGTCAAAAGGTTTTTCTAGAACAGTTATTGCCCCTGCTTGTAAAGCTCGTTGTTGAATCCGGTCAGTGAGATCTCCGGTAACCAAGACAGCTGGGGGACATGCACTACCATCCCGCGGGAGCTGCTCTAATAGTTCACAACCGTTTACATCTGGCATGTGAAAATCAGTGATGATGAATCCAATGGAAGAGGTCCGGATTATCCCTAAAGCGGTTTTTCCATTGGGGGCTTCCAAACAGCGGTATCCGTAGGCATCCAAAATCATCCGAAGGATGTTACGCCACATAGAATTGTCATCGGCAATAAGAATTGGTGATGATCGGGTCAGTGCCGCATTTTCTGCCAAATGATGGTTCATGAGTGATGTACCATTTCCCTTTATTTTCTTGAGGGGTGTTGGGTTGCGACGATCTCAGTTCTTCCTCTATTCCTCCAGAATGCCCCATGTATGGCAATGGATATCTTGTTTTAATGGGTGCAACCGGTATGCCTCTAAGACAACAGGGCGGCGGTATGAAATTTCCTAATGAATTTGCCCTGTTCTCTTAAAAACGGCTGAATGAAAGTTTCAATTTTCTCAAGAATTGAGCGGAACGGCACAGAATCATCTGAGCGAAAAGGCACGGAACGGATGGATCGGGGGACGAGTTGAGGAAGTGGTCGTGTGAGTTCTCAAGTCTTTTGGGCCATAGAGAAGAGGGTTATTGTATGGAAAATGTCCGGTGTTAAGAATTGGAACAAGGTCACCGAGGGTTGAGCCCTCGGGTTGAGCAGACCGTAATTGGGCCGGACAGCCCTTAAGGCGAATATCGCTTATATTCTTGTTGGATTGCCTCCTGGGACGCATGGATTTCCACCCACAAAAATTTTGAGGAGAATTTTTATCTGAAATTGTTCGAGCCAAGGTTGCATTTGATGAATCAATCGGATGAGAGCATAGGTGATGATCTGTGCGCAGATTGTCCCGTTGAGGAGAGACCAGACAAGGAAGGAACTCGATTAATTGGCATACAATTCCGATAGTCGTTTGTTGATCGATCAGGTGAGGCGTACACGGAAATTTTTAAAACAATACCGTGATCTAGGTTAGGGAGGGAAGCCCGAAAAGAAAGATGCGGATTGGAAGAATTATTGGGTGATTCTTCTATGTCGCGATTTCTTTAATAATGTCCCAGGCCGAGATGAGTCCCACTAATTGACGGTCTCCTTCCACGACGGGCAGTAAATAGACGGTTTTCGGAGTTTTCATGATCAACGCGGCGCAGGTGAGAACGGAGTCATCCGGCCGAACGCATGGGGGATGAGGGTTCATGGCGGAGGTGACCGGTTGTGGTTTCAGTTCTTCGAGGCGTTCGTGGAGTTGTGCCAGATCCGGAGCAAATCCAACGTCAGGCAAGTCTCCTTTGGCGATGTAGGCGGGCATGGCCTGTTCCAGAATCTGCCAGAAATTCAAGGTTCCCAGAAGGGTGCTTTCTTGTTCATCAACCACAGGAAAAGCCTGAATACGAAGGTCAGCCATGCGACTCAAGGCTTCGCCGATCGAACAATCGGGCGCAATCGTGTGGATCTGACGAGTCATGATGTCTTGGGCCTTCATAAATACCTCATCCAGATATACAGCGTACCGATCAAGATTTGGAGAATCATGAGCGGAAAGGCTATTTTCAAGAATGGCAGAAAACGAAAGGGCACGCCATTCCGTTCCGCAATCCCCGCCACAATTAAATTTGCGGAAGCTCCCACCAAGGTGCCGTTCCCTCCAAGGCAGGCACCCAAGGCTAATGCCCACCAAAGTGCCTCAGCCTGATCAAGGGGAATGCCGGCCTGTTGAAAGACCGGAAGCATGCCTTTGACCAGGGGGATCATGGTGGCGACAAAGGGAATATTGTCCACAATAGCCGAAAGAATGGCCGAAACCCAAAGAATGGCCAGGGCCGTAACGGTGAAATTTCCTGCGGTCAGACTCAATGTCCAATCGGCCAGGGTTTGCAGGAGGCCAGCATGTTCCACACCGGTGACAATGATAAACAGGCCGCAGAAAAAGAAAATGGTAATCCACTCCACCTGCCCGAACAACTCATGCACTTTATGCCCAGCCTTTTCGTTATCCAGAGGAAATGTGACGAGTAAGAGGAGCAGAGCCGCCCCACCCAGGGCAATGGTGGCGGGTTCAAGGTGCAGGGAATGCGCGAAGATGAATCCAGTAATGACCAGACTAAAAACCAGGAGACAGCGTTGTAATAGATGTACATCACGGATCGCTTCGTATTCGTTAAAGGCCATGATGCGGGCACGGGCTTCCGGGGTGGCGGACATGGTTCTTCCAAAAATAAACCACAGGGGAATGAGTGTGACGCTAAAGGCTAGCAGAGCCACCGGAGTCAGATGAATCACGAAATCATTGAATGTCAGGCTTGTGGCAGAGCCGATCATGATGTTGGGGGGATCGCCAATAAGGGTCGCGGTTCCCCCGGTATTGGAAGCGTTAATCTCTGCGAACAGCAGAGGGTAGGGGTTGATTTTCAATTCGTCCGCAATGAGCAACGTGACGGGGGCGACCAGCAGAACCGTGGTGACATTGTCTAAAAACGCCGAGAGCACGGCCGTCACGATGGAGAGCATGACCAGGATACCCCACGGGCTGCCCTTGGCCGCCTTGGCGGCTTTGATTGCAAGGAATTGAAAAACACCGCATTCCTTGGTTATTCCAACCAGGATCATCATGCCGGTCAATAGTCCGATCGTATTGAAATCGATTCCATCAATGGCCTGTTCCTGTGAGAGAACACCCGTTCCGATGACCATGGCCGCACCAAGAAGAGCCACAATGGCCCGGTTAAACCGTTCAGAGATAATGACGGCATAGGTGAGCACTAATATGGATGTGGCCAGCCAAAGGGGTGAGAACCCGAAAATTGTCTGAAGTGGGTTTTCGTGCATTGTCTGGGCTCAGAGGATTTTTTTAGGGAGAGTAAAAGTTCGTCCGATTCGATTAAGTTGTCTTAGAAAATTTTGGATGAGAGAGCGAGGCAGAGAATGTTTCACAGAAAGGAAAGATGGTAACAATTCCCGCCATGACCACTGTCATGGAACCAGTGGGACTGGAAACCTAATCCGGAGTTCCTCCGAAGAGTGCCGCGAAAAAGCCTTCGAATATGGCCCCATAGAGACCAGCGATGGCTAGTGGCAATGCCACTAGCGCTGCGACCATGCCTCCATAAGATGTCACCGCGAAGGTTGTTGAAATGTAATCCGCGAACAAGCCCCATGGGGCACATCCTAGGAAAAGGATGAAGGTTGGCTGGGAGGCGATTTCACTCTATTCCATGGTCTGTCGTCAAGGGGGAAGCCGGCGTTATTCTGAATATGATCTGGGAAAGAAAGTTTCCCAAGGTTGAAAAAGCGGTAAAAATATTGTCCTTCAGAAAGAAGGATATGAAGGGAGTGTCATTCCAGAGGAATCAGAATTTCCAAACCACCCATTACGTCATTCAACTTAAAGTCGCGTTTGGGGCTATCCGCGTGAGCATTGTGGCAATTTACACAGGCCCGACTCACGGCTCGATCGGGAAAAATGGCTTGATAGAATTTCTGGTTGTCTCGTTGAATTTCATGTTCGGCGACTTCACCATAGGTGATCACCTTTTCCAGGGCTTTTCGTTCGGCTTCATCCTGTGGTGTATTTTCGGGGTTCAATGGCCAAAGACTCACGAGTCGATATCGAAACGGTTTATCGCTCAGTTGTAGGCTACGCGAGGCTTCTTTGAAGAATTGAGCAGGCAGAGGCAAGGTTCGCTCCTCACGCCAATTTTCGGTGGCTGTGACCAGTAACATGGCTTCCATTCTTTCAACCACATGTTGGGTGTAAAAGGTCCGATCGGCTTGCAGAACGGCATGTAAATAATCGGCCACCACTCGAATGGGAATTCCGGTCCGTGGAGACATGTTCATTCCTATTCCGATCCCCAGCGCAAGGGAAATACTGATCGAGATCAGAAGAAGGAACGGTTTTCCAATCATGGGGGGATTGCCTCGTTGCCACCTTTCACAGGGGCCATATATCGATTTGAAATATGAGCCAGGTACAGACAAACTATGAATTATAACAGGAGAGGATTGGTACCTCCTACCATTTTTTTAACAGAAGAATCGGCTCTGGTAGAAGGCTACTGGCGGACGAATCATACTGCAGGTGGAGAAAAAAACGAAGGGACGAAGAGTTCGCCGTTCGATTAATCAAAACCCATCCGCTTCATCAATTGAATGACAATGATGGTCACGATGGTGATGAGAGGGACATGTTCCATGTTAAAACCTCGCAAGGACCGCCCAGGTGACGAGTAGGATAAGAGTAAAAGCTTCCATGGTTTATTCGTTCTTTCTTGTTTAACTTTTGGACTTTACTGATTTCCTTGTTTCCTTCATTCCATAAGGAAAGCAATGGAAATGCCAAACTTAAATATAGTGAAAAATTATAAAAAAACTTTTAAAAACAATTTGCTATAAATTAAATTCTTAAAGTGGTTGGCTGTGGATATCTCGCATTGAGCGATTTCAAACCGAAATAACTGTGCGGAATCGCTCGCAGAGGGTAGGAGTCCAGGGATAAATATCAGATGAAAAGAACGCATGAGGAAGAACAGATCAAAAGACCGGAGAGCTTAAAAAATATTCGGTTGCACTACCTCAAAAAAATTGGGAATAACGATATGAAATTTTAAGGGAACTATATATTTAACTAGCCAAAACTCCTTGACCAATGTCGGGATGTTTGGCTAGTATAGTCCATGAATTCATGATCAGAAAATAGGGGGGCATCATGAGCAAAACAGAAACAATAAGTTTTTATAAGTTTTTCCAGAGGTTCCCAGGCGAGGAATCAGCCCGCTTATTTTTTGAATATAAACGATGGGCAGATTCTCCATACTGCGGGCATTGCGGAAGTGTTGACGTGTCGGAGATTAAGGGACACCGTCCAATGCCATACCGTTGCAAAGCATGTCGAAAGCATTTTAGCGTTAGGACCGGGACCGTTCTAGCTGAATCGCGCCTCCCTTTGCACAAGTGGTTGATGGCTATATATATGATGACAACGGCACGCAAGGGTGTCCCGTCAACGCAGATGGCAAAAGAGCTTGGCATAACCCAAAAATCTGCATGGTTTCTTGCCCAGCGAATCCGCGAAACATGGATGGCCAATAAGGATAGCCATGATATGGGGAATCACGTTCAAATTGATGAGTGCTATATTGGCGGCAAGGAAGGGAATAAGCATTTTAATAAGAAATTACAAAAAGGCAGAGGCTCTATTGGGAAGACGCCGGTAGTTGGGGCAAGAGGCCAAAATGGTATCGTCAAAGCTAAACCCATTGAGGACACTTCAAAGGACACCATCCACAGCTTTATTTCCCAAAACATTTCTGCCGGAGCCACAGTCGTTACCGATAACTTTAAATCTTACATCGGTCTAGAGGGGTATAACCATTTGACCGTTAACCACAGTGTTGGCCAATACATTAATGGCATGGCCCACACAAATGGAATTGAGAGTTTCTGGGCATTATTGAAACGAGGGTACTATGGGATTTATCACTTTATGAGTGCCAAGCATTTGCGCCGCTATGTAAATGAGTTTTCTTTCCGTCACAACACTGCACAAATTAGCACCATAGACTTCATCGGCATGACGGCAGAAAGAATGGTGGGAAGGCGCTTAACCTATAAGGAGCTGATCTATGGCTAAGAAAGCACAAACAATTGATCCTATAGATTCCAGTTTGGATAGTGTTGCAAAAGCGATAATTGCCTCCGGCAAGCCACCCCGTGGCTTAAAGGCGCTTTATCAGGGGCCTTTACCTATTGGCGATGTAGTAGAGCTTGATTGTGCAATTTTGGATGACAAGGAAAATACGCGGGTTATTAACATGACGTCCGTTTTTAAGGCTTTTGACAGGGTCCCAAGAAGCAATAATAGATTGATCAACCGACCCGCTTTTATCGATGCTCAGAGCCTACAACCCTTTATAGATCAAGAACTTGTGGGGTTGATCAACCCAATAGAATATTTGGATGGAAAATCAACGAAAATTGGGTATAACGCGCTCATCCTCCCTGCAATTTGTGAGCTTTATCTCAAGGCAAGAAGGTCAGGGGCATTAACGCTGAAACAAGAACATCTAGCCGCCAAAGCCGAGATTTTGCAATCTTCTTTTGCCAAGGTCGGCATTACGGCGCTGATCGATGAAGCAACAGGATTCCAGAAAGACAGGAAGCATAATGCCCTTAGGTTGCTTTTAGCAAAATACATCGCAGAAGGTCTTCAAAAATGGATACATACATTCCCTGATGCCTTTTTTGCGGAATTAGATCGGCTTTACAATAATGAGCCAACAACTTCACATAAACGCCCACAATATTATGGACATTTCATAAATAGGTATATTTATGAGCCAATTGAAAATGGGTACGTGAAGTCCAAATTAAATGAGCTAAACATTGACGACAAAGGAAAACGGAAAGCCAGATTCCATCAATGGCTGTCCGAGCAGGGAAGAAACATCTTGATACATCAAATTGGAAGGGTGCAGGGGCTCATGGAAATGTGCCAACAGATTGGCCAGTTTAAAAAGGCGGCAGAAAAACAAAAGAAGGTATCAATAGCTCCTTATCTATTCGATGAAATGAATCAAATAATCGAATAGGCTCTATATTCATCTCTAATTAACCCAATTTACTTTTTCGTACACACCTTGCCCAATACTTTGTCGCCACCAACCCACAAATTTTTTTGTGGCTAGTTAAATATATAGTTCCCAATTTTAAAGTAAAGGCTTTCTCATCCCGTCAACGACGACGTAGGAAGTTTCAACCCAAATCCAGTCTTTATGGGCTGGACCATGAATTTGCACACCTGTAAATACCCCATAATCGGTTTTGCCGGGATCGACGGTTAGTTGAATCATTCGTTCAAGGTCCTCTCGGATAATCTGTTGGGTCATTTTGGTCAGCATGACCAAATCGGGAATATCTGCGAATCCGAATTTTCCGAGCAGGCGTTGCTTTAAGAGACTCTGCTCCAGGTCATCTGGATTCAGGTCCAAGCTGACTGCTCCCTGAGAACAGTCTTCGAGAATTTTCAGCAAAGCGCCACAGGCCTGAGACAAGGCCTGGCGTCCCGAGCGGCGACACTTTCCTGGATTTCCACTTTCATCAATGGCGATATGGGGAAATGCAAAATATACATATCTTTCACGGCCATCGGTATTGGGGGCATGATGATGGGCGGCTTGAAAGCCCGTGACACCCAGATACAACATTCCGGCCAGACTTGAAAAGTTAAACGCCCCGTTCCAGGCATTATGGAGTCTGTGCATGAATGGGGTTGCTATCTCGTCCCGGCAGACGCTCACGCAGGCGATCGAATTCTTTTTTTCTATACCAAAGGGACGTAATCGGAATGAGGAAAAATCTACGAAGGCATCACAGGGGTAGGCACCTGGAAAATTCCGATCCAAGGCTTCCTTGAAATCCAATGGCCCTGTCGGAGTTTTGCTTGAAGAAGAAATGGGTGATAGGAGAATTGGCATACGTATTATTTCGGGAGTCAGTGAGTTTTCGGAAAGTGGATCATTTCTCAATAAATGGAGGTATGAGCAAAAGAAATGCCATTCATGTCTGTGGCTTCTCTGTAAGAATTGGCAGAATTATAGAGAGTTATTGGTATTTCGTTTTTAATCGATAACTGCGGAAGGGGATGAGAACGCAGGAAGGTGCGAGATCGCACTAAGCGGAGTGTGCATAATGTAGGTGTGGTGATCCGAAGATGGATTCGCTTCTCGACCTGTCGTGGAACAAATTAACAAAGCAGGGAAGCAGAGAACATAGGCAGAGGGCATTGATCCCTTCAAGGCAGGCAACTATGAACTGAGAAGGAAGGAGAAATGCTCAAAGCCAAACAGAGTGCGTGATTTAATTTTCCATGGAAGACTTTGTAGCCAGCGGCATTTCTTCCAATCCCCGGATCTGTTCCTCAAGTGTTTGAAGGGAAACGTGGAGATAGCGGGCGGCCAGTTCTTTGTCTTGCTTGGCCAATCTGAGAATTTCCTGAATCACCAGACTTTGAATTTCAGGCAAGCTGTGCTGGCCCAGTTCAAACTGTATTCGGACTGTGTTGTGAGAAAGTTCCTGTCCTAAGTCGTCTGAGGATTGAGAGTAGAAGTCCAGGGAAGTCAGAATCGGGCCTTGAGCGCATAGCACGGCTCGTTTAATTAAAGCCTCTAATTCTCGAATATTGCCGGGGAATCGGTAATTCTCCAAAAGCGACGGAACGGAAGAGTCAATGTCGAGTTTTGGACGCCCAATTTCTTCACCATAGGAGCGTATGGTCTTCATGGCCAAAGGAATAATATCCTCTTTGCGTTCAGTGAGAGGTGGGATGATAATTTGATTCTTACGGAGTAATGAAAGCAATTCGGGATGAATCTTTTTTTCCTGTCCTGGCTGGTCCAGGTGAATCGCACTGGTGACGACAAGACGATTGTTGACAGGGAGACGATCATACCCACCCATTCGACAGAACGAACGGTTACGAATGGCCTCCGCAAGTGAACCCTGAACTGGAAAGGAAAGATATTCAATTTCATCAATAAACAGGGTTCCCCCATCGGAATATTCAAAGGCTCCCGGCATGGCCTGATTTGCCCCGCTGAAGGCTCCCCGTTCATAGCCAAATAATTGGGGCTCAATGAGAGACCTTCGTTGATCGGTGCAACTGACGGTGACAAACGGACCGAGATGTTTGTTGCTGTTGTAGTGGAGTACACGGGCCAAGAATTCTTTCCCTGTTCCCACCTCCCCCTGGAGATACACCAATAAAGTTTCCTTGGCGGATAGTAATCTGAGCTTCTCGACGACTTTTCCCATGGGTGGGCTCATAGCGATGACATGGTCCCATGAATATTGGCGCTGTTTTTCCGAAGCGGTATACTCAATCCGGCGCCTCAGTTCGAGGAAGTTGAGGGCTCGATTTAAGGCCGGTTCCACGGTCGAAAAATCTACGGATTTAATTAAAAAATCATAGGCCCCTAAACGCATAGCTTCCACGGCATCTTCTACATTTCCATAGGCCGTCAACATGATGATCAGCGTTGTTGGTATCGTTTGACGTACGCGCCGTAATGTTTCCAGGCCATCCATTCCCGGCATTTTAAGATCCAGGAATAGCACGTCTGGAATTTCATAATCCAATGCCTCCAAGAGTGTTTCTCCCGAAGGAAAACTTCTCACGAGATGCCCTTTTCTGGCTAACCGGCGACTTAACCCGGAACATACGTTTTGATCATCGTCGGTTACATAAATCGTTGCGCGCATATCTTATTTCCCTGTTTCAGGCATTGTTTAAAAAAGCTGTCATTTTGCAATTCCCTATGGGCCATTTGTCGGGATTTGACTGTCCGGGGTCTTCGAAAAATCATAAATTAAATATATTAAGATAAATTTTCCAACTAGCACCTACTCTAAGGTTTTTGGAGATGAGACCCTCCGAAGCCGCCCCTGGCCCATTGGGGTGTTGAGCCGATGTCCGGACGATTTTAGAGGGTCCCCACCCCGAAACCCAGGAAACAGAAAGAGACAATGTGTTTGCTTTAAAGTGCAAAGTCCGTACTCAATGGCCAATTGTGGCACGTTTGGGATCCGACGAATAGGACTCATTGTTTCTACAATAATTTTTGAAAATGGTTGCGGGTAGAGGCTTGTTTCATTCTCTTCCACGGAATGTGCTGTGTGCGATGATGCACAGGAGCCGATGTGTGATATGGCACTCTTTTGAATTTGCCATGCGTGTGCAAGAGTTAAGAATGAGGAACTCATTCTTGAGAAAACTTAAAAGGATTTCCCCAAAATGACGAGTATTGAAGACTGCCGGTTTCAAGTCTCCTGCCCTGCGATGACATGAGATATCGTCATCCCCGAGGACGAGTCCCGTCCAATTTACGGCCTATCAAAGCCTCCAACAATCTAAACCATTCTTATCATTGGTATTAGTTTTGCGTAGGAGAAGCTCACTCTGAAAAAAGTAATAATCTGCGAAAGCCATCTATCCTTTTTTCTGGATTCGTATTCGATGCAAATGTTCCGGTTAGTATGTTTGATGTGTCTTCTTATGTTTTGGGAAGGAGCAGCAGGAGAAATTGCCCTGGGAGCGGGAAATCACACCAAAGAATTCCCCAGTGACTTTGATCGCTTGAAGACCATTTTGCAACAACCTAATTCCCTTTCCGCCGCGACTCCGAAATGGTTGGATTTGGGAGTTGAACATCGAACCCGCTATGAAACCTTCAATAACAGTTTTACCCAAGGCACCGCCGGAAGTAATCAACAGGTACATCAGAGGACAAGGATATTGTTGGGGATAAAGGATATCTGGGATCCTGTGCGGTTCACACTGGAAGTTGCCGATTTCCGGGCCCCCGTAGCCGATCGTGGACAGGATCACGAACCGAATTTTGTCAATCATCTGGATATTTTTCAGCTTCACGTTGATTTGGTGTCTCAGAATTTTTTGGGGACCGGAAGTTCGGGAAAGCTGGAAATCGGTCGTTTAATCATGGATTTCGGACAAGGGCGTCTCGTGGCAGGACATCGGTTTGGAAGTTTTACGCCAACCTTTGACGGGGCCCAATTCACTTTCGGATCGGACAAGAACCAGGGCTGGGGTTTTCGCGCTTTTGTCACCAGACCCGTTCAACGACATACGGTCAGTCCGGATTGGACCTCTCCTGTTTCCTATTTTTCTGGGGCGGCGATTTCGAGCCGCCACATTCCCTGGGCCAATGGAGAATTCTACTTCTTTCAATTGAATGAGGGGACGAATCTTCAGCAACGTGATCTTTCAACGATGGGATTTCGGGTCTTTGCTCCCCCCTCTCAAAAACAATTGGATTATGAAATAGAATCGATGTATCAGGTTGGGGAGGTCGTGCGTACCAATCATTTTGCGCATCGCCATCATGGGGAGGTGGGATATAGTTTTGGAACGGGTTGGCCCTTGCGGTTTGTTTATCTTTTTGATTATGCCTCAGGGAATCCGAATCCCAGAAAGAATTTTGATTTCTTGTTCGCGAAACGTCGTGCTGAATATGGACCAACCGGAATCTTTGGGGTCATCTTTCCCTCAAATATTCTTTCACCTGTGGGATTTCGCTCGACCCTTCAACCGACACCTACGGTGAAGTTGATGGTGTCTCATCGGACGTTCTGGCTGGCCGATGGGCGTGGCCCTTACGTGGGGAGTGGGCTGCAGGATCCGACCGGTCGGGCCGGCACGTTCCTCGGCAATTTATTCGATACCTCGATCCACTGGTCCCCTCAGGCCGGATATTTTTGCCATACGACATTTGAGGTGGGTTTCTCCCGATTTTTCAAAGGCTCGTATTTTGATCGTGTACCGCAAAGTCCAGGAACGGCCGATGTCAATTATGTGTATACCATGGCTACTCTGACTTTCTAGCTCCCTCCTTGTATCGAAGTATTGAAATACTGCAGAGAAGTAAAAACGGCTTCTCTCGACTACCTTCGCCTTTTCCAAAACTTAATTTTCGCACAGGGTATACCGTACGAATTCGCACAGTACGGAACCTTTCAAGGGGACAGGATCATAAGATCCATGAAATCTCTTGACAGATTAATTGGAAATATCATGCAGAATGACCAAAATTTCCCATTAGCCCCACCCTTCCGATGATTGGCATATGATTTGCGGATAGAACAAGGTTGGGCCATTTTGAACCAGTCCCAATCGACTGATTCATAGGATACGACGAACGAGCTGGAGGAAAAAGGTATGGAGCGTGCCACGGGAATCATTCGTGAATATTTGAAAGATTTTAATTTCAAAGAAAATTTCCAAGGGTTGACCAGCCATGTGAGGGGCGATGTATTGGCGGGAGTAACCGTGGCGATGGTCGTTCTTCCCATGGCCTTGGCATTTGGAGTGGCTTCCGGGCTTGGTGCCATTGCAGGAATGTGGTCGGCCGTGGCGGCGGGGCTCATTGCAGGACCACTCAGCGGGTCCGCCTGGTCGGTGGGAGGGCCGACAGGGCCAATGACCATTCAAATTCTTTCCATTGCTCAAACCCATCAACTACCAGACGGGACTCCTGATCTAGTTTTCATTTTTACAACTATTGCCCTTGCAGGGTTTATTTTAATTGCACTGGGAATATTTAAGCTCGGACAATTTATCAAGTTCACGCCCTATTCGGTCATTTCGGGATTTATGACCGGGCTGGGGTTTTTGTATATGTTGCTTCAGCTCAACCCCTTCCTGGGATTACCTGGGGCCAAGAGTATTACCGCCGCCATCACGGAATTACCCTCTACCTTCATGCATGCCTCACCTGCCGCAGTCGGGATTGGTCTGTTGACCCTCGTGATCGTCATGATATGGCCAAAGATCTCTCCTGTACCCTGGTTACCCGGGCCCTTGATTGGGTTAGTGGTTGGAACGGTGACGACGGTCATGTTGGGATTGAATATTCCCACTATCGGAGATATTCCCACTGGTCTACCGGATTTATATCTTCCTAATCTCTCACTCCTTGAAGCGGCTTTTGTCCCGGCTGCCGCCCTGGCAGGACTCTGTATTTTTGATAGTCTGCTGACCTGTCTGATTGTCGATAACATGACGGGGACCCATCATAACAGCGATCGGGAATTGGTCGCCCAAGGCTCGGCGAATCTCTTTTCAGGATTGGTTGGAGGATTGGGCGGAGCCACCAATACAATGCCGTGTGTCGTGAATATTCAGTCTGGGGCCCGCACTCGTCTGGCCTCGATTGTTATGGGCCTTGTCCTGCTCTCATTGATTCTCGGTCTTGGCCCCCTCGCGGCCTCTATCCCTCTTTCGGCCTTGGCCGGAATCCTCCTGAAGGCCGGATATGACATTTTGGATATGCGGGTACTTCCCGTCGTTCGAAGGTTGCCGACCTCCGATTTGATGGTGTTTGGTTTGGTGGTGTTCATGACGGTATTTTGGAACTTGTTGTCAGCTATGGCTATGGGGTTGGCCGTGGCCTTCTTCCGGTTCGTAAAAGATCAGGCTGATCGTTATAAAGCCGATCTCAATCAGCGGGATGAAGATGTGAAACAGGAAGAAGAAGATCTCATTTTTGCCTTTGCCAGGGACTATGCCCAGCAGATCAGCAAAAACGGGGCAGATATGGGCGAGCTGAGTGGTCGATTTGAGAATATGGTACAAAATCGGATTCTTATCGTTCGGCCTCATGGGCCCTTATTTTTCGGTGCCATCGACTGGCTAAATGAGACCGTCGAGCGTCTGGAAGGGAAGGATGTGCTGATCATTCGATGCAAATGGTTGGATGAGTTGGATCTGTCCGGGGCCTATGCATTGGGTGATTTGATTGAAGCTGCCAAATCCCGTGGGGTGGCGGTGTTGACTGCCGGTATGTCTCCGCGAACCCGGCAGGTGCTGACGGATTTAAATGAAATTTCCAGACTTGATGAGGATCATATCTGTGCCCACTTTAATGAGACCCTGGATAAGGCCATGCAGATCGTGGAAAAGAAGACCTTGGAGGTTGTCACGGAATCCCACCGGGAGCCTGTCTTGGCGGTAAGCTAGCGGCAGCGTTTCTGATCGATCGGGCAAGAACCTTTATGTATATGTACTGAAAATTTTGAACATGGCACTGCCTTTTCTTCAAGCGTTTGGGAAAAATTTTCTCGATCATGCCCCGGGTTGGTACAAGATCACCATTCTCGGTTTCCTTTTATTAAACCCCTGTTTGTTATATACCGTTGGACCTTTTGTCACCGGGTGGTGTTTGATCCTGGAATTTATTTTTACCCTGGCCATGGCTTTGAAAAGCTATCCTCTGCAACCCGGTGGGCTATTGGCTCTGGAAGCCGTGCTCATTGGAATGGCAAAACCCGAAACGGTATATCATGAAGCATTAAATAATTTTCAGGTGATCCTTCTGCTGATTTTCATGGTGGCGGGAATCTTCTTTATGAAGGATTTGTTGTTGTTCATATTTGCGAAAATTTTGCTTCAGGTCCGATCCAAAACCAAGTTGGCTCTGCTCTTTTGTGGTCTAGGGGCATTTTTGTCGGCTTTTTTGGATGCCCTCACCGTGACGGCGGTCATCATTGCCGTCGCCGTGGGATTTTTTAAGGTGTATCACCGGGTGGCTTCGGGAAAGGGCATTCAGGATGATCATGATCCTACTGTGGATTCTGAGGTTGAGACGCTTCATCGATCGGGCCTGGAAGAATTTCGCGGGTTCTTACGTAATCTCCTCATGCATGGGGCCGTGGGGACGGCCTTGGGAGGAGTCTGTACTCTAGTCGGAGAACCTCAAAATTTGTTGATAGGGGAAAGGGCAAGTTGGAATTTCATAGAATTCTTTATTCGGATGTCACCTGTAACTCTCCCTGTATTAGGCATGGGACTCCTGACCTGTATTCTGGTCGAGCGATACCGATGGTTCGGGTATGGGTTCGGCCTTCCCGTTGCGGTCAGGGACATTCTTGTGCGTTTTGACCAGGAGACCTCCAGCAAGATGGATCACCGTTTTATGGCCCGATTGGTCGTTCAGGGGGTGGCCATGATCTGGTTAATTTTGGCCCTGGCTTTTCATTTAGCGGAAGTCGGTATTATTGGATTATCGGTCATCGTGGGTGTGACGGCCCTGAATGGCATTATTGAGGAGCATCAATTGGGAGAGGCCTTCAAAGAGGCCCTGCCGTTTACGGCACTCCTGGTCGTGTTCTTTGCCGTGGTGGCGGTGATTCAGGAACAGCATTTGTTCAGCGGCATTATCCACTATGTCCTGGCCATGGATGGCGAGCATCAAATCGGCATGTTTTTCGTTGCCAATGGATTGCTTTCCGCAATAAGCGATAATGTATTTGTGGCCACGGTCTATATTGAACAGGTGCTGCGAGCTCTTCAGCAAGGAATCATTACCCGGGACCAGTTTGATCTCCTGGCGGTCGTCATTAACACCGGGACCAATATTCCCAGTGTGGCCACCCCAAACGGGCAGGCGGCCTTTCTGTTTCTATTGACCTCAACGCTTGCTCCGCTCATTCGGCTGTCGTATGGTCGGATGGTGTGGATGGCACTCCCGTATACGGTGACTATGACCGTTACCGGACTCCTGGCCGTCTACCTCCTTTTGCAACCTGTCACCCAAACCTACTATACCCAGGGCTTACTCACCCATCACGTGCCTGTTATAGCCGAACACCTGCCGGAACATGGAAATCCGGTCTCCGTGTTCGGCTCCACCCGTCCGAATTAAGAATGGTCTGATTCATTCTGATCATTAATCGGTTACCTCCATTCACCTTTCCTGCGAATCATTTCCAAGTCTATCCCTCTCAATTGGGTGAAGACGATGACTCCCGACGTGATGGGTTTTTACTTCAGCAACGGGGTGTCCCGATTCGCACAAACCAAGGGAGCAGAGAAATAAGAGGTGGGATCGGTACTTTTCCGGTTGATCCATCCCAAAAATGAGATTTCTCCCGTCTTTCGGGTATAGTATGTCCTGGGAAAAGGTGAAAAGTGATCTGGGTTTTATCTGATTCGCCCTTTTGAGGGGGATACGCCAAAGATACTTTCATTGGAAGCCAATCCGGGGTTTTCTCGATTGAAAAATTTAACGGGAATGCACTCTTTTCATAGACAATGAAGCAGGGAGTTTTTTATCTTCACGAAGAGGAAAAATACAGTTGAACCCATCCTCCTCACCTTGATCGTTTCGAGGGTGTCCTAAAGAAATTCGGTTGATGGCCAATGCGTGTTAATAGGTTTTTTCTCAATCTTCCTATTGCCAAAAAACTGCTGTTTGTCTCCGGGGTCCCCATTTTGGCTGTGTTGATTTTGAGCCTCGTCACCTACAAAAGTGTTCAAACGTTCTCCTTAGACGAAGATCATTTGAACGATGTGTATCATATCCAACAAGCTTCGGCAGAATTCATGCGATTGGTGGTAGACTTGGAAACGGGATTTCGAGGTTTTGTTCTGACGAAAGGCCCGCAATTCCTTCAACCGTATCAAGCGGCGAAGCAACGAGTCCTTCAGCTTGGTAGTTCATTGAAGCAGATGGTCCAAAAGGTTGATTCCCAACGGGTACTAATTGAGTCTGTGCAGGCCCGAGTTGAACAACTCATGACCGATAAGGATCAGTTGATCGAACGCGTCAAGGAGGGGAGTACGAAAGAGGCGTTGGATTACATCGAAGCGGAGAGGGGACGGTTGCTGATGTTGGCGATTCGTGAAGAAATGGCCCGGTTTGATCAGCAAGAAGTGGGTTTGTTACGCCAGGCCTTGGATAGTAGTGCCGCAGATCGGTCCGTGCTGATGGCCGTGGTGATCGGTGGCGGGGGGCTGGCACTCATTTTAATGCTCCTGCCGTTGCATTTGATTGCTCGTTCCATTACCGGTCCGCTCACCACGTTGGCCAAAACGGTTGAGAAAACTTCCGGGAAAAATATTCCCGATGTCCCGGCATTGGATCGCGGGGATGAAATCGGAGATTTAACCCGAGTAATGAGGACAATGGGGACTCAACTTCGTGAGTATATCCGTCATATTGAACAGTCGGAAAATGAATTGCGCGGGCTCAACCAGGATTTATCTACCTCAGAGGCAAAATATCGTGGGATTGTGGATTATGCTCCTATCGGTATATTCGCCTCTGAAAAAAATCTTCTGACATTCAGCAACAGACAGAATTGGTTGATTGCCGGACGTGCTCCAGATGACAATTTGGATCCCGAACAGATGTGGGAGGCGATCCATCCGGAGGATCGAGCCGCCGTGAGATCGGCCTTCCAGCAAGCATGGGAAACGGGTGACCCCTTTGAACGGGTCTTTCGTTTTCTCCATGAAGATGGGACCGTGCGAAAGGTCTTGAGCCGGGCCGTTCCCCTCACCAATGAAGAGGGTCAGGGTATGGGCTATCAAGGGTTTAATGTTGATATTACGGCTTTGGAGCAAATGCGGGCTCAACTGAACCGCGCTGAGCGATTAGCCACATTGGGTCAGGTCGCAGCGGGCATTGCCCATGAAATACGAAATCCTTTGGTGGGGATCGGGTCGACTACGACGTTACTGTTGGAAGATTTTGAGAGTGGCGATTCCCGACGCGAGGATCTCCAGATTATTCTGAAGGAGACCCGTCGATTGGATCGGATCGTGAACCAAATTGTGGATTATGCCCGCCCCCGGGATTTGTTGCCGCTGACATTTTTGCTGCCTGATCTCCTTCAGGAATCGCTCCAGGTGTTATCGGACCTCGTGAAACAAAAAAACATTCAAGTGGACTTTTCTCTCCCCGATCAGTTGTCCAGCATTCGGGCAGACCGGGACCAAATCAAGCAAGTGATTTTAAACGTTCTTCACAATGCTCTTGAAGCTGTCGGCCAGGAGGGACGTTTGCACTTGTCTATTGCGGAGGAAACCCATGAGCAAGCGTTGGGTCTTCGGCTGAAGGTGAAGGACAATGGCAGGGGGGTCAGCCCGAGTGCCCTTCCCCGGATTTTTGAACCGTTTTTTACAACCGGGAAAATACGTGGCACGGGCCTGGGGTTAGCCATTTGTCGGAATATTATTGAGTCTCATGGCGGGGAAATTCATGCGGAAAGTCAGGAGGGGTTGGGGACAACCATCTCCATATGGCTGCCTTGTCTGCTTCACCACGAACCGATGACGGGATAATCCATGAAAGCCACCATTTTTGTGACTGATGATGATGATGTCGTTCGGCAGGCGTTGAGCCGGCGATTGGCAAAACATCATCATGTGAAGAGCTTTGATTCCGGGGAAGGCCTGCTCACCGCCTTGGACCATGAGGTTCCAGATTTGATTTTACTGGACTTGAAAATGCCGGGATTGAGCGGATTGGAAACGCTCAAACAGCTTCGTTCGAAAACCCAACAAGCCTTGGTCATTCTGCTGACGGCTTACGGGACGGTAGAAGATGCCGTCGAAGCCATGAAATTGGGTGCCTATGATTTTCTGATCAAGAGCGTGGATTTTTCGGGGGTGGAGCCTGTAATTAAACGGGCATTGGACTATTTAACCCTCCGTCGGCGCGTGGACTTTGAAACCAAAGATGTGGCAGGACGATTCTCGTTTCCTCATTTGATCGCCAATAGCTCGAGCATGAAAGCTTTGGTCGGTCAAATTCAGGAAATGGCGCAAAATCAAAAAACGACAGTGTTGCTCCACGGGGAAACGGGGACTGGAAAGGAATTTGTAGCCCGTGTGCTTCACCATAATGGCTCACGTCGTCACGCTCCGTTTGTCGGAGTCAATTGTACGGCCATTCCTCAAGAATTATTTGAAAGCGAATTATTCGGCTATGAACGGGGAGCCTTCACGGGAGCGAACCAACGCAAGCCGGGATTATGCGAACAGGCGGAGGGGGGAACACTGTTTCTTGATGAAATCGGTGACCTCAATCCGACTATGCAAGCCAAATTACTTCGGGTCTTGCAGGAACGTTCCTTTAAGCGGTTAGGTGGTCGGGAGGATATCGAGGTGGACTTTCGTTTGATTGCCGCCACGAATCGGGACCTGAAAAAAGAGGTGATCCAGGGGCAATTTCGCGAAGATCTCTTTTTTCGGTTGAATGTGGTTTCATTGGAATTGCCACCTTTACGTGAACGGGTGGAAGACATCATTCCGTTGGGTATACAGGCGTTGATCCGGCAAAGCCAGGAGGTCGGAAAGAATATTACGGATATTGATCCGGAAGCTCAATACTTGCTAGAGCGATATGCGTATCCTGGAAATATTCGGGAATTGCAGAATATCATCGAGCGGGCCGTAATTTTTTGCCATGGGAAGACCCTGACGCCGGGAGATCTTCCTCGTGAGTTACATGAAGAAGTGCGTTCCTCGGCGCAAGCCGTTTCGCATGGTGAGCAACACGTCATTCGAATTGAAATGGCTTTGGGGGAACATACGTTGGCGGATATCGAAAGTGCCGTAATTGAAGAAGTTATGCGAGTTTCGGATTACAATAAAAGTCTTGCGGCCAAACAGTTGGGCATTACACGGTTCGCCCTCGATCGACGTCTGAAAAAACTGCCTGATGTGTAAATCTGGCCGGAAAAGGTTTTTCTGCCTGTGGTGAACTCGATCAAGATGAGCGTGGTTCAGGAATCCGATTTACGTCGGCTTTTCCAAAGGAGTATGACTCCCACCACTCCGATAATAATGGCAAGCAAACCGAAAAAGGCCAAACCGTTCAAATTGTGATTCTCCCTTTTCTCTTTCGAGGGTAGAGGGGAACATCGCAGTCTCGCCCGCTCAGCATGGGGTTCATCCTTCTCAATTTTTTCTCTCTCATTTCAGAGGGGTTCATTGTGAGGATGGGATCTCTTGAATAACCTTCCAGCCCCTCAGGTATCTTTAAAAGGATTGTATGTTTGTTGATGTGGTGTTGCCAAGCCGACAATATCGAGTCTTTACCTATCACGTACCTCCCCATTTTCAGGAGCGGGTTCAGGTGGGGAGTGCTGTGGTCGTTCCTCTCGGAACAACCGTGGTGGCAGGTATCGTGGTGAGCCGGGAGGACTCGGTTTCCAATTCACGTGGACAGGAAGTTCGACATCAGATGTATCGTGATGTGATCTCGGTCGATATGGGCATGCTTGAACAACCGTTAAGTCCCATATTAATGCATCTTATCCAGAGGGTTTCGGCTTATTATCTGGCACCGATTTCTTCGTGTTTGACTCTGATTATCCCACCTCGTGAAGTGAAGGTGACGGGCCGGGTGTTTCTTACAGATGAAGGACGGAGGGCCCTGGCGGAGGGCTCTCTCCCCATGGAGGATATTTCTACCCTTCGAACCTTGGAACGGCGTCCCAAAGGACTGTTGCGGGTAACCTTGTGTCGTTCGGCAAAGGTCAAAGCCACGACCCTCACCAGATTGAAGAAACGTGGGTGGGTGGAGGAACGACCGATGGTGAGGTCTTCTTCTGATGGGGCCTCCTGCAGCAGAGCGACCAAGGTCATTCCTGAACGGCTGCATGATCTGACTGCCTATTCAGCGGGATTGAAAAAGTGGGAAGCCGCCGAACTCCCTCCAGAGTTTGAGAAAATTATACAGGCCTTGAACGAAAACATTTTTCAGGAACGGCTCTGTGTGGCCTCAGAGGAATCTCGTTGGGCAGGGCTTATGGAAGCTGTCACCCGTGTGTTCGACAACAAGCGACGGGCAATCATTTTGGCACCTGAAATTCAGGGAGTGGAGGCTTTGGCTGCCCGATGTCGGGCAAGATGGGGAAAGCGAGTGGGAATCTTCCACGGGGACTTGGCTCAATCCATGAAGGTTGAGGAATGGGGCGGTATTCGGAGAGGTGAGAGGGATGTGGTGGTTGGAACCCGATCAGCCCTGTTCTTACCTCTTCCGGATGTTGGTCTGATCTGGGTCGAGCGGGAGGAAGATACCTCCTACAAGGAAGAGCATGTCCCCTACTATCATGCCCGAGAGGTGGCCAGGATGCGGGCTGAGCTTGAGTGCGCCCTTGTGGTATATGGCTCTTCTTTGCCCTCTCTGGAAGTATACGCCTGTTTTCAGGACGATCAGATGTTTCGTCAATCGGCCCGTTCAATGCCTCCCCCGGTTTTGGAAGTCATCGATATGCAGCAGGTTTCGTTCGGAAGTATCCTTTCTCCACAGTTGGAGGACAAAATCTCGCAAACCCTCGCGCAGCGGGAACCGGTGATCCTCTTCCTCAATCGAAAGGGGTTCTCTCACGGACTTTTATGCAAGGATTGCGGCCACATGCCGGTGTGTCCGGTCTGTCATGTTGCTTTAAAGCTGTTTCAACGTCCTCCCAAACTTCTTTGCTCCTATTGCGGGCATACGGAACCGACACCCGAAGTCTGTGCGATATGTCAGGGCACGGTATTCCGTTTCACGGGGGTGGGGACACAACGATTAGAGGAAGAAGTGGTGCGCATGTTCCCTTCTGCGAACGTGGCCCGTTTTGATCGAGAGCATGTAAAAACCAATCAGGAGGCAGATGTTGTCTTGGCCGCTTTTAAGCAAGGAGCCGTTCAGATTTTAATCGGGACGGAATGGTTGTTTCATCGATGGGATCCTCCAAGGGCCGCACTGCTGGGCTTCCCTCAGGCGGATCTGGGATTGCACATTCCCGATTTTCGCTCGGCCGAACGAACTTATCACACGCTTGCTCAGGCAATGGGGATGGCCGGTTGGGGCGAGAAGTCTGGAGAAGTGATCCTGCAAACAAAGATGCCGAATCATCACGTCCTGCAGGCGATTGGTGATCAGAATCCTGAAATATTCTACCGTCAAGAACTGGCATTGCGGGAACTGTTGGGATATCCCCCGTTCTCCCATCTTGTACTGCTCGTGATCACAGGTAGCCAGCCAGCCAAGGTTCAGCTTGTGGTGGAATTTTTCAAAAATAGGCTTGAAAGACTGTTCCCGGCAGAAATGGGGGCTGAGTCCGTTATCGGAAAGGCATCACAAAACAGCGTCCTGGGGCCCATTCATTCAAAAAAGTCCGGAGGAATCAAAAAACAGAGGACGCTGTTTTTGCTTAAAACAGTCGAATTGCCACTCGTTCAACAACAGATGCAAATGCTCCAGCAGGAATATCGCAAGCGATTCCCGTCTCTACCTGTGGTCCTGGAAATCCATGTTGATCCCATGGAAATCCATTAATTGCCATGAGGGCCGTGAAATGAAATTACCGGGATTTTTTTGATGACTTCTTCTTGTGGGAAGGGCCTTGAGGGGAGGCGATCGGTTTTGAGGGAGTCAAATCTCCTCTGGTTCGTTTGAATATCCCATATGCGAATATCATCCAAAACACTCCGGAAAAGAGACCAAACAAGACAGCCGTAAAAATTCGTTGCAGGTCCTCCAGGGGAGGTTCCGGTCCCAGTTTTCGGATGTCAACCATTTGCGAAACGGGCCAGGCTAAACTTTCCAGCCCCAACAAAAAAGTGCTGGCTGACCAAATATATCCTACAGAGGGGCACTTCCATGCCAGGAGTAAGGCCAGGATCATGGTGGCGGTGACCCCCCAAGCGACGGGAAAGGCCCCGACCAATAACCACAGGCCAATAATCACCACCAGACTTCCCAGCACGGCATTCAATTGAACCCACAGTTTGTCATTCATTATCGTATGAATCCTGAACAATTTTTCAACGCGGTCTTCTACCCTATCATCATAGATCTTCCCTGGCCAGCACTCGGTTGAGAAGCATGCAGAGGAGTAATTGACTGGCCGTGCGAAAAAGATTGGTGATCCGCTTGCATTCAACGCGAGGTTTCTAGCGCCCAATGTCTCCTAGGGGTTCTGTCGTCCTAGTAAAAGACCCGCGAGGATTGTCCTCAAGAGAGTTGAATTGCGCCAGTTCTTCGGGTTTCGGAGTCGGTTCGCTGTCTGGCGTGAGCACCACGCCCCAATGGGAATTCTGCCGACAGATATTGTTGAGGATAAGGGCCTGAGCCTCATGGAACAGCAGAATGCCGCTCAGCATATTATTTCGACACAGATTGTGAATCAGATCAGGCCTTGTCCCGGCATCTCGCACGGCAATTCCAAAGTGGTGGTTCTCAACACAGTGGTTATCACGAAGGTAGGGTTGAGCACCGGCAAAGGCAAATATACCCGATTCGCGATTTCGACAAACCTCATTGTCCCTCAGGGTTGGCCGACATTTTGGGCCGTAAATTACGACTCCTGACAAAATGCCCTCGGTGAGTCGGCACTGCGAGATCGTACACACGGAATCCAGAATATTCAGTGCAGAATGCTGGTCGCTGCCAACATACCGAAATGTGATGCCGCTGATGTGTCCGCCGGAAACTCGCTGCAGGTAGCAGGGCCCACTTCTTCGATTGAAAATTGTAACCTGGTCTCGGCCGTCTCCTAGAAGGTAAATAGGCCGATCAGTGATGACCACGCGATCTTCATAGACCCCAGGCCGAATAACAATCTGATCATGTTCCTCGGCCTTGGCAATGGCCTCGCTGGGGAGTGTGAAACACCCTGCCTTTTCCCTATCCACAATTAACGTTTTTCCACCAAGTGGATTGGATAGTGGTTCGTGAAATGGTGGATTATCAGCGGACAAAGCCATCTCTTCTTTTAAGATCGCAAAGGTCAAGGTGCGCCATACTATATTTCCGTATTAAAAATGAATTGACCGTTCACTGAAAAAATAAGCATACAAAGTGAAGGCTGAATCATACGGAATAACAGAAGGAGAATAGTGAATAAACATACTGCCGATGCAGTTTAGGGAAAGAAAGGCCTGAAGTTTTGCAAGGTTGTCTTCATGGTATTAATTTTGCTTGGGTTCTTTCCCTTTGTACAAAAAAGAACCCCAAAAATAATATTTGTCTAAATCAGCTCACGCCATTTTTCTTGTCGGGAGAGAAGTCTGTCCCCTTGTTAACTGCAATCCTTCCCCCAGGAAAGAGAGTTCGATTATGCGAGAGTATGAAAAAAGTCGTATGTTTCTGTCTTCTGTGTTCTTAATGCTGGGCTCAGTGTGGCTTTTCGCAGGTTTACCTGGAACACAGGCGCAGGAAACGGACATCTTTCAACATCCTAATGCGGAACAAGCGGGCATTAAAAAGACGTTGGCCGATCAAATCGGAGCTGGACGTGGCGATATTCAAACCCCTGGTTCATCACTGTACATCATTGGTCGAGATCCGTTTCGGTCCATCCGACGAGGGAGAAGCCTCTTTCAACGAAAGTTTACCATATCTCAAGGAATGGGGCCTCGCAATGGTGACGGCTTTGGGGATATTAGTACTGATGCGTCGTTGGGTGCTGGTTTAGCAGATAGTTGTGCGGCTTGTCATGGGCGTCCTCGTGGATCGGCCGGATTCGGTGGAGATGTGTTTACCCGTCCGGATAGCCGTGATGCTCCACATTTGTTCGGTTTGGGAATCATCGAAATGCTCGCCGATGAAATTACCCAGGATCTTCGTCAAATACGGGACCAGGCCATTGCCCGAGCCAAAACGAGGCAACGAGCGGTAGAAGTGTCGTTAAAGAGTAAAGGCATTTCCTATGGAAGCATTAGGGTGAATCCTGATGGATCCGTTGATCCATTGCAATTAGAAGGAGTGAATGATGACCTACGGATACGGCCATTTTTCCATCATGGGGGAACGATTTCAATCAGAGAATTTATCGTCGGGGCCTTGAATGGAGAAATGGGCCTTGAAGCTTTTGATCCTGATCTGGCTCAGGCATCGGCAGGGAGTCGTGTCGTCACTCCTGCCGGAATGGTGTTGGACGGGACGACGGATGTAATCGAAACGCCACCAGCAATAAGTGAAAGTGATGATCCGGATTTAGATGGAGTCGCCAATGAAATTCCCGTGAGTCTGGTGGATCATTTGGAGTTCTATTTGTTGAATTATTTTAAGCCTGGTCTCGGGAGGCAAACTCATGACACTGCAAAAGGGCAGAAAATTTTTGAAGAGATTCAATGCACCGGTTGCCATATTCAAAATTTAGTCATTGAGCGAGATCGACGGGTGGCCGATGTGGAAACCACCTATGACCCCCGTAGGGGAATATTCAATGATCTTTTTGCTGTTGCAACCGCCCAACTGCAGGAAGTTCCGGGATCTGGATCGCCTCCGGTGAAACAGCCCAATGGACGGAAATTTGTGGTCAAGAATATCTATGCAGACTTTAAGCGGCATGATTTGGGGCCTAATTTCTGGGAACGTAATTTTTACGGAACATTGACGAAGGAGTTTATGACCGAGCCGTTGTGGGGTGTTGGATCTTCCGCCCCTTACGGGCATGACGGGCGGAGCATTGATTTGTGGTCGGTGATCATGCGCCACGGTGGGGAGGCCGAAAGGTCGCGAAATCGGTTCGCCCGGCTACCTGATGGGAAGCAGGCCCAGGTTATAGATTTTCTCCAGACGTTAGTCCTGTTTCCACCGGATGATACCGCTTCCAACTTGAACCCAGGGAACCCCCAAGCTCCCGACTTTCCGCAGTATGGACATGGAAATATCGCGTTGCCTGCGTTATTCAATAATCCGAGCGATTTGGAATAGTTCGTACGGGATTAGGCTGTGTGTTTTCTCAGAAGGGCGCCGGGTACTAACCCTGGCGCCCTGTCTATGCGCAATTGAAGAAGTCTTGAGTCATGGCACATGCTTCAATATACCCAAAACTTATAGGTGTGGTGCCTGACGATCAGTGAACGTGTTTAGTTGTTAGAAATATTTTGACGGGGAGAAAAAATTTCACTGGGATGAATCAGTAGCAGGCATTGCCCCTCTTCCGGATCCCGATGAAAGAGAGCAAAAACAAGGTTGATTTGGGGTATGGTTTCTTCGGGAATGTGGAGCAGGACAGGGACGTCAACAAAGGGGACGGCTTCCTTTAAACTCGCCAGGCGCAATCGGACCCCGACCATAATGTCAATCAAGCGGGATTGAATATGGTCATCCGTCACATCTTTCAAATCTTCGGAAAAGGCCACATAGTGTTCCCACAGGGCATTTGTCAGTCCCACAGGATATTCCAGGCCTATTCGTTTTGCAGCCGGAGTGGCTTCTTTGACAATGCCAGCTGAGATGGCGTCCTTCCGGGAAGTTAAGGGAAAGGAGCCTGTTGTCAGTGTCAAGGTAGGCGGGTCTTCCGAATCATCACCACCTGATAATGGGGTATCAAAACTATCTGTGGGATCCAGGGTCTGAGCACCCTCCGTAGGGGATGATTCTTCGGGAATAGTGTCAGAACCATCAATGGTCGAATTTCCTAACGCTTGAACAATTCCCTCATAGACCACTTTGGCGGAATTGGACCAATTGGGATTAAACGGCAACCCCTTGAATGCCGCTTCCGAGGCTTTGACTTCATCATGAGTTAATGTACGTGATTGATGTGCCATACTTAAAAGGTAAGGCAAATTTTCAAGAAGTCAAGTGAACGCGAAATTTTTCCGGAGGCCACGGCAGGATTCAGGTGAATATGGCCTCCAGATCTCGGTCAAGGGTAAACACAATAATTCTTTCCCCGATTCTGGCATCAATGTCCGTGAAGAGTGCGGTGGTTTCTGCTCCGGTGATGTCCAAAATTTGACGGCAGAGTTGATCTCTCCCTTGAGAAATCAGATTCTGGCGCATCTGTTTTACCATGCCGATGCCGTCATCACTTTTGGCTAATTGTCGCTCGGCAGGAGTCAGAACTCCTTTGAGCCGGATAAGGATGATATCGCGAAGAATGAACGCACGAACCTCGGTTGGGCCACGGCCCATGAATTCCTGCTCGAATTGAATAATGGCATTTCGTATGGAGTTTTCCACTTCACCTCTGGAGAGGCCGTTTTTCATAGGGAGATCTTTCCGGCAAAACGTACCTGAGATCCTGACAGGATTTTCCTGACATGCATCGAGGGATCAGCCCTTAAAGCTTGAGGAGCTGCTTTCTCCCTTGGTATAAGCTATTGTTTATGTGAGGTCAAGAAGAGAACGTGGCTTTCTCGCAATGACATATGAGAGTGAGAGTCACGTCTGATTTTGATCTTACCAGGAAAATCAGGTTTGTTGGATCGCTTGCATCGGTGATAATCGGATTAAGGCAAGCTATAGAACGAGCCAACTGCGGTCTTTTCCTTACTCATTGGGTAGAGGGGAGGCTTTCGGTTGGCTTTTTTTTATGGCATGGTGGTTAAGGACTTTCCAACGGTACGCTATTGCGAAAGTCCCTGGCAAAACAGGACCATTGAGTGAGGCAGGGTTGCGTGTATGAACAAAGCTGATTTGAATAATGTAACGGAGATCCAACGGGAGCAACTTCGAAATATTGTGTCCGAAGCTTGTGCCCCAATCGGGCCATATTGGCCCATGAAAACTTTTGCCTATTACAACCCCTTAAGGGATCTTGAGCATCTGCCGTTTTCGGAGGCCATTAGGAAAGCCCACGGCTTGATAGGCGGTCAGGGGTTTCTCCCCCATGAAGAATATCGACAATTGTTTTATCAAGGTCGAATCACTCGAAAAGATGTTGAACGTGCTCTTCACCGTGTCGGTCCTCCTCTTTCTTCACCGGCTACTATTCAAATTGGTGATCGCACGATCCATGCAAGAGACGTCTGGTTGATCCAGATCATTTATGGCGTAGAAGCCTTGAACCCCGTCCTCCTCACGTGGACTCTCGAATCAGAGGGGGCGACCTCCCGGTTTCGATCCGATCTCCCGGAGGATTCCCAGCAATTGATTATCGGCCGGACGATTCGAGAGTGTGAGACCTGTCGGCATGATCCCGAAGGGGCCTATCTCAACAATCTCTGGAAAAGTTCGTTGTCCGCCTTCCACTTGTCTGATCCTTTGTCGGGCGGCGCTCATTCCCTGTCGACTACGAATGCCGCAAGGGATTCTGATTCTTCAAACATGCTAGGTCATGCCATTCCGGTGGAATTGCCTCCAGACCGGACCTTGGGCGATTGGTTGGATAGTGTCACAGGAAGCACCCAGGTTGAGGCGATCAACCAGCAGATGATCAAATGGATTGCCGCATTCGTTGACGAAGGGATTGCAGGATGGAGTATGCCTTTACGAAAAAAGGGTTTTTACTCCTCCTGGCGGGAACTGGCCCAAGAGGATTATTCGACCATGTTTCTGGGAAGTGCTCATTTTCGCCAAAAAATCCAAGAGCTTCCCGATGACGCAGAGGAAGCGTTGCTCCTACATCTTCAGCGTCTCGATATTCCCAGTGCGCGTTGGGGGGAATATCTCTCTCGGCATCTGGGCCAATTATCCGGATGGGCCGGAATGATTCGTTGGCGTGGGGAGAACCCAGGGTATCCCGCACAACAACACTATCCCTTAGATCCTCTGCAATACCTGGCTGTCCGACTCTTTTATGAAGCAGCCCTAGTGGAGGAATTCTGTGAACGGGAATGGGGCATCAGCGGGACTCTTTCTACTCTGGTGGAGTATTGGACCGAACATCCGGAGAACTATCAGGCCTTAGGGTTCTTTCAGTCCGCTGGCGCCGATCATCAAATATATGGTGTATGTCATAAAGCCTGGCGGCTTTTTCATCTTTCTCAATTTTTAGAAATAAGCCCTATTGATCTGCACGAATTGTCCTTCCACGAGGTTTCGACCTTACTGGAATGGCTGGATCAGTTTCCCAATGAGGCTCATGGGCCGGTTTGGCTTGAAGCCTATGAAGAAGGCTACCGGGAGTCTCTTCTGAAAAAAATCATTGAACATCCGGGACCGGCCCCGTTAGGCGAGGAGCGTCCCCTGGCGCAGGGGATTTTTTGTATTGATGCCCGCTCGGAATCGTTTCGACGACATCTTGAAGCCCAAGGGCCATATGAAACATTTGGGTATGCTGGGTTTTTTGGAGTGCCGATGAGTCATGTGGCCTTTGATCGTCATGATCATTTGGCTTTGTGCCCTATATTATTGACTCCCAATACAGAGGTGACCGAGGTTCCACGAATCGGACAGGATGAGGCACAGAGGAGTTATTTCTCCGGGACTCGGTGGCATCAACTTGGTGATCACCTATTCCATGATCTGAAACACAATCCCATTGCTTCCTTTATTCTCATTGATGTTCTGGGGATATTTTTTAGCCTCGGATTGATTGGCAAGACCGTATTTCGCGAGACTTTCGATACCCTCAATCATTGGGTTGACCGCTGGTTTGGGGAATCCGTTGCCACCTATATTCCGGTTGATCGGTCAAGTGAAAACGGGGGTAAGGAAAAACCTTTAAAGCCGTTGGCTCTTGGCTTTACCCTTGAAGAGCAAGCCGGATTTGTGGAAGGCGGCTTGCGTGTTATCGGACTCACTAAAAACTTCGGCCGTTTTGTCATGGTGTGCGGACATGGAAGCCAGTCGGACAATAATCCCTATTATGCGGCACTGGATTGTGGTGCCTGTGGAGGTAGCCATGGTGACCCGAATGCTCGGGTGTTTGCCACGATGGCGAATAACCCTAAGGTCCGACAAATTCTGGATGATCACGGCCTCATCATCCCTGAGGACACCTGGTTTTTACCTGCCAAGCATAATACGACCACGGATCGTGTCACGATGTATGACCTCATCGATATTCCTAACAGTCATGGTGGGGATTTAAAACGGTTGATAAAGGATTTGGAGCAGGCAGGAACCCGCCAGGCCCTGGAACGCTGTCGTCGCATTCCCGGGGCTCCAACCGAGGTTTCCCCACAGGAGGCTTGGAAGCACGTTAGGACACGAAGCATGGATTGGGCCAACTCCCGTCCTGAATGGGGATTGTCGGGAAACGCGGCATTTTTGATCGGGAGGCGGAATCTCACTAAAGGCCTCGATTTGGAAGGGAGAGTGTTTTTGCATTCCTACGAGCCTGACTCAGACCCGGACGGTGCTCTTCTTGAGAAAATCATGACCGCACCCCTGGTCGTGGGGGAATTGATTAGTTTGACATATTATTTTTCGGCGGTAGATCCTTGGGCCTATGGAAGCGGGAGCAAGGTTATTCATAATATGGTGGGGGGAATTGGCGTGATGTTGGGGAGCCAAAGTGATTTGCAAAAAGGACTTCCTCTTCAATCGGTGAACGACGGGGCACGTCATTATCATGAACCCATGCGCTTGTTAGCCATTATCGAAGCGCCAACGGATCGAATTCGGTCCATTATTCAGAAACACACTATCCTACAGCACGTTTTCCATAATCAATGGATGAATCTATTGGCTTTTAATGCTGATCAAAAAGGGTTTTCACAGTACCGTACGGATTCGTATTGGGAACCCGTGACGATCAATGCGTAGGTCCTTTGCGGGAGCACTGATAGGTGCGAATTGAACCTGCAGACAACTCCTCTATCAATGCATGTCAGTTTTGTGGAGCCCAGGGCTTCGGTATCCTGAAGTGGGCAGGAAGTCCTACCCCGGATAGTCAACAGACTCCATCAGCATTGTTCTCTCGAACTCGGGCTTGTGGATGGTCGGAAGTGCTTGTTATAAGGTCGGAGTCCAGTCGGAAGGTTTATAGGATGAAGCCCCTCTTTGTACAGGGCGGATCTGAGGTAGGGAGAGCGGGTGCATCGGATTGGACGATACGTTCTTTATCGTGGCGGTAGGGTTTCCAGTTTTCCGTAGTTCGGATGGGCTGGCAACAGTACAAGCTAACCAGGGAATTTGAACACCTCATTCGAAAACCCTCTGGTTGGCTTTTTTTTTACCTTGCAGGACATTCATCGGAAAAACCCAGCATTATCGAAAAATTGCTGACCATGAAGTGGCCTTTTTTGAAACAGTACACCGCGAACACCCTGGCCCTTTTTGGTGTCTGGCTTATTCTATCGGGACGGTATGACCTTTTTCATCTGATTACAGGTTTCATAGTTGCGTGTGGAGTGGCGTGGTTAAATACCGGGTTTCCTCATTCTCCCTTTCACCATTTCCCATGGGTCCGGGCGGTATTATATAGCCCCTGGCTCTTGTTACGGATTGTGGAGAGTAGTGTGCATTTGACGAAACTTATTCTGAGCCCGGCGTTACCCATTAAACCCAAACTGATTTCCTATCGGTCTCATTTACAACATCAGGGTGCCATGGTGATGCTTGGAAATTCCGTGACTTTGACCCCGGGCACCATTACGGTTGAAGTCAACGGCAATACACTTCTGGTGCATGCGATAGATGAGATCGCAGCAAAGGACCTCACCACTGGCCGGATGGAGCGTAAACTTGCCTGGGTCTTTCAGGAAGACACGAATCACTGATGATTGATTTTTTTCTGTTCTTGTTAATCACGTTGTCCTTTCTGATTCTCGTGTATCTATACCGGGTGATTCAGGGGCCGACGGTGTTTGATCGGGTATTAGGATTAGCGGGTATTTCGACGAAAGCCATTATTCTGGTCGTGGTGATGGGAACAGTCTATGACCGTGTGGAGATGTTCGTGGATATCTCCACGGGGTATGCGCTTCTGAATTTGGTTGGAGCGTTTGCTATTGCCAAATTTCTTGAGCAACGAGGGACACCCTAAATGGTCGTTCTTGCCATCGGTTTAATTCTGGTTGGGGTATTTTTCCTGGTGGTGGCTGCGATCGGCACCCTACGCCTCCCTGACGTGTTTTCGCGATCCCATGCGGTTTCCCTGACCGATTCCTTAGGCGCGATTTGCGTTCTTGGGGGTCTTGCAATGTATCAGGGATTCGGGATCAATATGCTGAAGATCCTGGTCGTCCTGGTCTTGCTCATGCTTTTGAATCCGGTCATTGCCCATGCAACCGTTCGAGCGGCCTATCGGGCTGGCCTCAAACCTCAGACGGAGGAAGACCAATGATGTATTCCGTGAATATTGCCTTGCTCTTACTCCTGGTTCTGACGGCGGCCAGCGCGACATTTTTGGTCAAGGAGTTGATGAGTTCCGTGTTCATCCTCGGTTCATACAGTTTTTTCCTTGCCCTGGTTTGGGCCTGGCTGGGCGCGGTGGATGTGGCATTTGTGGAAGCCGTTATTGGGGGCGGGTTGGGCACCGTATTATTTCTAATCACCCTGTTTGATACGGCTCCCAAAGACAGCCGTCTTCGTCGCCCTCCACCACCTCTGGCCGGAGTGCTGGGATTGCCTCTGCTGGGCATTCTGCTCTTATTCGCGGCCAATGATCTTTCTCCGTTCGGAGACCCGACTTCCCCGGCTAGTGTGCATATTTCGCCTGTCTACCTGCAACAAAGTTATGCGGACACTCTGACACCAAATGTGGTGACCTCGGTGCTGATGGACTATCGGGGATTCGATACCTTGATGGAAACCGTAGTGATTTTTACCGCTGGTATTGCTTGTGCGTTGCTGCTCAAGGAGCCCGGTTCATGAAGCAGATGCACGACAGTCTGATCGTCCAGACTATGAGTCGGTTGCTCATTCCCTTGGCCCAGTTATTTGCCCTGTATGTCCTGTTCTTTGGGCAGTATGGTCCGGGAGGCGGGTTTGTGGCTGGCGTCATTTGGACCACCAGTATGATCTTAACCTTTTTAGTGTTCGGGCTGAAGTCTCCGCAGGGTCGTCTTGTGGAAAGGGTGCTGCATGGCGATGGAGTGGGATTGATTATTTTTGTTGGAGTCGGTGGTCTCTGCCTCATTGGAGGAGGAGAATTTTTGAACTATGCCAATCTGGAGATCCCGGGTGTCGATGCACCCGCACGTCGGTATATCGGGATCCTTCTTGCGCAAATCGGGGTAGCCGTGGATGTAGCCGTGACGGGGATTTCTATCGTGCTGAGCCTGGCTTATCACGATACCGAACAGGAGTATGATGTTTGAGTTGATCCAAGGGTGGTTTCAGCGCCCTAATTATATTGCGTTCGTGTTGTTGTTTTTGTGGGGCATTTATATCATGGTAACCCGGTACAATCTCGTAAAAAAACTGATTGGGATGTATCTCATGCAAACGAGTGTCATCTTTTTTCTCGTGACGACCAGTGCCAAGCAAGGTGCTACGGTGCCCATCCTATTGTCTACCACGGAGGCCATTCAGCCTGAAGTCTATACCAATCCTCTCCCTCACGTACTGACTTTGACCGCCATTGTGGTGGGGGTGGCCACCCTGGGGGTCTCCCTGGCCCTCGCGGATGCCATTTATAAAAAGTACGGCAGTCTGGACGAGGAAGAAATTCTCAAAAGGATGGAATGACGCGAAACCTGCCTGTGGTCCTCTTTCTGCTGCCCCTGGGTTTAGCCATTTGTCTGCCGTTACTTGGTATGAAACACCGGGAATGGTGCCGGCCATTAGTTATTACCATTATGATCGGCATGGTTCTGGTCTCTATCGCGAATCTCGTGGGGGTTATTGAAACCGGGACCATTCACTATTCGTTTGGTGGTTGGGCCGCCCCGGTCGGAATTGAGTGGGTGGCTGACGGGTTGGCCAGCGTGATGACTGTGGCTCTGAGTCTTGTCGGGTTGGTATGTGTCATCTTTCTCAGCTCGGTCTTGTTTCCGTATCTTGGCAGCCGGATTGTCCCGTTTTATACGCTGGTATTGTTATTAATAGCCAGTCTGATCGGGATGGTATTTGCCGGTGACTTGTTCAACCTTTTTGTGTTTTTAGAAGTATCCGCCTTGTCTGCCTATGCCTTGGTGGGGTTGGCCGGGGGGAAAGCCCTTGTTGCGGGGTTTCGATATTTAATTTTGGGTACGTTCGGGGCCTCCTTGTATCTTCTGGGAGTGGGATATATGTATGCCGAAACGGGTACCCTCAATATGGCGGACCTGGCCCAACGGGTGCCGCCGTTGGTGACTTCCAAGGCTATCGCGGTCGGGGTGTTGTTTATGTTTATTGGCTTGGGCATCAAGATGGCGCTGGTGCCGCTTCATGGATGGTTGCCGGACGCCTATACGTATGCTCCCGACCGAGTATCACCCATGCTGGCATCGTTAGTGACCAAGGTGGCTTTATACGGTTGGATTCGCATTATGTTTTGGGTACTGGGAGCGCATGCCGTGGTCTACCAGATTCCCGTTCTGTTTTTGGTAGGCATTTTAGGTGCCGTGGCTGCGTTGATTGGTGCATTCCTGGCCTTGTCCCAGGAAAATATTAAGCGCATGTTTGCCTATGGGGGGCTATCACATATTGGGTTGGTTCTGGTGGGGATTAGTCTCGGGAATCAAACCGGGTTTGTCGGAGGAGTGTTTTACCTTCTGAATGATGCGGTGATGCAAGCGGGATTGTTTTTCTGGGCAGGGGCGATTATTCATCTGTATGGGGTTCGCAATATTGAGGATCTTCCGCGATTGCACGGGGGAACCGGATGGATGTCGGTCGCCTTGGTCGTCATCGCCTTGTCGATGATCGGAATCCCTCCAACCGGCGGGTTTTTTGGGAAATGGTACATCATTCTTGGTGCGGTGGACGCGCGGAATTACCTGGCCATTGCGGCGGTGCTCATTGCGACGCTGTTGACCATGGCCTATTTCATTAAATTATTCGAACGGGTTTTTCGTGATCGGTCACCTGAGCAGCCTCCCCTCGTCCGTGAGGTCCCGTTGGCGGTGCGAATTAGCCTGGGAGCGACATCGGTGGCCGTCATTCTGTTGGGTTTAATGAGCGATCATATCATCAGCTTTCTCCTCAAGACTGCGATTCCATCCGGACTTTAACGGAGTTGGGGTGAAGGCGTACTCCTGATTATGACATTCCTCATCCTTATTCCTTGCCTTCCTCTGATCGCAGCGTTGGTTCTGGTGCTCGGGAAACCCTGGCTAGGCGAGCATGGCCATAAGATCGGCATCCCCGCGATTGCTCTATCCTTCATCTTTTCCATTGTCGCGTTTGCTCAGGTGGCCTTTGACGGGGCATTCTCCATTCCCCTGTATCGACTGATCCATTCGGGTGACCTGCTTGTCGATCTGGGACTCTATGTCGACCAACTCACCGTATTACTCCTGCTTCTGGTCACTGGTGTGAGCAGCGTGGTCCATGTCTATGCGTCCCGTTATATGATCGGCGATCCCCGGTATAACCGGTTTTTTGCGGTTATTGCTCTATTCACGTTTTCAATGATCATGCTGGTCATGAGTAATAATCTGCTCATGATGTATGTGTTCTGGGAGATCATGGGGATCTGCTCCTATTTGTTGATTTCTCATTGGGGAGAACGAATGTCTTCCGCGCAGGCCGCCACCAAAGCCTTTCTCGTCAATTCAGTGGCCGACGTAGGTTTAGGCTTTGGGGTTATTCTGACCTATTCCATCTTTGGAACGTTGGATATCCAGACCATTTTAGCGGAAGCCCCGTCCATGCAAGGAACCACAATCAACCTGTTTGACTGGCTTGGCTTGGACTTCCCTATTCACGTCTTGACTCTCATTACCCTCTTTTTATTCATGGGGGCCATGGGGAAATCCGCACAGGTGCCTTTCCACGTTTGGCTCCCCTTTGCCATGGAAGCGCCCACGCCTGTTTCAGCATTGATCCATGCCGCCACGATGGTGAATGCCGGTCCCTTCTTGTTGGTTCGCATGAGCCCGTTGGTGATCCTTTCGCCTGAAGCCATGACGTTTATTGCCGTGATCGGGGGGGGCACCGCGATTTTTGCGACATTGGTCTCCCTGACCCAGGTGGATATTAAACGCATGCTGGCATTTTCCACGATTGGTCAAATCGGTTTCATGATTATGACATGCGGGGTGGGAGCCTTTGTGGTGTCAATTTTTCACATGCTGGCTCATGGATGTTTGAAGGGATTCTTATTTTTATCCACGGGCAATGCTCTTCGATCGGTTGGTTCACATGGACATGAAACACCATTCGTTTCCAGATTTGATGCCACGATGCCTTCTCTGTGGCCGTTGTTGTCAGGAACCGTCCTGTTAGCCTGCCTGCCTCCTTTCCTGCTTTTTTCCGGTCCGTATGAACAATTGTGGATGGCTCAATCGATGGCCTCGGCACAATGGACTTTCTGGATGCTCGGATTTCTGACGGTGTTTTTTACGGCCTTATATATCTTTCGGGGAGTGCTGGTATTATTTCATCCCCCTGTTTCATCTGGCCAAGGAGCCGAAGCGATGGCTAAATCCATCCAACCCCGTTTCTTCTCTCCGATTCATCTCTTGGGAGTCCTGGCAGTGGTCGGAGCATCTGGAAGCCTTTTACTGTTTTTATGGGGTTGGTTTGCCGAATTTTTGTCACCGGTTGTCGGACATCGTCTGGTTTTGAGCCCGGTTGAACTGTCTTTCGAGATGAGTCCTCACCTGATTATTGCACTCATATTTGCAGTCGGTGGTATTGGCGTGGGTTACTTGTTTTATGCGAAAAACTCCGGATCCAGGTTTCGGCAATCTGCAATGGGAAAGCGATGGTATGTCCACTTTTTGAATAAACTGTATTTCGACGAATTGTACGAGGCCTATATCGTACAACCGACTCTCCGTTTTGCTCGATGGCTGTGGCGTGTGGTCGATCGGCAAGTATTTGATGCGCTGATCCTGGGAGTCGCGAATGGGTCGGTCGTGACAGCCAAGTGGTTGTGGCGGGTGGTGGATCTTCGGGGAATTGACGGCCTGGTGGTTGGGTTAGGACGGAACAGCGTCGGAATGGCTGGTTGGCTCTGGCGGGTGGTGGACCTTCGTGGTGTGGATCGGGTGGTGGTGGGAATCGGGAAACAGAGTTTAGGCATTGCCAATTGGCTATGGAAATCAATCGACATCAAGATTCTCGACAAAAAAGTGAATCGAATAGGGGAGCAGGCCGAGGTTGCAGGGGATTTGATGCGCGAACTGGAGCCTCGTACCTTACAGCATCACCTGCTGGTGATGATTTTCTGGCTCATTATCGGAATGTTGCTGTTATTTTGGTTTGTTCTGTGAACTGGGCAAATGGCTTGTCTGTGAGATAGGGACTACAGGCACGGCACTGACATTCAATGACACTGAGTGTCGCAAAAACGATAGCGTGTGTTTCATGCTTTGATGGTGTCATGATCGGCATTTCATGAAGGGGAGACTATGAACGCAATCTTCACTGAACATCTTTTGAGTGTCATGATTGCCATTCCGTTTTTGGGTATTGCGATCATCGCCTGTATTCAAAATCAGGAGTGGATTCGGCGTGTGGCCCTCGGGAGTACCCTGGGAGATGGTATCCTCTCACTTCTCCTGTTGAGAGATTTTGATTTCTCCACTCAGAGCATGCAATTCGTGGAGCGGATGGCCTGGATGCCAACGTTCAACATTCAATATGCGGTCGGGGTGGATGGGATCAGTCTTCTCCTGGTTTTGCTTACCACCCTGCTCTGTCCCTTTTGCGTTCTCTGCTCCTGGAAATCCATTACCACACGGGTACGTTCCTTTATGGCGATGATTCTTTTGGTCGAAGGGGCCATGATTGTGGTGTTTACCGCCCTGGACCTGTTTTTATTTTTTATGTTGTGGGAAGTCACGATGATCCCCATGTATTTCATGATCATCTTGTGGGGAGGTCCTCAACGCATTGCGGCTGGAATCAAATTCGTCCTGTACAGCTTGTCAGGGAGCCTGATCCTACTCTTGGCAATTCTCGGATTGTACGTCGAAGGGGGGCGGACCTTCGATATTCTAGTTTTGGCGGAACAAACCTATTCCCCCGATGCGCAGTTTTGGATATTTCTGGCCTTCTTTTTAGCCTTTGCCATTAAATTGCCCATGCTACCCTTTCACACTTGGCTGCCGGATGCCCATTCCGAAGCTCCCACGGCTGGAAGCGTCATTTTGGCTGGGGTGCTTTTAAAAATGGGCGGGTATGGATTTTTACGTTTTTGTCTTCCCATGTTTCCTGAGGCCTCCGTGACGTTTGCTCCGTTTATCTTGTGGTTGTCGGTTGCGGGAATTCTGTATGGCGGGTATATGGCCTTGGCCCAATCGGATTTAAAGAAACTGGTGGCCTATTCATCCATTTCCCATATGGGGTTTGTGACCTTAGGAATTTTTGTATTCAATAATCACGGCATTCAAGGGGCGATTTTACAAATGGTGAACCATGGTATTACGACGGGTGCCCTCTTTCTGGCCGTGGGCCAATTGTATGATCGAACGCATAGCCGGTCGATTCACGATTACGGGGGTGTGCAAAAACCCATGCCCCGGTTTGTGGCGTTCTTTTGTCTCTTTTCCGTGGCATCATTTGGCTTGCCGGGAACATGTAATTTTATCGGAGAATTTTTGGTTTTGGTTGGGACATCCTTCGAAAGTTATGTCATGGTTCTTTTATCCATGGGAGGAATAGTTTTAGCTGCGGCATACATGCTTTGGATGTTGCAACGAGTCGTATTGGGTCAACCCAAATCCCCCACCATTTCCCAACTGACTGATCTGAGTGGGCGGGAATTGGCCACTGTGATCCCTTTTGCCATTCTGATCTTGTGGATCGGGTTGTATCCTTCCCCACTCATGGAAATGATGGATTCAAGCGTAGCGGGCCTAGTCCAACATATGGCTCCTTATCACGCACGGGTACTCTCGGAGTTGGTTTTTCAATAAGACTTGAGGCTGGTAATTGGCAAAAGTTCCAAATAATTCAGTGGGCAGGACTAAGCCTGCCAATGCTTATTAAAGGTCCAACATATCCCGAAGGGAAATCCTATCGCCTTCCCGTATTTCATTGAATCGACCCTTTCCCGAAGGGAATCCTTCATTTTTCGGTTACTCTCCAATCTTGTCTCCCATTGTTCTTTTCTTTCAAAGCTTCAGATGACTCGAGGAAGTGTTGGGAGGTCATGCCATGCCATGACTCTTTCTTTGACCCTTGAAGCGCCTGATGGCCAATTCTGCTTCTTTTCAGGACAATGGTGGTCTTTATAAGCGGTTTCCTAAAGTGAATCACGGGAAAAGCCGAGAGAGGGGTGAGTCATGCATGCTCTCGAAGGGAATTTTAACTTTCCTGTCTTCTGAACTCATGCCAGGTAAGGAAAAAATTCATATCCAGTGAGATGGGTGGACGGAACTGAAAAGTTACAACAGTATGGAATCTTTATCCTCTCCATGATTGATGGCAGGTGATGGAAGGAGTGAGATCCGGTGATCGTGAAGGAGTATTCACTATGAGGATGAGAAACTGGTTCCAGGTTTTCATTGTGATGATATGGTGCACCTCGGTACTGGGGTGTGTCAGTCAACGTTCGCATGAACAAGCCCTTCAAGAATTGGAAATGACGAAGGACGGCACCGCACAGGAAGTCGAACGGCTGACAAAGACCGTGGAAGCGCGGGAGGTTGAAATTGCTCAACTTCAAGAAACCAAAAAAGAACTGGAGCAAACGGTAGAGGTTCAGGAACAAATAAAAGAACAACAATTGGCTAATGTAAAAAAAGAATTGGAGACCTTGTATGCACAGGTTCTGGGGTTCACCAATCAACAGGGGGGCTCTTCCTCCGTGCCAAAAATGTTTGGAACGGGTTCCGTTGACTTTGACGATTTGGGGAAAGCCTTTCAGCACGTGCGAGTCAGCTTGGACGCTCAGGTAGCGGAATTTTCTCAACTCCGTGAGCAAAATCGGATTCTAGGACAGGAACTCTCCAGCTTGGAAAACCGCCTCAAGGAAATCGAACGCTTAAAGAAGGAATTGGAACAGGTCAGAAAATCCCGTGAAGCGCAGGAAGCCCAATTAGCTAAAGTCAAACATGAAGTGTTGGCGGTCGGAGACGAAATTGAACGGATTACGAAGGCCTTGGAAGAAAAGTTCGGGAAAAGTTTGGTGGTGACACAGCATCAGGACCGGTTGGTTCTCACTATGTTAGGGCAAGTGTTGTTTGAATCGGGTGAGGCGGAACTCACGCCGCTTGGCCTCAAAATCATGAAGCAGGTCGGGCAGGTGCTGGCGAGCCTGCCGGAGAAATACATTCAGGTTGAAGGCCACACCGACAACAACCCTATTTATGGCCAATTACAAAAGCGCTATCCCACGAATTGGGAACTTTCAACCGCTCGTGCCACTACGGTGTTACGATATTTGATTGAGCAAACCGGCATGAACCGGAGTCAATTTTCGGCGACAGGATACGCTGATACTCAACCTGTCCAGAGCAACGAAACGGAAGATGGTCGAGCCCAAAATCGCCGGGTGGAAATTGTCCTCTATCCGGAACAGATCAGGCCAGAGAGCGAGAAAGTGGCAACCCTCACTCCGTGATCTGCAGAGCCCGCCTGGCAACTTCATGAGGAAGCCCGGAGTGGTACTCCTCTGACCCTATACGAGAGGGCTTGGGAGATATTCCGGCTGAGGTCTTTTTCCTTCCCGAAGTGAATGTTCAACAAGCTTAGTGAGTTCCCCCTCCTCCCTGATTGACGGGATTGGGCAGACTATGATGTTGGATTAGTCCCGTTTCATAGAGAAGGGACGTGGCAGGATCGAGAAAAAAATATGTTGCCAGGAGTCCTATGCTGGCCATGGTCAAGGTATACGGAAGAGCCATCCAGACCATTCTGCCATAGGATAAACGGATAACCGGGGCCAGGGAAGACGTTAATAGAAACAAAAAAGCCGCTTGGCCATTGGGGGTAGCCACGCTGGGTATATTGGTTCCCGTGTTGATGGCCACTGCCAACAAATCGAATTGGTCACGGTTAATCGTACCGGCTTCCAGGGCACGCAGGACTTCCTGGATGTAAACCGTTGCGACAAAGACATTGTCGCTGATAGCCGATAATACCCCATTGGCCAAGTAGAACATCGCAATTTGATGGGATCCTTCCAAGCTTAATCCATATCCGATTATGCCGGAAAATAAATTCTGGTCCTGGATGACCGCCACAATGGCGAAAAACACCACCAACAGGGCCGTAAAGGGAAGAGCCTCCTTGAACGCTTCTCCAATTTGATGTTCTTCGATAATGCCGTTAAATGCGGTAATAAAGACGATGACGGTTAATCCGATAATCCCGACTTCAGCGAGGTGAAATGCCAGGGCAAATATCAGCCAAATGCCGGCAATGGCCTGAATGATGAGTCTGGCCGTATCTCCTGAGTCCCGTCGTTTCTGCTGTTCCGTCTCGAAATCTACCAGGATATGCCGAACGGGTTCCGACAGTTTGTAGCCGTAATCGAACCACCGCATTTTCTCGACGACCAGGCAGGTCGTCAAACCAATGGCAAATACCGGAATGGTTACAGGTGCCATCCGGAAAAAGAACTCCATGAATTCCCAACCCGCTTTATCCGCAATAAGAAGATTTTGCGGCTCACCCACAAGCGTACAGACCCCTCCCAAGGCTGTGCCCACAGCACCATGCATCATAAGGTTTCGAAGGAATCCTCTGAAGTTGTCGAGATCTTCACGGTGAAGTTGTTGAACCTCCTGGTCATTGGTTGAGTCATGGGAGGCCTGAGAGGACTTCCCTGAAGCTACCCGGTGATAGATATTATAGAAACCCAGGGCGACGGCAATGATGACGGCGGTGACGGTCAGGGCGTCGAGAAATGCCGACAGAAATGCGCCCATGATGGAAAACAATAGCCCTAGCCAGACTTTTGAACGAACTCCAAGCAAAATTTTCGTAAACAGAAACAGGAGAAGATCTTTCATGAAGTAAATACCCGCAACCATAAAAATCAGCAGCAAAATCACCTGAAAATTATTGAGCGCTTCGTGATAAACGGTGTCTGGTGTGGTCATGCCGATCAAGACGGCTTCCAAGGCCAGCAAACCACCCGGTTGAAGCGGGTAACTTTTCAGAGCCATGGCCAATGTAAAAATAAATTCCACAATGAGGACCCATCCGGCGACAAACGGTCCGCCGGTGACCATCAGGATAGGATTCAGAATCAGAAAGGCAATAATAGTCAGCTTGTACCAGGTTGGCGTATGGTTGAGAAAATTTTCAATCAGCGCATGGGACACGGTTGTTTTCATAATAGTCCTTGATCAGTGAGAAATGAGCATTCAGAAAGGCGGATTCCTTGGGGCGGAAGCGATTGGTCGACGAGGGTCGAACGAACGACCCAGGTAGCATACCGGTGAAGGAGTCGACCTATCGAATGAGCCCGGACCTACGCATTCTGCTTTCTTCCTTAGCAGATTCCTCACGCGTGACTTCCGTGGTCTGCGGAGGAGAGAGACTCCCCCGGTGAGATATCAGAAGGGTGCGTGGAACCGCAAAGCCGTGCGGCATGGCGTAACCCATCCAGGCGAAGGGCGTACCGATGGCCTGGTTGGACTTTGTCCAGCACGCCTAATCCATTGAGCACTCTCGCGACGTCCGGCCGCATTCCTACAAAGAATAAATGTTGGCCATAGTCTTTGACCATCACTAACATATCTTCAATGGCCAGGGCGGCTGTGCCGTCAATGTTGGGCACCGCCGTCAAGTCCAGTACCACGCAGGAGAAATGATTGAAGCCTTTGATGGATTCCAGGCGACGGATCATGTCTTTGGCCGATCCGAAGCTCATAGGCCCGTTTACGTGAATCATAATGAGGCGATCCGGGTTTCGGTTCATGATGCGTTGCTCTTCAAGCGACAATGGCGTTTCTTCCGTGGAACCCGTAATGACACGGAGACTTTCCAGTTCCAGGTCGGCCATGCGTTTCACGAACATGACGCTGGCCAAGACCACTCCGATCCCGACCGCGGTAATCAAATCGACCAAAATGGTGACGAGTAACACGACGAACATAACCAGAACTTCCGTCCGCGGGGCTTGCACCAAATGTTTGAGGAACCGCCAATCGATAATATCGAAGCCGACTTTAATCAGGAGACCGGCCAGGACCGCCAAGGGAATTTGTTCCGCTAACGGACCAAGTCCCAGCAATGTTCCCAGAAGGAGGACCGCCATAAACATGCCGGAAAGAGGTGTCCGGCCTCCGGTCCGAATGTTCGCGACCGACCGCATCGTGGCTCCGGCTCCCGGAATGCCTCCAAAAAACCCGGATATCATATTTCCGACACCTTGCCCGATCAATTCCCGGTTCGAGTCATGCTGGGTGCGCGTCATATTGTCGCACACCAGTGAGGTTAATAAGGTGTCAATGGTTCCGAGTAACGCCAGAACAAGGGCGTCTTCGACCATGAGTAACAGTGCATTGGTATGCATAGCCGGCCAAATGGGTGTGGGAAAGCCTGTCGGAATTTCTCCGATTATGGGGAGAGAGGGGAAAAAGGCATTTCCCACTATCGTTCCAACAATGAGTGCTAATAACACAGGTGGAAGGCGTTTTCCGATGGCGGCGGGGGTTAGATAGACGATCACCAATGTCAGAGTCCCAATCAGGACCGCAGGCCATGAGAAGGTTGCCAAATAGTCAGGCATGGCCCTTAGATTGTCCATTACCTTCGGGTGGGCTTCCAGCCCCAGAAACGGAGCGACCTGCAAAATGAGAATGATTCCGCCGATGCCGCTCATGAAGCCCGAAATCACCGGATAGGGCACTAAGGTGATATAACGCCCAAACCCCAGGACTCCGAATACGATTTGAAAGATCCCTCCTAAAATAACCGCAGTGAAAGCCAATGCCGGCTCATCGGAAAATTTCAAAATGATGGCAGCCATGACCACGGTCATGGGGCCGGTGGGGCCAGACGCCTGAGCGGGGGTTCCGCCGAAGAGGGCGGCAAAAAATCCTACGAAAATGGCGCCGTAGAGACCGGCAATGGCTCCCAATCCTGAGGTCACTCCGAAGGCCAAGGCCAGAGGCAGCGCCACCACGGCGGCCACGAGCCCACCATAAAAATCTCCTCGAAGATTCTGAAAGTGGAGTCCATGGATCCATGAGAAGGCTGGGTGAGTGGGAGTCATCGGTTCGTACCGCACATGGTCGGGTAAAACTTTTTTGAGAATACCCGATTGAACTGGGTTGGGTTAACTCCTCTTCCCTCAGATAGGATGGGATTATTCAGTTGGGTATAGGAATCAGTCACGTGAGGACGAGAGAGTGGTTCGCTGGATAAATTGGCCAATTTGAAGACCAATGGATGCAAACATGGACAACAATTCTTTATCGGGCTTTTGAATATCCCGGTGGAAAAATTCGATGACTCCAAGAATCTCAAGGCCGGATTTAATCGGAAAGGCAAATCCCGTATGCAGACCCTCTTCCGCGGCAGCGGAAGCACGCGGAAAATTTGGATCAGACACCACGTCGGTAATCCACGACGGTTCCCCACTTTTCCATACACGGCCCGGTAGCCCCACGCCCCGTGCGAACGTACTTTCCTGTGAGGCTTGTCGAAAGGCTTCCAGATGTAAGTGTGGGGAATGCCAGATGTTAATACAACGCAAGACTGTCTCCCCAGGGCCCTTGATCCAAATGGCTCCCAGATCCCACCCCAAATTGTCACATATGGCTTCCAGAATCAGGAGGGCGGCGTGATTCAAGTCGGGTGATTCCGCCAGGACATTCGCCAGGCTGTGATGGGTGGCTAACCGGCGTTCTTTGTGCTCCCGTTCGATAAATTGGCCGATTTGAAATCCAATATTGGAAAGCATTTGTAACAAGGTTTCGTCGGCTTCCTCGGGAAATGGAGAGAAAAATTCCAGAACTGCTCGGGTATTTCCGGCCAGACATACGGGAATCGCAAACCCCGCGTGAAGTCCCATGTCCAGGGCCGTCTGGTGACGCGGGTCTTTGGGATATTCCGCCAGATCTTTGATCCAAACCGGTTTTCGGATGTCCCATGCCTGTCCCGCTAGCCCAACCTCGGGTTTCAGTGTCCAGACTGGGGTCTGAGAGGACATCCATTGGGCTTGCGAGGAGTACGGTGGCCAAATAGCGGCGGCTCCCAGTGCCTGGCGTTGATAATTCATACGCCATAGGATCCCCACGTTCCATTGCAGGGTGTCACAAATGGCTTGGAGTATTTGAGGATAGGCCTCGGTGATGACGGGTGCCGTGGTTAGGACGGCCGATACGGCATCATGCATGGCCAGACGTCGTTCTGCCCGTTTCCGGTCCGTAATGTCAATGCCAAACCCGATTAAATCCGGTTTGCCATTTTCCAATTTGCACAGGCAATTCAAAAACCACCAGGGTTTGCCTTGTAAGATACCGCTGCTCTCGTAAAAGGCGGCATGCGTGACTGTGCCGTTTTTGACTTGCTGCATGACGGAATCCGGGGGTTCAAGGGGAATTCGTCCAATGGCCGTAAAGTCTTTGATGCCAAATCGAGCCAACCCGCGGCCCATCGATTCATGCATGACGCCGTCCTTGTCAATCCGAAACCCCACCGCGGGCATATTGGACAGAATGCCGGTCAACATGGAACTTTGTTCCTTCGTGGCCTCGTCGGCTTCTTTGACCTGCATGGCGAGGAGTGCGGTGGACCAAATGGCAAACAGGGCAATAGAACGATTGGTGATGCCGATCCATGCCTCGGTTCCGGGTGGGGATACCCCAAAGCCCACGATCGTCAAAATCGTACACAAGCCTGCCAGACGCAAGGGATCGTTCTTGTCGGGAGAGCGAAGCGCAATGAGGACGACCGCGACATATGGCACGGCTTCCGCAATCCCCAAGGGCAAAAACAAGTCCAGTACGAAGATGACCGTCGATACCAACAAGGCGAGGGCAAGAATTTGCCCGCGGTTTTTTTGCGGCAGGTTGATATTTTTGCTAAGAGTTAGGGAGCTAGGCATTGTCGAGAGATTGAATCTGCAGGAATCGTAGGGGCCTTTTGCTCTCTTTATCGTCAGAGGCCAGGGACATTTCAGAAAACATAAGAGATGGATTGTCGGCTTGGCAAGCTCGGTCTCCTTTTCTGCAGTTCCGTAACCTGTTGTGAGGGTGATTCCTCATTTCTGTAAACCGGATAGATGGTATGCACAGGCCCTGATGCACCAGGTTGACATGGGGTAATATACTATGTGAAGTCTGGGAATGGAGGTTGAGGGACCTATTTGCTTATGAATCCGAATCGCATGCCTTCCAGCATTTACCAAATTGCCGGCTTAGATGATCGGGAACGGGGATTCAACCGGCAAGCTCCGGTGACGGGCTCTCCGGAAGGGGTGCGACTGGATCTGCAGTATGAGACCTTCCATGTGGTTATTGGTCCTGTTCCTACCGAAGAACAGGCTTTACGTGAGCTTATTCAGGAACTGCAAAGGCGCGGTTATTCCCAATTGCGTCATCAGCGATTGTTTGTCGGAGAACGTTATTTAGGAAGCCAGGAAGTCTGGGTAGATTATCCAGACCCGTCTCCACCACCTGAACAGCCTAGTCTCTGGAAAAAGTTGATTCGAAGAATATGTGGCCAATCCGGATCTGAAGGATCCTGAGGAGATAGTCGGAGCGATGATAGCGGGAAATTTACCCCTCCCACCAGCCAGCCGGTGGTCGAAGCTGAAGTGGGTGTCATGGCCGTATTCAAGACAGAGGAGAGCCCTATGTCTTATCCGGAGTGGACTGGCCTGGCGAAGTTTTCCACGTTTAATTCCGTGGTGGTTGAGGACGGGAAATAACTAATGATCTTTCGAGGATTGAGGCATCCCCGTATTTTCTGGGAAAGGTCCATGGGTCGAATGGAGGTGACAATGGAGAGCGAGTCATCCTCTTCTGCCAGGTTGAGGACAATGGGCTCATCCGGAGAGCCCTGGTCATCATAAACCAGAATGATCGGTCTCAACCTCTGTTTAAAGTTCACACTGGTGACAATCCCAATTTTCTGATTGTTCAATTGCACCAAGGATCCCGGAGGATAGACCCCTAATTGGCGAATCAACGCCACCACGGCATCTTGCCAGAGGGTGTGACGACATTTCACATAGAGATAGGATAATGCATCCGGAGGCGCCATCGATCGGCTCGGATCGGGATGGTGACACAACTCGTCATACTCATCAGCGACCATGACAATTTTAGCCAACTTGCTGAGTTGGTCACCCTTTTTCCCTGAGGGATACCCTGAACCATTCAGTCGTTCATGGTGTTGGCGAACAATATCCACCGCGTCATAATGGAAATTGGGTAGTTTTTCAACGACTTCCACCCCATATTTGGGATGGCTACTGAGAAAGGCTTTCAACTCCACCAGCCCCATTGCTCCCCTTTGCAATAATTTCTCGGCCGGAAATTTCAACTCGCCGATATCGTGAAATAGGGCTCCTAGCGCCAGTCGTTCTTTTTCCTCTTGCTTCAGTTCCAGATCATTGGCAATCATGAGAGACAAGGAGCAGACATTGAAGGCATGAAGAAAAAACTCCTCGTTGACATCGTCTGATCCCATAAGGTTCAAGAGCGCGCGTGATTGCTCCTGTTCACCAAGAATTTCAAAGAGATTCTCGATAATTTTCTGGGCGGTGCGGACTCCCCTGGCACGGCCAGATACCGCATCCTGAATCATTTGCTTGCCTTCTTTCACCACTGCCTGGAATTGATGAGTGACGTGTTGCAGGTGAGACTGATAGGCCTGAAAGGCTTCGTGCTGTGCCATTTTCCGTGAAATGGGATCCTCTGAAAGATCTTCAAGGTCACTTGGGGAAGCCCCCGTCTCGGATGGACCGTCCTCGGAAGACTTCGCAGTCTCCGCAGCACTTGGCGGTGGCGAATCTTTCATGATATCCGGGTTTCCCGGGGGAGCATGATTCTTCCCGTCTAACCACATTTCCTCCGGGTCGGATCGCTCCGGATCAAAAAAGAGTTTGACTTTGGTTAATCCTCTAAGGGTTTCCAACTCTTTCGTGGTTTTGATTTTAAATGAATTGGTTGGAAAGGGATGGCTAAACCACGAACCTTCTATTTTGATATATAAGCCGATTTGAAGGACTTCAGGTTTTATGGGTACAAACGCCACGTGTGATTCGTCCTTTGAACGTCGGCCTTGAGAGTGGTTGGCATCCTCGTTACCCATGAGAGTTTAGTTACGGCACCGGCTTTGATCGGGGGTCATGTCATAATCCAAAACGGAAGCTCACGGGTTTGCTTCTCCTCATCGGAGAATTCAGGGATGAAATTAAGCAATGTGACGAAATATATGGCAAAGAACTTTGCTTGATTGGAGCAGGGCGAAAGCCACCTCTGTTGATGCAAATGAAGGCCCAAAAATATTGGCGATCGATTACTGCCGAGAAGCTGTGGCCTGGGTGGCGGCGGTCACCGAATCGCAAATAGGAAAAATTTCCCCCATATTTGCCAGATTGAGAATTTGTTTGACTAGTTTCCGGGGCCCCGCGATGGATAAACACATGGCGTGCTCGAAAAATTTCTTATGAGATAGCGCCAAGAGCCCCAGTCCTGCACTGTCTATATACGTGACATGGCTAAAGTCCAAAATGACCAATTTGGGGGTGGCTTGAAACGCCTGGTCCAGAGCGCTTTGGTAGGCATGCCTGGACTGAAAATCATAACGTCCCCTAAGTGAGAGCACGATGGTTCCGTTTGCCTGGTCAACTGTATCAATAACCATGAATCTTGAGTCCTTCCTGAGAAAAATGAGGTCGAAACCACGCAGACGTCAAATAGGAACGAACGTCCTGTTGGCAGGCAAGGTCCATGAGATTATGGAGGTTCTGTTCCCGTACCCAATCCGTCAATCAACTAAAGTATTGACTTGGCAGGCGTGCAGGAATTTACCAGAAGCATACAGTCCTAGGATTAAGAAGGACGGTACAGAAACATTTTGGGAATCCTGGTCTTCTATGCCTTATTTTTCATCGGTTGACGGGGGAGAGGACTTGAGAGACTCTGCGGTCTCCCGTAAGGCATCCTCTAAGCGCTTGCGGAGAGAAGCCAGATCTTTGGAGCGGAAGGCGCTTTTGGTCTTTTGGAGGACCTGGATGGTGTCGTAAATCGATTCTCGCAGGCGGAAATAATCGGCCGGAGAGGGGCTTGCTCGGAAGGCCCTGCCCTCTTTTCCCTGTTCTACAACATGCGACAGGCCCTCAATTTGGATTTTCAATTCATTGATCTCGGGGTCACTTAACAGGGTTTGCTTCACCATGGGATCGGAAAGGGAGGTGCTATACGACTGGAGGGCTTCTTCAAGAGCCGCCAACCGTTCTGCCCGGTTGGCCACGTCTTTTTGAGCCCGTTTAACCGCACGCAGGACTTCTTTATGTTGGATGCCCTTTTTGACGGCTGACAACAGGGTGGAAAATTCCACCGGCTTAATGAAATATTCCAGCACATGCAACCGGACGGATTCCACCGCCGTAGGAAGAGAAGGATAACCCGTTACGACGATGACGGGTAAATGTTGTGTTTGGGAGCGGACTTCACTCACCAGCTCCATGACTCGATTGCCCGGCATATTGAGATCGGTGATCAAGACATCAAAATCCCAGGCACCATGAAGGACCCGTCCGAGTTCTTCGGCATTGCGAACCGTATGACAGTCAAATCCTTCCTCTTGGAATAAATCGGAGGTTGCCTCCAAAAACGTTTCCTCATCGTCGGCGAGAAGGATGTTGCCAAGTGTCGGTGTCATACAGAAACTCCCTTAGCGAAAAAAGTGATCAATAGGGGAACGAAGGCTCATCATCTTGAAATGCATGCTCCATAGAGGGGGTCATTGTTTGACGATGGAGGTCGGTAGGATGATGGAGAAGGTCGTCCCCGTTCCTTGAATGGTGGAACATTGCAAGTGCCCGCTCGCAGATTCAATGATATTTTTGGAAATGGCTAACCCCAGTCCCAATCCAATGCCCTGATCGCCATACTTGGTCGTATAAAACGGATCGAACATTCGGGAAAGAACCTCGGGGGCTATGCCCATTCCCTGATCGGCAATCGAAATGGTGACGGACTGATGATCTTGTGTGATGGAGACATCAATGTCAGAGGGAGGACTTGATGCATCCACCGCGTTTTGAATGAGGTTGCAGAGTATCTGAATCAGATCGGCGGGAGCAATCCCCACTTGGGTCGGATTAGGGTTGCCGGACAGCGAGGATCGAAGTCTAATGCCTTTTTTGTGGGCGATGGGGCGCATGATTTCCAAAGCGGATTGGATGACCTGTTCCACTTCAACTGAATCTGTTGGCGATGTGGTTGGTCGATACAAACTATACAGTTGACGGGTAATGTGGGTCATGCGGTCAATGCAATCCTGCATTTTTTGAGTATATTTGTATCTTGGGTGATCCGGCGGAATTGCGCGTTTCAACAGCGTCAACGATTGGGCAATGCTGGCCAGAGGATTATTAATCTCGTGGGCCACTCCGGCGGCAACTTGAGAAAGGGCAGCGAGTTTTTCCACCTGCATGCGGCGCTGTTCCAACTCCTGGATTCGGTTGGCCCGCCGTTCCACTTCAGCTTCCAGCTCAATCGTATGTTGGCGAATTTGGTCTTCCATGACTTTGCGCTCGGTGATATCTTGGGCGATATAGGCGCATTGGGAAGTCGCAGAAGTGCCAAACACAACAGGGGTGACTACGGCAGAAACCCAACGCGTTCCTTGGGCTGAGGGGTGAGCATATTCAAACGATACCGGCTGTTGGCTCGAGAGGCTTTGCAGGTAGTGGTCGATCCAGATTCTCATAATGTCCTGAGAGATGTGTAACTCGCTGTACCATTTTCCGGTGACTCCTCCCTCGACTTGACCATAAAACCGAGCCGTCGCTTTATTATCGGAAAGATGACGGACATCATGGGAGGAAATTTCCACAACTCCCATCATCATGGGTGCGCTATCAAAAAAAGTTTTGAGAGTGGACTCACTGCTTCGAAGCGCATTTTCCATGTGTCTGCGTTCTGTGATGTCTTGGTGGGCGACTACGACTCGCAGAGAGCCAGGGCCCAGAAATCGCGTCACTCGACAGGCAAACCAACGTTGGGTGGTTGGTGAATGACAGGAGGGGAACTCAAAGGAAAATTCCTTCTTTTTGCCTTCCAACACTTCCAGGATGTGAGGGACCGTCTGGGCTGTGTCCGATATAGACTCTTTAGTAATATGTGAGAAAAAAGAGAAGTAATTGTCCCCGACTCCCACCCTGTCAGGGTTGCAGGCATTATCCTTGACGAATTGCTTCCATCCGTCATTGACCATGATAATGGTTCCATGGTCATTCAAGACACAAATATATGCCGAAAGGGCGTTCATGGTGGCCAGGGACAATTGCTCCGCAGCCCGGATGGCTAGTTGGGCCTCTTTTTGCACTGTGAGGTCCTGTACCATGGTGGTGATATATTCAACGGATCCGGTTTTGTTCTTTACCGCATTCATATAAAGATTGGCATGAATGGTTGACCGATCCTTGCGCAGATATCGTTTTTCTATGACGAAGGAATCCAGGTCTCCTTCAATAAGTTGGTTAAAGAAAGTCCGGTACTCGGCAAGATCATCCGGATGGGTCAGATTGCTCCAGTCTTTCCCGAGCAATTCCTCCCGGGAATAGCCCAGGATGGCGCACATTCGGTCATTGACCTCCAGAAGTGTTTTGTTCACAGTGGTAATCGCCATGCCAACTAATCCCGATTCAAAATATTTTCGAAATCGTTCTTCGCTGTTCCGAAGGCACTCTTCCGCTCGTTTGCGGTCCGTAATGTCGGTGGCGATGCCCCCAATCGCATAGGTGGATCCGGTTTCGTCCTGTAACGGGAATTTTTGCACCAAACTGGTATGGACGCCATCATCGTGAAGGGCTTTTTCTTCAAATTGAAGGGTTTCCTCGGTTTGGAAGACCATTCGGTCGTGGGTATGAAATTGAGCGGCTTGTGTGGGTGGAAACAGGTGGAAATCATCAAAGCCCAAAACCGATTTTTGAGTAAGATGAAACACCTGTTCAAATTGTTTATTCACAAGGAGATACCGACCTGCCAGGTCCTTCATGAAAATCAGGTTCGGGCTATGATCCAAAATCGCCTGGAGTCTCTGTTTACTCTCTCGGAGGGCCTGCTCGACGTTCCGGCGCGCGGTGACATCGATGCCGGAATGGACAATTTGGACCACGTTTCCCTTCGAATCCTTCACGGGAACATAGCAGGCGTCGACTGTCACATATTGGTTTTCTCCCATTCGAGCCCGGACATCTTCACGAACGATTTCTCCTTGCGCTACCCTGTGGAGGATCGTCCGAATTTGTTCCTGAACGTCGGGCGAATAGCTCAGCCAATAGGTGTCGATAAAGCGTTTCCCAATGACGTCCTCCCGCTGAAGACCGGCAAGGGTAAGCGGGGCCTGATTGCATTCCAGAATGATTCCGTCAACGGTACCGATGCCGACGAAATTGGTCATAGCGTCGAGAGTGGTCCGGAGCCGCTGCTCACTGGCCTTCACGGCTTCCTCGGCGGTCTTCCGTTCGGTCCAATCCCGGGCGATGACGACGATTTCTTCGCTGTCTTTGTCAGGAATAAGCAAGGGGATGTACGAAACCGCCATGTATCTTGATGCTCCGTCCTGAAAAGTAAACCAAGACTCATAATGGACCTCCTCACCCTGAAAACATCGATCGATGAGGGGCTGTACCTGATGTGTGAAAACTTCCTTTCCCAATAAATCGGCGACCGACAGGCCCACCAGTTCCTCCTTGGTTTTTCCGTGAACCCGTTCATAGGTTGGATTGACACGACGGTAACGATAATCTCTGCCGACGACAGAGATATGGTCCGGAGAGGCATTAAAAACCAGTTCGGAAAGGATCAATTCCCGCCGAGAGTTTTTAAAATCCGTGGCATCGCGTGAGACTCCCACAAGTCCGATCGTGTTGCCTTGTTGATCCTTGGCAACCATGGAATCGGCCATAGCTCCTGTGAGTTCTTGAAGCAAATTATGGTGTGTCACAAGGCACCCTTCTGCGGCTTTTGGGGTCGGCACGTCCACATTCGCGCCGTAGAGGATTTGACCCTGTTCGTCAAAAATAGGGAAAAGGTTTCCTAAGCGCCATCCCTGTTCGCCCTTCATATTCCGATCCTGCCAAACCCGATTGTAGAGGGTCTGGCCATTGAAGACGGCTTCAATGGCCTGCTGTGTCGCCTCCCGAGTTTCCGGTGTGACGATTTGATCCCAACTGTAGGCTCCAATGGCTTCTTGATGTGAAAAGCCATAGATACGTTCGGCGGCGAGATTCCAGGATAAAATGATGCCTTGTCGGTCAAAAGTAAAACAGGTGCAGGGCATGGTATTCATGAAATCCTGGAAGGTGGCCCCTCGCGGTCCAATGGTTTTGACCTGGTGAAAATAGGTGTTCCCCATGGTGGCGGTCGTCCAAATGGCAACCAAAGCCAGCCCGCGATTCCAGATGATCATCCACCATTCACCACTCTCCGGGGAAAGCCCATAGCCAGCGAGGGCTAATGTCGAGCAACCAAGGGCCACTCCGAACAGCAGACGGGAATTGCGTTGGCGGAGACTGAACAGGACGGCCGCGATATACAGCACGCCGTCGGCGCTGCCTAGGGGAGTGAGTAGATCAATCAGGAATATGCCGGCTATCAGCAATCCAAGGATGAAACAAAACTTTTGTGCGGGAAGAGGCTGTGTGGTGCCAGTCATAGTTCCCTACCTGTCTATCGGATGAGAAGATTGGCGTGTATGGCGGGAACACCCGTTGTGCCGGAGAATAGTGTAGCGCACTGGCAGGGGCGAACCAAGAGAGGAAGTCCCTTTTAGGCATGGAACAACCGGAAAAGAGAAAGCCGGAAGGAGAGAAGATTAGGGCAAATAGTTGGCTTGGATTAATTCAAGTTTGGGAGTTTCCATATCGGAGTGGGTGCGTTGAATATCCACGATCACCGGAAGCATTTCATTAAATACTTCAACCAGATGGGGGTCAAAATGTTGACCCGATGATGCACGGATTTCGGCCAATGTTTTCTCGAGCGGCCACGCTTCCTTGTAACATCGTTTCGAGGAAAGGGCATCAAAGACATCAGCAATGGCGCAAATTCGACCAGGAAGAGGGATGTCTTCTCCGCTGAGACGATTCGGATAACCCGATCCGTCCCATTTTTCATGGTGTGTCAGTGCAATAACTTCTCCCATTTGCAAAACAGGGGAGTGGCTGTTGGAAAGCAGTTGGGCGCCAATGACGGTATGTTGTTTCATGATTTCGAATTCTTCAGGGTCCAATTTCCCGGGCTTCAAGAGAATGTGGTCGGGAATTCCTAATTTTCCCACGTCATGCATGGGAGTGGCATGAAACAATACATTGCATTCCGTCTCGGTCAGGCCACAGGCGCGACCCAAGACCACGGCAATGTGACTTAGTCGAACGATATGCGCTCCTGTTTCATTATCCCGATATTCGGCTGCCTGGGCGAGTCGGTGGACGACTTCGAGTTGGGTCTCCTGTAACTCCTGTGTTCGGATTCTGACGGTTTCTTCCAAGCTTTCCTTTTGTTGGGAAACGGCCTTGTTGAGAAGGCTGGCTTCCAGCAAATTACGGATGCGCATCAATACTTCTACCCGGTCGAAGGGCTTATTCAGAAAATCCTTGGCTCCTGATTCGAGGGCACGGAGCCGCGTTTCCCGGTCCTCCTCCGATGTAAGGACCAAAATGGGGAGAAAGGTTCCCTTCTGAATAATTTTAAGCTGGCCCATGACTTGAAAGCCATTGAGCTGGGGCATGCGAATGTCCAAGCATATCAAGTCCGGGCTTAATTCTTTGTACAAATTGACTACCTGGGTTGGGTCCTGGGTCGTATGCACGTGTTTATATCCGGCGTTTTGCAGGATATTTTCCAAGAGCATGATATTGGTCATTTGATCGTCTACGATGAGCACGGTGGCATTCTGGCATTGTTGTTGAGAGACCATAAGTGACCTTTTCACGTCAGAGGAATCATTGAAGTATTTGAAGCGCAGATAGGACCCACACCTCCCAGTCGGACTGTGCGTAATTCTGTTGCTTTATACATTCCTGGGAGACCGTGTAATCTTTGGAATGGGGTCTGTCAATTGTTTCTTTCGGAGAATTTCCATCAAACTTAAAGAAGGGTTTTGTCCCATACGGAACGACCAGGGGTAGTGTTGATGGGAAAATGCATTTCCCCACTCCTGCTATAAGCTGAAATGAGGTGAAAACAGTCCGCTGGAGATAGAGACCAGCCGTACCGCGTTGACGCGTCATGAATTGTTTTTGACATGGATCTGTGTCAGATGCGAACTGACCCGTGCCCATTCAGTAGAGATCCGAAGGGTCAAGGCCTCAATATCCGGAGGTGGCTCCTGTTGTACCGCTTGCTCGGCTTCCCGAGCCAGGACTTGGAGATTGGGAACTCCCATATTGGCACAAATGCCTTTCAATCCATGTCCGGCAATGGCCAATTTTTCCATATCCCCGTGTTCACACGCTTGCAGGACCTGGTCCACGCAGGTCGTAGCATCCTGAATGAATTGCGTGATGATCCGGGCTAAAAATTCCTCTCCGCCTAATTGGCGCCATTCGTGGAGTTTGTGAGAATCAATGGGACTCGGAGTATCCTGAGAGCCGGAATCCTGAGGAGACCTTGCTGAACTGACTGATGGGAAGGACGGGCTGTCCGATGGGTGAGATGGCATAGAGGAAGAGACCGCCGAATCGGATGCCTCGGGTATCGAACGGTCTAATTTCCGTACCGGTATCCATCGCCCCAAGACCGAGGCCAGTTCTTCCAGCTTGATCGGTTTACTGAGATAATCATCCATACCGGCCTTCAGGCAGTTTTCTCGATCACCCGGCATGGCATTGGCTGTCAGAGCAATGATGGGAGTTCTTGATAAATGAGGAGGGAGGCATAAGGAGTCAGGAGAGCCGGGAGAGTCCGTCTCTTCCTCTTTACTCCTCACTCCTACTCCTTCACTCTTTGTGCGTTCCGCTTCCCGAATTTTTCTTGTGGCTTCCAATCCATCCATCACCGGCATTTGGCAGTCCATAAGTACCAGGACATATAATCCGGTCGCGACCGCCTGGATCGCTTCTTCTCCATTTGCGACCACCACCGCCTTATAACCCAGGCGATCCAGAAGGAGCACGATCAGGTGTTGATTTACAGTATGATCGTCTGCCACCAGAATTTTTTCCCGGAATTGTGGTTGTGGTTTGTCCAGTGTATTCCGTGGGACGAGCGGATGGGGTTTCTCCGGTTCCTCAATCAAGGAATATCCCATTACCGTCGCCAATCCATCATGAAGTTGGAGCTTACGAAGCGGTTTGGTGAGATAGCCGGCAAAACCGGCCTGGAGGGCGGCAGAGGCTTCTACTCGATGTCCCACCGATGTTAGGAGAATGAGTTTCAGATACTCCAGATCCGGCTCCTGTTGGATGAGCCGGCAGATTTCGATACCGTCCAGCCCGGGCATGTCTCGATCCAGGATGACCAGATCAAAGGGATGGCCGGAGGAACTGGCTTCTTTCAGCATCTGGAGGCTTGCGTGGGGATTGCTGGTTGATTGTACTTCCATCCCCCAGCTCTTTGCATAGGATTCCAGCAAAAACAAGTTTGTGGGATTATCATCCACACAAAGAACCCGTAAACCTTGAAGATCCTGCCGAGGGAGCCAGTCCGGTTGGGAAACAGGCGAAGTCTTGGCTAATTTCACCGAGAACCAAAATAAACTCCATGAACCTTCTTGACTTTCAAGGCCGATCTCGCCGTCCATCAGTTCCACTAATTGTTTGCAAATAGCCAACCCCAAGCCTGTTCCTCCATATTTTCGGGTCGTGGAGCTATCCGCCTGGGTAAAGGAGTGGAACAATTTATTTTTGACTTCGGGTGGGATCCCGATTCCCGTATCCCAGATGTGAAATCGGAGCTCGACCTGGGATTCCGATTCATCCATGCAGAGCACGTGGACACTCACTTCCCCCTGGTCGGTAAATTTGATGGCGTTTCCAATCAGATTCAAGAGAATTTGACGGATCCGTCCAGGATCGCCTTTCAGCAGGGTGGGCACATCCGGGAACACCAATCCGATTAATTCCACGGATTTGTGAGAGGCCCGTTCGGCTAACAGGTCCAAAGTATCTTCCAGCGTACTGTGCACATTAAACTCAATGGATTCCAGATCCAATTTCCCGGCCTCCATTTTCGAAAAATCGAGTATGTCGTTTAAGATAGACAACAACGCTTCTGCCGATTGTTCGACAGTGTCCGCAAAATAGCTTTGCTCTTTCGTGAGCGGGGTATTGAGCAGAAGGCTCGTCATGCCCAGAATGCCGTTCATGGGTGTGCGGATTTCATGACTCATGGTGGCTAAAAAGTCCGACTTGGCCTTGGCGGCCTGCAGAGCCTCATCCCGGGAAATTCCGAGTTCACGATTTTTGGCTTCCAAGTTAGTGGTGGTCTTTAACAGTTGCTTGGCGACGGTGGTGCGTTCGGTGATTTCCTGCTGGAGTCGGGCGTTGGTTTCAGTGAGTTGAGCTGTTTGTTCGGTAACCAGTTTGGTCAAATGATGTCGATGGTGGGCCAATTCCGCATCCCGTTCCTCAATATGTTGCAGCATGGTATTGAATCCCTCCATGAGGGCCCCTATTTCATCCGAATGGCGAACAGGCGCGCGCAAGGAATAGTCTTTGTCCTGAGTGATACGGCGAGCAATAATGGTTAATTCCTTCAGAGGCGTTGAAATGATCGCTTGAAGCCGTGAAGCAATGATCCAGGCTAAGAGTAAGGAAAACGCGGCCACCAGAATGGCGGTGGTCAGTACGTCCCTGAGCCGGGTGTGCAACGCCTGTAAGCTGGACCGGACATACAGCGTGCCCATGAAGTCTTTTCCCAAGAATACCTTATTGAACACTTCGATTGAGTCCCACGTGCTCCGCGCTTGGAATGCTTGGGTTGATGGGATGCGCGGAAGGGGTATCAGCGGTCCCAATCCGTACCGGGACAAGACCAGCCCGTCTTTCGTAAAGAGAATGGCCTGTTCAATATCCGGTTGATGGCGGAAGGTCTCAAGGCTTTCCTTTGCCACGTCCCGATCATTAAAGGCCAGTGCGGCGACACTATTTTGTCCTGCCAAGTTGGCCTTGGTGATCAATTCCCGTACGAGGTCCTCCCGGAAGGTCAACATGTCATTGAGCACGAGTGCTGAGCAAGCCATGGTCAGACTCACGGTCGATGTCACCATGAGGAAGCTCAGCAGCTTCGCTTTGAGCGACATTCGGCGGAAGAGATTGAGCAGAGTTGAACGTGACATGGGCCTCACGGATTCACGATTTTGGCAAGCCGCCATAATTTGGCGCTCACGCGGAGTTGAGTCTGTTTAATCGTCTGAGGGTTAATGGCAAATCGGATTTTCTGACCATCTCGGTAGAATTGAATCATTCCACCTTCTTTCAAAAAATCCCCGTGCTCTCCCACGGTCAACACCGTGGTGTGGGCCAATGAGGCACGCAAGGTTGACCAGAGAGATGCCTGTTGTTTCGAGAGGAACAGCATATGGCATTGACGGATTTCTTTCGTGGAAGGATGGCGCTTGATGATCAAGGAGTGTGTCCCGCTCGATTTTCCTTTTAAGGTGGTTTCCAGGAAAGGACCAAAGGTGTCTGGCTCCATGACACACAGTTGTAACGGGCTGTTCTCCAGGGTAAAACTTGAGGTCGGCCACTCGACGAATTTCGTAAAGTGATAGAGATAGGTAGCCTTGATTTGATCGTCACTAGGGCCTTCTGCCTGGCTAAGAGGGGACAGGGCGGTAACCGAGATCACAAGAACGATGAGGGCAAATCTCTCTCTCCAAGATGCGTTATGGTTCCTGTAGATTCGAACTCTTTGTTGCGAAAAAACGATGAATGGCATGATCATGGTCTATGTGAGATGGAGAATGATGGGTCTTGGACTCGGTTAGTCTCGTATTACCCCAGAACTCGCCACGTCAGGATTCTCTGAGAATAGATTCGAGTTCCCTTCGGGTTTGATTGAAGGTGTGTTGAAGTTTTGACTCACAGTTCGTCAGAGCTACGGTATCTCCGGTTTTACCCGTGGTCTCGATGTGGACCGTGAGTTCCGCTAACGAACCGGTTCCCATGTTTCGGGCAATTCCTGTGAGCCCATGGGCTGCCTCCTGTATTTGCCTTGTGTTGTGGGTGTCCACGGTTTGCTCGATCAGGGTGACGCACTGCAGGGCATCCTCTATGCATTTCTCAGTCATGGATTGAAGAAAATTGCATCCCCCGAGTTCTTCTAATTCTTTCAACGTGTGGGCATTGACTGTCGGAAGATTGACCGATTGGGGTGAAGGTGAAGTAGGCGCCGGAACCGTGTCCTGGACCTGGATGGATAATCTGTGACTCTGCTTTGGAGGCCACCTGTCGTACATACGTTCTAGCTTTTCAGTGTGCATGGGCTTACTGAGATAATCGTCCATGTCTGCTGCAAGCACTTTTCGCGATCGCCCTGCATGGCATTGGCGGTCAGGGCAATAATCGGAGTCCGGGAAAAGTGAGGAATGACTAGCGAGGAGTCAGGAGTTTTAGTTTGCAAGGTTTCTTGTCCCTTACTCTTTATGTCTTGCTCCTTTCTTTTCACTTCTCCCTTGTCACGCGAGTGGCTTCGTAGCCATCCATTCACGGCATTTGACAATCTAAATAACCAGCTTTGGATGCTTATTTAGACTGTTGGTGGTGTTTACAAAAGGGTTATCGACTTAAATATCGGGTTTTTGAAATTGAATCTGAATGAAAGAGCGGGAAATGACAGGAAAAATCAAGAAATTCCATCATGGAGGACTATGTTCCTCATGAACACCATCGGCCGGAAGCGTGCCTTCCGGTTGCCGTCTTTCATCCTAGGAACGGGGCTGCTGCCTAAGGCTTACCGGCTTGGGGAAAATTTTGGGGAACTGGCTTGTGTGAGCCGATCCAGGATTTTTTTTCTGGTTGAAAAAAAATCCGGGTTGCCCTCCGATAATTGCATGAACTTTCCATAATATTGACTGGCCAGTCGCTCATTACCCAATTGGTCATAGGCATATCCCATATTCAAGTGGAGATGAGGCAAGTCAGGCTGAAGGGATTCCGCTTGTCGCAGTTCATGGATGGCGAGCTGATATTCCCCTCGTTGTTGCGCGACGAGGGCTCGTTGTATCCACATTTGAGGGATCTTGTCGTTTCGGGCCAGGCCACTGAGAAAGTATTGATCTGCTTGTTCAAGCTCACCGGTTCCCAGATAAGCGGTTCCCATCCAAAACCAGGGCTCCCAATCTTCCGGAGGACTTTTGAACAGCGTCGATAAAACGGCCAGGGCCTCCTTGTATTGTCCTGCACGAATGAGATATCGGCCCTGTCGCATGGAATTTTCCTGCAGAATGGGAGAAGCGGTGCGGGTCTGAGTGAGCTGAGGAATAGAGACAGTTTCCGTGATCGGACCAAGAGAGTTAGGAAGGTAAGGGGAAGTGGTTTCAAGGGACTGATTAGCGGAAAAAGCTTCTTCCACGATCTTTTCCTCAAGGAGTGTGGCTGTGGCGGGTTCTGTCGTTGCTGCAGGATCATTTTGTGTCACCTGAATGGGGTCTTCCACTTCCAAGGAAGAGGCTGAAGGTTCCTGGATAGGATTTTGATCTTTTTCCCGTGGATGAGTGGTGATTACCTCCTCTGTCTTAGGCTGGTCGGGATTGCCGGATTCTAGGGCAGTTGTCAGGGTGACTGGTGAAGCCATGGGGACGGCAGCCGGTTCGTCCTGTGCTTGTAGGTGGGGGAAATTCGTCAATTCAGGCCTTGTTGATAAGGGCTTTGACTTCGAGGCATCTGGTTTTTTTGCCGGAGCAGGCGGGAGGGCCGAAGACGTTACTGCTGTCTCGGATATGGGGTTTTTAGTCTGGTCGGGTTGGGAAGAGACTATGGGCGAATCTGACGGTGCCGTGGCATTTCTGAGAGGAGTGGTACCTGCCGGGGCCCCGGACATTTCAGTCAGGCTGTTTTGTGCCAACGGCTGATCCGCTTCCGGGATGCTCGCCGGGTTTGCCAATACAATAGGCTGTCCTTCTTCCCTGATTGGAGGAGAAGTGTTGCTGGCGGATGACCCTAAGTCTAAATTCCATCCAATCCAGAATCCCACTATGCCGATGCTACCGATGGTTGTGGCGAGCCCAAGGGCTATAAGAAGAAATTGTTTGGATGGCATGGAAAGATTACGAGAGGGTGGAGGTCCGTCATGTTGATGCCCTGATCTTTGAGAAGTGTCCGGTTGTCCGGACGAAATATGAGAAGAACGGGCTTGGAGGCGGTTGAGGGTATCAGCAATGATGCTCATGTTATATTGGTCGGGCTTTCCAGGATGGTCATCCTTGTGATTATTGCAAGAACTCCCGTGAAGCCTTCCAGACTAACCAATGGCTCACCACAGTTTGTCTGTTGGCAAAAGCCCCCAATAGTGCCCGATCGCAAAGTTGATTGATTCGCCGGGGAACGCCTCTCGATAACGTATAAATCAGCCACGGCACGCCAGTCTGGAGGCGAAGGCTTTTCGCGTGGTTGGCTTTCCCAAGTCGGTGCAGCAGATAGTCTCGGGTCTCCCGATAACGAAAGGGTTCCAATCGGTACCGTATGCTGATGCGTTGGCGGAGAGGGCGAAAGGCGCGGCCTTTGAGTTTATGCTCCAATTCCGGTTGGCCGACCAACAGCAGGCACATGAGTTTGTCTTTTTCGGTGTCCAGGTTTGATAAGAGTCGAAGCCCTTCTAGAACTTTCCCGCTTAAACGATGGGCTTCGTCCACGAGAACGACCACCCGTTCTCCACCTTCGGCGATACGAAGAAGGAGTTTGGGCAACTCGCGTTGCAGAGTGCCAAGTGATTGGTTTTCGGGAAGGGTGCCGGTCAAGTCCTCATAGATGGAGGTCAGCAAGTCGGCGTAGGACTGATCGGGATTCAGGAGATACGCAAAGCGCACTCCCTGTGGAGCATGGCGGAGTAAATAGCGGCAGAGAAGTGTTTTTCCCAGACCGACCTCTCCCGTCAGCATGGTCAGTCCTCCGCTGGCGATGCCAAAGCGAAGGTGGTTCAGGGCCTCGACATGGCGGCTTCCCGGAAAAAAGAAGTCGGTGTCGGGCGTGATACGGAACGGCGGTTCCGAAAATCCCAATTCCTGATAGCAGGGGTTGAGGTCCAATGTGGTCATCATGAAGACGACCTCACTAATCGGGGTGAGAGAAAAATTACCAATTCACTCTTGGTTTTGACGTCATAGGTCCCTTTAAACAGGCGGCCGATCCAGGGAATATCGCCCAGGAGTGGGACTTTTCGTTCCGTGTGAGACGTTTCTTCCTGGATCAATCCGCCGATAATGACCATTTCCCCGTCTTTGAGGCGGACTACACCGGACGATTGCTTGACATCCAGCACGGGGGCGTTGGCTGTTCCCTGAGGGGAATCTTGAATTTCCCGTAATCGGGAGATAATCGGTGTGACATCCAACATGATCCATCCGTCTTCGGAAATTTGCGGTGTCACGGAGAGTACCAATCCCACCGTGACGGATCTGGCCTGTTCGGTGATGATATTTCCGGTGCCGGCGGTTCCTTGGGAAATGGTAGAGGTGAAGAAGGGCTGATCGGTGGCCACTTTAATCAAGGCCGGTTGGTTATTGAGTGTGACAACCCGAGGTTGGGATACTACATTCAGGTCGCCTTGTTCACGGAGGGCTTTTAAGACGCCATCGAAACTGCCATCGGCAAAAGAAATCGTGGTGGTGGCTGCCTTGGCAATAAACCCTCCGAACGGGGCCGTGATGATGTTCGAAAGCGCAAAGTTTCCTGATGTACCGTAAAAATTGATTTTCGACCAATCAATGCCAAGGCTGTAATTATCGTTTAAATTGACTTCGTAAATTCTGGCTTCGATCTCAACCTGTCGATACAACGCCTGATGGACGTTTTTCAGGAATTGTTCGATTTCATTGATCCGTTTATACCAATCGGTGACCTGAATGGTCCCGGAAAGCCAGTTCACGACCAATCGGCCATCCGCAGACATGAGCACTCGAATTTGCTTTTCCAGTTCTTCCCAAAACTTTATCTCATCTTGTTGATTGACGGTGATTTGCCCGGTGTCTTGGGACCCACTACTACCCGACGTTCCGCTCGATCCTGAACTCATTTGAGCTCGATTTTGTCCGGTTCCTCCGCGAATCAACCGGATATAATCCACATTTAAGGTTTTCGTTTTAAATCGATGGACCTGGATCAGGTCATTTTCACGTTCCCAGTAATACCCATGGGCTTCCAACAGTGCCGTCATTGCGCGTTCAAGCGGCAGATCGTGAAAATCGACCGTGATGGTTCCGGTCACGTCCGGGCTAGCCACAATATTCAGGCGGTGACTGCGAGCGAAGAGGGCAAGGGCATCCATAATCGGGAGGTCCTGAGCCCGGAAGGAGTACAATGGGCCAAGTGAGGGCGGATGGGTGTCAGGTAATTTTGACAGTTCTTGTGTAAGGAGCATTCGATCTTCTAGGGAAAACGAGTTTCTGGAGGATTCACGAGAGGTATGAATCAGTGGTTGTTGAGCAGGCTCCCGGTTGGAGACGGGAGCAGGGGACATCGCCGAGGATTGAGGGATGTCTGGATTCTGAGAAATGCATCCACTGAATGACGAGGTCATCAACATGAAGAGACAGACCCATTGTAATAGGATCGGCTCTGTCCCACCGATTGCAGACCTCACTCCCGATTCCGGAAATAGGTTGATCGGCTTGTCCGATCGTCTATGGGCATATCCTAATGATTGGCCAAGCCGGGAAAGGAAGGGGCAGAAGATAGTCATGGTCGTTACGAAACCTTCCTTTCCGCAAAGGTCAGGAAATGTTTGTCCCGACCCTGTCCTAGCCAGACCCCATTGGATTCGATCGATAGCACCTGAAATCCTTCAACCGTATCTCCTTCATATACGACCGACCGATTAATGACGGCGCTTTTCACATCGTCTTCCACGGCGATGGCCTTTAATGCCATTTGTGGAAACGATGGAACGCGAGGTTCGGGGATGATAGAAAGGTCGTTTGAGGACGAGGAATGAGTCAATGACGGAGATGTCATTCCTACGGGCGAAAACGGATCCCTGAGGGACGGCCCATTCCACATGGCGGCTGATGGTTCGGGGGACCCCAGTGACGGTGAAGAGGTCTTTTCAAGAGATGTTCCCGTTGGAGGAAATGAGAGTGGATCCAGGGGTGATACAAATTCCGAAGTCAGCGTATCGGTATAATTGACATACATCGCAACACCTGCTATCAGGCACAAGCCTGCCACCAGAATGGGATTTCTTAAAGCTCGACGGAATCCGTTGTTTTCATCCATACCGTTATTCCGATCTTCAGGTGATTCGCTCTTTGTCCGTCACCGCTCATCGTGATGTCCTGGATGTTTATCCGGCGTGTTGATGCGGAAAGTTTCCGGAGCATATTCATGAAACCCTGATAGCCGCTGTTGGGACCATGAGGGTGCCATTCGATTTCCATGGGAACCAGGGTAATTCCCTCAATGGATGAGACCTTCTTTTCATTGATCAGAATGCGGTACTGGCACTGAAGATCCCATTTTTTTCCATTTTCTTGAAGGTCCTGTGCCCATTGGGTGAGCTGTGTGAAGTTTGTCACGAGTGTCTGGTCCACTTCATGAAGACTGGCGGGCAGTTCCTCGGGATTGATTTCTTGGTAATGATGCTGGAGTTGAAACACCTGCGTTTCCAGACTCGGTATCGACTCTATCCGGTTTTTCGTGTTCAGGAATTCAACCAAACTTTGTAGGCCCGTCCACCCGACCCATGCGAGAGAGATGACCAGCAGATGCGGATATCCGATTTGCTTGGCCCAATTGAGAATTCGTTTTCCGGTTTCCAGAGTCATCACGATTGGATTGTCCCTTTCAAAGAAAACGGATACTGGGGGCGGTCGCTCCCCTGGGCAGCCCCGGACATGGTTTGCGTGAAGAGTTCCTTCTTCCACTCTGGTTCAATATGAATGTGATAGGGACCCTGTTCAAATTTCCCCACCAAATGATCAAGGGCCTCGAGTGAAGCGGAGAGCGAATCCAGGCTGTGTCCGGCCAGCTCGATGTTCCATCCTTGCTCACCGCGTGAGATGGAAGCTTTATTGAGTATGAGGGTCGGAGGAATGACGGTTCCAAGATAACTGAAAAATGGCCCTTCCAATGAGATCTCAGGGGTTTGAAGGATGGTCTCAGCCCATTGTCGTTGCGTGTGCAGGGCCATCAGTTTGGTCTTCCAATGCTCTTGCTCTTTCGTGAGAGACAGGGCGGTTTGAGTCATGGCCTGAACCTCGGCGAGATGTTTGTTCATATACCCTTTCACCACCGCAGTGGTGCTCACACTGATGATGAGCAGGAGGGCCATCAGGGCGGTCAGGCATGTGGTCATCAGGGAACGTATAGGAGCCATCAGTACCTGATGAGGAGTGAAATTGGCCTGATGATGAATTGAGAGTGTGGCACCCACCCATAACCAATATTTCCAGTCGGGAGTCATTGGGCAGGGGGCAATGGGGGTCGAGATATGCGGTTGAATCTGTTCGACGCCAAATTGTTCGTTTCCTCCCAGCAACCAAATCTGTGGGATGCTGATGTGTATTTGTTGATTAACATACATAAGGGTCCGATTGGCTTCGGTCCCAATCCGTTCACTCAGGGATAGTCCGTCTTTCAGCAGGGCGAGGTGGCGGATTAAAATAGGTGTTCCCTGGTCATTGCCTGCCACCAAGGTGATTTTGTGACCGAAGACGGTGATTAATAACGTGCCGTGTCCAGGTTGCACGGGTAAGGAACTTAATTGACTTTCTACCAGTGCCGAGGCCTGGACGAGTTGTCGAAGCTGCAATCCTAGATTGTCACAAATTCCTACTACATCGTCGATGAATTGTTGGGGCCAGATTTCCAGTTGAATCGTCTGTTTCCCCCTGGCATGGATGCCGATCCGATACTTCCACGCGGCCGGCCCTTCCCAGGTTTTCTCTTGTTGAGCTTTACGTTCCAGGATGGGCAGAAGGTCGGTTATAGCCATCGGCGGTAGTTGAAGAGTTCGGTGAATGAATTGGGTGTCATCCACCAGGATGGCCAGATTTTTTCCTGGAAAGTGTGTCTGTCGAATGGCCTCTTCCAACGCCAGTTTCAGGTCTTCAGCAGAGGAGACCGGTTCGGGTTTTTCCCATCCATTCTGGATTGTGTTTTTGACGATGGACAAGGCTTTAAATTGACCATTAAACAGACTGACGCTCAGGATTGTCAGGTTTTTCTTCAGGCCTTTCATATGAACAGCTCGCGCAAGGTCCATGATTTTATGGCCTGATTTATTGGTCCAGGCAGATGGTGTGAGGAGCGTGTTCATATCTTTCTTCTTTTATTATGGGGCGTAACATCCGCTACTGATGACTCGCCATTTCGATCCGTCGCCACAATCCGGGTCAAAGTGATATCCGGCGTCGCCGGTCAAGGTGAGCTGGACATTTGGAGGAAAGATGTAGGTGTTGGTTTCGTCCAATCCGATGGTGGTTCCGATCAGGTGATACATCAGGTGTGTGGGGAGAATGCCAACCCCGGCATTCGTGTCGGTGCCACCAATGCTGAAACTTCCTCCCGCACCACTTCCTGACAAACTCACTAAATGAAACAAATGCCCGAAGTGTCCTCGGTGAATTTTTAAATCCGGCGTGGCTGTTTCATCCGTATTCCACCAGCTTTCAAAATTGGCATCGGTTGTGATGGACGGGTTGATGTTTTGCCCTAAATGTGAAATGAGAAGAAAGCGGGCATCCGCTAGTCGATTGGTGGCTAGTCCAGTGCCGTTTACATATCCGGCCACGTTGGGTTGTATAAAAAAATAGCGAAGAAATCCATTGGTATTGGTGTTCAACTGCCCTAGAGAAAGGGAGACATAATCGGGACTGAGTGCAGCCAGGTTTGGCGGAAAAGCCAGGTTTTGGCGTATATATAATTCAATGCCCTTGCCGATCATGGAAAGCCGTTGACTCTCCGCATCACGATTTGCCGTCCTGATCGTATGGATGACATTCGGAGCAATTATGCTACCCAAAATGGCCAGAATCGCCAGTACCCCGATCATCTCCACCAAGGTAAAGCCACCCGCGAATCGAGGGGATGTCGGTTGAAGAACCGGGCAACCGTTGAAGCTGAATGTTTCTCTCCGCGATGTCATGCGAAACTTCTGAATCCTTTCGATTTTCCATGGACATGGTTGGACCCCGGCTCTATTTTCAACCGACGGTCCATTCCCGACTAGGACAAACCTGCCGGGTATGCCACTGATTCATGTTTCGGTGAAGCCAGGATGAATCTTAATTAAGGCGGGTCGCGGGTCTTTGACAGGGGGAGAAGATCGGGGAGGGAGAGGCAACCAGGGGAATCGAGTTGGGAGGCTACCGGGTAGTGGGAAATTTTGAACTATTCAGGTCATGTCACGGTATCTCCGGAATCAGGGTCAACAGCCCGGATTCCCAGGATTCCAACGCTTTGTCATCGGGCATGTGGGATTAAACCAATAGGCGGTGTTCGTCGTTAAAGCAAATATGACATTCGCCGGATCAACATAGGAGTCGTCCTCGTCAAAGCCAACCGTAGTTCCTTTGAGATAAAAGCGGGTTTGGGTTGGTAGGAGTCCTCCGCTGGAATTAATGTACCCGTTATGAATCAAAACGCTCCCTCCATTGCCTTGAGGGTTGAGGCTCAGGGAGAAAAAGTGGGGGGCGAAATTCCCGCGATAAATCTTGAGATTCGGCGTGGCGGACTCATTGGTGCTCCACCAGGAGTCAAAGTCGGCCGGGGTAGTAATACTGACAGCCGCATCCTGGCTGAGATGAGATATCACCAAAAACCGGGCATCCGGAAGGTTACCGGCCGGAAGTCCACTGGAATTTTGATATCCTGCGAGGGTGGGATGCAGAGCGAGATAGCGAGGGAACCCACGGGCGTTCCGTGAAATTTGCGTGCCGGAATAAGGCGCATAGTCGGGAGTCAAGGAGGCCAGATTTGGTGGAAAAGACTTGTTGTGACGTAAATATGTCAACACTCCTTCGGAAATTTTTCCCAACTCCCGGTCCTCGGTTTCCTGATGCTGGCGATCCCATACCCGAATGATCGTACCTGAGAACATGGTCAGTCCTATCGTAATAAAAGAGAGAAGTCCGATGGTCGCAATGAGAGAAAGGCCCTTCTTGTTCCGAAGCGCGCAATGAGGACTAACGCCTGTTTTCTTAACGTTGCCCTTGTCCATTCCACTCTTGCCTCAACTTACCGGAATCCATCCATGATGCTCATCATGGGCATAAACAGAGCCAGGGCCACCGCACCGACTATGCTAATCAACACCAGGGTAACAGCCGGTTCAAACACGGCAAATATTTTTTTGACACGCCGTGGAATTTCCCGATTATAGAAATTGGCCACGTTCATGAGCGTTTGAGGCAGCTTGCCGGTCGACTCGCCAACGGAAATCATTTGGATCATCATGGGCGGGAAAATGGGATGCCGGCCCAGGGATTCGTTGATCGTGGAGCCCTCAGCCACGGCTTGTTCGGTGGCTTTGAGCGCTCGTGCCACGACGGCGTTTCCCACCAGCCCTTGGCACAGCTGCAGGCATTGCAAGACGGGAATGCCTGCGCGGTACAAGACGGCAAAATTCTGAACGAATTTGGACAGCGTGAGCATTCTGATTAATTCCCCAAGGATGGGAATCCTGAGCAAAAAATGGTCGCGCAGGGTGCTATATCCCGGGAGGAGTTTCCTGGCAATTAACCATATGAAAGGCATGGCACATACTATCGGGCCCCAGATCCACCAGCTATTCACCATGAGTTCGCTGATGCCAATGATGAAGCGGGTCAATGCCGGTAAGGGCACATTTAAGTCTTTCAGAATGGGAACGAACCGGGGAATGACAAAGGTGAATAGTAGACCTAGCAATCCGATAACCGCCACCAGGACAATGCTGGGATAAATGGTCGCCTGACGGACATCTCCGCGAATTTGGTCCAGCCAGTTTAAATACCGTTCCAACTCTTGAAAAGTAGCCGTTAACGTTCCGCTTTCTTCTCCGGCCTGAATAAGATTCACCATTTGTGGAGGGAATATTTTGGGGTATTTCCCCATGGCTTCATAGAGGGTACTCCCGGCTTCCACATGGTGATAAAGCGTCTGCAAAATACTCCGTAAATTCGGATTTGCGGATTCCTGGACAAGGTTTTTGAGAGCCTGAGGCAATGAAACTCCAGCATCCAAGAGCGTAAACATGTGGGTGGAGAATTCCATGAGATCGCGAGATTTAACTCTCCCCCTCTGTTTTGAGGCTCGGATCTGACTGGGGGCGATTTCCCTGGCTCGAATTAACCACAGTCCCGTTTGCTCCAGTCGGGATTCCAATTCCAGGAGCGAATGAGCGGCCATTTCCCCTTCAATGGGGTGACCGTCGCTGTTGGAAGCCCGAAAATGAAAATTACCCACCCGTGACCCTCATCACTTCTTCGATAGTGGTTAAGCCTTGAAGTGCCTTCTTCAAGCCGTCCTCGAACATCGTGGGCCTATTATCTTTGGCGATGATGGCTCTGATCCCTGCCATGTCCGGTCCATGAACAATTGGAGCATGCAGTTGTTCGCTGATGTGCACGATTTCATAGATACCCAGGCGTCCCTTGAACCCTGTCTGGTTGCAGGCACGACATCCTGCCCCCATCCATAGCCGTGGAACCAGATGATCGGGGATCTCCACGTTGAGTTCCGACAGAATTGTGTCGGAATGTTCCCGTTCGACCTTACATTCCAAACAAATGCACCGAACCAGCCGTTGTCCAATCACGGCGGTGAGGGCTGAAGCTAATAAAAACGGTTCCACGCCCATGTCAATGAGCCGTGGGATGGCACCCAGGGCGTCATTGGTATGAAGAGTCGAGAAAACGAGGTGGCCGGTGAGAGCCGCACGCATAGCCAGGTCGGCGGTTTCCTGATCCCGAATTTCTCCGACCAGGATCACATCGGGATCCTGACGAAGAAGAGCACGGAGCCCTGCCGCAAACGTCATGCCGATCTCAGAATTCACCTGCGTTTGACGGATCAATGGCATTTGGTATTCGATCGGATCTTCCAAAGTAAAGACGCTGAGTTCTTTGGCATTTACATTCCGGAGAGCGGTATAGAGTGTAGTGGTTTTTCCACTTCCGGTAGGCCCTGTCACCAGAATGATGCCGTGTGGTCGCGTAATCAGCGATTGAATGCGAGCCTGGTCTTGTGGGGTCAGCCCCAGGGAATCGAATTCCAATTTGACCGAGCTTTTATCCAGGACGCGGAGGACGATACTTTCTCCAAAGTTGGTTGGAAGTGTTGAAACCCGAAGATCGATTCGCCGGGTGCCTAAGGAAAAGGGAATTCGACCATCTTGGGGAATACGCTTCTCCGTCAGATTTAGATTCGCCATAAGTTTTAGGCGGGCGGATATGGGGGCTTGAAGCTGCTTGGGGATTAAGATCTCTTGGGCCAGGACACCATCGACCCGCATGCGGACCCGAAGATATTGTTCGTCCGGTTCCACGTGAATGTCGGTCACGCGGGATTGAATCGCGGCAGTGATCAGTTGATTGCATAGTCTGATAATGGGCGCTTCCCCGCTGCTTTCCTCGCCCAGTTCGGACAGACCTTTCAGGGTCAGTTCATCCAGGAGTTGCTTGATCGACTCGCTATGTGCGTAATGTCGTTCAATCGCTTCCAGCAGTTCCTGCGTGGGCGCCGTGTGTGTTTTGACGTTGAGGCCCGTGAAGCTTTCGATGGTGTCGACCGCCAGAATATTTAAGGGGTCAGCCATGGCAATCGTTAGCACGTCCGCCTGTTTACTGATGGGCAGCACCTGATGTTGTTTGGCAATGGGGTAAGGGATGAGATCGAGGATGTCAGGTGAAACGAATTTATCCGCAAGATCGATGATGTCGGTCTGGGTTCCGATCGCCAGATAGCGGGCTAAGACCGCCTCGGACAGGAAGCCCAAGCTGACAAGAACTTGTCCAAGAAGGCGTCCCTGCCGCTTGGACTCACGAACGGCAAGATCTAATTGTTCCGGATTGAGGTGACCGTCCTGAAGAAGTCGGGTGCCGAGTGGAGGGCGATTAGCCGAGGTGGTGATCGTGGGTGTGGTCATAACCCATCCCGTGGTCGTGGTACAGTGGAAGGCTTCGGGGGAAGAGTCGTAACAGAGCAACGCTTCTGTGTTAAATTAATAACCCCCGGGAAAGGATCGGATGAGCTCCCGCGTGTCTGCCACGCTGAGTGATTATTGGTGTGCGAGGTAAATATACATCCGGTCATTGCCGGGGTTATATTTGACCCGGCCCCGGAGCTGTCGTTCCGTCAGATTGGTTCCAATCCCGGCGTCAATAATCCCGTCCAATTCGCTAAATTCGGTATCGGACACCCCGTCTACTCGCAGGTAGGCCACTCTGGCCCCGGTGGGAAGATCGCTGTTCCCGTCATCTCCTTTTAAGTCCCAACCCACATTTGTGCCTGTCACGGCAGCCCCTAACGCGATGGCAGCCGACGCCGGCATGAACATGGTCGTTCCCAACCCTGGAGGGGTATTGGTATTGAATTTTTCCAAATACGGTCCCTGGAATCGCACCCATTGATTGGCGCCCGTATTGAGCGGATCGGTGGAATCAAGGGTCAATCGCGCCGGGAGTGATGTGACCGTCGCACTGTTTCCCCCGTTTTCGGCTGCCGGAACACCGGTGACATTTAACGGATAGAGGGTTCCCACGTCCGCGTAATAGTTGGCGACAGCCGTTTCGTATGTGCGTAAGGCTGCCGCCAAGGAGCGGGCATTTGATGAGGCAATGAGAGTGAAAATTTTCGGGAGCAGTAGGGCAATCAGGATGGCAATAATCGCCAGAACTCCAATCATTTCGACGAGGGTAAAACCCTGTGACTGGCGAAATGGTCGACAATGAAAACTATTCATAACCAGGGCTCCTTGCAAATGAAGAGTAATTGGTCTCCATGTCTTGAGGCATGGCTTTTGACATGGACCATTCACTCTCATCGGATTTTGCAATGACAACCTTAAGGAACCCTCAGTATTTCGAGGTTTTTACAGGGAGGGGCGTGATCGAAGCTCTAACAGGGCAATGCGGGCGAATGGATCTCCTATTTGCTGGGCCTGTTGGAAGAGATGGCTGGCCGTGTCCGGAGCCGGTGCACCCAATTGTCCGTCGGCATAGAGATATCCTAAATGGACTAAAGCGGGTGCCAATTGGGGGTTGAGTTCCAGTGCCTGAGTGATGGCTTCCTTCGCCTCATCCATTTTTCCGAGAGTTTTCAGCGTCATACCCATCCCCAAAAGCGCATTGGCAGAATGCGGATGACGGGTGAGCGCTTGTCGATATGCTGCCATTGCGGCATCCGGCTGGCCATTTACGAGAAATTTCCATCCCAATTTCATGTGCGGAACGACAGGGATTTGATCGGGAATGAATCCTGGTGGGGGAGATGAGACGGAATAGTTCGGATCGAATTGGACCTCCGGTGCTTTGGTCTCACGGGATTTGGGGGCTGCGGTATTCGGTAGGACCCAAAAGTTTTGTAATGTGGGGTCCTGTCTGAGCCCGACTCCGCCATTGGGTTTCGTGACATCAAAAATGTCATGAGTGTCCAAATGGTTGCCTAATGCTGTTGATGAGGCTAATAAGATCAGTGTGGTCAGGACTATGGTTTTACATTGAAGAGAGCGAAAGAGGTTCCACTCTTTGAGAAACGGTAGAAGTTTTGTTGTCATGAGTTCAAACCACTCCCAACCAAGGCCCTGCTTTTTAACCGTTTAGATGGTTGGGATATCGGAAGAAAAAGAGATCGCTTAAGATTCGGAAAAGGTAAAGACGACCATCAGCATGTATTGCCTCACAGTCGCCATCAATTTTCTGGAAAATCCAACAGAATTGAGGAAAGGGTCAGTAGGGGGAAAAGAAAGGAATAACGTCAAAGAACGCTAGAGTGCAGTCAGATTCTCTCAACCGCCAAGGATTTTCCTCAAAAGGCCCCTCCCAATAGGGAGAGGCCTGAGGACATCATAACGAAACGACAACTAATTATTTGGATGGAGGTGGGAAGGCTTCTTTTAAGAGCGGTTGTAACTCGCCTTTTTCTTCCATGGGTCCCAGCACATCAGTATCTCCGTAAAATGTGCCGTTAATGAACACTTTGGGCAAGGTGGGCCAATTGGTCAATTTCGTGAGGGCCTCACGCTTTTCCGGATTGGTGAGAACATTAATAAGTTCGTAGGGATAGCCAAACTTATTGAAAAATTCCATGGTCTCGACGGTGAACCCGCATTGAGGTGCGGTTTTTGTGCCTTTGCCGTAAATCAGAATTTTGTGCGTAGCGATTTCTTGTTGAATTTCTGCATCAATGGGATTGCTCATTGGTTATCCTCCTTTGGCTTCTTCTCGGGTTTTGGCTTGAATCTCCAGGGCATGGATTCGTCCATCTTTCATGGGGACATCCAACGCTTGATAAATCATGCGATGGCGGTCCAGAAGATTTTTTTCCTTGAATCCGTCGGAGATCACTTTAACCGTAAAATGATCCATGGTTCCGGTGCGATCGATGACGGATACATCGGCATCGGCTAAAGACTGTTTAATGTAGGTACTGAGATCTTCGAAGGTAATCATTGAAAGCGAGGCTCCTGGAAAAAGAATGTTCACCCAATATACCCGAGGATGATTTTTCTGCGCAATGACAAGCCCGGAATGGGGGCATCTTTCAGGAAAGAGAGGTAGAAGGGAGCACACGATGGATGAAGGAGCCTAGGTCTTGTACAACGGGGAGGGGAATCTCATGGCCGCCTCGAAACTCTGCCCAGTGCACAGGTAGTCCGGCCGAGGTCAGGTATTCTCGAAGTTGCACGGCGACTGAATGGGACAAAATATCGTCCTGGGTACCATGGCTTTGGAATACCGCCAATCCTTTCCTGGCAGGAAGAGCCGTCAACCATTCCTGTTTGGCTATCAACGTAGTTGATAAGAGGATCAGGCCTGCCAGAGAAATATCAGAGTGTAAAGCATAGTCCAGGGCAAGCATGGCCCCTTGGGAAAAGCCTCCCAAAATCAGCTGATCCTGGGGGACAGTCAGGTTATTGACAGCCATCTGGAGCAGATCAGCCAGACGGTTTCTGGCCGATTCCAGCCCGCGCGGCACTTCCAGGGCAAGGGACTCCCATTGTCCTTGGGCTCTGGCCCTCATAAGGCGTTCCATATCCAACATCCACCAGGCTCTGGCGTCCCCCATGCCGAAGTCCAGGCTGAGCGGAGCCGCAGGAAAGAGAAAACGGACGGTTTGGGGTACTTTCAGATACGGGGCTAGGGGAACCAGGTCATCTCCCGGTGCGCCAAACCCATGAAGAAGAATAACCAACGGCCCCTGGCCGCTTCCAAGGGAGTCGTCTCCCCCGGTGATACAGATGTCTAGGCCGGCCCAGTGTTCTTTGCGCATAAAAGTTTGGACGGTAATAAAAGTGTTATGAACCGGATGGCCAGAATATTTGTGCCTTGCTCAGTCGTTGATCGGGAGTAAAGATGTGGAGAGGAGATCCCAATGGGATCGAACCGGGCTTCTTAATGTCCCATCTTGGGCGCACCCGCATTGGCGCCCTGAGTCACAAGAGGGATTCGGAGAACCTGCTGGCAGTGGTTGCATACGACCTTCAAGGTATTCTCATCCACATACTGCACTTCTTCTTCTTTTCTCCAGAAGAGTTTCGAGCACTTGGGACATTTTCGGACCAGCATGGGCATGGAATTTACTCTTTGTCAGCAGAAAAACAGTGGACTTAGTGTAATATATCCTGCCACAATCTGCCAACGCATTATGGAAATTTTGTTAATATCTGCTCCCTGGGCATTCTAACACAGTGAATGGATGGGTGGGAGGCGTGTGTTTGAAATAGTCTGACCGCTGGGTCCTGATATTTGATCCTTGATGAATACCGAGCCGGTTCTGGCAACCATTTTGGGTTTCTTTTTATAAACAAAGGAAATTCCCCTCCTCATAAATTGACTCTTAGTAGGTTTTTGATCTTTTCCTCCTCTGCCCATGATCACGTTTTGCGATTCAAAAAAATTCCCGCTTCATCACCTTCTTACCCTTTTTGAGCAAACCGATTGGGCCAGGGGACGGACTCTGGAGGACGTGGAGCGGATGCTCAACCATACTTCTCTGGTCATTACGGCCTGGGATGAAGACCAATTAGTGGGGTTCGGTCGTGTGTTAACAGACTTTGTCTATCGAGCATCCATCTGGGATGTTATTGTCGATCGGCCTTTCCATAACCGGGATATCGGAAAAGGCATTGTGAATCGAATTCTGGCGCATTCGTCTTTGAAGCAGGTGGAGCTATTTTGGTTATGTACCAGGAACTATCAAAGTTTTTACGCCTCCCTTGGGTTTTCAGATAATGAACAGACAGGGATGGTATGGGACCGCCGTAAAAATATGACACCGATTATTTGAGTTCCCGTGTATTCTCTCGGATTTTCCATCATCTCATCAGGTTGGCCATTCCCCTCTCTTGAGGACGTCTGCGAGTTTCGATGGAGGCCTGATTCTCTATGATCGTAGCGGGTTTGATGTCCGGTACTTCCGTGGACGGGGTCGATATTTCCCTGGTTGAGATCACGGGAAAAGGACATCGATTGAACACCCGGCTGCTTGGACATAAGGGCTATCCCTACTCACCGTCCCTTCGTCAACGGATTTTGCAAGCGGCTGAATGCGGTTCGGTGGGTGAGGTGTGTCATCTCCATGCGCTCCTGGGGGAGGTGTTTGCCTCGGCCATTATAAAAACCGCGCGGATCTGCCGCATTCCCCTAAAGAAAATTGCCTTGATCGGATCCCATGGTCAAACCGTGTATCATTGTCCACGGCCGGTCAAAGAACCCGGAGTGGGCATGGTCCGATCCACCTTTCAAATAGGTGATCCCAATATCATTGCGGAGCGAACCGGGGTGACCACCGTATCCGATTTTCGATCACGTGATATGGCCGCCGGAGGAGAAGGAGCCCCTCTAGCTCCGTACGGTCACGCTATTGTGTTTAACCGAAAAAAAATTAATCGACTTATTCTTAACCTCGGGGGGATTGCGAATGTCACCGTGTTGCCAGGCAATGGGGAATGGTCTCAAATCCGTGCATTTGATACCGGCCCGTGCAATATGTTGTTGGATGGATTGATAAGCATCGAATCACAAGGCCGTCGACGGATGGACCGGGGAGGCAGACAGGCGTCCAGAGGGTCGGTGAATGAAAAGCTGTTAGGGTGGTTGTCGGGGCATTCCTATCTCTCTCAACATCCGCCGAAATCCACCGGGCGAGAATTGTTTGGCGCGTCATATATTCAGCAAGTGTTGAAGCAGGGGCGACGACAAAAATTACCATTTGTCGATATCCTGGCCACCAGTTGCCGGTTTATTGCTCGGGTCATCGGGGATGCTCAGCAGTGGATTCCTCAGCCGATTCAAGAAGTGGTGGCAGGGGGAGGCGGGGTTCGAAATACACGGCTGATGGCTGAGTTGGAGGCCAGATTTTCCCCGGTTTCCCTGAAGACCATGGAGGCGTGTGGATCTCATTCCACCGCATTTGAGGCCCAGGCCTTTGCCATCCTGGCCTATCAACATATTCATGGCGTGAGCGCCAATCTTCCTTCGGTTACCGGTGCCCGGCATCCCGTTATATTGGGGACGGTTTCGCCAGGCAAGATGAAAGAGTGCGACACCTAATCTATTCAATGCATTAAGTAGAGCGATTAACGAAGGCGTGGTGCGGTGAACGAAGTCTTTTTTGCTTCTCAAGGATGGTCGGTAGCTTTTTTGGCCTTACTGGTCATTGGCGTGGGTGTGCTTTTACATTGGATCTGGCGTCGGCCGGCATCAAAAGAATCCCCGATGATGATTCCTTCAGAATCCGGAGAGACCGTGGTGAGCCCACGCCAGATTTTGTCTTCCGAGGAGGCCACGCTCTTCAATTTGGTCAAGCTGGCAGCTCAAGACCATTTTTTGGTGTTGGGAAAACTTTCGCTCCTGCAGTTGGTCTCATTCCTGGAAAAAGATGAAGAAGCCAGACGGGCACTGATGCGAAATATCCAAACCCTTCGGTTGGATGTCGTCCTGGTTCATCCGGGTACCAGGCAAGCCCAAACGGTGATTAAGTTTCGCAAGGAAAAGGAGGGGTCAGCGGGGGTGGATGAACGGGAACGGTTAATGGAAACGATCTTGAAGTCTGCGGGTATCAGACTGGTGGGACTGTCTGTCGATCAAACCTATTCGGTGGAGCAGCTTGTTGGGTTGTTGGGATTGGCCGAAGAGGAATAGAAAGTCGCTACATGGATCGGTCGATTTCTTCGAGTCATTTCTTCGGATTACGGGGAAATAATGGGAAGGATGGCCCGAAAGGTCCGAAGTCCCTCATGGAGAATCTCTCCGGAATTTACCAGCGGATCGTTAAAAGGAATATAACGCCCAATTTTAAAAAATGTTCGTCGATCCAGGACGGCTGCCAATTCCGATCGGCGTTGATGAGTAATGTCCATCGTCAATCCAGGTCCGGCCTTCCACTCCCACAATGAGGGACTGAGGGACAGACACAATTGGCGGTCGGCTACTTCGGAAAACCGGTTGAAGAAATTTTTTCGATACTGTTTCACCAAGGGGCCCTCCACAATGAGTGCAAAGACAATATGATGGCCCCACCAAAAGAGTGATCGGAAGGCAAACTTGGTTTGACGCGTATAATGGCGGGGAAAGTCCAGATATTGATAGGGGAAATGCTCCAGATGTTCCCCTTTGACGTATTGCAAGGCTTGAAGGTTGCATTCGTCGGGAGCCAATAACGTCCGTGTGCTGGCTTCGGTAGCCAATTGCGAATGCAGTGCTTCCAATGTGTTCCTGATTTTCCTGGATATCGAGATTTTTTTCTGAAAAAAATCCCGGTCCGAGAGGAGTTGAAGATCGTCAGGAGAGAAAGAAGATGTTTCAGCCATGCATGACTGTAAAGGATAAGGTATGAAGATTGCGACCTATAATGTCAATTCGGTACGCAAACGACTCGACATTCTTCGGCCATGGCTCAAGCGGCATCAGCCGGATGTATTGTGTCTCCAAGAAACGAAGGTGCAGGACTCGGAGTTTCCACGTGAAGCCTTCGGGGATTTGCCGTATGTCCTCAATGTGTGTGGGCAAAAATCTTATAACGGTGTAGCCGTTTTGACTCGCACAACACCGGATCTTGTGCAATTCGGTTTCCAGGATGGAGAGGAACAGAACGAGGCTACTCGATTAGCCTATGTTGTGGTCAACGGCATTCCGATTATCAATACGTATGTTCCCCAGGGATACGCCATTGATTCCCCAAAGTACGCTTATAAGTTGGAATGGTTTCGGCGGTTAAAGAGATATTTTTCCCGGATGCTGTCTCCCGGACAACCGGCGATTTGGTGTGGGGATATGAATGTGGCACCGGAGTCGATTGACGTGCATAGCCCGGAGAAACACTTAAAGCATGTCTGCTTCCATGAAGAGGCCCGTTTGGCGTATCAGGACGCGGTGTCTTGGGGTTTTGTGGATGTGTTTCGTCACCACTTCCCCAAACGCCAGCAATTTACCTTTTGGGACTACCGGCGTCCGGATGCGTTGGAAGCCAATCGTGGTTGGCGCATCGACCATATCATGGTTACCAAGCCGCTCTTGACGACGAGCCAAACGGTGAAGGTGGATGTGAACCCCCGGAAAGCGGAGAATCCGTCCGATCATACCGTGTTGTGGGCTGAGTTTTCTCTTTGATGTCTGGAGCAATATGGGTCATCAGGCGAAGTACTCGTGTCTCGTTTCTGTAACCCAATAAATAAGGACGGCCGTCAGGAATATTCCGTGACGGCCGCAATATTGTTCTGCCGTAAGAGGTTGGGCCCGATTGGATAATCCGAGTGCCTCGATTATTTGTTCTTTCGACGTTTGCCGGTATTCGATTTTGGTTTGAGGTTTTCGAGGGGAATGAATACCGCACAGGCCACGACGGTCGTCCACATATTCGCCTTGCCGATGGCCGATTGGGTAATATTTTGGGTGCGGACGATTTCCCCACCCATCTTAAACACTTGCTCCCGCTCTTTCCAGGCCACATTGGGGTCAAAATCAATGCCCAGTGTCGTGGCCAACATTTGGGCGGCTAAGTCTTCGGTATACTCCCCTGCTTCTTCATCCGTTTCGCCGTGGCCATGGTGCTCGGATAAGTATCCATAATTGTATTTTCGCCCCGTGGGGATGGCTAAGCCAATGGAAGCTGAGATCAGGCGGTTGCGTTCACTGGTTTCAGAACGGGCCATGACACAAAACGTGATTTCCCCGGGATTCAATAATTTCTCCCCACGCTTTCTCGGGATAATTTTACAATCCGGTGGAAAAATCGAGGAGACACTGACCAAATTGCAATACGCAATGCCGGCGCTGCGAAGCGCTTCTTCGAATGAGGTTAGCTTTTCTTTGTGTACGCCCACACCCCGGGTGAGAAACATGTGAGTTGGAACCATCTCGACTCCTTTAAACGGCTAGTAAGCAGCGGTGATGTTGAGATACGGAACACACGAACAAAGGACCAAGGTTCATTAACCTTTTTACTCCTTCCATACGGTGGAGCGGTTTGATGGCAAAAGAAATCAACTGATGGGAATTCTGTGGCTCAGGCAAATACAGCAAGCGACCGAGCATGTTTTACCAAGAGTTGCCGGTTGGGTGCAAGGCCAATCCACTGCTCAGGAGTTCTGGCGCTGGAACCGGAACGAGGCGAATGAAGCGGGCTTAGGAAGATGTTTTGAGGATAAGCATTTTGGGTTCCGTCAGTTCCTGAATCGTATATTTGACGCCCTCACGTCCTAGTCCTGAGTTTTTGATTCCTCCATAGGGCATATGATCAGCGCGAAAGGTGGGGATTTCATTGGCCAGCACGGCCCCTACCTCCAACCTGGCATATGCCCGGAAAATCAGATCGATGTTATTGGTGAAAATACCGGCCTGCAGGCCGAACTCGGATTGATTCAGCAAATCCAAGGCCTCATCAAAATTCCGGTAGGGAGTCACCGTTACCACCGGTCCAAAAATTTCCTCGCAGCAGACTTTCATGTTCTGGCTCACATCGGTCAAGACCGTGGGCTCGACAAGACGGCCTTGGCGTTTCCCTCCGGTCCGGAGGGTCGCCCCGTTTGCCAGGGCCTCCTGGATCCAGGTCTCAACCCGCATGGCGGCCTGATCATTAATGAGGGGACCCACCACGGTATGTTCCTGAGCGGGATCGCCTGAGGCCAGGGCTTCTACCTTTTTGACAAAGTCCGTCAGGAAGGGGGCGTACCGGGATTCATGAACGAACACTCGTTGGACGGAGATACAGGTTTGTCCCGAATAGCCAAATCCTCCGGCCACGCACCGGCTGGCCGCCAAATCCAAGTCAGCATCCGGTTCCACGATGACACCGGCATTGCCGCCTAATTCCAGAAGCACACGCTTGTGGCGGGCTTTGGCTTTCAGCATCCATCCCACCGTGACAGAACCGGTAAAGCTCAAGGCTTGGAAGGTATCATGTTCGACTAACTGTTCGGCGAGCGTATTGGAACAAGGGAGAATGGTCAACGCTTCAGGGGGAAAATCGGTTGTCAGAAACACTTCACCTAACAGGAGAGAGGTTAGCGGCGTTTGAGGCGCGGGTTTGAGCACGATGGGGTTTCCGGCGGCCAAGCACGGAGCCACCTTGTGCGCCACAAGGTTCAACGGAAAATTAAATGGAGTAATGCCAAGGACCGGGCCGATGGGAAATCGTTTCACAATACCCGAGTAAGGTTCGTTCCCGGGCGACAGGTCCATGGTGAGGACTTCGCCGGGAATACGTTTTGATTCCTCCGCTGCGATGTGAAAGGTATGAATTCCCCGGTCGATCTCACGGCGGGCATCCGTGATAGGTTTCCCGGCTTCCTGGCTTAAGGTGCGGGCGAATTCCTCACGCCGGGTTTGAATGCCTTCAGCGATGCGAGCAAGCGCGGCGGCCCGTACATGTGTCGGGGTGGAGGCTAATTGAGGAGCGACGCCTTGAACCGATTCAATAGCTGCCTGAATGTGATGAGGATCGGCTTGGCAGACCTGAGCCAGAATCTTCCCAGAATAGGGATCGACAACCGGTTCATGGGTGGAAGATGTGATCCATTTTCCACCAAGAAGAAAGGGTTTTGGCGTGGTGGTGGTCATTCACAACCTGACTTTCCCAATAAACCTAGGAAAGAGCTATGAGGTGGATTGCTTGGAGTCCGATTCGTCTGTTGTCTGGTGACATTGGATAGACTTGGCAATCAAGCTGTCGGTGCCCCATTCCCGAATGGCTTCGATCTTAAAAGGCTCAAAGGTAGAAACCGCTCCGCATCCCGGACAGCCATTGATCGGCACTTTGGCCTGAAAGACTTCTTCCAAGCAGGCCATACACACAAACAGGTCAGGTTCGCCTTGCACACAATCTACGGTCCAAAATGATGGTGATTCAGTCATAATCCCTACCGCGATGAATGTTGGATCTTTTCGTCCCTTCGAATAGGTCCAATGTACAATGATTCCCCAAGTCAGATCAAATTGAGAAATCTGGATATCAGGGGGGGCTTACACAAATTACTCCAATAAATCAGGATGTAGGGGAGGGAGAAGATTGCTGTTGGAGATTCAATAATTTATCAATCTGTTCTTTGAACGTCTCAAACGGAAATGCCCCTGGAATGAGGATCAAATTGGGATCCTCAGACTCGTAGGTCGGGAACAGAACAAAGGCGGGTGTGCCGCGAATGCCTAACGTTCCACCTTCCATGCGGTCCTTGAATATATCGGAGACGAATTCATTGGTATCCAGACATTGGGCGAATTTGTCGGCCTTCAGTCCGAGTTCCTGGGCGTACCCCTTCAATTGATCCATGCTGAGTTGACCGCCGCTGTTGAAGAGCCGGTCATGCATGGGCCAGTAGGCGTCTTGTTGTCCGGCACATCGTGCCGCTTGCGAGGAATGTAAAGCGGGGCCACCCGGAGCCCGTGGAAAGTCCCGATACACAAATCGAACCTTCCCGGTTTCAATATATTCGGTGAGTAGCTGTGGAAAGGTTTCATGGAAAAACTTTTCGCAATATCCGCAAGTGAAATCGGAATATTCCAAAATCGTGATGGGGGCTTTGGGATCTCCGCGCACCACGTCATCTTCCTGAATCAGAAATTCAGGGGTCTTAGCCTGAGCCGTCACGCTCAACAGGCACCATGTCAATATGCAGAGCAGGAAGGTCAAACGGGATTTTACGGGGAAAGATCGGTTCATTATGTGTCTCGTGTTAAAAGTATATTGTCTCACTCCAGGGAAGGGTTGTCGAGAGTGACCTGCAATCATCCTGAAGCAGGACGACTCCGTTCTATTGGCTTCCGACTTTCTCCAATAAACCCATCATCAGGAGAGGCCAAACCACCGTGGCATCACTGAGAACTTCCGCAAACATCCCACCATCTTTTTTAGGGACAAATTTCCCCCAGGAAACTCCTTCTTCATAGGTACAGCCGCTCAGGCCACCCCAGTAGTCTGGCTCGGGACAAATACGGACACCGTACTGGAAGCGAGGGGGAGTCAGGGTTTCGCCCATTCGCAGATTGAGAATTTCGATGTATGGCGGAACCTGCTGTGCCCAATTCCTCGGCACACCGCCGCCGATGGTGAAAATGCCCAGCCGTTTCGACGTCAGCAGTTTCTCTGCATAGCTATTCAGGTCCAAAAATGGATTAAAAATCGGGCGATGTTGTCTGAGCTGGCTCCAGCGTTCAAAATCGCTTTGATCCTGAGGATTGACCGGAGGATTGGCCTTGCGTCCCTGGGCCATGGCCCAGATTGACACATCCAGCCCCATTTCGGAATCGGTAAAGGCCGGAATAAACACGGGAACGTCTTTTTCATAGGCGCTTTTTAAAATTCCCGGACCGGGATGGTCCTCGTGAAGGGTTTTTCCGATTTCACGTGTCAGGATTTCCGAGGAAATGACTTGTCCCGGTTCAATGCGTTTGAGTGTGGCGCCGACTACCCGTTCGACATGGTTCAGATTCAGCTCCATTTCCAGGGTGTCGTACACCCGGTTATAGCCTTTTTCAAACAATTCCACGTCGGTCATGGAGGGCTGATACTTATAGTGGGTTTTCCCGACAGCCTCACTCAACCCATGAGCGATCAGGGCACCGGTAGATACCACCGCTTGAATCATGCCCCGGTCAATCATGGTACAAATAATTTTGCCCATTTTGGCAATGGTCATGGCACCGGAGAGGGTTAAAATAACCGTGCAATCCGGGTCTTGGATCATTCGGGTGAGGATGTCAAAAGCGTCTCCCAGGCGTCTGCCACCAAAGGCCGTTTTTTTCATGGCAGTGAGGAGGTCGGAAAAGGAATGAATCGAGGCGGGATCCAAGGCTTCCAGCGCCTCGAGGCCATCTGATTCTCCATCGTGAAAAGATCGTGGTTTCATGGCAAATCCTTACCTAATAAATTGGCGATCACCTGAGGATCATATTGCAAACCATAAAGGGAGGCGGGAACTAATCGTGAATATATACCGTGGGCAGGAAGGAGTAATTTCCTTTCATGAAGGTGGTGGTCCCAACGGGATTTGAACCCGTGTCTGCACCTTGAGAGGGTGCCGTCCTAGACCAGCCTAGACGATGGGACCCAGTCTCGAATGTGGCCGTCAGTCAAATATGTATCGCCTGATTAACATGATAAGCGGTGCTGGGAATGTACCATCCACGCCTTCCCCCATGCAACGCAAAAGGAAAAATGGGGCGTGCAAGTTAGGGGGAAAATCAATGGGAAGCCTTGATTTAGAGAAGAAAAAATATTTCCCGCACGCTAAATATCGGAGAAGGGAGCAGGGGCTGGATGGACGGTGAGGAGACCGCGCATGAAGGGATGGAGTCCGCAATGGTAGGGGTATCGGCCTGAGTTCAGGAAGGGGAGCGAATATCGTTCATCGGGGCGGAGAACGCCGGAATCAAAGGAGCAGCCGGAAAGGCGTGTGCAATCGTCAGAAACAATGGAATGCGATTCATGGGTATAGTTTTTCCAGGTCAAGGACGTGCCGAGGGGCACGGCTAGGCTATTAGGAGAAAAAAACGGAGGTTCCGCCTGGATGTGAATGTTAGAGGATATAGCCCAGAGAGGGAAAGCGGATAACATGCATAGCAGTAGGACACAGAATACGCTGAGGATTCCTCGAATGCCAAAAACTCTTTGAGATGCCATGAATGATTTCAAGTGAATCATGAGTGCCTAAGGTTTAATGGTTAAAAAGATGGTGCCCCGTCCTCGGTGCAGCAAGACAAGAACGGAGGAGTCTGATTTGAGTTTTGAAACCGATTGCTCAAAGTCCTGCACGGAGTGGATAATGGATCGGTTGATTTCCAGAATGATATCTCCCGGCCGAAGCCCGGCCTGATCTGCCGGGGAATTGGGTTCGACTTGAGTCACGACCACTCCCTGTCCATCGGGCGTTTGCCCTGGTTTAACGGGTTCTACGGAAAGGCCTGACAGAGCATGATTTCCGGTAATCGATCCCGGCGTACCCTTGGACAAGGCGGTCACGTCTTTAGGCATTTCCGCGATTGATACGGAGAGCGTGGTCTTTTTGCCATTCCGCCAGACTTCCACGGGAACCGAACTACTCGGGGGCGTATCGGCCACCAGTGTGCGTAAGTGAGTGGGGTCTTTGACGGATGTCCCGTTATAACTTCGAATGATATCGCCTCGTTTTAATCCCGCTTTGCCGGCTGGGCTGTCCCCGAACACATCTCCTACCAAGGCGCCTTGGGTATCCGGTGCCTCAAATTGTGCGGCAAGGTCCTGTGTGAGTTCCTGGATGGACACGCCGAGCCATCCGCGAATGACTTTGCCATGGCCGATCAGGCTTTTCATGACGTTTTTGACCATCTGGCTGGGAATGGCAAAGCCAATGCCCATATAGCCTCCGGTCCGCGAAAAGATGGCTGTATTTATGCCGATCAACTGTCCCTGGAGGTTCACTAACGCACCCCCGGAATTTCCCGGATTGATGGCCGCATCGGTCTGGATGAAATTTTCATAATCCACGATTCCGACATTAGCCCGCCCCACGGCGCTGATAATGCCCATGGTCACGGTCTGATTCAGACCAAAGGGATTGCCGACCGCGAGAACCAGCTCACCAACCTGAAGAGAGATGGAATCCCCCCATGGTAGGACAGGTAAATTGGTGGCATCAATTTTAATGACCGCCAGGTCGGTCTTAGGATCGGTGCCGATGAGCTTGGCCGGGAGTTTTCGTTTATCACCCAGCAAGACCGTCAGTTCGTCAGCCTGTTCCACTACATGGTTGTTGGTGATGATATAGCCGTCTTCTGAAACGATAACCCCAGAACCTAACCCCTGCTCCTGCCGTTCCCGAGGTTGTTGAAACCGCTTTTCGAATTCGTCTCCGAAGAACCGACGGAAAAAAGGATCATCCAGAAACGGATTTTGTTGACCCTGGACAGTCGTGCGTTTCGTTGCCGAAATATTGACGACCGAGGCCATGGCTTCTTTGGCCACCTTGATAAACGTTTCGTTGGAGGCGAGCAAAGGTGTCGAGACTTTGATGGCCGAGGCCGTTTCGGCTGCATGGACCACCGGCGATTGGGGCTCCGACTCTTGTCTGGTGCCGGGTTGGGTGGGACTTTGAGAACATTGGATGCTGAGGAGGCCCACTAAAACGGTCAATATCAACCGACGCCCGGTTCTCAAATTCCGGGAAGGAGCATTATCGTGAATCTGCCGTAAATTCATGCCGCACGTCCTCTTTCTTTGATAATGAGTAGAGGTGTCCTCCCTTCAGAGTGTCCGGTGAGGAAGACCGTCAATAATCAACTTACACAGTCTACCATCCTGGATGGCTTGGTGGAATGTCAGACATGTGGTATCTCAGCCGAGAGTGGTGGAGCAACAGAACCGGGTGGGTGGGTGAGCCGGGTACCTTGGTCGGTCCCGGTAATGACCAGAGAGGTCAGGCCGACAAAGAGGCCGCATTCCACGACCCCGGGAATGCCATGTAACAGTCCCTCGACTTCCAGGGGGTTGGCTATTTCCGGAATGTGAATATCTACAATGAAGTTGCCGTTATCGGTCACAAAAGGCTGGTCATTCTTCCGGCGAAGCACGGAACGCCATCCTAATTGTTCCAAGTGATGTTGAGTGGTACCCCAGCCAAAAGGAACGATTTCTACGGGCAAGGGAAATGGCAGCCCGAGATGAGGCCGGTGCTTCGCTTCATCCACAATCACGATGAATGTCCGCGCCGCTTTGGCCACGATTTTCTCGCGTAATAACGCTCCCCCTCCTCCTTTGATCAGATGACCCTGTGGATCCACCTGATCTGCTCCATCAATGGCGATATCAATATCCCAAGGGACTTCGTTCCCGACTAGGGGAATGCCAAGCTTAATCGCGTAATCGGCGGTTGCCTGGGAAGTAGGGACGCCGCGGATAGAGAGACCCTCCGTCTGTATACGTTTTCCTAAAGCTTCAAGGAAAAACCGGACGGTCGAACCGGTTCCCAAGCCGAGAAGTTGCCCATCGTGGACGTATTCCACGGCCTTATGCCCGGCTACCGCTTTTTGTTGATCAGGAGTCAGGGGAGGAACCGGAGATGCCACGAATTGCTCTCGCTAGGATGCCAAGCCGGCCGCGATCGAAGCGGCTCCCAACAAGGCGGTTTGCGGGTTTAAAATTACTCGAACCGGAATGGTGCTCAAAAGCCGCTTATAGCGGCCTTTTCCCAGGAATGCCTTGAGAAAGGTATCTTCTTTCAAGGCGGAAAGAATTTTCGGGGCAATCCCTCCTCCCAGATAGACCCCGCCACTAGCCAAGGTTTTGAGGGCCAGATTGCCTGCCTCGGCACCATAAATCGAGACAAAGGTCTGTAACGCCTGATGACAAATTTCGGGTTTTTTCTGAAGCCCGGCCTCGGCAATGAGGGCTGCAGGATCACCGGTAGGGAGTTTTTCGGAAAACCAGGTGGGCTCGTTTTTCCTGGTGTCCCGTAAATATTGATAAATGAGATGAAGTCCTGGGCCGGAAAGAACACGCTCATAACTCACATGGAGGTAACTCGTTCGCAAATATCGAAGCAGTTCAATTTCCAAGTCATTATTCGGGGCGAAATCCGTATGGCCGCCCTCGGAGGGGCAAATGTGATATTCCTTGCCTGTCCAAAAGAGGATGGATTCTCCCAACCCGGTTCCTGCGGCGAGCAGGGCCCGCGTTCCGTCAGGAGGCGGAGATGGGGCGTTGGGATTTAAATCTTCAAATTCATCAGGGTGGAGGAGCAGGAGGCCGATGCCGGTGGCTTCCAAATCATTGAGAAGCTTGACCTGCGGGACTTTTAAGAACCCGGCCAGTTTATCGCCTGAAACGGTCCAGGGGATATTGGTGGTCTTGCAGGTGTTGTTGAGAACCGGCCCAGGGACACCGAAACAGGCGGCGGTAATCTTGAGATCGGCAGGAGGCGCAGGCGTTTCGGAATCGGCAGGATTATCTTCTTCAGGAAATTCCTCCTCTTCGGAATCGCCGGAGGCGGGTTCCTCTAAAAATTCGGTGATCGCGTCCTCAAGCGATTCATAGTCGGCGGTATAAAGAATATCTTCCCGTACCGGATCGACCCGTTCCTTGACCCAATCAAACAGACCCAAATGGATCTTTGTACCGCCGATATCTCCTGCCAAAATCATGGTTTGCTCATTTTCATCAATATGAGAATATTCCTAGAAAAGCCTGAGCCACCATAGCTTAGATAAAATCGTCGAGGCAAGGGAAGGCAGTGGTCTTTACATTGTTCTGGGGGTGTAGAGAGGTCCAGGCGGGAAATTTATGGTCTTTGGTCGTGAGCGAAAGTGTGCGGCATTTTTTTTGAGGTTTTTCTGCTCAGCCAGATGCTTCGCCCTGCTCAGCATGACGACGATAGTCGGTATGATGACCGAAAAGTGGTCCAACTCTTCGGATGTCATCCTGGGAGAATCGAAGGATCTGTGCCCAGCCTCAAGAGGCATTGGTTGAGCGGGACGGCCATTCGACAACAAACAGGGAACCTGAGATCTCTATAAATATGTCCACTCGGAAAACGTCGCTGCTTGTCCAAGCGGTGTACCATCAGGCTGTTGAATATTCCAGACGGTGGCCCGTTCGACTAAAAACCGTTTCCCGGTTCGGGAAATTCTTACCCCTTTATAGTCAGATATGTATCCGTGAGTTCTGGCCTGCTCCAACATGCGTGCCCGTTCTTCACGATTGATGGGTTCCGCGGTGAGCCGTGACGGGGTCCGAGTAAACTGTTCCCAATCCATTTCCCAGAGGTCGAGGGCGGCTTGGTTCCCATAATTCAAAATGGGATCATTCTCCAACCCATGCGACGCCACCACAAAGGAAGAGTTGAAAAGGCGTTCTGCTTGGTCCAGTGGTGTTCCGTCCCGTGAAATAAGCTCTTGTTTCACCAAACGGGCGTAACTATTCAGCAGAAATTGGATCCACTCAACGACTCTTGGTTCACGGTAATGGGAGCTTATATTCATTGCTGATTTTCCATGGTTTCTTATTCGTTAGGTTTCACATTGAGTAAAAGTATTAATTCCATTAGATTTACTGCAGTCTAATACATTGGGGAAGGAACTAGGGATTATGGATGCCAAGCAAGAAATTATTCAAGAGATTGTAAGGGTTGCTAATGAAGTCGCTCCCATACCACTTGGTCAAAAGATGTTCTTTAGGAAAAGCAAGATTTCAAGCGGAAAACTACGTTACCAATTTGGAACTTGGAACAAAGCGTTGAAGGCGGCGGGTTTTTCTCCTAATCCATCTGGGAAATGTCTGTCTGGTTGTACCAAATCCACTGATGAAGCCCTATTTAAAGCTATTGGAGATCTTTGGCGAAGGACCGGTCGCAAACCTACTGAGGACAGCATGAATTCAGAAGGTCCTTTTAGCACCAAACCGTATCGTGATCGATGGGGTAAATTTTCACTAGCGGTTAATGAATATATTAAGCGCTTTGGAATCCCAAATGACCAATATGGCTCTGATATTTCTCTTAAGATGAAGCCAGATACTCCGTTTTCTGGAAAGGTCGTCCTTCCTTCGACACATAAACCGAAAGCTAATGTGGAAAAAAGAAAACGAATTTTATATGGAGAGCCTTTGGATTTTCGCGGTCTAAGATATGCGCCCATTAATGAGCAAGGCGTTGTCTATCTTTTTGGAATGGTTAGCCGCGAGCTCGGTTTTCTAATCGAAAGTATTCGTACTGATTTTCCTGATTGTGAAGGTAAGCGGTGTCTTGATACCAGAGGACATAAATGGCAGCACGTCCGAATTGAATTTGAGTATCGGAGTAAAAATTTTCTTGAACATGGTCATGACCCAGGGGAATGTGAACTTATTGTTTGTTGGGTACATGATTGGGATGATTGCCCCGTTGAGGTGCTGGAGCTCCGTACGAAAATGAAAAAACTTCCTAAAGAACTGTAAACACAGGAATGCCACAATAGGAATTAGACGGCCTTAAAAATTATATATAGATCAGAGTCGTTCTTGAATTTGAGTTGCAATTTTTTCTGGCGTTTCGTGGTCGGTAAGGATGGTGAAATCAGCGGCGGCCTGGTATTTAGGAGTGCGTTCCTTGAGAATATCCTCGATTTCCTCCACGAAAGATTTGGTGCCCGAGAGGGAGGGCCGTTGAGTGTCGCCGGATATGCGGTTCACGATAGTTGGCACTTCGGCTGTCAGCCAAAAGACTTGGCCATTGGCTTTTAAGATCTTGACGTTCTCTTCCTTCAAGATCAGTCCTCCGCCGGTGTCGATCACCAGGTTGGTTTGATCCTGTAATTTGCGACACATCTGGGTTTCCAATTCCCGGAAATGATTCCAGCCGAATTGCTCGACAATTTGAGGAATGGACTGTCCGGCCTCTTCCACAATGGCGGCATCGGTGGAAATCACGTTCCGTTGCAGGCGCTCCCCCAAAATTTTGGCCACCGTGCTTTTTCCGGTCCCTCTGTATCCAATTAAGACAATGTTCATGAGAAATGGGAGGTGAGCACGTTGCGCATGATGTTCACCGGGGCGGGTTCACCGGTCCATAATTCAAACTGACCTACCGCCTGATGAAGAAACATCTCGACGCCCTGAATGGTGCGGCAACCGGCTGTTTTGGCATCTTTCAATAATTGCGTGTTGAGTGGATTATACACGATATCCATCACCGTGAGGTTTGGATGCAGGAGATCTTTGGGTACACAGGTTTCTCCGATGTTGGGGTGCATCCCGATGGGCGTGGAATGAATGAGGAGCTGGGCCTGGGGGATCCTCATTCGTAGGGCATCCAGGTTTAAGGGGTCATCCACGATTTTCACCGGAGTTTTATTACGAAGGTCGTTGGCCAAAGTCGTTCGTTCAGCGTCATCAATTCCGAGGAGGATCAGTTCTTCAATAGGTTGTTCCAGGCATAAACCGAAGGCAATGGCCCTGGCAGCCCCACCAGAGCCCAGTAGAAGCACGCGTTTTCCTGAAAGGTCCACGCCTCCCTGCCGTAAGGCTTGAATGGCTCCCGAAGCATCCGTATTGGAACCGATGAGGCGTCCTCGGTCTTTGATGACCGTGTTGACCGAGCCGATATTCTTTGCCGTTTTTTCCACCCCATCCAGCAAGGGCAAAATTGCGACTTTATGCGGAATGGTGACACTGAACCCCCGGAGATTTCCGAGTGCCCGGATGCCTTGAATGGCTCCCTCCAGGTCTTCCACCGGAAAGGCCAGATAGACAAAATTCAGGTTCAATTCTCGAAATGCCGCATTGTGAATAGCCGGGGAAAGGGAGTGGGCCACGGGATTCCCTAGCAGGCCGCACAATTGGGTGTTGGGATTAATTTCCATGCTTCTTGAATGCAACCGGAAAGGGATTCACAGGAATTCGGAAGTTATCACATAACCACACGGTGAAACTCAACACATATCTGAGGAACCAGGAGGGTCAAGAAGGACAATTGAAAGGTGTGTGTGGAGGAGTAGTGTGATTGATAAGGAAGAGTGTAATCCGGAGAGTTTGGTCAAACTCCCCGGACGTACACGTGTTGAGGTCCGGGGGAGTTAACGCGACTTTTTTCGCCCCGTGGTCTTCTTCATACGGACCGTCGCTTTCTTAGCCGGTTTCTTTTTTGCCGTTTTTTTCATGATTTCACCCCCCTTCGGTTTTTGTAGTAGGCAAATCTATCCATGGTTATCGGCAGGCATCACGAAATCATGAGACTTTTTCGGATTTTTTTACCTAGTGGGTGGAGACCGTGAACATTATCGGTGGTTGGAGAAGCAGAAAATGCCCGGTGAAGAGTTGTGGAAGACCTTGCTTCATGTAGGTGATGAGCTGAGTCGTGCTCCCTTTTCCCGACCTTCACGGATTTGTTTGTGCACAACTGATAACGGCCCTGCTTTTAGATTTGGGGAATGGAATCGGAAACCGGGAGCAAAATTCTGAAGGTGGTACCCATACCTTCCTGACTTTCTACCCCAATTGAGCCTCCGTGCATTTCCACTAGTTGGTGCACAATGGAAAGCCCCAGCCCTAATCCCTGTGTGCCGATTTCCGGCTTCCGGTGGGCCTGGAAAAAAGGTTCGAAGAGATTTTTTTGTGCGTCCTGCGGAATGCCGGGTCCGGTGTCGGATACCGTGAGCGCAATATGTTGGGGGGGGGCATGGTGAGCCTGAACCCGGATCGTGCCCCGTTCCGGAGTGAATTTATGGGCGTTATGGACCAGATTCGTGATGATTTGGTGAAGGCGATCCGAATCCCCCACAACACATAATGGGGATTCGTCTGTCTCCACAACAAGCTGTTGGTCTTTGGATTCGATGAGCGGGAGCAGTTCCTGCGTGGCATCTTCCAGGATTTTCGGAAGGGAAAGGTGTGTCCGGTTCAATCGGACGGTGCCCGCTTCAATTCGTGAAAGGTCCAAAAGATCTCCGATCATTCTCGTGAGCCGGTCGGAGTTGGCATTAATCCGGTTGAGATACAGTTCTTGACGATCCGAAAGACTCCCAACCATCCCCCTCAGCAAATTTTCGGTAAAGCCTTTGATGGAAGTCAGCGGGGTCCGCAATTCATGTGAGCAATGCGAGAGAAACTGGGATTTCATGCGGTCCAGTTCTTTCAACCGGTGGTTGGCCATTTCCAATTGTGTATTGGCATCCTGGAGTTCAATCGTTCGTTCCTTCACTTTGCCTTCCAACCCTAGGTTTAACGCCTCAATTTCTTCGTATGCCAACGCGGAATCCAAGGCAATGGTGAGTTGATGGCCGACTGTGGACAGGAGTTTCTTTTCCGGGGACCCAAAGGGAATGGTATCTTTTTGGCCGACGACGACGACACCAAGAATTTGATTTTGACTCTTCATGGGCAGGGCGAGGCAACTTTGGGAAGAGTCATCCGTTCCGAGTATCCGGGACATGGGATGATCAGGCTCCCAGAGGCGTTGGCCATCCGGATGCAGGGTGGGTTCCCCGTTTTTGACTGCCAGGTTTAGGAAGTCGGTGACGGAATCCGGCACGGCCACCGTCTCTTCAAGCGTGTGGACGGTTGATGAGTCCGTGACCATTCGAAACTCGTGAAACCGAGTTTTCCGGGAATCCCAGGCGGCAAACCAGGCATGAGGGTAGTGTAATGTGCCGACAATGGCCTCCAATCCCGCCGTGATGATGGTCTGTTTGTCGAGGGTTGAGCCAATGGTGAGTGTGAGCTGGTGCAGCATGGTCAATTCTTCTACCCGCCGCCTGACTTCCACTAAAATGTGCTCTTGTTTGGCATAGGCTTCACGAAGATCCTCATGCCGATGTTCGGCGGCTTCCAACTGCTCCTGGATGATTTTTCGTTGTTCCTTCAGTTCCTTCCGATCCACCCATAACCGACCTGCTACTTGCATAAGGCCGGCGGCGAACAGCGCAAACGCGATTGTTGCCCAAAAAGGTTGTGTGGGAACCAGGGCAATCAACAGGCCCCCTGTCAGCAGGCCAGCAAGACCGGAAGCGACATGCCAGGGGCGTAGCGGAGTTCGTTGGGGATCCCAGGTGAAAATCCATTCGCAATACGGTGCTCCATCAGCCATGCAACACACATCCTGGATGGCGGCAGCCGTTCGTCCGAACATTCGGGAGGGAACTTCCGCAATGGTGGCCTTGGTGGTATTGCAAATGCGTTCGGCACAACCTTGAAAATAGGGGCCAAACTGTTCGGAGGCATGTTCTGAAAATTTGAGCCGCATCACCGCATGTCCATTGCGGACGGAGACCACCTCGGGTTTCAGGGAGCCTTTGGTAAATTTTTCCGCGAAATAGGGATACATCCGGTAAATCTGCATAATGGAAAACGGCCGACCCAGGATTTGAATAATGGGCGAGAGAAATTTTTCCCGACCCATGTTGAAATGAAAGTGGTCCTGGTGGGAAAGCTGGATCGAGAATTCAGCCAGGAACATGACGAATTCGTAGGAATAGCTGTTCCAGGGATTCTTCAGAAAATCGAGGGTGACATGATAGGAGGGATCGGAAATGCGTTCATTCAGAAGCATAACTAACTGCGATAACGCCTGTTGGGCCGCTTCCGGTCCCTCCTGCCGGGTAATCAGGTCTTCCAGGTATTCCAGATTGGCACGGACGGTGATGCCGGTGACATCCTGAATCGTGTGGCCTCGGACATCTTTCCCGAATGGACGGTAGGCCATATGCGGCCTTTCCAGGATTCGATGGGAGCGGGGAAGAAGTTGGAGCATACCGGTGCCTCTGGCGATCCGCAATGAAGGCACTGTACTCTAAAAAGGCAAAAGGGTGAAGAGGTCTGGGCGGCTCGGGAGGAGCAATTAAAAATTCGCTCGCATGCTCAATGCTCCGACATGAAAGATCGTATCCCACTCCCCGTTGAGCAACGGTTGTTGATTGTTGTTGATCCCGCGGGCCTGGTACATCACGGCTTGATAGGCGAGGTCTACCCCTATGGATTTGACACCCAGTCCGTTACAGGGAATGAGCCCCAGGAATTTACCATTTCCATGACAATGAAATCCGATACCACCGGATAATGCATTAAATGCGCTATCAGGGTTGGCCGGATCCAGAGTCTGGCTGCGGACCGGGGTTTGCGAATGCACGTATCCCGTGCGAACGGATATATCCCAGTCAGGGAGAGCTGCCGGCTCAAGGAGAGTATATTCACTCCCCACCATGACCACCCACGCGTCTCCATAATTGCGGCGTTGAGGAATAGTGAATCCATTAGAAAGGCGAAGATTGAGGTCCTGAAAGTCCGACCAATCGGCATATTCCACGTCGACTTCAATTTTCCATTCTCGTGCGTTGTTCCTGATAGGCCAGCCGGCAAGGGCCCAGGTATACACATTAGGCAGTTCGATGGTGGTTTTGGCGTTGGCCAGCTTTGTCCCACCGGCCAAGAATGCTCCATTGAGATTCAGGTTCGCTCCATGCCGGTAGACAAACCCAAAATTGATCAGAGGCTTGTCATCCTGATTGCGGAGGAGAGTCCAGAGGAGACTGGCATTAAATCCCAAGGCGGTATCTTTCCCGTTAGCTTCCAGTCCGGTTCCGGCTGGAATACCAAAGGCATTGCCTGGTGCCGCAATTTGTTGAATTTCCGCCTGGCCTTCTCCAATCAAGTCGGTGAAGGTATAGATATCCAGCCCCCCGCCGATGGACAAATACTCGTTCAATTTGTAGGCAAGGGTGGGTTTAATATTGATCAAAGGAAGAGCTGCGCTTGTTAAAATGGGGGAGATCGCACTATCGGTGGGATAATGCGCTTCCAGCGCAAACGGAGAGTTGACGCCGATACCGATTCGCCAGTTTGGCAATTGGGATAAGCCAAGTGACGGAAGATCGGCTGCGAGAAACAGTGTACTGGGCGGAGGGTTTGCGAACCCTTTCCCGAGTTTGCCTTTAACCTTTGTCCCCGCCGAATTTTTAAATGTCGTGCCTCCGCCAATAAAGAGAGTTCCGGCTGAAAAATGAATTCCCTTTAACTGTGTCAGGCCTGCGGGGTTATAGTGGATGGCGGCGGCATCATCGGCCTGAGCGGATACGGCCGCCCCTTGTCCGGTTGCCGAAGCGCTATGGTCTAATATTCGAAAGCCGTCTGCCAATAGTACGGCAGGGAAACAACTGTGGATGGCCAAGAGAATGAGTAGAGTGGAAAAGAAGGCATGGGTTTGTTTGGTGGTCACATCTCCTCCATGAGAGTGGGGACATAGGTCAAAAAACGGGGGAAGTGTACGGAATATCAGGCAAAATAGCAATGTTGCTCTACAAAACCCAACACGGGACAATCAAGGAATGACGGGAAAGATTAACGGGGATTTGGTAGCGTCCCTGAGTCCTGAAATGGCACGAACGGGATCAAAGGAGAGATCACAATGAAAGTGAAAAAACTGTTACACACGCGAATGCGAGTGAGCGATATGGAACAGACCATCAAATTCTACCGGGAGGTCTTGGGACTGGAAGTGGTGGGACAAAAGGTGTCTCCACGAGGATCCCACCTGGCTTTTTTGGCGGTTCCCAATAGCCAGGAACTCATAGAGTTGTGCAGTTTTCCCGATAGCGGGGTCGTCAAGGTCCAGGAAGATCTGGTCCACCTGGCGTTTGAAGTCGAAGATTTGGATGAGACGATTCGGGAACTCAAAGACAAGGGGGTGCCCATTACCGATGGTCCTACGCAATCCTCTTCCGGAAGCCGGTTTATTTTTATTGATGCCCCGGACGGGTATGAAATTGAATTGATCCAGCGGCCGCCGGGAGTCGCTATCGTCTAACGCCTGGTACACCAATGAAACCATTGTCTCCATCAGACCGTCAGGCCGTCCAGCCGTCTTCAGCAAGTCTATCCGGGAAACTGGCCCATGTCCCGAAACAACCTGGCGTATATGTGTACAAGGATGCCCATGGGGACATTATCTACATTGGCAAAGCGGCGGTCCTGGCTGACCGGGTCCGCTCATATTTTCAAAAAGGGGCGGATCTGAGTCCGAAGATTCGGGCGTTGGTCGCGCAGATAGCTGACTTGGAAACCCTGGTGACCAAATCTGAACTGGAAGCGCTCATTTTGGAAAGCAACCTCATTAAGCGCCACCGCCCGCGATTTAATGTGGTGTTACGGGATGATAAGCAATATCCTTATCTTCGGCTTCCTATCCAGGATGATTTTCCGCGGCTGTCTATTGTTCGACGGGTACAGCCCGACAAGGCCCTCTATTTCGGACCGTACGTGCCCACCGGTGCCATGCGTGAAACCCTCAAAGTGATCCGCAAAGTGTTTCCCCTGGCCACCTGCAAAATCGAGATTGACGGGACAGCCGATCGGGCCTGCCTGGAATTTGAAATCAAACGGTGTATGGCGCCCTGTACCGGAAATCAGAGCAAGGAAGCGTACCACCAAATCGTCCAGCAGGTTCGATGGTTTTTAGAGGGGAAGGATCAGGAGCTCTTAAGCTCATTGCGTGAAACGATGAAACAGTTAGCGGAACGGGAGGAATTTGAGGAAGCGGGCCGCTTCCGGGATCGCATTTACAACATAGAGCGCATGTTGGAAAAACAACGGGTGGCTCAAGTGGGCCCGGTCGATCAGGATGTGGTCGGTTTGGCAAGGGGCGGGGCCGCCGTCGATGTGCAAATACTTTTTGTACGGGGAGGGTTGCTGATCGGGCGCCGTGATTTTTTCTGGGCCGATGCGGGAGAGATTTCTGATGAAGAGTTGGTGCGGTCCACATTGGAGCAGTTTTACAACAAGGCCGTCCTGCCTCCCAAAGAAGTTCTGCTGCCGGTGGGGTTTGAGGATCAAGTCCTGGTGCAGGAGTGGTTGTCGGAGAAAAAGGGTGAGTCCGTGAAAGTGTTGGTGCCTGAGCGAGGGGCTAAGCATCAACTCAGGCAATTGGCACAGGAAAACGCGACGGTGGCTTTGCAGGAGCACCTTCGACTTCAAACAGAGTCACGTGAAGCCATTGAAGAATTGCAGGCCCTGTTAGCCTTGCCCACGATTCCACACCGGGTGGAATGCTTCGATATTTCCAATACCATGGGTGCGCAATCCGTGGCGTCGATGGTTGTGTGGGAAAATGGCCGTATGAAAAAAGCCGACTATCGCCGGTTTCGGATCAAAACCGTGGAGGGAGCCAACGATTTTGCCAGTATGCATGAAGTGGTGAAACGCCGGTATGGTGGAACGTTGGCTACAAAATCCGGAAAAGTGTTGCCTCGCCCTGATCTGATCGTAATTGATGGAGGCGCCGGACAACTTGGGGCAGCCATGGAGGCCATGGCCGATGTGGGCCTGTCACAGGTCTCGATCTGCGGTCTGGCCAAGGCCAAAGGAGAGAAAGAAGAACGGATTTTTCTCCCTGGTCAAAAATCCGCGATTATCCTGCCCATTAAATCTCCCGCTACGCGATTGGTGCAAACGATTCGGGATGAAGCCCACCGATTTGCCATCACCTTCCATCGTAAGCTGCGCAGCCAAGCCCTTCTTCCCATGAAGTCCTCAGCCCATTGATACCACCTCATTGTCGGAAGCGGTTTATATGGCTTCGCGTATCTTGGTAAATGCAGTCCGTAGGTCTCTTGAACGACGTGAGGAGAGGCAGGAATTGTTCTCTTAGGACCTATGCGGAGGACATTGGCCCTAGACAGGTTACGGTCTTCATTGATGGTCCCTGACTCCTACCTTCTTCAATTGCGACAAAGTTTTTGGCAGTCTTTCTCCTCCACGGTTATTGGAAAAATGCCCGCGTTCCTTTTTCTTGCTTTTTTCTGACAGACTCTTCGTAGGAATATGTCGTGAATTTCTCAAGGTGTTCTGTTGTCGTGCCGAATGAGTAGTCATAATCTGTTGCGTAAGGAGCAGGCGATGCAATGTCTAAGATGTCAGGGAACCATGGTGGTGGATCATTTTGTGGATATGGCCACGAGCGGGGAAATCTGGATGCCCGGATGGCGATGTCTGATGTGCGGGGAAGTCATCGATCACTTGATTCTTCAGAACCGACAATCACCGCCTGTTGTGCCGGGACGTCCCTGCGAACAATCTCATCCCCATCCGCCTTCCCCTCTGGCGGTGAGTGGCCTAAAATCTTCTCAGCGCCCTTCCAAGGGGTGAAGCTATATTTTATCTCTGCTCCGATTTCGGTCTTAATACTTGTATAGGTAGTTTTCCCCTCAACACCCGCATTTGAGATGCGCCTGCCTGATTCTTCTCGGCTTGTCGGGTCTTTTTCCCTGTGCTAGATTCGGTGACCAAGTCCCACGCTCGGCATCAGAGCCTGTGATTTGTGCAAGACCCCTGGAGCTCGTTTAGTGAAGAGCAAAAAAAATCTTGCGAGAATGTGGGTAGTGCTTGGTTTAATCGTTTCAGGTTGTGTGAGTAGTGGGAACCCTTCTGCTATGGATCAAAACCTCATTTCACAAATCCAACTTGATACTTCCACGAAAGAAGAAGTAAGGGGGATTCTAGGACAACCTAACAGCGTCTCTCGTCATTCTGGTAGCTATTCGGGCTTTCCCGAATTTCCGCTCTACATGTCTGCGACTAATATGGAAGTATGGAGTTATTCATACATGAATGTTGACGTAGACGCAGCCACTTTTATTCCAATTGTGGGTCTCTTTGCTGGTGGTGCTACCTCCAATGTAAGCACATTCACTGTTGTCTTCGATGAGAAGGGCATTGTCCGGCACATTTCATCAACGCAAGCTCAAGGGCGCTCGGGGGTAGGCGCTGGAGGCGAATCGAAACCTACCAACCCTGTAAAGGAATGTCAGGAAATAGATTGCTAGCATATTGTCTCCTAAACTTATTGAAATTCTTTGTTCGTCTCGAGGATGACGATTGCAAAATCTTCCGAGGGGCGGGCTTCCGACAGTTTAGGTAAGAGGATGTTCATGGCGAACGTGTACGACCATCGGGCGATTGAGTCGAAATGGCAGGCTTATTGGGATGAGCAGGAGACCTTCCATGTCCAGGAAGACGCTTCTAAACCCAAATATTACTGTCTGGAAATGTTCCCGTATCCATCCGGCCGGATTCATATGGGGCATGTTCGGGTGTATGCCATCGGGGATGTCGTCGCGCGCTATAAACGGATGCGGGGATACAACGTGCTGCATCCGATGGGTTGGGATGCGTTTGGATTGCCGGCCGAGAATGCGGCGATTGAAAAACGGGTCCATCCCAATGAATGGACACAGGAAAATGTGGCCTACATGAAAGGGCAGCTCCGCCGCATGGGTCTCTCCTATGACTGGACCCGCGAGGTGAATACCAGCCAGCCGGACTATTACCGGTGGAACCAATGGATTTTTGTCAAAATGTTCGAGCGGGATCTGGCGTACCGGAAGCGCTCGGCGGTGAATTGGTGTCCATCGTGTGAGACGGTATTGGCCAATGAGCAGGTGTTGATGCAGGAGGGGAAAGAGGGCGGCGTGTGTTGGCGATGTAGTTCGGTAGTGATTCAAAGAGAATTGGAGCAGTGGTTCTTCCGGATCACCAACTACGCGCAGGAATTGTTGGATGAATGTGACCGGTTGACCAGCTGGCCGGCGCGGGTGCTGGCCATGCAGCGGCATTGGATTGGTCGCAGCCAGGGAGTGGAGGCGGATTTTCCTGTGGCTGAGCCTTTGGCCGATCTCAAAGCCATTCGAATTTTTACCACCAGGCCCGATACGATTCACGGGGCCACGTTTATGAGCCTGGCGCCCGAATCTCCTCTGGTTGAGCAGTTGATCGCCGGCCGTCCCGAAGCCCAGGCCGTGCGGAGTTTTGTTGATCGGGTTTCCCGGTTGGATAAGGCGGCACGCACCTCTGCTGAACGGGAGAAGGAAGGAGTCTTCACCGGAGCCTTTGCGATCAATCCTTTTACGCAAGACCGTATTCCCATTTGGGTCGCCAATTTCGTGCTGTATGAATATGGCACAGGCGCCATTATGGCTGTGCCCGCTCATGACCAGCGTGACTTCGAGTTTGCGAAAAAATATGGCATTCCGATCCGGTTGGTGATCCAAAATCCGGACAAGAGCTTACAGGCGGATGCGTTGGATGAGGCCTACGAGGAACAGGCGCAGGCCGGGGTGTTGGTGAACTCTGGTACATTTTCCGGATTGTCCGTGCCCGAAGCCAAACAGGCCATCGGCGAATATGTTGAGAAGCAAGGATGGGGGAGGCGGACGATTAATTTCCGGTTGCGGGATTGGGGAATTTCCCGGCAGCGCTATTGGGGAACGCCCATTCCTATGTTGTATTGCGATGGGTGCGGCATTGTCCCGGTCCCCGTGAATGATTTGCCGGTGACGTTACCGTCGGACGTGCCCTTTACCGGAAAAGGCGGATCCCCTCTCAAAGAATCGCCGTCGTTTTTAAAGGCCACCTGTCCCACATGCGGAGGGGTTGCCAGGCGGGAGACGGATACCATGGATACGTTCGTGGATTCCTCCTGGTATTTTCTTCGCTATTGCTCGCCACAGGAAACCACCCAACCGGTGGATCCGAAGGCCACCGGCTATTGGATGGCTGTGGATCAATATGTGGGCGGGATTGAGCATGCCGTCCTTCATTTGCTGTATGCCCGATTCTTTACCAAGGTGTTGCGCGATTTAGGGTTGACCACGGCGAATGAGCCGTTTACCAATTTGCTGACACAGGGCATGGTGACCAAAGAAACCTATTGGTGTGAGGAACACCGCTGGGTGTTCCCCACTGAAATCACCAGAGAAGACGGAAAGAAGATGTGCGCGCATTGTGGCCGGGATATCGTGGTGGGCCGGACGGAGAAAATGTCCAAGTCCAAAAAGAACATTGCCTCCCCTGAAGAATTATGCGACCGGTTTGGGGCTGATACCGCACGCCTGTTTTCATTGTTCGCGGCTCCGCCCGAGAAAGATTTGGAATGGAGCGATACGGGGGTGGAAGGGGGCTACCGGTTTTTGAATCGAGTGTGGCGATTGGTGAATGATCTTCAGCCGGTACTGAAGGCTTCTGACGGAGTGAAGGAGGGTGTCCAGCCAGAAGGTGTCACCGATCACGGCGCTTCCCCGCTCTGGGAGCAGTTGCACCGGGTGACGCATCGGACCGTGAAAAAGGTGACGGAGGATCTGGAGCGGGACTTTCAATTCAATACCGCGATCGCCGCCCTGATGGAATTGGTCAATGATCTCTATAAACTCTGGAGTGAACGTCCTGCCCAATCACTTTCTCTTCAAGAGAAAAAGGCCTGGAGATCAGCCATTGAACATCTGGTGTTACTGCTTTCTCCTTTTGCGCCCCATGTAGCCGAAGAATTGTGGGAAGCACTAGGCCGGACCGCTAGTGTGGGGCAACAGCCTTGGCCGGATTTTCTTCCCCAATGGGTGGAACAGGCCGAATGGACGATTCCTATCCAGGTGAATGGGAAATTACGCAGCAAAATTGTGGTGCCGGCGGGTTCTTCCAAAGATCAGATTCTGGCCCAGGCTCAAGCGGACTCCAAGCTGGCGGAATGGTTGGATGGGAAAACGCTGCGCAAAGTCATTTACGTCGAACAGAAGTTGGTCAATTTTGTGGTATGACCTCAACCCCGCTTTCCTGAAATCCGGACCTCGTCTTGCCAGGCCAATCTGGTGGGTGCTGGTAGCAGGCCTTGCGGTGACAGGGTGTGGCTATCAGTTCTCCGTCGATGGTGCGGGTCCTATGATTGGTGGAGGGACCCCCCTCATGGCTCAGGGGCCTCCAGTTCGAGTGGCGATTCACACTTTTAAGAATCAATCATTCGAGCCCACGTTGGAATTTAAATACACGCAGTATGTTCGTCGGGCCTTGCAGTCAGGGGGTATTGCGGAATTTACGGAGGATGAGGGGGCTGCCGATTTCATCCTGGATGGGACCATTCTCTCGGTGTCTCTCCCATCTCTGGCATTTTCACAGACCCAGACTCAAGAAAGTCGGGTGCAGGTAACGGTGGCCGTGACGGTCAAGGACCAGACCAAGGGAAAGGTCCGATGGACCCACACGGGAACGGGTACCGCCGAGTTTTTCGTGGGAGCCACCTCCACCGATGGCACAGGAGGCGGACTGCAGTTCAACCGTGTCCTTCAGGATCGAGCATTGGAACAGGCAGGGCAATTGGTGGCTCAGGATATTGCCGACCGGTTTTTAACGGCGCGCGAGCAAGGGAAATTCGAACGTATGCCTCAGCCCGAACCGAAAAAAACGAAAAAGTCTACCCAAGAGCGATCCGGTGAGGAAATTCCCAATTCAGTGCCTTCCGGTCAAACTCCCTTGTCTCCCCCGGTTTTACCCTAGGTCGATTTTTTTGATTAGCTGAATCACGGATTCCAACCGATCTTCATGAAAGTCCAGGATCTCCATTCTCATCTTCAGCGAAACGGCCTGGGCTCCTTGTATATGGTGGTAGGCGAAGAACCCTATTTCCGTGACCTTGCTCTGTCGTTCTTACGTCAATCGCTGGCCGGAGCCGGGAATCGGGATTCGAAAGATTCCGAATCGTCAGGGGTCTTGATGAATTGTGATCTGCTGTATGGAGATGAAACCGATGCCTCCGAAATTTTGTGCATGGCCGAAGAGGTGTCGTTTTTCTCGTCCACACGTATGATAATCGTGAAGTGGGCCGAAAAACTTTCTGCTCGGGATGGGGAAATGTTGATTCCATATTTTCAGCAACCCAATGAATCCACCACCTTGGTGTTTTCCGCCATAAAGTTGGATGGTCGCACGAAATGGGTGCAGGAATTAAAAAAGCGGGCCACGGTGATTGATTGTGCCCCCTTGTATGAGAATCAACGTTCTGCCTGGGTTGCACAGCAGGCACGGGAGTGTGGGGTCAAGTTGGATTCGAGCGGGCTGGACCTTTTGAAGGATCAGGCTGCCGAAGGATTGTATGCAGCCAGAAACGAGTTGGAAAAATTAGGGGCCTTTATGCAAGATGGGCAACCGGTTGGGGCGCAGGACGTGGAGACGGTTAGGGGAAAACCTCCCGGAATTTCGGTCTTTGACTGGTCCGATGCGGTCGCCAGTGGGGATCATAACCGGGCTCTGGATATCATCGCGAAAAACCTGGAGACCGGAGAGGCCCCCCTTCGGATGGTTGGAGCTTTTTTGTGGCAACTGCGTCGTCTATGGAAAGTGAAAACGGCATTGGATGAAGGGAAGGATGCTGGGCAGGCGGTCAGGATGGCAGGCATCCCTCCGTTCCGGGCCAAAGATTTTGTTGATCAGGTTCAGCGTTGGCAAGAGCCACAATTTCGCCTGGCCTGGGAGCTTTTTGGAAAAGCTGATTCCGCCCTGAAAGGGGGGAAGGCCAATGCTCCAAAACTGGTTCTCGACGACCTGGTGTTGCAGCTATGCCAGGCGAGTGCGAGACCAGCTCATACGGCCAATAAGAAAACCCCGCCCTCTTCTTTTAGTGGAAAAGGGCGGGGTTAAAACCCGTTAGCATTGTTTGATAAGACGCAGGATGGCTTAAACGGAGTTCACCCGACGCGCGAGGCGGGAAATCCACCGCGAGGCCGTATTGCGATTCAGCGTGCCTTTCGTGACCGCCTTATGCAACTCAGAAGTCGCTTCCAGAAGCGATGTTTTCGCGACATCGGTATTCTTCTCTTGTACCGCGGAATGGACCTTTTTAATATAGGTCCGGACGCGGCGCAGAATGGCTCGGTTTCGTTCCTGCCGCTTGATGGATTGTCGAGCCGCCTTAATTGCTGATTTATGTCGATTGGCCATGGAGCCCTCCTAAAAATTTACCAAGTGGTGAACTTACCACAGGATTCCAAATTCGGTCAATCGAGAAGTCGGTGTGGGCCTACGATCAGAAGCTCAGGCTATAGGAGCTGATGATGAACCGGTCCTGCAAAAATAAGGCGTTGAGGCTGTTTCAGAAAGAACTCAATGAGGCTTTGTTTGCTTGCGACCCTTTGAGGCCTCTGATAAGATCGGCCCTTCCTGTCTAGTCACACGCTTTTGGTGGTGGGTGTAGCTCAGTTGGTTAGAGCGCCGGATTGTGGATCCGGAGGTCGCGGGTTCGAAACCCGTCACTCACCCCATTTTCCCCCACTTCATAACTCTTGAGTCCCGCTGAACAATTGCGACCCGGGATACCGGGACACCAGATCCGGTTGACTGGTATTCACTTCGCGTGTCCAGTCGTAGGAGAGCCCCATGCTGCCTCCTTTCCTCCTTCTTGTTTTGTCCAACTTATGCTGAAACGAAATAAAGGCGGTAAAGATCGATGGGGGTGATTAATAGCATCAATATTGGGAGCATGAGAACCGAGGAGGAAGGGAACGGTCATGTCCACGTGTCCTACCGAATGTCGGCTGTGTTGGACTTGGTGTACGGAGCCGTTTCCCCAATTACATAAAAAAATCGCTTACTTCTCAAAGGAGTTGCTCCAACCATGCAGACATCCCCTCTGACTCATGCAACTTTGCTCGTATTGGTTCTATTGGGATTTTTCGCTTCTTCCTGCACCCTGAGGAATACCGCAACTTTGGAAACCGCGGTGGAGGCTGGAAGTGTCGATGCTGTGCGCCGCCATTTGAATGAAGGGACCGATGTTAATAAAAAGGACGAGGAAGGTCGGACTCCTTTACATATCTCGGCACGCAATGGATCGAAAAATGTCGCCGAGGTGCTTATTGAACGAGGGGCCAAAGTGGACGCCAAAGATAAAGAAGACCGGACCCCGCTGCACCTGGCAGCGCAGGAAGGCCACGCGCTCATGGTTGATTTACTGCTGACCAAAGGGGCGGCCGTCAATAGCCGGGATGAGCGAGGACGAACACCCCTTCACTATGCCGCATTCGGGTATGGAAATGAAACGCCCCTGATTCTCATTGCGAAAGGGGCGGCGGTGGATGCCACGGATAAGAAAGGTTGGACCCCGCTGTACCTGGCCTCCTTGAATAACCGTTACCAAATGGCTGAACTATTGATCAACAAGGGCGCCACGGTCAATCCCGCGAAGAGTCCTTCACCATTAATGGGTGCAGTACGGGACGGCCATACTCAGGTGGTCAAAGTTCTTCTCGACTATAAAGCCCAGGTCCATGGTCCCCCCAGTGCTTCAACAACTCCGCTTCACCTGGCTGCCGAAAAAGGGTATCCCCAAATTGCTGAGTTGTTGATAGAACACAAAGCATCCTCGAGCCGCAAAGATCAGGTGGGAAACACTCCCCTGTACTACGCCACCTACAACGACCATACTCAAGTGATGCGGATTCTCCTCGAAGCAAAGGCAGACGTCAACCAGGAAATTCGTGAAGGCACTCTCTTGCACTTGGCCGCTCAAAGGGGAAGCGTGGGGGCGAGTTGGCTGCTGCTTGAACATGGTGCCAAGCTGGAGGTGAAAAATGCCAAAGGTCATAGACCTCTGGATGTGGCGATTAGCAATGGCAATAGAGGAATTGCCGACATGATTACAGCAGAGATGATCAAACGACGAGAAGTGGGAAAATAGGGAGCCCATTTTGGAGGGAAAAAGGGTCCCCCATCTGGGATGTCCTGACCAAACCCCCGGTGGTTAGCCACCCTACTGCAGCTCTCCCGGCTTGAGAATCAAGCCTGGTCTTCTTTGGCCCTTCCTGTCCATGCAAACTCCTCTAAACATTTGTAATTCTCACACCTCACTGGAAATTCGAACCCTGTCACTTACCCCGTTCTTTTAATAATCATAAAAAACTTATATTGCCGTGGAGCATTCACTCTAGCTGCAATAGTTTCCGGCAGGATGCTTTATCGGAATTCCTGAGGGCGTTAATAGCCCTTTCCAAAAAAAGGCTTTTTGCAAGGCACCCGGGATCATATGTTTGGATTTACCCCCAAATAACGCTCGCAGGCTTCCGATTTTTTCCTCATCTCACCGTCAAAGATTTCTCACATATACATAGATCCACTGGGTAAAATGCCTCCCCAGGTTTTTCGGATTTGCCGGTACTTTAGCTTAAAATTAAAGACATTTTTCTGGCTTCTCTCGCATAAAACAGTAGGTGCTGCCTACTTTGTAGGCAGGCTTCTTCTTTTTCTTTTTGCTTTCATACGCTAACCTTGCGAAATGATCAGTTAGGTGAACCCAGGCAAAAATCGAAAAACCCAAGAAAAGCTGTCAATGGCTTAAGCCATTTTCAGGAGAGGGTTTATTTTTCTGTATTTTGAACCGTTTAATTGGTCCTGACGATCTACTTCGAGTCGCAGGTCTCTATCTCAATACCTATCCTCATACTCAAGGAGCCTACCATGCATCGCAAACACTCCTTCAAGTACAGTTTGGTAGTGATGGCTTTATTCGCCGGATTCATCTTCACGCCCACGGTCTTTGCAACCACTCGGGTCTTCATACAAAACAACACGTCAAAGGATTTGATCTTCAACACGACGAGCGATCTCGGAGGGGCATTCTGGAAAAAGAAGGACCAAGTCGTGAAAGCCTGGCACCGGGGAGAAATTTTTGAAACCAATCGTGATGAGGGGGTGAAGGATGGAAAAACCTATTTCTTTACCTCCGTCGTGTCGGTCAAAGGTCAGAATGGAACTATTAATCAGCATCCGCAAAATTTTGCCCTTCGTCTTCAATTGAAGGGAAGCACGGTGGGAAGCCATATGTGGCAATCCGTGCGAGACCAGGTGGATCGGCAGCACACCTGGCACGATGACCGGAAAAAATGGAATGCGAAGATGCGGGTGGAAACGCGTCAATGGAATGTGAAATATTGGGCGTATTTCACCGGTACGGACGACAATGTGGAATATGTCTTTCAGGAGGAATACCCCTTACCGGTTGGATGGGATCAACCGCAGGGTGAATGGTCCGACAACCATTTCAACGTTCTGACGTGGAATGTCTTTATGCGTGGTTTTCCGCTGGCCGAGTACCAGACGGGCCGCGCCACCATGGTGGGTCCCAAAGTGCCCGGCTACGATGCGATTGCCTTTAATGAAGTCTTCGATCATGACGGCGAGGCTAACCTCAGAGAGTCGATGAGAAAGGCCGGCTATCCGAACCAGACCGAGGTGCTGGGCCGCGGCAGGTCAAGCGGGACCACATGGAATGGCGGCGTCATGATCGTCAGCCCATATCCAATCGTCAAAACGGATAAGGCCTACTATGGAGACAGTTGCGGCGGGGAGGACTGTAGCGCCGATAAGGGTGTCCTCTATGCCAAGATCGACAAATCAAAGAAGACAGGGGGCCACAATTATTTTCACCTGTTTGCGACCCACATGAATCAGGGCGGATCGGATTGGAATTACCAGAAACAACAACTTGGAATCATCAAAGGTCTGATTGAGAAACAGAACATCCCCCAGAATGAGGCAATTATCGTTCTCGGGGATATGAACATTAACAAGTGCGACGAGTTCGCCCCAGGACCTATGACGATAGATCCAGTTCCCAACGGGCCCATGCACCAATGTGTGAAGCTCAACCCTCATTACCAGGAGATGCTCAACATCCTGGGCGCAAAAGATTTAGACCACAAGGGCTATAAGTACAGTCACGACGGCAACATCAACAATTTCAATAATTGGGAGTATGAAAGCACGTTTCGTCCTATCCATAAAGGTCAAATCAGCAACCTCGACCACATCCTGATTGTGCAGAACGGACTCGAAACGACCAGGGCCTCCTTTACCGAAACCAGGATCCTGCGGCACTTTGACGAGTGGAAAAAGCTTGAGACGGACCTGGCTCGTTGGGACATTTCGGACCACTTTGCCGTATATGGCAGTCTGCATTTTCAATATGATCCTTTACGGGACTGGGATCCGGGCGTGCACACGATGCAATTGACCCGGTACTACCATGGGCAAACCCAGGATATCGTGGCAGTGGCTACCACGACTGAACACAGTGCGGTGAAACAGCAAGGCTATCAGCGTGTGGGGGATCATGGTCTGCTCTTCAGGACTTTGGAAGCCGCCGATCAATGGGCAAAGTCCCCTCCATCCGGGTCAGGGAAGAATCGTGTGAGCCTGACCTCAAAGCCAGCAAGAAAAAGTACCAAACCTAGACGGTCATTGAGTCGAATCAGATCCCGGGGACTGTCCGAAGGAGGGCAAGGATCGGAAGGCAGGATTGTGGGTGAAATGACCGAGGGGTCGGATTTTTCGGGAGAAGCGACCACTGTGGTTCAATTGGAGGAAAAAGACCTTGATCTCATTGAGCAATCCTATACGAATTTGGAGGAAGATGTTCAAGGTGGAAGTTCCGTCAAGGAGGAGGGAACCACTCCACCCATGGGTGCGGTTCAGGAAGAATCCGGTGGGATCGTGGAACGCGGGATTCTGGGAAAGACCCCATCCCGGAAACTCACGATCCGGCCTGCGGGGCAGGGCGGTGACGAACGAATGGTCAATGGCCAGGCAAAATCTTTCAAACTTGTTCTGAAACCCATCGTACCTCTCAATCTGTACTACAGTGATACCTACAAGGATTATTTTTCGACGACGTCTTTTGTTCGTGCCAAACAGGCCATGCAAGGGGCAGGACAGTACCGACTTGTCGGCGTGCAGGGTTATGTATTTACAAGCACCATGTACCAACGCCTCCCCAATTCTTTAAGAAGCCGAACCATTCCCATGTATTCCTGGTATAACACCCAAACCAGGGATCATCTTATCGCTACAGGGCCCGGCGATGAGCAACATGCGCAACAAAGTGGCTATCAGCGGATTGCTTTGGAGGGGTATTTGATCAAGGATGAACCCCTTCCGCCGAATTCATGCAAGATGAATTCGGACTGTCCCAGCAGCCATTATTGTGATACTCAACAACAAGTCTGTAGGCCGGATCTGCGTTGAATGAGGGATAGATTGCCGGTTGTATGGTGCTCTTGAAATAGATTCCAGAAAAAAGGGTGTTTTTGATATGGACATGCCCAGGGGCCAATTTCACTAACTGATAAGTTCCTTTGTCCGTTTGAGAATCGTTCCGAGGCTGGATAAGCTTTTCAGCCCTCTTGTTTTCTGGTGTGATCAATAAAGAATTCGCTTGTTTCTTTCAGATCAAAAGGTAAATCGGTTTTTGGAGGGTTTAACCCTTAAGAGCTAGATGGTTCGTAATGGGATCAATTCACATACAAGGCTACTAACGTCGGAATGTTTCAAGAAAAAATTGATAATCGTTCATCCACTCATCCCATCTTACTGTAATAAAAAAATGGGCGGTCAACCGGGCTGATCCTAAAACGATTTATCAGTCAGAGGGGGGCTGGCCAACGAGAAAATGAAGGCCGGGTTTAGTTCACTGCCTCGGAATGAATTTTTAGCTCATCGGAAAAGGATTTCTCGAGCTCTTTCGCCAATTCTTCCAGAATTGGGAATTCAAAAAACAGGCGGAGAGGAAGGGGGATTTCTAACAGGTTTTGAAGGCGGATCATTATTTGGGTCGCCAGCAGGGAATGTCCTCCCATATAAAAAAAGTTATCATGAATTCCGATTTTCTTGGCTTTCAATACTTCCTGCCAAACTTCCACCAAGAGCTCTTCCATCGTTGTGCGTGGAGCGACATATTCCATCCCCTCAGTGCGATCAACATAATCTGGTTCCGGTAACGCGAGTCTGTCCAATTTGCCATTAGGGGACAAAGGAAAGGCTTCCAGAAAGACGAAAGCCTGAGGGATCATGTATTCGGGAATGTGATTCTTCAGGTATCCCCGGAGGTCCGGTTTGGCGCGGCCTTCGTTTTTGACCGTCACATAGGTCGCCAATCGCTTCTCGCCGGAACAGTCTTTGTAGCAAAGGACAACGGCATTCCTGATTTCTGGATGTTTGACCAACACCGCTTCAATTTCCTCCAGTTCAATCCGAAATCCCCGTATCTTCACCTGGTTATCCAGGCGCCTGATATAGTCGATGGCCCCATCCGGTTGATAGCGGCACAGATCCCCGGTTTTGTACAACCGGTTTCCATAGATACCACTCAAGGAATCAGGAATGAATGTGGCCGCTGTGAGGTCGGGACGCCGATGATATCCTCTGGCTAACCCTGCACCGCCAATGTGCAACTCGCCCGGCACCCTGCCGGGCACTAACTGCTGGTAAGCATTCAGCAGATAAATTTGAATATTGGGGATCGGACGGCCGATCGGCACAGTGGCGTTTGCGATGTCCGGTCTGCAGTGCCATGCTGTGACGTCCACCGCGGCTTCGGTCGGACCGTATAGATTATGTAAGGCCACACCCGGCAGCCGATCAAAAAAATTTGTTTGTAAAGTTCGGGAAAGTGCTTCACCGCCGGAGAGCACGTGGCGCAAAATGGTTCCACAAGACTCGACGCCGGGCGTCTGGAGAAAGCTTTGTAACATGGAAGGCACAAAATGTATCGTCGTAATGCCCTCCAGCAGAATCAGATTGCGCAGGTATTGGCTGTCGCGATGCCCTTCCGGATTGGCCATAACCATCCGGGCTCCCGCTAGGAGAGGCCAAAATAACTCCCTGACTGAAACATCAAAACTGAACGGCGTCTTCTGCAGAACCCGGTCATCGGGTTGCAGATGATGGGCGGCCTGCATCCAGTGAAGCCGGTTACAAATACCGCGATGGGTGTTCATCGCTCCCTTGGGTTGGCCGGTTGATCCGGAGGTATAGATCATATAGGCCAGGTCGTCCCCCCGTTCATGGCGCGGAAGCCTGGCGGAGGACAAACGGCTAATATGGGGCCAGTCGGTATCGATGGAGACAATCTGCCCATGAAAAGGGGGCACACGAGGACGCAGATGCTCCTGAGTCACGAGCACCCGGACCAGGGCATCGTTCAGCATAAAGTTCACGCGTTCACTTGGATAGGAAGGGTCAATGGGCACATAGGCTGCCCCGGCCTTGAGTGTGGCATACACGGCTATAACCATCTCCAAGGACCGTTCGGCAAAGATCCCTACGAAGTCCCCGCGTCGCACACCCAGGGTCTGCAGGTGGCGGGCCAGTTGATTGGCACGAACATTAAGCTCCCGATAGGATAATTGCTGGTCTTGAAAGGTTACGGATACCCGGTCGGGGAACTTTTCGACTTGATCCTCAAGTAAGGAAGTGATGGTGGTGTCTGTAGGATAATCTCTGTGTGTCTTATTCCATTCCACAACCTGTTGAGTGATTTGGGAATCTGTCAACAGAGGCAGGGTCGAGATGGGTTGGTCTGGATTCACAAGCATGCCATGAAGAAATGTTTGATAGTTCTCTATCATGGTCTCGATGGTCTTAGAGTGAAACAAATCGGTGTTATATTCCCAGATGATTGTGATCCCCTCATCTCCGGTGCGTGGGATCGTGGCATAGTCCTTGTTGCTCCAGGGGAGGACAATGACATTCAGATCGAACTTGGCTGTGTTATTGCTTAAGATTTCCAGAACACTGACTTCGAGATCAGGAATTTGAATGTTTGGCAATGGGGAATCATGAAAGCTAAACGTTGTTTGAAAAAGAGGATTTCGGCTTGGATCCCGCTCGGGTTGAATCGCCTTCACCACGTGATCGAACGGAATGTCCTGGTGATCAAAGGCTTCTTGTGAAACGGTACCAACGTGTTTTAGCAGATCCCGGGCCGAAACCATTCCTTTGCCAGGTCTTACCCGCAGAACCACGTTGTTGACAAACATACCAATCCCGGATTCGAATTCACGTAACCGCCGGTTGGCAACTGCGGTGCCGATACACAGATCATCCTGCCCGGTATAGCGGTACAACAGGCCCACAAAGGCCGAGAACATAGTGGTAAACAAGGTCGTCTTTTCTTGACGACTAAATTGCCGCACAGCCTGGGACAGTTCGGGTGGGAGTTCAACTCTCGGAGCCGACCCATTATAAGATTGGATTTTGGGACGGGGGTAATCGTAGAGTAAGGTTAAGGTGGAGGGACAGCCAGCCAGGGTTTTCTTCCAATACTCCAGTTGTGATTGTAAGTGGCCGTTTTCAACCCTGGTTCTTTCCCACCAGGAAAAATCCACGAATTGATGCGGCAATTCGGCAAGGGATGGCGGTCGCTTCAGGGCCAATGCTTTGTAGATTTCAAGAAACTCCCGCAAAAATACATGGAACGACCAGCCATCATGGACAAGATGGTGTTCCACATGAATGAGTATATGATCAAAATCATCTATTTTACATAATACCCAACGAATTAAAGGTGGTTGTTGAAGATCAAAAGGTTTTTCCAATTCCTCGCGGATCTTTTTCCGGACAGCAAGTTCCTGTTCATCCTGAGACGATGCCTCAATGAAGAACACCGGAAGGTCAAAGGGTTGATAGGGCTGCACGGCCTGAACAGCCGAACTCTCTCCGAATGGAAAGATGGTCCGGTATATATCATGCCGATGAACTATTGTGTTTAGACTGGTTTCTAAGGAAGAGATATCCAAGCGCCCCTTGAAACGGACGGCGCATTGGAATTGGTAGGCTTTACATTCCTTGTCCAATTGCTGAATGAACCATACCCGTTCTTGTGAATAGGAAAGGGGCATTCGTGTATCACGTGGCGCCGGCTTGACGGGAGGAATGAGTAAAGCGGAATCTTTTGTGTGTTCCATCCCAATGAGGGTTGCCAGAGCGGCAATGGTAGGGTTCTTGAATAGATGGGTAATGGGCAATTCCTGGTTGAACCTTTCACGCACATGGGAAACTATTTGTGTCGCGAATAATGAATGTCCTCCTATTTCAAAAAAATTGTCGTACACTCCCAGCTTGGGAACATCAAGCACTTCAGACCAAATTCGTTCCAGAATCGTTTCAATGTGATTCCTTGGTGCCACAAAATCTTCCGTTCGCATGAAAGACCCAGAATGAATTGCTGGCAGTGAATTTCGATCAATCTTGCCATTAGGAGTCAATGGAAAAGCATCTAAGGGAACGAACAAACTTGGAATCATATATTCCGGGAGATGTTCCCGTAATGACTTCCTCAAATCACCCGGAGTGATTTCCGGTTCACGCTCAAGGATGAGGTAGGCAGCCAAATGTTTTTCTTCCAGAGAATCCTTTTGCGTGATCACCACTGCCTGTCGCACAGCCGGATGCCTGCACAAAGCGGTTTCAATTTCTCCCAACTCAATCCGAAATCCACGGACTTTCACCTGATGATCTGAACGTCCCAAAAACTCCAGCTTGCCGCCGTCTCTGGAACGAACCAGATCGCCGGTCCTGTAAAGCCGGTTACCTGGAGTTTGGGACCAGGGGTTTGGAAGAAATCTCTCTGCTGTTAGAGTCGGACGTTTTATATAGCCCCCTGCCAGGCTCGTTCCCCCAATGTATAATTCGCCGGTCGTTCCGATCGGAACGGGAGAGCCACACTCATCAAGAATGAAAATTTCTGTGTTCGCCAAAGAAGTCCCAATAGAAACGGGTTCATTACCAGCTTCCACTTGAGCGACCGTTGACCATACCGTCGTTTCAGTTGGACCATAGCTATTCCATACTTCCGACCCGCTGCCCAGCAGTTTGTGCGCCAACAGAGGGGAAAGGGTGTCCCCACCACAAACGATCTTTTGCAGGGAACTCCCCTTCCACCCTGCTTCAAATAGCATCTGCCAAGTGGCTGGAGTTCCTTGCATGACGGAGGTATTCGTTTCTCCAATTAACTTTGCTAACCGTTTGCCGTCATGGGTTGTATCCTGAGGAGCCACACACATCTGCGCGCCCAACATTAAGGGCAACCATAATTCGGGGACCGCCATATCAAAGGATATAGTAGTCCCTGATAGCAAACGATCGTCGGGCGTAATTCCTATTACCGACTGGAAGGCTAGGAGGAAATTACTCAAAGCTCTGTGGGAGATGCCCACCCCTTTAGGTTGCCCGGTGGATCCGGAGGTATAAATGACATAGGCCAAGGATTCCGAATGTGGAATATTGAGGGGGTTGTCACGGTTTTCCCGGGCAATTGATTCCCAATCTTTATCAAGACAGATGTTGTTGATTTTCTGTTCGGGAAGCAGCTTCTTCAAATGCTCCTGGGTGAGCAAGATTGAAGCAGAAGAGTCTTCAACTATGAAGGCCACTCGCCTTGGGGGAAGACCGGGATCCACAGGCACATAGGCCCCTCCGGTCTTGAGAATTCCCAACAAACTAATTATCAATTCAAGGGAACGATCGAGACAGACTCCCACCCGTGTTTCCGGACCGACTCCATGGCGCCGCAGGTAATGGGCGAGTTGATTTACCCGGGCATTAAGTTCTTGATAGGTAAGGTGTTGATTGTTGAAAACCGCCGCAATGGCGTCCGGTTGACGTAGCGCCTGGTCTTCAAAAAGTTTGTTCACCGGTTGGTGATTAGATGACGAAGGCGTGGGATCCGGTTGAATGTCTGAATGGGGTGAGTAGGAGGGAGTGTTCCCTGGGGAAGGTTGAGGGTCATTGGACAGTGATGTGTGTGCCTGACTCATGAGGGGTCCTTGGGGTGTCGTCAATGGCATGCGCCCGACAGAAAAATATTGAGCAGGTTTGGTATCCTTCCCTCTGAAATGTTAGGCGATCGTCTTCGGCCTGAACAACCGGATTTTCAGCGGCGAGCGTTCCTTCATGTATGAAACCTACTGTGGCTCCTCCGTCGGTTCGAAAAGCAAGCCACCCGAATGGAGGGTCCCCGAGGCGGGGCAGAGGGGCTTCACTGTCAAGGGAAACTTGGGGGGCATGTCCAGACCCTGAAAAGCTGATCTTTTTAATCCGAGATGTTGACCGGGCGGTTTGGCGGACACGAATTTTTTCTGACCAAAGGCACCAATATGTGCGAACCGAAAGGCCCATGAGTTAGGTCTAACACATTATTGCGTATCGCCATATCAATCGTTAAGTAAAGAGGGTATGCTTGATCGGAACGGGACACCATATTAATTACAGGAATATTTGTCTCGGCGACGGTGCTATCGGGATGTTCCCGATGCCGCCTCACCTTTGAGACTCTTGTTGACTCCATATGACCACAGCCGTTTTCATTCCTCTTCTTCCGCTGTTGGCCGCCATCCTGATTGGTTGGCATGGCAAACGTCTGAGGTCCCATGTGGCGCTGATCGGTATCGTTGCCACGGCCGGGTCCAGCCTCTTCTCCTTTCTGACTCTGTACCACGTCAGTACCGAAGGTCCGTTTCAACTCACCTTCTGGTCCTGGGGGCAGGGGGCCTCGTCTTCACTGACGGTTGGGATGTTGGTCGATCGGCTGACGGCGGTGATGATGGTGCTTATCTCCAGTGTCAGTACGATCATTCATCTGTATTCCCGCCGCTATTTACAGGGTGATCCTGGATACGAGCGGTTTTTCGGGTTACTCGGGTTGATGACCTTCACCATCCTCTCCCTGGTCGCCAGCGCCAATTTCCTGATGTTGTTTCTGTTCTGGCAACTCCTGAGCTGGGTGTTGTATCTCCTGTTGGCCTTCAATTTTTCTTATCCCGCGGCCTATGAATATGCGCGGAAAACGTTATTGGTTCATCGAATCGGGGATATCAGTTTTCTCTGTGGCCTCCTGCTTATTCATCAGTATTTCGGCACGTTTGAATTTTCGGCCGTATTTCAACGGGCGGCTGCGGATCCTCCGATGATTCGATTGTGGTCTGGGTCTTCTTTTGAAATCAGCATCGTGCCGGTCATCGCACTGCTGATTTTCGTCGGCGCAATGGCCAAATCCGCGCAATTTCCGCTCCACGTCTGGCTTCCGGACACGATGGACTCTCCGACACCGGTCTCCGCCCTCATGCATGCCGGCATTATCAATGCCGGAGGGTTCCTGCTGAACCGGTTGGCCCCCTTGTACGCCCTGTCTCCCTCGACCCTCCATCTGGTGTTCGTCGTGGGTGTCTGCACCGTCCTGCTCGGAGCGTCGATGATGTTGGTTCAGAATGACATCAAAAAAACCTTGGGTTTTTCCACGATGGGGCAGATGGGGTATATGATCATGGAGTGCGGCCTTGGCGCCTTTGCCTTGGCCATCTTTCACCTCATCGCCCATGGATTCTTCAAGGCCACCTTGTTTCTGGCTTCGGGAAGTATCATTCAGGCTGCGCGGCACGAACCGAAATTTCCACCGACCTCCGGTCATCGACCGACCAGGTTGCCCACCAAGCTGACCTGGACAACCGGCCTGAGCGTCACGCTGCTCATGCCGCTGCTTATTCTTTTGGTAGCCCATGGCGTGTTGGATGTGCCCCTTCAAGATGATCATGGGGCGGTGATTTTTCTCTTTTTTGGGTGGGTGACCGCCTCCCAGGCCATTTTCAGCCTCTATCGTCTGCAGGCGGTGGCCTCCTGGAAGGTCGCCGGTGCGATGATCGCCACGTTGTTTTTTATCGGGTTCGTGTATTTATGGGCGGGTGAATCCTTTACGCATTTTCTCTATCCGGCCCCCGGCGTCGCCGATGGATTTTTCGAGGCCGCCGCCTTCCCGCCCCAGATATTCGATGCGCTGATCATGGTGTCCACGCTGGTGGTGCTGTTTGGGTGGCTGGTTCTCTACACCACGGCCCGTGGACAAAAAATCCTCAATCCTCAGTGGGTGCTCACGATACGGCAGACCGCTTGGGTTCTGTTCATCAACCGGTGCTATGTGGATGGCCTGTATAAAAAACTGGGTAGTGCCCTGCTCCGCTTGGCTGAGAAAGTAGCCTACCGGTATTAGGCGTGGTTGGATGAGTATGTCTCTTGCTCATAACCCTTTTCTGCTTTTCTTTCTTGCCCCGGGCCTTTTATTGGAGGGGAACTAAATGGGGCGAGAAGTACCTTCGGCTTTGTGGGGGATCGGATTAGCCACTATCCTGGTAGCCGGGGGAGTCTTGGTCTTGCTCGGATGGGACATGAAGTCCGATCGCTCTGCCAGTCTTCTGACCGCCGCCATTCTTCTTGCCTGTTTCTGTGGCGTCTTTGGGCAAAAAGGCTCATTACGTGTATCGGATGACGTGGCGCCCATCATCCTGCTTGGCGGACTGGGCCTGGGTGGCGTGATTGGTGGGGAGCCGGTTAACCGGATATTTATGATCGGCCTTCTCGTCTATGCCGGCTTCTTTCTGGCCCGACACATGACAGCCTCTCTTCAAAAGACCCTGGCTTTGGTGCATCTGTCGTTAGCCTTGATGCTCGGTGTCCTGGCGGTCTTCATGGAGGAAGGCGTTCCCATTGTCGGAGTGCTGTTTCTGTTGATGACCTTTTTGCCGTTGATTCCTTTTCATCTGCCCTTTTTGGGAATCGTCCGGTCTTCACGGGAATCGCTCGCGGGTGTCTGGGTTGTGATCTGGCTGGCTTTGGGGCTGTCCCGTCTCAAGGATCTTGAAGGTATTCTTCCTGTGGATTGGATTGGGGTCTTCCCGGTGTTGGCGCTGGCGAGTGCCCTCTATGCTTCCTTGAAAGCCATGGGGCACCGTCTCCCTCGTGAGGGCATCGCCTATGCCACCATTACCCTTCTCGCCTTACTGTGGGGGTTGATCGGTGAGTTTACCCACATATCCGTATGGGGTATTCCCTTTGGGATTTCGATGGCATTGTTGATAAGTGCCATGTTGTTTTCGTATGCCTTTTTACACGAACGATACGGGGCACATAATCTGACTACTCTCCAGGGGCTGGGTTCGGGGTTGCCTCGTTTTCGCGGGATTTTTACGTTCTTAATCTCTCTGATCATGCTGTTACCGGTGCTGCCGGTGGTGGCCGGGTTCAGGACCATCCCGCCCGAGGCTTCCGAGGGACATTCCCTGTTTCCGGTTTGGTTGTTGGTGTTCACGGTGTGGCTCTCAGTCAGTTGGGTTTTTACCACAATGCTGCATCGGACCGCGTTCGGAAAGCCTCGATCCGATGTTCACGATCGTGATTTATCATTCTATGAATTGTGGACACTCCTCCTGTTAATGGGCACGGCAAGTTTGTTCGGAACGCTGGTTTAACCTTATTGAACGGATGATGCCACACACTAGAGGATCCAGAAAATGACGGTTGCCACGGCACAAGAAGTCCAGACCTTCAAAGAAATCGAGCGCATTGAGGTCAGATCGCTGATTCATTTGGCAGGGGAATCAATTTCTCAATTCTGGCCCATGCAGACTTTTATTCATCACAATCCCCTGCATGGCCTGGAACATTTGCATATCCACGAGGCTATTGCCCAGGCCGGAACCTTTTTGGGTGGCCGGGGCTATTTATCCAATCGGGAATTCCGTGACCTGTACCGGCAGAGCAGGATCCTGGAGGACGCCATTACCGATGCGGTCGTGCCGTTCGCCGAGAATCGTTTTGTCACGATCGGCACACGGAACATTTCCCACCTCGAAATCTTGCGGATGCTCCTGATTCATGGGACCGGCGCCGTCCCCCATGATGTCAGGGAGGCGGTGTTTTCGCATGCGCTTGCCGATCCCCATGTGCAGGAATTGTTCGCCGTCCTTCAGTCCCGAGGTACGCCCCAGGACGCTCACCTGTCCTTGCGCCACCAGACTGACCAGGCGCGAATTGATCTGGGGATACAGCATACGCTGGCCGGCTGGTGCGATCGGACGTGTGATACGTCCATTCAGGAGCAGATCAATCAGGAACTCATCAAATGGTGTGCGGGGTTCCTGGACCAGGGGCACGCCCCCTGGCCGATGCCCATGCGGGAAAAGACGTTTTATGGAAGTTGGAAGGTCCTGGCTCAGCAGGACGGCACCGGAATCCTACTGGGCATCACGGATTGGAAACGCAAGCTTCAGCAACTGCCGGATCGACCGGAAGATGCCGTGCTGGCCTGCCTCCAAGCCATGGGCCTTCCTCAGAATGTTTGGAACAATGTGTTTACCCTGCATTTGGCCCAACTGCCGGGATGGACCGGATTTCTAAAGTGGCGGGCCGACCAGGTTGACCATGAATGGCAGGATGTTTTTCCCATCGAGCTGGTTCAATATCTGGCGGTTCGTCTCTTTTATGAGCGTGAGTTGGTTCAAGCAGTTTGTCACCATCGACTCGGGATTCCCGGTACCTATCCGGCCATCCTGTCCGCCCTGGAGCATTTCCCGTTCGGGTTCGGCCTCTACCGGGCATTTCGTACCGGAAGACTGGAACCGGAAATGCTTCCCGGCTTGGACGATGCGCTGTTCACCACGACCCCGCTTCCCTTGCAAACGCTTGATGACTTGGGACGAGAAGCGGACGCCAAATGGGGAACGGCTCAACAAAGTTTAACGGCAAAGGGCCACGCGTTGATGCTTCGTCATCTTGCCGGATCACTGGGACTTTTGCTGAAGGACGTAGCGGAATGTCCGCCTGACATTCTGGATACGGTACTGGATTGGATCACCAATTTTCCCGATTCCAAACATGGGCCCCTCTGGCTGCACGCGTTCGAGATGAGTTACTTGAAAGGTTTCGTCAAGGACCTTACCCCCAATTTGGCTCTTGTGCATGCCAGTGACGCTCAGCAGGAAAAAGCAGGGGTGGCCAGACCTCCGGCCCAGGCCATGTTTTGTATTGATGTGCGATCGGAGGGGTTTCGGCGTCATCTCGAAGAAGCGGGTGGAAATGAAACGTTCGGATTCGCCGGGTTTTTCGGCATTCCCATCTGCTATCAGGGGTTCGGCCGCGAACAGGAAACGGATCAATGTCCGGTTCTGCTCAAACCCAAACACCGGGTCAGGGAAATTCCTCGCGCCTATCAGGGCAAAGCGGCTGAACGATTTCTCGAACGTCAGAATCTGGCCAAAACCGGACATGCCCTGCTTCACGATTTGAAAGAAAACGTCATCACCCCCTATGTCATGGTTGAGGCGATCGGTTGGTTTTTCGGACTGAGACTTTTCGGCCAGACCGTCGCGCCTGCCTGGTACCGGACTCTGACCGCCTGGTTGAAGGAATGGTTTGCGATTCCGATTGGTACCACGTTAACCGTTGACAAATTGTCCCGGGAAGAGGCGGAAGAGATGGTGGCCTCCGAACATCGATCGGCTATTTATCGTCTTATGATCGAACGATACGGCCGTCTGGGTTTGGTCATTTCGCATGATCAGGTGGATCGACTTCGGAAACAGGCCTTGTATCAGCTTGAAATGGACAGCACGGAGGAAGAGTCTCTGTACCGGTTGTTAGGATGGAATGCCGTCAGCCATGAGGAGTTTCTCGCCGAGTTACGAAAAGACTATGGAATTCATCACCGGGCTGTCAGCCGACGGATGAACCGGATCACCCAGGGAGGCTTTACTACCAATGAACAGGCCTATTTTGTGGAGACCGCCTTGCGGATTATTGGGTTTACCACAGGTTTTGCCAGGCTGGTGTTGATTTGCGCCCATGGGAGTGAATCGGAAAACAATCCCTATGAGTCGGCTCTGGACTGCGGGGCTTGCGGCGGCAATGAGGGCATCTCGAACGCGCGGGCTTTTGCGGCCATGGCCAATAAACCTCCTGTCCGGCAGCTTCTCGCCCAGAAGGACATCCATATCCCGCCGGACACGCATTTTCTCCCGGGGCAACACAATACCACCACTGACGAGGTGGAATTGTACGATTTAGAGGACGTGCCCGCCACTCACCGGAAGGACCTCCTGCGCCTTCAACACGATCTGGAGGAAGCTGGACGCCGGAACAGTCAGGAACGATTGAGCCGCCTTCCGGACGAGGGCGGCACGCCGTCGCTGCCGCGAAGTCTCAGTCTGGCCAAACGACGAAGTGTGGATTGGTCCCAGGTGAGGCCCGAGTGGGGGTTGTCCAGACACTCGGCGTTCATTATCGGCCGGCGATTATTGACGAGGGGCTTGAACCTGGAGGGGAGAACGTTCCTGCATAGCTATGATTACCTGCAGGACCCCACGGGAAGATATTTGGAAATTATCATGACGGCGCCGTTGATTGTGGGCAATTGGATCAACATGGAACATTATTTTTCGACGGTGGATCCCGAGGTATACGGAGCCGGAAGCAAGGTGTACCATAACGTGGTCGGCCGGTTCGGAGTGATGTACGGCTCACAAAGTGACTTGCGCATCGGACTGCCCTTGCAGACCGTCTATGATGGTCCTAAGCCCTACCATGACCCCATGCGACTTTTTGCCATTATTGAGGCTCCTTTGGAGCATATATCCGCCATCATTGCGAGGCAGGACCTCTTGCAGAAATTAATTGGAAAACAATGGATCAATCTGGTGGCTCTCGACCCGGTCACCATGGAATTCTTTCTGTACCATTCATCCGACGACTGGCGGATTATTCTTTAATTTATTTTCGAGGAGGCATGCGACGTCATGAGCATCAGGTTGTACCCCATGAAAGAGATTAAAATCGTTCTTGAAGGCGAACATATCCGTTTTGTCACCGATGTTCTGGATCGAATCAAGGCCAGCGGGTATACCGTTTTTAGTAATATTTCCGGAAAAGGGCACAGCGGGTACCATGAGGGCCACCTCATGTTCAATGATACGAGCAGTTTGCAAATGGTCCTGACCGTGGTTCCCGAGGATAAACTGGAGGCCATCCTCTCGGCACTAAAGCCCTTCCTTGAGCGGCATTCGGGAAGCGTGTTTGTCCTTGATGCCAGTGTCTTGAGACCCGATCATTTTCAATCCACCGATTCCTAATCCCCAGTTTTATTATTAATTTGAAGCACATGTTGAACGTAAGACCTTCTCGGGAGTGTCAAATGGAACGAGAAAATCATTTTTGTAACCGCTGATAGTGGAATATCCTGTTCTCCCAGCGGAATGTCCTTGCAGATTGCAGCGGGGATTGGGAGATTATAGCCTCATCGTGTGGTCTTCCCTATCTACTGTGCCCCCGCTAAATGGTTTGGGAATGATTTTCCTCACGGACACTCGAAACCCGTCACTCACCCCACTTCTTCTCACGATTACTGCTTGATCTACTATATGTTCTCGCCTTGCGGTCCATGCCGCTTGTCCGGTGGGTTGCACGGGGGTTGCGGAGCCGGCCTCGAAATATAGGTTGTCCACAGGCGTACCGAGCCCGTTCACGGCCTGCTTGTTCCCATCAGGAATAAGCAGGTTTCAGTCATTCCCCGTGACATGGAGGAATTATGGCCTGCCTGATCATTCACAGACACGGGGTCCTCTGGTCTTCCTCGATTTATGGACACATCCGAAAAGCGGCATAAAATAGACTAGGAGGTGTGTCATGGAGCAACGGAGACATTCCAGCAAAACTAGGCTGATTGTCTTCGGAAACGAAGCAAGCCCAGTCAACGTAGCCAACTAGGAGGGATCAATGATGAGAGGTAAATTGTCTGCAGCCCAACAGGCCATGAATGATCTCCTGGAGCGTCATGTCAAAGCCGAGCTAGACGGAGACCTCGATACCACCATGGCCACCATGTCTGACAATCCTCATCTACATAATGTTGCGAATATGATGGGTGGGGTGGGTCGTCAAGGCGTCCGTGATTTCTATCGGAATTATCTTGTTGGCAAATTCTTTCCTCCCGATGTCAAAATGGTTAATGTCTCTCGGACCATTGGAACTGATCAAATCGTGGATGAAGTGGTGATCAGCTTTACCCACACGAGAGCGATCGACTGGATGCTTCCTGGCGTACCGCCCACGGGCAAGAAAGTCGAAATGGCCGTAGCAGTCATTGTCGGAGTCAAGAATGGCAAGATTACCCACGAGCATATTTATTGGGATCAGGCGAGCGTCTTGGTACAGATCGGATTACTCAATCCGGCACGGTTACCCGTGAGCGGTGCCGAAAGCGCCCGCAAGGTGCTCAATCCGAAGCTTCCTGCACGCGTTATCTGATGGGTGTTGAGGCCCCGTTGTCTCCATCTTCGATGGCGACACTATCAAAGTCCTGCACAACCGGTATCCTGAACGTATCCCTTTCAACGGATTCGACTGCACTGAGAAGGGCAAGCCTTTGGGAAACGAGCGAAGCAGACTGGACCAGAACCCGTCTTTGAGAAGGTCTGACATTAAGAAGAGACCCACGGCAAGGACAAGTAGGAGGCACGCTCTTGGCGCTGTGAGCTTGCCAGACGGTACGAATGTCAATCACACACTGGTCAAAGATGTTTTGGTGCTGGTGGTATTGAACGTAGTCGCTAGGGGATACCGTCCTAGAGGAGGCTGAAGAAAGAAGTGCGAGAAGCACAGGAAGGCTTATGGGCTGATCCACAACTGGTACCGCCGTGGGAATGGCGGAAGAGAAGCCTGTGAGCGGCCCAAGACGGGCCAGGCCATCTAGGGGAAGAAAAGGGAGGAGCAAACAGCCCGGTTGCCAAAGTGACTTCAATCTTTCAAGAGTGGGAGAAAAATTGGCATGAAAGCGTTCATTACTCAAAATACGCCTGTAACAAATGAGGTATTGAATACTATTGCTCATCTTCCAACCAAAAGCTTGTCGAAGATAGTCGAGGAAGGCTTTTTCAAGAAACTAACGGACAGGGACTTCATGCATATCGCGGTTCTCCTGGCACAGAAGGGATATGATGAAGGCGGCTGTCCGATTGGTGGCGTGATTATCAGCAATGAAACACACCAGATTGTAGGCAAAGGCCATAATACCCTTGTACAGGAGAACCACCCGTACAACCATGGTGAAACATCCGCGATACGAGATGCGGGGCGCTACGATTTCAGTCGCACGACAATTTTTACAACATTAAGCCCCTGCGATGTGTGTGCGACGTTGCTTTATATGCGCCAGTTCAACAGGGTCGTCGTGGGTGACGTAACGAATGCATCGGGTAACGAAGAAATGCTCCGGCAAAAGGGCGTTCAGGTCGATATTCTAGAAGACCATGAAGGTATGGCTCTCTATGGGAAATATCGGGCAGAAAAACCGGAGCAAGATATGGAAGACTGGAAAGGTCTGGCTGCTGTGCGCCAACGGTTCGGAGCTTGACGAGCGATACACCCGAGGCCTAGGACCGAAAGTCCGACCAGGAGGTGCGTCATGAAACTCCTACTTGCCTGTCTCCTAGTCGTTATTCCCGGATTTGTCCAGGCTGGATATTTCGGCAAGCTCTCTGCCAGACAATTTGCATTTTGGTTATGGCAGTCGAATGAGCTCTACCGGGTTTTTAGCCTCAAGGCCGTAGATGTCGAGCCGGCGGTCTCGCAGGGGACGCACGCTTCCCATCTCACGCGCTTCCTGAAGCACCACCAGATCAAGGTCGCTGATGACGACGGTTTCGCTGTTAAAGTCCGCGGTTCCCGCTATACCATCAGTGGGAAAGGCAAAATCGCTCGGCGTGCAGATGGCGGCCTGACCGTAATTGATGAGGAAGTTATCGACCTGCGGTAAATTTCCCACGTTGCCGGAAAGCACGGTATAGATCCCGTTTTCTACGGCGCGTGCCTGGGCGGTGTAGCGTACTCGCAAATAAGCTTTTCGTTCATCCGTACTGAAGGGGACGAATATAACCTCCGCCCCTGCCAGGGTCAACAATCGGGTAGGCTCCGGAAACTCGATGTCGTAGCAGACCTGGATGGCAATCCGGGCATGACTGGTTTCAAATACCTTCAGCCCTTCCCCCGGTTCGATCCCGTATTCTTTCCGCTCGTTCGGTGTGACGTGCAGTTTGTCCTGCGTATACACGTTGCCGACGGGATCGAATAGATGGGCCACATTGCGAATGCCTGTACCGACTCGGACCGGATGAGAACCCCCTATGATGTAGAGGCCGGAACTTTTGGCCTTTTTAATAAACATCTCCCGGTAACGGCCCTCCATGTCCGCCAGTTCAATGATGGCGTCTACGGGTTTCATGTCGGGGGCGAGCATGCTGAACAGCTGAACGGTGAATAACTCGGGAAAGACCAGGTAGTGACAGTGATATTGCTCGGCGGTGGCGACAAAGAAATCCACCTGGTGTTCGAAGGCTTCCCAGCTTTTGACTGAGCGCATTTCATACTGGGCGGCGCAGACCCTGATCTTTCGCACCGGTCTTTTCATAGGCGATGCGGCAATGGTGCGTTTCGGCTTGCGATACGCGGAGTTTTTGAGTTCAAGAAACGTGGCGTAATTCAGGCTTTGTTCGTCGCGTAGATAACTCATATGGACGCCTTTCACCTGATACCCGGCTTTGAGATGGGCACAGAGAGCAGGATCTTTCAGTTCCCCCTGACAGACTTTTTCGACGTATTGTTCGGCCGACATACGGCCGGCGTGTTCGCGGTATCCCGGTATGCGACCTCCCGCGACCATCCGGCGAAGGTTAAAGCGTTTCATGATGTTCATCCTGGCCTCGTAGAGTTTTCCGGCGATCCCGAGGCCGCGGTAATCAGGATGCACGGCCATATCCACTCCATACAGGTCATCGCCTGCCGGGTCATGGGTACTAAAGGTACCGTTTCCGGTAATTTCGGCATAGGAATACCAGGGCGAATCTTCATCGAGGTGGACGATAAGCGCCATGGCATATCCGACAACCTTGTTATCGATGGTTGCAATGAGCTGGCCTTCAGGAAACGCTTCGACCTGCATCCTGAGTTGGCGCTCGTCGCAGAGCCCGCCTGGTCCGTAATTGGCATAGGCCGCAGCCTGGCAGGCATAGAGAGCTGGAATATCATCCAGACGGACCCGTCGCACCTTGACCATGGCCGCACGGGATGTCTTTTCACTTGAGGAAAGCTTGTCGGCCATTTTATGATCCCAACCTTTGGGCTGCTAGGAGGAGAGGCGGCGCCGGCCGCCACCGGTGTTTCAAGACAGACGGGATGCTGTCAGGATAGTCCGACATACGGTCGATCTCCTTATTTTGACTTTCGAGCCAGTGCCACAGTGGTTGCTTCACGTCCCGAATTCGCGTGAATGCTGATCGGATCAGTTCATCACACATGGACGCGATATTTTCTAAATCATCCGAGTTGACCACTCCACGGCACCGAGAGGAACTGCATCGACACACAAGCGGGTTCTCCAAATTGAGTGTGGCATAGTCGCACGTGATTTCCTCGTCTGCGGCGATATCACGTACGGCGATTTCAAACTGACAGCCGCCGGGTCCATAGGAGTTGGCCTCACAGCTGTGGTTCATGAAACGTCCAAAGTCCCAACAGAGGATCCGGTGTCCGTTTCCGTTGACCCAGGTGTACCGCAACAAATTGCCGCCGTAGGGTTTTTCAAGTTGTTCCGCCGCTTGAGGCACAAGAATCTGATCCAGTGGGTCCAATGCCCAAGTGATGGTCCCCCGAGGAATTGCGCGGGTTGCAAACACCCCGTATCCGATCTCGTCGTTGATTTTTCTGAGTTCGGTACCCGGATGCAACATGGTGCCCTCCCTTTTTCGGATTTTCCCGGACAGAAGACTGTTCGCCATTGGGTTTTTTTATACTGAGAAATCGCCGTCACATTAGTTCAGATATACTGTTACGTCAAATGAGAATATGCTGAAGTTTTGAGCTGCCGCGCCCCACAAATTCCAATCATTTTGCATGGTTCCTCCTTGGGCACAGGTCCATGTATCTGTCCTGAACCCTTTCAACTAAAATGGAAACGATTATGGTCGTGGGAATCCGTATCTTCCGGTATCGTAAATTGTTTTTTTGAGGTTACGGTAGATTCGTTTTGAGTTAACGAAAACTTCGGCATAGAATAAAAAAGGGGTAACCTCATTAGATTATGCTCACCGTTAAACATCTTAAAATCAAAGGGTTTGAAACCGTGGTGGTCGGGAAGGATCGGACTGCCGGGTTGCATGCGATCATTGCCGTGCATTCTACGAAGCGAGGCCCCTCCCTGGGCGGAATCCGGATGTGGCCATATGAGAATCAGAAGGAGGCGTTATGGGACGTGCTCCGGTTGGCTGAGGCCATGACCAAAAAAGCCGCCATTTCGGGATTACCTATGGGGGGCGGTAAGGCGGTTATTATCGGTGACCCCGAAAAAGACAAAACCCGGGACCTCCTGCTCTCTCTTGGGGATTTAATTGAATACCTTCAGGGAGAATATATCGGAGCGAAAGATTCGGGGATCCTGCCCGAAGATCTGGATGTGGTGTCGGAACGGACTTGCCACGTGACGGGAACCACACGAAAACGCGGGGGAAGCGGGGATCCGTCGTTGGCGACTGCCAAGGGAGTTCTGGCCGGCATCCAAATGGCATGCAACCTGGTGTATGGCAGCAAAAACTTGCAAGGGCGAGTCGTCGCCATCCAAGGGGTCGGACATGTAGGGTGGCATCTTGGTACTCTTCTTTGGAAAAAGGGTGCTAAGCTGCTTGTGGCTGACCTGGCGCCGGAACGGACAGAACGAGCCCGGCGAGCCTGGAAGGCTTCCGTCGTTTCCCTGTCCAAAATTCATCAGGTGCCAGCGGATGTGTTTGCACCCTGTGCACTGGGAGGGGTCCTCAACGCGAAGACCATCCCTCAGCTTCGAGCCAAAATTGTTGCCGGGGGCGCCAATAACCAATGTTTGGATGAGGGGAAGGATCCATATCGCTTGATGAACAGAGGCATTCTTCATATCCCGGATTACGTCTTGAATGCGGGAGGGCTGATTCATCTTGTGGTGAGAGAAATTTTACATCAACGAAGCGTGATGCCCTGGATCAAGAAAATCGAAGGAACCGTGCATGAAGTATTAACCGTATCTTTTGAAGAGAGGATTCCGCCTTTGATGGTGGCTAATCGTCTGGCTGAGCAGAAACTCGGGGAACGCTGAGTTTTTTTTAACATGAAAACAGTGGAAATATTTAAGTGTATATCTTCACTTAAATCGTCCTCCCGTTTAAATTGGAAAAAAGTGCGAATTGCGTGGTTATGCATTAACGGCCAGCCTGATGGGTTTAGGCTGACATTCATGACACATTTCCCTTGAAATATAATGGAAAATTTCAAGACCGAGGAGGCTTGAGGTCTCGCATTGGCTTCATCAATGAAATGCTTTTGCCAAAAAAATCTTGACAGGCTTTACTGTAAAGGTTAATGGTCATTGCCCTCGGAACACGTCATTGAGGTTGAAAAGGGCGATAAAAAAATTCATAAATAATATTTTTATTTTATTCATTTTCGAAGTAGGGAAGGAATAGCCATGAACCCTTCACAAGTCCCCAATCGGATCCCTCAGCGTCCACACCGGAAAACGGGAAAAATCTGGAATATCAAGCCCCAAAGCTTCAGGTATTGGGGGTGTTACGCGACTTGACCGCCAACACCAACTCAGTTGGTGACCCGCCCGGTCAATAGGAGAGCTATTCCAGTAGATTGTTCATCCGGGGGCTACATCTTTCAGAAGGATAATTTCTGAACCTGTGTTATGCTCCGACTGGGTTGAGGAATGATGGACTTTCATCGACTGTCCCGTCAGTTCTGGGTTCACCAAGGGGTCTTTATTCAAGAAACCTTTCTTGATCCTCGGCTTTGCCGACAGATTCGCACTGAAATGCGGGACACCCCACTGAGCCTGCAGGCAAAGGTAACCAAAGACGGTGAGAGTGTGGTGGATGTCGGGCAAAACGCCCGGCCAAAATTCGCACGGTCTGCCCTTCCACGGCCAGCTTGATCTCGCAACGATTTCACGAAGTGACTGCCCTCCTCGTTCGCCACTTTCAGCAATCCTTTCAGGGCTTTGAATTTCCACAATTTTTGATCTACCAAACTGGGGACTTTCATGTGCCTCATAGGGATGTCGCGGAAAATTCTCAAGTTTCCGACTATGTGCGGGAACGTAAAATCTCAGCTGTTCTTTTTTTGAATAGAGCAGGAGAAAGTCTCGATGATTCCAGCTTTGCAGGGGGTGCGCTAACCCTGTATGGGTTGTTGGATAATTCGCGATCAAAAAAGTATGGATTTCCCATCATTGCAGAAGAAGGGTTGCTTGTGGCCTTCAATGCCAACCTCGTTCACGAAGTGACCCCGGTAACGCATGGCGCGCGGTATAGTATCGTCAGTTATTATTTCTGAAGAAGTGACATGGTCTTAGAGTCATAGAAGGCAATTGCGATTTCTTCAGAACCGATGGAGACATGAATAGGATTGAGTCAAGGAGGAGAGTTAGGAAGTGGGAATGAGGCCCTGGGATTCCAAGGTTTTGACGATGGTGAGGGTGGCATGTTCGGCAGATTGAGTTGCTCCATCAATCATGATTTCCGCGTCATCCGGCCGTTCATAGGGAGAATCGATACCCGTAAAATTTTTGAGTTGCCCGGCCCGGGCTTTTTTGTAGAGTCCTTTCGCGTCCCGCTGTTCACAAATCTCCAGGGGCGTATCAATAAATACTTCTAAGAACTCTCCCTGTTCTACCAGCATGCGGGCCATTTCCCGTTCGCTCCGAAATGGTGAAATAAACGAGACCAGCACAATAAGGCCGGCATCTACCATGAGTTTGGCCGTCTCGGCGACACGGCGGATATTCTCCACCCGGTCGGCATCGGTAAATCCCAAGTCCCGGTTCAGTCCATGGCGGACATTGTCGCCATCCAATAAATAGGTGTGTCGACCCAATGAATGCAGTTTCTTTTCCACCATATTGGCCACGGTGGATTTTCCTGCCCCGGATAAGCCGGTGAACCAGAGGATAAAGGGCTTTTGGCCCTTCAAGGTGGCTCGGGCCTCTTTATGAATTTCTACCGATTGCCAATGAATATTGTCCGCCCGTCGCAAGGCAAAGTCGATGACCCCGGCAGCAATGGTGGCGTTGGTATAGTGATCAATCAGGATGAAGGCGCCGGTCTGCCGATTTTCCCGGTAGGGATCAAAGGAAATGGGTTGATCAAGCGACACATTGCAAATCCCCACCTCGTTCAATTTCAGCGTTTTGGTGGCTAAATGTTCCAGTGTGTTGACATTGACCTTATATTTCAGCTCGCTCACCTGTGCCGGGATGGTTCGAGTTCCGGCTTTCAGTAAATATTTACGGCCCGGCAATAGCGGATCATCATGCATCCAGATGATAGTCGCTTCAAATTGGTCGGCGGTGGTCGGACGATCCTGAACGGCACTGAGGATCTCGCCCCGGCTGACGTCAATTTCATCTTCTAAAACCAACGTGATGGATTGACCGGTTTCCGCTGAATTCACATCTCCGTCAAAGGTGACGATTCGTGCGACGGTACTGGTTTGTCCGGAGGAAGGAGCGACGAGTCTATCACCGGGTCGGATCATCCCACTGGCAATCGTCCCCGAAAATCCCCGAAAATCCAAGTTGGGCCGATTGACCCACTGCACCGGCATGCGGAATGGTTGCGTAAGCGCGTCGCTTTGGATGTCCACCGTTTCCAGATGGCCCATAATGGTTGGTCCATGGTACCAGTCGGTATGCGGGCTTCGATGGAAGACATTGTCGCCTTTCAGCGCGGATACGGGTATGCACACCACTTCCTTAAAGGGCAACTTTTTGGAAAATACTTCATAAGTGGTTTGAATCGCCCTAAAGGTGTTTTGGGAGTAATCCACCAAATCCATTTTGTTGATGGCCAGAATGACCTTGGTGATCCCTAGCAACGATACGAGATAACTATGGCGCATGGTTTGTGTGAGTACGCCCTTGCGGGCGTCGATCATCACAATGGCCAGACTGGCGGTTGAAGCGCCCGTAGCCATGTTCCGGGTGTATTGTTCATGTCCTGGAGTATCCGCCACGATAAATTTGCGTTTGTCCGTGGCAAAAAATCGGTAGGCGACGTCAATGGTGATGCCCTGCTCCCGTTCGGCTTGCAGCCCGTCAACCAGCAAAGCGTAATCAAGGTCACCGCCCTGCGTCCCAATTCGCTTACTGTCGGCCTGTAAGGTGGCCAATTGGTCTTCCAGAATCAATTTGGAGTCCCATAACAATCGTCCGATGAGGGTGCTTTTTCCGTCATCCACGCTTCCGCAGGTGATAAATCGTAGGAGGCTTTTCTCTTCCTGATTTTTGAGATAGGAGACCAAGTCGCTGGAGATCAGATTGGAGGGCATAGTCATCAAAAATATCCTTCTTGCTTTTTCTTTTCCATGGATCCCACCACATCTCGGTCAATCAGGCGACCTTGCCGTTCCGAGGTCCGTGCCACCAACATTTCCTGAATGATCTCGGGTAATGTTGAAGCGGTCGACTCAATGGCCCCCGTAAGGGGATAACACCCCAGGGTCCGGAAACGCACCGACCGCATCTGGGGCGTTTCGCCCGGCTTCAGGGGAAACCGGTGGTCATCCACCATCAGCAGCATGCCATCGCGCTCGACGATCGGCCGTTTTTTCGCCAAATACAGGGGAACAATGGGGATTTTTTCCAGAAAGATATATTGCCAGACATCCAGCTCGGTCCAATTGGAGAGGGGAAAGGCTCTCAGGCTTTCCCCGGTCCGCACTCGGGTATTGAAAATATTCCATAATTCCGGCCGCTGGTTTTTGGGATCCCAGCGATGGGTGGTCGTGCGAAAGGAGAGGATGCGTTCCTTGGCCCGGGAGGCCTCCTCATCGCGACGGGCTCCTCCGAATGCCGCATCAAATTGATATTTATTGAGAGCCTGCTTGAGAGCGTCCGTCTTCATGATTTCCGTGTGCAGGGACGATCCGTGAATAAAGGGATTGATGTCTTGTTCGAGTCCGGTCGGATTGGTGTATACGATCAGGTCAAGCTGATGTTCGGCCACTATCTTTGTTCGGAACTCGATCATTTCGCGGAATTTCCACGTGGTATCGATATGCATGAGAGGGAACGGCAAGGGAGACGGATAGAACGCCTTGCGGGCCAGGTGCAACAAGACGGATGAATCCTTTCCGATCGAATACAGCATGACGGGCTTGTGACATTCCGCCACCACCTCACGAAAAATATGAATGCTTTCTGCTTCGAGTTGTTTTAAATGGGTAAATGTTGATGTCGCCATAATTTGTCGATGAGAGTTATCTTCTCACGCTATCCGTAGAGTCTTTTCTTTTAAGATGAAGAGGCGTCCAATGTATATATAGTAATGGATTTCAGCTCAATGTCTGAGTGCGCTGAAAATTTTGAAAAAGCAGTGGGATGGCCTGTTTCAGGAAAAAGTAACGAATGTGCTCCGATTTCTCTTTCTTTGTTTTGTTCGGTCCTGCGAACCGAAAACTGTACCGCCAAGCCCAGATTTCCTCAAAAATAGGAACAAGGGGTTCCCCGGTTTCAGGGGATGGACCATAGAAAGACTCACTAAATGATTTCAGTCATACCTCTTACGAAAAAAAGGCTTTACGATCAATGCCCTTAATGCGCTCTTGATTGAGGGCTTGGGGGAAGGAACGTAGCGCTGAAAACAACATTGTATCCCCTTGTGGTTTTACTGACAATCATCAAAAGCCACCAAGAAAATTTCGTTGGTGCCTCTGAGCCGTCCTACCCTACCAAGAAATCGACCAGTCACTTTTTATCTGAAGATACAGGAGATCCGGGGTTTTGCAGGGAAGCCTTCGGGCTTTCTTGTTGAGGTAGGGGTTGCTCGGCTAGTTCTCCGAGGTGTTTTGCGCGATTGATCAATCGATTCAGTTCCTTGACCGCCAGGGATAATCGTTGAAGCGGGTCTGATGCTATCGTGGGAGATTCGGTGTCGGGGGTATGGTGTGGAATAGGCATGGATCAACGCTCCAAAGCGTACTATATTTTAATCATTAAACCCCCAAAATGCATTGCGTCGTTCATGGCCAATATGAGAAATTCCCTGAAGTTATTGACCTTTGGATCGGAGCCAGACCATGAATGATTTTCCGGGGGTTGTCCGACCTTCGTTGGCCATCGTAAATAAAATGAGGGGATTGACACCACACAAACCACGAGGCCTTTTCATCCTGGGAATTTGGTGCTTTCTGATATTAGGCCCGGTTGGCCTGGCTACAGGAGCCGATCTAGACGCTCGGACACGAGTGACCAAAGGCACAGTGGAATATGGACTGTTGCTGGGATATTGGCAAGGGAATAATGCATTTGGGAATGCACCTTCAGCCAATAGAAGTGCGTTGTATGTGCTTCCGCAGTTGGGACAGGTCTTAACCGATCCGATTGGGGACGGCTGGTTAGAAGGAAATGTCGAAGTGATAGTCGAACCTATGGCAGCCCATTACTTCCAACCATTCAGCGCGTCGGCTTTTGGCGGGTCTTTGGTGGTAAAATACAATTTTTTATCATTTGGCCGATGGATGCCATTTTGGGACGGAGGGGCTGGCATGTTGTGGACCGATCTTGCGCCACGGATTCCGGAGCAAAGCACGCAGTTTAATTTTATTTTGCAAACCGGACCAGGTGTTTCCTATTTTGTATCGGAAAACTGGGCGATCACCGCCGGAATTCGCTTTCATCATATATCCAATTCAGGAATCGGCGAGCGGAATATCGGCCTCAACGCCTGGTTGTTTAACGTGGGAGTGGCCTTTTTTACACCCTAACTCAAGGGACTTATGGCAAATCCTCTTGCGACGAAACTGGCAGATGGGCTGTCAGGATTCAAAATTCTGCAAGGCTGTTTTCTGATGCTGATCTTATCCACATTGGTCCTGTTGGTGTGGCCGAATGATGGGATAGCTGACATGGGAGTGGAGGTTCATCATCCCGAACATGAGCATGCCCATAGTTATACGGTGGCACAGGGACAATGGGAAGGATCATTGGAAGGCATCGCCTACTCCGAGTTCAACCATGCCTTTGCAGGGCTTGGGGTCATTTTGGTGGGATTGAGTGAGTTACAAACGGCGATGGGCTGGCATGTTGTGGTGTGGGTTCGTTGGTTCCTGCCGGTATCATTAATAGTTTCTGGGATCTTTGTCCTCATCTGGAGTGACCATGAAGCTTGGCCTATTGGGAGCTGGACCTTAGCCGAGACGCTTTCCGGCAAAGATCCGGAAATGTTACAGCACAAAATTTTCGGCATTCTGGCTTTGGGCGTGGGTCTGGTTGAGTGGTTTTTTCGTGTAGGGAAAATTCATCACTTCATTTGGCGTGCCCTGCTGCCGGGGTTTGCCTTGATTGGCGGTTTCATGTTGTTTATGCACATGCATGGGCCTCATCCAGCCGGGCATCAAATACAAGTTCACCATAATATGATGGGTACTCTGGCTTTGGCGGGGGGAGTTGCTTGGTTTGTGGGGGAATGGCTGTCTCAGTCCCAAGCTTCCATAAACACTTCTTTCAGGCCGAAATCCTTCCTGAAAATCATCTGGGCCTTATTTGTGATCATGATTGGCGTCCAGCTTGTATTGTATTCAGAAATCTAAAAAATCTTTCTACTCACTTTGAACCTCTATGAGTAGCTTCCCTGCATCGGTCGCAATCAGTCGAACCCTCGCAAAATTGAAAAAAGATACCTTGAGTTCAACCGATCAATGCAACACTCTCTTGTAATTTCTCTGCTGGCGTGAGGAACGCCAGTGTCTTCCGCGGCCGTCGATTGAGCCGTAAGGCGACCTGATCCAGCTCCGCGTGGAAGTAGGGTGAGAGGTCGGTCCTGCGCGGAAAATACTGGCGGAGTAACCGATTCGTATTTTCATTCGTGCCCCGTTGCCACGGACTGTGGGGATCGCAGAAGTAGACCTGCACCTTTGTGGCCACGGTGAACTGCTTATGCGCAGCCATCTCCATCCCTCGATCCCACGTCAATGACCGCCGGAGAGTCCGGGGGAGACGTTGTACCTGGAGGATGAGGGCGTTGACCACACTGGCCGTGTCCTTCCCCGCTACTTTCACGAGCACGGTAAACCGAGACTGCCGCTCCACCAAGGTGGCCATATGCGTGTTGTTCGAGCCCGAGAGCACATCGCCTTCCCAGTGCCCGGGAATGGCTCGATCGGTGACGTCGGCCGGCCGCTTGCGGATCGACACCCCATCAATGATTTGTCCCCGCGGCTGCCCCTCGGTACTCGCGCACTTGGAGCGGCGCGCCGTTCGTCGCGACCGCAGATGGGCCAGCAGTTCTTTCTTGAGCACGCCGCGGGCCTGAATAAAGAGACTCCGATAAATGGTTTCGTGGGACACACGCAGCAGAGGTTCATGGGGAAAGTGGCGCGTTAACCATCCCGCAATTTGCTCGGGAGACCAATCCCGCTGGAGCTTGTGGGCCACCAGCCGTCGCAAGCGAGGCTGCGTGGCGCGGCGACACTGTTTGGGGTGACGGCCATCCTCCCAAGCCTGCGCCTCGGCAACCGCGGCCCGATAGCCCTCGCGTCCGCCATGGCGCGCCCCTTCACGCATCACCGTGGACGGTGCACGCCCCAGCACGGCCGCGATGTGGCGGAGGGAATAGTCAGCCGCAAGACCTCGAGAAATTTCCTCCCGTTCCGCCACCGTGAGAGCCCAGCGCGATCGGCGTCGACGGGACGGAGGTATTCCCCCATGGCTGGCCACGATCCGATAAATCGAACCTGGCGCTTTGCCCAACAGCCGTCCGATATCGCTGAACGACTGCCCGGCCTGCCAATACTTCCAGCCCATCGCTTTCTGAACGATTGATAACCCAGGGCGTCCTAATTGTGCCATAGGCAACACCCCCCCCCCCCTTTGCAAAAAAATAATGCATGGTGTTGCATTCATCCATTGAACTCAAAGCGAGTTTACCAGCGGATTGTATCAGTTTGAAGCTTTTTTCTATTCCCGCAGACAATAATGATGGCTCATTTTTTCTCCGCCTTATTTTTCTGAAGCGGATTTTGGTCAACAACCTCCATTAATGAAGTGAGGGATATGGAGGCTGGTGTTTGGAGAAACAAGCTAGATTTTTTGTTTTTGTAGGGCTGCAGCTTTGGCAGAGATGGAGACGGTGTCGGTGATATGGGTCGAGGGTGTAACAGGCGAATGGGTCTGTCCCTTTTTTTGTGGAAGAACCGAGGCTTGGACGAGAGGTAGTGTGAGTTGGGCAATGGCGTTGGCTGCGGTAAGTGCTGCGATTTGGCTCATTGGTGCTGGTCCTTTCGTTGGGTTCCCGGATTCCAATTAAAGCTTTATCGACCATACAGGTAAATCTCTTGCCAACCAACTAAGGATTGTTGTTCCTTCTGCTTTCTGTAATTTTATCGGTAATGGATGGATTTTGAGGGAATCCTACCTTATTGGTAGCAGGGACGGCATTTAGAATGATGACCGGGGCTATTTGAACAGGCGGGAGAGTTCCCCGATGTTCTGCGCCATCCCTGGCGAGGACATCCGGAATCGCTTTGCACCACTTTAACGTGTGGATTAGTCGTGGTGGTTCTGAAGCTCCTTGGCTTCTGAAGAAATCGAAACGGTGTCTTCTGTGGAAGACGATGCGGAAGAACTTCCCTGGGTCTGTGGTGCGGCCGCGGATTGGATGAGCGGCAACGCAGCTTGGGTCAGGGTGTTGGCGACAGCTAATGCAGAAATTTCACTCATAAATACAGGCTCCTTTCGTTAGGGAGCCTTGTCGGTCCCGCATCAGCTATTCTTGATGGACATTTCACATTGAACATTCTGCCGCCAGGAAGCCGGGGCTTTGGCGAATAATAATAATCTTCTTTACCTTGAGTTGGAAGATTTTCGTTCAATAGATATAGGAATGCCAGGGAGGAGACCTCACAGGTTTACCTATAGGAGGCCGATGGCGTTGAGGAGTACGATGAAGACGGCGACCGGCGCAATGTAGCGGACGAGCGCTTGCCATGCCGCATAGATGGCGGGGTTGTGTATGTTGAGTTCGGCCTTGGTGTTTTCGGCTTTCATGAGCCAGCCGGCAAACAGAGCAATAAGAATTCCTCCAAGGGGCAGCATGAGGTTGGAGGTGACGAAATCCAATAAATCAAAGAATGTGAGTCCGAAGAATGTGAGGTCTGCCCACAGGTTGAAGGACCAGACTGTACCAAGCCCAACCAGCCAAGTGGCGATGCCAGAGTAGAGGGCAGCTCTGAGTCTGGATATGCCAAACGTTTCAATGAGCCAGGTGACCAAGGGCTCGATCAGTGAAATCGAGGAGGTCCAGGCAGCCACAAGCAACAAGATGAAAAAGAGTGATCCAAACGCCAGACCGCCGGTCATGTTGCCGAAGGCCACGGGAAGGGTTTGAAAGATGAGGCCGGGCCCGGAGCCGGCTTCCAGGTTGTTGGCGAAGACAATGGGGAAAATGGCCATGCCTGCCAATAGGGCCACGCCGGTATCGGCCAGGGCGATGGCCACCGAGGTGCTGGCAATGGAGGTATCCTTAGGGACATAGGAGCCGTAAATCATGATCGTGCCCATACCCAAGCTCAGGCTGAAGAAGGCTTGTCCCATGGCGGAGAGCATGCTGGCTCCGGTCAATTTGCTGAAGTCGGGAGTAAAGAGAAATTCCAGACCTTTGCCGAAAAAGCCGGTGGTCATGCTGTAGCCCACCATTAACAGGAGGAGAATAAAGAGCGTAGGCATGAGAAACTGTACGGCTTTCTCCAGGCCGCCTTGCACCCCGCCTGCCACTACCCCCATGGTGAGGACCATAAATGCCGTGTGCCAGATGAACAACGTCATGCCACTACCGATGAATGTCGCAAACGTATCGGCTGCAAATTGGCCGGTTGCTCCACTGAAGGTCCCCCCGGCAGACTTGAAAATGTAGGCCAGCGTCCATCCGCCGATCACGCTGTAATAGGAGAGGATCAGCATGCCGGCCAGTGTTCCCGTCCAGCCGATGATCTGCCACCATTGCGTGGTGTTCGTTTCTTCCGCCAGGATTTGCATCGTCCGGATGGGGGTGGATCGGCCACGACGTCCCAATAGAATTTCTCCCATCATCAACGGAATGCCCAACGTGGCCACGCAGATGACATAGACCAGGACAAACGCGCTACCACCGTTTTCACCGGTGAGATATGGGAATTTCCAAATATTGCCCAATCCCACTGCGGCGCCGGTGGCGGCAAGGATAAAGGTCCAGCGGGATGACCATTGGCCGTGTATCGATTGTCGATCGGAAATATTCATGAATGGGTGTATGGATCGATGAAAGTTCGGCGGAGTGTAGTCAAGATGTTGAGGACATGCAAGGGTATTCCCCTATGCCATCGGCGGTTCAGAAAACCGACTTGAGAAGTGGAAGCCGTCTGACTATAGTGGAGCCTTGCTTTTTGTTTGAAAGGGGAGGAGCAGGATGTTGTCATGAGTGATGAGCGACGTGACCGAAAAGTTATTGCCCTGGCCCCCATGCCCCCTGAGAAATCTGCCTATGCGTTAGCCCGGTATAGCCGCTCCCCCGATTCTATTGAAGAGAGTTTGCGGTGGGTCCATTCTCATTCTTCGGAAAAATTTTGGGAGCAGTTCTATTTTGCCTACGGTCATGGTTCCATTGCGGATCTGGGGCATGCCACGATTTGTTTTGAGAACATCTCAGAGTTGGCCGCGATCCGGATTGAGGACGAACCTCTCTGGGATGGCCAAGCCAAATCCAGCCGGTATCAGAATTTTGCGGCTGCCGGCTGCTATGTACCCAATGAAATTGCGAACTCCGAAACGGAGGGCGACTACCGGGGCATCCTAGGGAGCCTCTATAATATATATCGACTATTGAAAGGCCCCATCCATACCTATCTGACGGAGCAGGCTCCTCGTCCCGAATCGATGAAGCCTGCCGATTATGAACGAACGATCGGTGCCCGCACCTATGATGTCATACGGTATCTGTTGCCGTTGGCGGCCAAGACCAACGTCGGACAAGTAGTCAGCATCCGCACGTTGGAAAAACAAATAACCCGACTATTGTCCGCCCAATTGCCGGAGTTGCAGGGCATAGGCGAGGACTTGAAAGAGGCCTGCGCCCATGTGCCTTCCACTGTCTGGGCGGATCTTCAGCGGGAATCTTCTATGGGGTTGGAGCCGTTGGCTCCCACTCTGGCGCGTTACGCGGGAGCCAATGCGTATCAGGGTTCGGTCTATCGTGATGTGTTGCGTCATGTGAAGGGGCTGGTCAAACAGGCTGGAGTGGATGATCCCAAAGCCTGGGCCGGGTGTGATCAGACGGTGGATTTGGTGGAGCCTCATGCTCCGCTGGATGAGCTGGTGACTACCTTGGTTTACCGGGTCAGCCAGGCCCCCTACCGGGTGTTGTTACCATGGGTGCAAGGATGGTCGGAAAAAGAAAAGCAGGAAGTCGTGGAGGCGGCTGTCAAAAGTCGTGGTCCGCACGACGAACTGGCGAAAGAATTTCGTTCCGGGTATGCGTTTATTTTTGATGTGTTGATGGATATTGGTGGATGGCGGGATATGCACCGTCATCGCCGGTGCCAACAGGTTCAACAGAACTTTACCACCGTGCACGGATACGATGTCCCGGCTGTTTTAGGAAAGGCCGGGGTGGAAAAAGAATACCGGCTGGCTATGGATGCCGTGCGGGAGGATATTGACCGGTTGCGCGGCGTAAACCAGGAAGCGGCCTTGTATGCCATTCCTTTCGGCTTTCGCGTGCGGTGCCTGTTTAAAATGGATTTTGCCGAAGTGGAATATATTTCCAAATTGCGGTCTGGCGTCAAAGGCCATTGGTCGTACCGGACCGTTGCCTGGCTGATGAGGCAGAAAATGGTGGAGCGACATCCTTACTTGGGCAATTTGATTCACGCGACGCCGCCCGATGTGGAAGATGCCTTAATACGATAATGATCAAAGGGATTAGTATTACAATGATTGATAGTCTTGAACATTCTCTTGAATCTGCGATGCGAGCCGGGCAATGGGACGAGGTCTGTGACGTGGCCCGGCGGTGGTCTCAGGAGCCGGAATGCGGACCGCGACCATTTTTCGCCTTGAATGTCGTGTATTTGTTGCGGGGGGATTTTTTTCAGGCATGGCAGGTATTCCCCAAGGCCTTAGCGGAAGTATCTGACAAAGAGACGGTTTGTGAGTGGGTGGATCAGCTTCGAGGAAAATTTCCGGATGAACCTCCTATTTTGTTGATTCAGGGGGTGTTTCACACACAATGCGGAAAATTAGAGGATGCCATTGCATATTTTGAACGTGTGGTAGGGTTGCTGCCCCAATCGCCGTACCCTCACTTTTTTCTGGCCCAAATTCATCAACGTCAAGAGCGGATCGATAAAGCTGTCAAAGCCTATCGGGAAGCGGTGAAACGGGATCCCTCATACGTAGCCGCCCGATTGAAGCTTGGGTTGGCCTATCAGGAGCAAGGCCAATTGGAAATGGCCATTCCTCAATATCGGGAAGTGTTGAAGCTTTGTCCGAATGAAATCACGGGTCATACCAATCTCGCCTGTGCCCTGGCCGAGCAGGGAAAATTGGATTTGGGCATTGAGGAGTATAAAAAGGCCTTGCTCATCAATGCCGATGATGCGGAGGTGCATTTTGCCTTGGGCGGCCTGTATGAAAGCAAGGGCCGGAAGGATTTGGCCAAACGGCAGTATGAAGAGGCGCTTCGTCTGGACCCGGAGTTTGGTCCTGCGGCGAACGCCATAGGATGGTTCTTGTATGAGAAAGGGCAAATGGATTTTGCCTTGGACTATTTCAGTAAGGCACTGAAAGCCAATCCCAACGATGCTCATGCAACATTTGGGGTGGGGCGAGTGTATGAAGAGAAACGAAAGCCGGAGATGGCGGTCCAGCATTACCAACGGGCCCTTGCTCTGGAAAAAGATCCGGCTCGAAAGCATCGGATACTCAATTTTATGGACAAATTGTTTGGTTAAAGGCCAGACCGGCTATGGGAAGGTTTGGGTCTCTAGATTGATGAATCGGTCTGGTTGAAGCTCTGTCTGCGTCCTAGATTAACTTTAGATCTGTTTGAGGAATTGCTGGATGGCCTGCATTTGGCTGTTTAAGTCCCCGGCTTCCTGAACGGCTTGTCGGATTTGTTCGGTGAGGTAAGGGGAATACCCCACCTTTTCCAAGAAAAACTTAAAAAATGGTTCAGGGCTTTGTACGGTTTGACCGCGAAGCTCTTCTAGAATGTCATCGCTGATGGGAATGAGGGTGCTTCCGAAGTGTAGGATTACCTTGTAGTAAAATCCTTCTCCGCGCGCTTCGAGTCGCAACCCTTTTTGTTCTGCCAACGTTTCCTCCAAACCGTTGAAATTTCATTGAAGTTTTTTGTGAAAGTGGGGGCCATTGTAGGCCAATTCTTTGAGAAATAACAAGGACGGGTTTTGCCTTGACTGGTTGGGGACCCTATGCTAGCGTAGCTTTCTTTTCTCGGAGAAACCTTCCGTTTTTCTTGCAAAATTGTGCCCGTTAATACAGGGAGAATAGGTCAATATATGGCTCGATTATATAATTTCAGTGCCGGTCCGGCGATGTTGCCCGAAGCCGTATTAAAGCAAGCGCAGGAGGAGTTGCCTGATTGGCATGGGACAGGGGCCTCCATTATGGAGATGAGCCATCGCGGAAAAGAATTTGTGTCGGTGGCGGCCGAGGCTGAGCAGGATCTGCGTGATTTGTTGGGAGTGCCCAAGAATTATAAGGTCCTCTTCCTGCAGGGAGGGGCGACGACGCAATTTGCCACCATCCCTATGAATATTTTACGAGGGAAGACCCAGGCCGACTACGTCTTGACGGGCGCGTGGGGGAAAAAAGCGATCAGTGACGCCAAAAAATATTGCAAGGTGAATATCATTGCTTCCTCGGAGGGTGATAATTTTACCACCATCCCAGCATTTGGAAGCTGGGCATTCAGTCCTGACGCCGCCTATGTGCATTATACGCCGAATGAGACAATCGGCGGGGTGGAGTTTCATTGGATCCCTGAAACGGGAAACGTGCCCTTGGTCGCAGATTTATCCTCCACCATTCTCTCCCGTCCGATTGATGTGAGCCGTTTCGGGATTATTTATGCGGGAGCTCAAAAGAATATCGGTCCGGCTGGTCTTACCCTGGTCATAGTCAGGGAAGATCTTATGGGGAGCGCATTGCCCATCACCCCAAGCGCCTATGATTATGCCAAACAGGCCGATGCGGATTCCATGCTGAACACGCCGCCCACCTATGCGTGGTACATCGCCGGGTTAGTCTTTAAATGGCTCAAGGGGCAAGGTGGTTTAGCGGGAATAGGTAAAATCAATGAGCGGAAGGCCAAGAAGTTGTATGCGGCCATTGACGGATCAGGTTTCTACCGGAATCCAGTTGAAAAAGCCTCCCGGTCCTGGATGAATGTCCCATTTATTCTCGCTAATCCTGACTTGGATAAAGAGTTTTTGTCTGGTGCCACAAAAGCGGGATTAATCACGCTGGAAGGACATCGTTCCGTCGGGGGCATGCGGGCGAGTATTTATAATGCTATGCCGGAATCCGGTGTTGATGCGCTCATCGATTATATGGCGGACTTCGAAAAACGCAAAGGCTAGTCGGTGATGATTTGAGGTACCTCGGTTTGTAAACCCGGGTGCCTTCACTAATGGGAGATGCCTCCCAAATGGAGTTGTTTATGAATATACTCGTCAGTGACAGTTTGTCTCCTCGCGGTGTCGAGGTTTTGGAGCGGGCCGGATTTTCAGTAGCCGTTAAAACAAAATTGTCCAAAGAAGAATTGCTTCAGGAAATTCCCAATTACGAAGCCCTTATTGTCCGTTCCGCGACCAAAGTGACGAAAGAGGTCATCGAAGCCGGTGGGCGTCTCCGGATCATTGGCCGAGCAGGGACCGGGTTGGACAATGTCGATAGTGAAGCAGCCACCCGCCGAGGCATTGTGGTCATGAATACTCCCGGTGGGAATACGATCACCACTGCTGAGCACACGATGTCGATGATTGCCTCCATGAGCCGGAAAATTCCCCAAGCCACCGGGTCCATGAAGGATGGCAAATGGGAAAAAAATCGGTTTATGGGTACGGAACTCTATAATAAGACGCTAGGGTTGGTGGGTATGGGACAGATTGGCTCCTATGTGGCGAAACTGGCTCAAGGGTGGTCGATGAATATCATTGGATATGATCCCTATTTGTCATTGGAACGGGCTCAGAAAATGGGGATTGAGGTGGTCGAGTTAGATGAACTCTTTCACCGGGCGGATGTCATTTCAGTTCACACTCCTCTGACGAATGAAACCAGAGGGATCATCAATGCCGATGCGATTAAGAAAATGAAAGATGGTGTGATGATCGTGAATTGTGCCCGTGGGGGAATTATCAATGAACTGGATTTGTGTGAGGCGTTGAAAACCAATAAAGTTGCGGCCGCCGCGTTTGATGTGTTTGAAAAAGAACCTGTCAATCCTGATCATCCGTTGTTGGCTCTTGAAAATTTTGTCTGTACTCCCCATATCGGTGCGTCGACCGAAGAGGCTCAGGAAAATGTGGCCATCGGCATTGCCGAACAATTTGTCGATTATTTCAAGCGAGGTATTGCACGGGGTGCAGTGAATGTCCCTTCTGTTCCCCCGGAGGCCCTTCCGCAGCTGCAACCCTATTTATTGTTGGCCGAACGATTGGGGCGATTCCAAGCCCAGTTGCTAGATGGGGGAGTCAAGTCCGTGACGGTTGAATATGTGGGGGAAGTGGCGCAAATGAGTGTGATCCCTGTGACCGTTGCCGTCCTGAAAGGACTGCTATCTCCCATTCTTGAAGATGTGATTAATTTTGTGAATGCTCCCATCGTGGCGAAAGAGCGAGGCATTGAGGTCAAGGAAGTGAAGAGCAGCGATGCCGGTGATTTTACGAGCCTCATTCGTGTGAAAGTGGATGCAGGGCAACGGACGCATTCGGTGGCAGGCACGCTCTTTCACAAACAGGAACCACGAATTGTGGAGATTGACCAATTCCAGGTCGAGGTAGTCTCCGAAGGGCAGATGCTGTTGATCGATAATGTGGACCGACCTGGGGTGATTGGCATCGTGGGGCAGGTCTTGGGCAGCCATAATGTCAATATCGCTCGCATGCAGTGTGCCCGATGTGAGCGAGGTGGCTCCGCCTTATTGATCATTGGGTTGGATGCTCCGTTGGCTTCCAAGGTGTTGGACCAGTTGAAAAATGAAAAAGATATTTTGTCCGTTCGTTTGGTTGATCTGAGTTAGTGGTTCGTGTTTGCGGTATTGAACCCGAAGGTCGGGCACCTTCCGTTGATCCCTTCTCTCTCCCAACTGTTATGAAACCGGCGCGTTCCCTCATTCCCATTGGAACAGCCACTCTCCTCCCGCATACTGTCCAGAGCGTTCGGCGCTTAGAAGAGCGATTGATGGCCTTTGCCGCCAATTGGGGCTATCAGGAAATTATCCTTCCCACTTTTGAATATCTGGATGTTTTAGCCGTAGGGCTCGCTCCGGAGGTATTGGAAAAATGTTATAAGTTTGCCGATTGGGCATCCGGACGAGTCTTGGTGCTCCGTCCAGATGCTACTGCCCAAATTGCCAGGATGGTTGCCATGGGTCTCGGGGGAGAAGCCTTCCCCTTGAGGTTCTCCTATCGCACGACGGTTTTTCGGTATGAACCGGAACATCGAGGGCGTGATCGGGAGGTATTCCAAGTCGGTTTTGAGCGGATGGGTGACGATTCGGTGGCTGGCGATGCGGAAATGGTCACTCTTTTGGTCGAGGTCCTTAAGCAAGCCGGGTTGTCCAATTGTAAAATTTCATTGGGACATGTTGGATTTTTAAAAGGGTTGTTATCCCGTTCGGGCCTTTCTCCCACCGGACGAAAACAGGCGGAAATTGCCGTCGCGCGGAAGGACCTCCCTCTTTTAGAAGATATCCTGGAACATGAACGCGTGCCGCGTACTACCGTTCGGGCCATTCTTGAAGTTCCGGAACGATGCGGCACCATGGAGGTATTGAAATGGGGAAAGCGCATCGCTGGAAAGGATCGATCCCTCTTAGCTCCGTTGATACGGTTGGAGCAAGTCTATGAACTTCTTGAACGCAATGAGGTTCATGACTCGGTGGTGTTGGATCTCGGAGAATTTCGGGGGTTTGATTATTACGATGGGGTCGTTTTTGATGTCTTTACAAATTCCCTGGGAAGTGAATTAGGTGGGGGCGGGCGATACAATCATTTAGTCGGCCGTTTCGGTCGGGAGTTGCCGGCTATAGGATTTGGCCTGGATTTGGATCGGTTGTTTTCGGCTTTGGACCGACAAGGGATCACCCCACCCAATGGCTTCCAACCGGTGGCCATTGTGGCGCCAGTACATTTAAAACGGGCTTCGTTCGCCCTTGCTCAATCCCTTCGTCAAGCTGGTACCTGCGTGGTGGAACAGGGATTGGAAAAAAGCTTCAAACTTTCCTGGCGCCAACTCGGTCGACAGGTGCGCTCGCAAGGGGTTACCCGTGTCGTTCTTCTGGAGGGCCGAAACGAGCAGTCTCCGACCATTTCTGTGGTCGATGTTTCTCATCCGTCAAACGTTCCTCGTCAGCAACCCATGACTCTTCCCCAATTGATCCGAGAACTGAAGAATCCATCCCATGGCGATTTCTGAACTTACAGGAATTCGGGTTCCCCCACAAAATTTGGAGGCGGAACAATCCGTCTTGGGGGCGGTCCTCCTGGACAATGCGGCCTTGAACCGGGCCATGGAAATTCTGACGGAAGAAGATTTTTACCGGACAGCCAATCGAATTATGTTCCGTGGCATGCTTGCGCTCTCCGAGAGGAATCAACCGGTCGACCAGATTACGCTCACGGAGCATTTTCGGGGGACGGGAGAGTTAGAGCAGGTCGGTGGGGCTTCCTATATTGCCGAATTGGTGCAGAGCGTGCCCAGTGCGGCTAATATCCGCTATCACAGCAAAATCGTTCGTGATAAGTCCCTGCTTCGAGGATTGGTTCGAACCGCGACCGATGTGGTGATGCGGGGTTATGAAGGTACCACTCAGACCGATGAGCTCTTGGAATTTGCCGAGCGGGAAATTTTCCGTTTGGCTCAGGGGCACCTAGGGGACACCTTTGCGCCGGTCAGTAGTATTATTAAGGATAGCGTTGAGATTGTTGATCGGTTATATAGTCGAAAAGAACGTATTACGGGGGTGCCGACCGGATTCCACGATTTGGATCATTTGTTGGCAGGTCTTCAGTCGTCAGATTTAATAATCGTGGCCGGAAGGCCGAGTATGGGAAAGACCAGTTTAGCCTTGGGGATGGTTGAATATGCGGCTCTTAAGGGCAATGCGGTCGTGGGAATTTTCAGTTTGGAAATGTCGCGAGCTCAGCTCGTCCTTCGCATGTTGAGTTCCCAGGCATTGCTGGATTCTCATTCTTTGAGAACCGGGCATTTAACCAAGCACGATTGGGTGGCGTTAACCGAGGCCGCCGGCCGGTTGGAACAAGCGAAAATCTTCATTGATGATTCGGGCAACCTGAGTGTTCAGCAAATGCGAGGTAAGGCCAGACGATTGAAGGCCGAACACGGTTTGGATCTTCTGGTGGTTGATTACCTCCAATTGATGGAGGGACGTCGGGATTCAGAGTCGCGGCAACAGGAAATTTCTGATATTTCGCGTGCCTTGAAGGGGTTGGCGAAGGAGTTAGAAGTTCCGGTGGTGGCTCTCTCCCAGTTAAGCCGGGCGGTGGAAAATCGGAAGCCTCCCATTCCGGTTCTGGCCGATCTTCGAGAATCGGGGGCCATCGAACAGGATGCAGATGTGGTGATGTTTATTTACCGGGAAGAAGTGTATGAGCCCGATACCGAAGAGAAAGGCATTGCCAAAATCCTGGTCAGAAAACACCGTAATGGTCCAATCGGTGAGGTCTCTCTGCAATTTCATGATAATTATGCCAAGTTTAACAATTTAGAAAGAAGGCCTGATATAGTATAGGGATGCTTTTGATTGAGAGTGTCCCGATGGGTTAGGTTTTCCCATACGATATCTGCTTCATTTTCATTATGAGGGTGGAGGGCAGGCATTCCCTATGGTATTAAAAAAAATCCGGACCATCATTTTTGGCATTCCTCTGTTAGTGGTCTCCTGTGGGACTGCGCCGCAACCTCCAATCAGTGGGGCTGTATCCGTGCCCTCCGCTAAAATCCAGGAGATAAGCCACCCACAAGCTTTCTATCACTTCCTGCAAGGGTATTTAGCTGAAATCAATAGTGATGGGATGATGGCGTTGAAAGAATATCAACAGGGGCTGAGATTTGATCCCCATTCCTCTTTTCTGAAATTTCGCATTGCGAAACTCCATTTTTCCGCTGGACAGACGGACCAAGCTGTCGCGATGGCCAAGGAAATTGAGTCGAAACAGATCGCTCAAGGTTCCCATCTTTTAGAATTGGCAAAAATTTTTGCTGGTGGTGGGGAGACCGTATTGGCGCTACGCGTGTTGGAGGAAGGTGTCCAACGCTTTCCCCAGGATGAATCCTTGAGCCTTGCCAAAGGAAATTTATTGTTGAATATGAAGGAATATGCTCAAGCTGAGCAGGTGTTTGTGAGTTTATTGCAGCAGCAGCCCGGGTCAGCGGAGTCTCATTACTATTTGGGTCTGATTGCCGAGGAAACCAAAACTCCATCAGAAGCTGCCCAACATTATCAAGATGCCATTAAAGCCAACACGTCCTTTGAGCGGGCATACCTCAAGCTTATTGCCCTGTGGGAGAATGAAAAGGAGTCACAACGGGCGATTGAATTGCTTGAACAATATCTGAAAGAAGTGAATCCCCATCATCGGGAGTTTCGGCTTCGCTTGGTCCGGCTGTACGTGTTGGAACAGCAGTCAGCAAAGGGTCTTACCCATTTAGATCAACTCCTGCAGCAGCACCCTGATGATCTCCATGCTCATGTTCGCAAAGCTCAGATCTATGGAGAAATGAAAAATTATCCAGCGGCGGTTCAAGAGTTGAAAGATGTGTTACAGGCTAGGCCCGAGGAACTTCGGGTGCGTGACTTTTTGGGGCTGCTTTACGAGGAAATGAAAGATTATGATCGGGCCATTGAAACCTACCAGGCCAACGTCAAAATTGATCCGACCTTTTTTGATAGTATCCTCCATTTAGGATTTGTCTCCTATCGCTTGAAGCGGAACCCTGATGCGATTGCCTATTTGGAGCAGGCGGTCAAGCTGAATCCCAAACGGACGGAGACCTATCTCTTGTTTGGATTAACGTATTTTCAAATGGAAGATTATCAGAACGCCAAGGTCAAGCTGGAAGAAGGGATCCTCCAGGATCCCTCCAATGCGGAACTTCATTTCAACCTGGGGACGACCTTGGATAAATTGAATCGGTTTGACGAGGTTGTCCGAGAGATGAATCAGGCGCTTGCCTTGGATCCTGAACATGCCGATGCCTTGAACTATCTCGGTTATAGTTATGCCGACCGTGGGGTCAGAGTCGAAGAGGCATTAGATTTGACTAAACGAGCCGTCGCCTTGAAGCCACACAATGGCTATTACGTTGATAGTTTGGCCTGGGCCTTGTATAAGCTAGGACGGGTGGATGAGGCGTTAGAGGCCATGCAACGGGCTGCATCCCTTGTGTCAGATGATCCCGTGATCTATGAACACCTGGGTGAAATCTTTTTGTCACAAGAGGAGCGGGAGAAGGCCCGTGAGGCATGGTTGCACTCCCTGCAGTTAGATTCTACGAATGAATCTCTCAAGAAACGATTCCGTGAAGTGGGCTTTGGAGAGCCTATTCCCACACTCTCCCATCAATCGTCTACCTTGGTACCTTGAATCCTCTCTATTTGAGGTAGGCCTTAACCACAGCTCTGCTCTTCCCTTTTCACCCTTAAGTTTTCTTTTTTTTTTGGCGATGAAGGAATGACTCACGGGGCCGGTGTACTTCTGGCGTAACGAGTACCCCTGTCCTTTTCGATGACGGTCTGTGATGTTCGTTTTGTCTGGTTTTTGCTCGTTGTTGGAAAAAATGAGGCATGAGGCAGTCTCGTTCGTGGACAGGAAGCCCACCGTTCCCTACCCTGGTCACTTCTTGGTGCCCCATGTATGATAATCGGATGGTTTTAAGGGAACAATTCAACGTATCAACAACGGAGGGTTCATCAATATGAAAGCTCGACAGAAGAATCAACGGGGTTTCAGCTTAACCGAACTCATGATCGTGGTGGCGATCATTGGAATTTTAGCAACCATTGCTATTCCGAATTTCCTGAAATATCAGGCACGGGCGAAACAAACCGAAGCCAAAAGTAATTTGGTGGCGATCCACACCGGAGAAATTGCTTACTTTGCCGAAAACAACGGGTATAGTGATGACTTTAATGCCATTGGATTTGGGGTCACTGGAGCCTCGCAACGCTACTACTATGAATTAGGGAATGCGAATAGTGGAACTCTACCGGCGGGCTGCACGGCTTCCACCTTGGATGCTGTGACCGCCACTGGATTTACGGCCGTGGCTATTGGAAATATTGACGGGGATGCCACGTGCGACGTGTGGACGATCAATGAGCAAAAAGTTCTCACGAATGTGGTGAATGATGTGTCGTTATAATGCGAGCAAAGTTGCATGTGTCGAGTTCGGATCGTTTCAGATGTGGTTCGCGTGAGGGTTCAAGGAAGAAGTGTATTTTTCGAGATAATATGCAACGATTCTTAATGTCACTGTCTCAAGAGGAGAAGTTTCGTGGAGATTATTGAAAAGATCAAAAGTCGTACAGCCAAGGTCGGTGTGGTGGGATTAGGTTATGTGGGACTGCCATTAGCCGTTCTGAATGCGAAGACGGGATTTTCGGTTATCGGATTCGATGCCGTTGCCGGAAAAGTTGAACGAGTCAATAAAGGAGAGAATTATATTTCAGACGTGGTTGACACTGAATTGCGCCAAGTGGTGGAAGAAAAACGGTTTCGGGCGACCACTGATTTTTCAGAGCTGAGTCAATGCGATGTCATTTTGATCTGTGTGCCTACTCCGCTGACTCGCAATAAGGAGCCCGATATTTCCGCGATCCTCAGTGTGCTGGGACATTTGACTCAGCATGCCCATCCCAACATGCTGGTGGTACTGGAAAGCACCACGTACCCCGGGACTACCGAAGAGGTCATCATGCCTGCCCTGGTTTCCAAAGGGTTAATTGTAGGGAAAGACCTGTTTATTGCCTTTTCCCCTGAACGCGTTGATCCAGGCAATAAAAGTTTTAAAACCCATAACACCTTTAAGCTGGTTGGCGGGGTGACCGATGCCTGCCGGGAGGTTTCCAAAACTTTTTATGAACAATCCATAGTGAAAATTTTTCCTCTGAGTTCACCCCGGGTGGCGGAAATGGCTAAGGTGTTTGAAAATGTGTTTCGATCGGTGAACATTGCATTGGTCAACGAATTGACCATGTTGTGCGATCGGATGAATATCAATGTCTACGAGGTGATTGATGCGGCGGCCACCAAGAATTTTGGTTTTATGCCCTTTTACCCCGGTCCTGGTGTGGGGGGACATTGTATTCCCTTAGATCCCTATTATCTGGCCTGGAAATCGAAGGAGTATGATATTCATACTCGATTTATTGAGCTGGCCGGTGAGATAAACGAAAATATGCCCTATTTTGTGGTCAGCAAGATTCAGCGTATCTTGAATCAACGAGGGCAATGTCTCAATGGATCCAAGATTGTGATACTGGGTGTGACCTATAAGGCAGATATCGAAGACTCAAGAGAATCTCCTGCGACCAAAGTTATGGAATTACTTCAAAAGGAAGGGGCACTTCTGAAATACGTTGATCCATACGCCCCAACACTAAATCTGGGAGGGCATGAGTATTCAACTCAAGGCTTAAAGCCAGAATTGTTGGAAGGATGTGCATGTGCCCTGATCCTGACCGCTCATTCGGTCTTTGATTATGAGCTGATTTGTCGCCATGCTCCCGTGGTCTTTGATACCAGAAATGGAACCCGTCAAGTTCAGCACAATCGAGAGAAAATTGTGCTTCTTTCAACTTAGCAAAAAATCTGCTACTCGTTCATTGGCTTGACACTGGCCTGGTTGTTCGGTATAAACCCTAGGTTATACTGAATCGTCAGGCCATGCCATTTCTCTATGGTTGGTGTCGCTTTTCCCCTAAGAATAAAAAACCTTTTACATATGAACATTGCAGAGTTCTGCTTATAATCATCAAATGAAATTGCTAAAAAAATGGTTTACTCGACTGTCTGGTGGTCTGTTTGACAGCGTATATCCAGCCTTTCGCATTGAAAGAACACAGGCCACCCCTCCGGCCCTGAAGCTGGTCTCTCGCAATTTACATCCAACAATCCCTAACGAGCCACCCTCTATTCATCGGGGACCTCACCATGGGTTAATGGATTCCCTGGAAGCTTCCCTCAAAAAGGGGGAAAAATTTCTTTTATCTCGGCAAAATACGCAGGAAGGATATTGGGTCGAAGAATTAGAGGCTGACACGACTCTGACTTCGGAATATCTCATGTTACGGCGCTTTCTGGACCTTGTGGATCCTGAGCGTGAACGCAAGGCTGTTCGTTATTTAATTGATACACAACTAGAGGACGGGGGTTGGCCGATTTTTTCCGGAGGTCCAACTGACATCAGTGCCAGCGTCAAGGCCTATTTCGCCCTGAAATTGTCGGGAATATCTTCAGATGAGCCCTTTATGTTGAAGGCTAAAGAAGTCATTCATCAAAAAGGTGGGGTGGTCCAAGCCAATGTCTTTACAAAAATTACCCTGGCACTCTTTGGGCAATATGACTGGAAGGGCATCCCGTGCATGCCACCGGAAATTTTCCTGGCTCCCCAATGGTTTTATTTTAATTTGTATGCTGTTTCCTATTGGTCGAGGGCAGTCATTATCCCCCTATTGATCATCTTTGCTCACCGACCTCTTTGCGCTGTCCAAAAAGAACATGGCATTTCCGAGCTTTTTGTGGAACCACTGGAATCTATTGATTATGCGCAAGTTCCTCCCCTGCATCGGGATGCCAGATTTTTCAGTTGGCGAAATTTCTTTGTGTGGGTGGATAGCCTTCTTCGACTGTACGAATCCTATCCTATTGAATCTCTTAGGAAACTGGCGATCAGGAAAGCCCAAAAATGGATGGTGGCACACATGGATGGAGATGGCGGCTTGGGAGCGATCTATCCAGCTATGGCTAATTCCATTTTTGCCCTACGGGCATTGGGGTATGCGACGGACCACCCTCTTGTGCAAAAGGCGTTAAAAGAAATTGAAGCTTTGGAAATTTACTCACCACAATCCGGTGCCCCTTCCGTGGGGACATTGCATTTACAGCCTTGCCATTCTCCTGTATGGGATACGGCTTTAACGATGAATGCACTTGTTGAACGGGGAATCCCTCTTGATCATTTTTCGTTAAAAATATCCGATTCCTGGTTGAGGACGAAACAGTGCAGAAAAGCCGGAGATTGGATCGTGTCCTCCCCGCAGGCCAAAGCAGGTGGGTGGGCCTTTCAATTTGAAAATGAGTGGTATCCGGATGTGGATGACACCGCAGCGGTGATTATGGCCATGGCCAAGGTTTCCCCACATGAAATTGCTGATCACGATAAGGACATTCAAACCGGTTTTGAATGGGCTCTGGCGATGCAAAGTTCGGACGGAGGGTGGGGGGCCTATGATAAGGATAATGACCGGTTAATTTTTAATAAAATCCCCTTTGCGGACCACCAAGCTTTGCTGGATCCAAGTACGGCAGACCTGACCGGTCGGTGTCTGGAGATGCTTGGAACCCTGGGATATGATCAGGGGCATCCGGCCGTGGCCCCAGCCTTGGAGTTTTTACGAAAAGAACAGGAACCCAATGGAAGCTGGTATGGTCGATGGGGAGTCAATTATATTTATGGGACTTGGAGTGTCTTGGCCGGGTTACGAGCCATTGGATTGGAAATGAACGCGCCATGGATTCAGAAATCCGTGACCTGGGTAGAATCTGTGCAAAATCAGGACGGTGGATGGGGAGAATCTTGTCATTCTTATGCCGATAGCAATTTGGCTGGACATGGGGAAAGCACTGCCTCGCAGACGGCTTGGGCCCTGATGGCCTTGTTGCAAGCTGGGGTCTCTGACTCATTGAGTGTTGTGCGCGGTGTCAATTGGTTGATTCGTCATCAAAGGGAAGATGGGGCCTGGGACGAACCCTATCATACCGGCACCGGTTTCCCACGAGTGTTTTATCTTCGCTACCATGGGTATTTTAAGTACTTTCCCATATGGGCGTTGGGGATGTACCGGAATGTTAAGGTGAATGGAGAGTCCAGAAGCGATCAATTGCGAAAAGTCGCTCAGGCAGCCAGGGCGAAAATTCAAAAAAGTACACCAGAGTCCATTCATTTTTCTTAAAGTCCCTCCGGTTGATGTAAGGAGTTTCTGCTCTGCCAAGAATTTCCATCCTCACAGCGACCACAATTGAATTTAGAGCCATTGGTCGTGCCCTTCCCAAGCCTCGTCGTGTGTTTAACAGCGGACGTTCTTGCCTTATCAGCACCCAATTATCCAATGCGGTCCTGCTCATGCGGACTGGAATGGGTCCTCAAAAATCCCATACTGTCACCAAGCAACTTCTAGAAGAAGGAAAATGGGACCTCGTCATTTCCACGGGTTTTGCTGGGGCCTTGCGGGATTTACCCATTGGAACCTTGGTTGTTGGGGAGGATGTGATGGATGATTCATTTGTGATTCCTCAAAAAGCCCCGATGGTTTGTGATGCTGAGTGGGTGGCAAAATTGGCTGCGTTAAGCCGTCAGAATATCCCTTTTCCGATTGGTCGATTTGCGACCGTTCCTCGGGTCTTGACTCGATCTGAGGAAAAACAAAAGCTGGCTGAAGCCACGGGTGCTATGGCAGTGGATATGGAAAGCGGTTCGATTGGCCGGGTGGCCAATGAATTTGGAGTTCCTTTTGTCATCATTCGGGCCATTTCGGACGGCATGGGAGAGGATTTGCCCCTGGATTTTAATCTGTTCAAGAGTATGAGCGGTTGGGCTAAGGGCTTGTGGCAGTGCCTCAGTTCTCCGCGCGTCTGGAAAGGGCTCTATCGTCTCTATCGGCAGTCTCGTGAGGCTGCCATCCGATTAACGGAATTCTTCAAGGTTTTCTTTGCCGGAATTTTGGCTTTGCCTACTCCCATGGCCGAGTCCACCTCCTAGTCTATGTCCTTCATCCACTATCTAGGTGCCAATGCCATCGCCCTGCTCGAAGAGATGGGTAGTATGGCCCTATTTCTTCTTCGGACCTTTGGTTGGTTATTTCGACCTCCGGTTCGGGTATTCCAAATCATCAAGCAAATGCATTTCGTGGGGTTTAAGTCCACATTTGTGGTGATCCTCACCGCAGCATTTACGGGGATGGTCTTGGCTCTTCAGGGATATTATTCTTTACGGAAATTTGGGTCAGAAGCCCTTTTGGGATCTGCGGTGGCTTTAAGTATGATCCGCGAATTAGGACCGGTGTTGGCCTCCTTAATGGTCACGGCACGAGCCGGTTCCGCCATGACTGCCGAGATCGGAATTATGCGCATTACCGAGCAAATTGATGCCTTGGAAACCATGGCCATTAATCCTTTGCAGTATCTCGTGACTCCTAAAATTGTGGCTTCGGTGCTGTGCGTGCCCTTGTTGGTGGCCATTTTTGATGTGGTAGGGATTGGTGGGGGATATCTCGTGGGGGTGAAGTTATTAGGCGTCAGCGGAGGGTCTTACTGGAGTTCGATTGAATCTGCGGTAGAATGGAAAGACGTCTATGGTGGAATTCTCAAATCCGTGAGCTTTGGTCTTATCGTGAGTTGGGTGTGTTGTTATAAGGGATTCTATACCAAAATGAGTGCGGAGGGCCTGGGGAAAGCCACGACCCAATCAGTGGTACTGGCCGCAGTGTTGATCTTGGTTTGGGACTACTTTCTGACATCAATTTTGTTGTAATCATTTCTATGGCAACGAGTCTTTCCCATGTCATTCAACTCCAGGGCGTTGAAAAAACTCTTGGGGGCCAACACGTCCTCCAGGGAGTCGATTTGAATATTCCACGGGGAAAAATCACAACCATTATCGGTCCGAGTGGTGAAGGCAAGAGTGTAATGCTCAAACACATGATTGGATTGATGCGCCCAGACCGCGGGACGGTACTGATAGACGGGGTGAATCTCAGTCAATTGAGTGAACGAGGATTGAACGAGATCAGAAAAAAGTTTGCCATGCTGTTTCAATCGGCTGCGTTGTTTGATTCGATGAATGTGTTTGATAATGTGGCGTTTCCCCTGAGGGAAAAACGATTGGTCTCCGAGAGTGAAATTCGTCGGCTGGTGCCAGAAATGTTGGAGCGGGTTGGCCTGGACCCTAAGGGACACAAATTCCCTGCTGAATTAAGCGGGGGAATGAAGAAACGAGTCGGGTTGGCCAGGGCGTTGATCATGGGGCCGGAAATTATCCTATTTGATGAGCCCACCACTGGGTTGGATCCTCTCATGGCTCATGCCATTCATGATTTGATTTTGTCCATGCATAAGACGTTCGGGTTTACGGGAATTATGGTCAGTCATGAAATACCTGAAATTTTTCCCATAAGCGATTGGGTGGCGATGCTGAAGGGAGGCAAGGTCATTGCGATGAATCCCTCAGAAGAATTTCAACGGTCAACAGACCCTCGTGTTCGTGAGTTTATTTCCGTGAATCAAGGCGTGTCTCTTGTGCCTACCTGACATGCGTCCTAAATACTAATGAAGGGTTTGAGGGCGGTAACGTAAATGCCATTTGTTCACCTTATCTGGAATCAATATGGAACGTGGAAAACTTGAATTTGTGGTCGGTGTGTTTGTTTTAGTGGGGATTGTGTGTTTGGGGTACCTGGCCGTCAAGTTGGGAAAGCTGGAATTGGTGGGCGGCGATTACTATGTCCTTCATGCCGACTTTTCCTCCACGTCTGGCTTGAAAAAAGGTGCCCCGGTGGAAATCGCGGGAGTGGAAGTCGGACGAGTCAAAGATATTAGTCTGAAAGAGGACAGAGCGATGGTCGTATTGGCCATCAACGAAGGGATTACCGTCTATGATGATGCGATTGCTTCCATTAAGACACGTGGGATCATCGGTGAAAAATTTATGGAATTATCGCCTGGAGGGGGCGGGGAAAAGTTGAGTCATGACGGAACCATTATCGATACGGAAGCTGGTATTGACTTGGAGCAAGTGATCAGCCAGTTTATTCATGGCAATGTCCAATAATACTGTTCGAAGGTGATGCCGAAAAAAGAAGGGCCAGTGCAATGATTATTAATTATTTAAAAACCGAAAACAACGAGCTTCAATCGGGTCTGGTCGCGGGAATGCGAACGTGTCGTCTCCTGATTATGTCACTTTTTCTCATTTTTCTTTGGGCCACAATAGGGGGGGCAGGGTTAGCGGAAATGACCCCAACCAGTTCAGTGAAGTCTACCATCGATGAGGTGTTGGCGGTATTGAGTGATCAGGCAATGAAAGTGCCCGAGAAGCAAGCTGAACGTCGAGCCAAACTTGAAGAAATCATTGGCGGACGCTTTGATTACGAGGAGATGGCGAAACGAACGCTTCCCACTCAATGGAAATCTTTGAAAACGGAACAACAAATGGAATTTGTCAGCTTATTTCAACAATTTTTGGCCAATTCGTATGTCGGGAATGTCGATGGATATTCCGGGGAGCAGATTGAATATGGGAAAGAACGTCAAAAGGGAGATTTTGCTGAGGTGCAAACCAAGGTGGTATCCCCAAAAGTCCAAATCCCCTTGGACTATCGATTGCTGAAAAAAAACGGGGAATGGCGGGTGTATGATGTTGTGATCGATGGCGTGAGTCTGATGAAAAACTACCGTGGTCAATTTGCTCGGATTATTGATTCGGATTCGTTTGATACCCTTCTGGAGAAGCTACGGACCAAGACTGACCTAGGAACTTCATCCTAAGGAACACGCTTGGTGAATCGTTTCCGCTTGGCCGGGGCGGGGGCCATGATGTCCTTGGCGATTTTTGCCGGTCTTCTGCCTGTGCCCGCTGCCGCCAACACTTCCTCCTTTGTCGTTCCGGCCATTTCCACCTCAAAAAATGATGGACGTGATTTTGGTGTGATTGTCCCATTCTTGACCTCAGATCAAGAAGGCAATCTTCGTTCCCTATTTGCCCCGATGATTATCCATAATTCCTTTCTTGGGGTTCGCGGGACCTTGAATTATTTTCACTATTGGGCCGGAGGAAATCAGGTAGAGCTCGTGGGATCGTATACGGAGGAGATTGAACGTAAATTGAAGTTTCGTTATCAGGATCCTGGATTTATTCAGGGGCTATTTTTCCTGGACGTGGGAGCGCAGTTTTTTAAAAATGCCACCAAACGGTTTTTTGGCATCGGGCAAATCACTCCGGAAGGGAACGAATCGAATTATACCGGGAAAGAAATTCAGGTTCATTGGAATTTTGGAATACACTTAAATGATGTGACCCGGTTGGCTGTGAATCAACGTTTTCGGGACGTGAAAATTCAGCCTGGCGGGGTGGATACGGAACCGTTTTCAAGGGATCGATTTCCCTCGGCTTCGGGTATGAAAGGCGCCACCATTCTGGCTCACCGGTTGGTGTTTCAGTATGACTCGCGGGATAACTGGAATACTCCGACTGCGGGAATGCGGTTTGAAGCCTTTGGAGAACTTGCGCAAAACTTTGATCACAAAGAAGGGGAGGATTTGCAATATTACCGTTATGGGGTGGATTTGAGGCAGATTATTCCCAGTCCCTCGAAACGCTATGTCTTTATCGCACGAGCCAATATCCAATTGAGTTTTGGGGACGGTATTCCTTTTTTTGAGCAAAGTTCGTTGGGAGGTGAAGAAAATCTCAGGGGTTTTGGCCGGGACCGGTTTATTGATAAGCATTTGGTGTCATTTAGTGCGGAGGAACGGATACATTTATTTGCGTTAAACATGTTTAATGTCAACATTGAATGCGAAATGACTCCGTTTATTGATATGGGACGAACCTATCAGGACTTTAAGTTTCGACAATTTAATGAATGGGAATTCACGCCTGGCGTGGGGTTCCGGGGTATTGTTCGGCCCAATGTCATTGGTCGAGTGGACTGGGCGTATAGTAAGGAAGGTGGGGCCGTCTTCGCTGGCCTCAATTACCCATTTTGATTGGTTGCCTGCCTGTTAGACGGCAAACCAAGTGATCACGTGAACCGGAAATTATCATCCAAGTTTCTCTTTAATTGGTTGTGTCTGGTGATTCTGATGGCGGGTGGTACTGCCGAACTGTTGATTGCTCAGGATCGGGTGATGACCAATGGTCCAGAGGATCTGGAGCGGGAGGTCCGGTTCCTTATCAATGAAAAGGTTGAGGAATCAGGGGATGTTGACGGCATACTGAAATTAGCAGCCCTGTATCTGGATTTAGGGTACGGCTTCTATAATGATCGATCACAAAAGATAGCTGCATTCAGGGAGGGCGCGCGTTTGGCTAACAAGGGTTTGCTCCTTCGGGAGGACTCTGTCTTGGCGCATTTCCTCTATGCGGCAAATTTGGGTAGCGCCGCCGAACTTGAGGGCATGGTGGCCTCGGTCTTCATTGTTCAAGAGCTCAAACGCCATGTGCAACGTGTCTTGGAACTTGATGATACCTATGCCCCAGCTCATCACATGTTGGGACGAATGTATGAAGAATTACCCTGGTTCCTAGGGGGAGATCAGCATGCTGCAAGGGAGCATTTATCCCAAGCGGTGAAACTTAATCCCTTGTATGCCCCGGCCAGACTGGATTTGGCACGTTGGCTTTTAAAGCAGGGTCAAAGGAGTGAAGCTCAGAGGGAGTTGAGGATTGTCAGGGATCAACCTCCTTTGGATAAGAAATGGCTATGGGACCGAAAGCATAGGCCAGAAGCCTTGTCGCTCCTTCATCAAATTTCTTCTGAAGAAGAGGCCGTCTCCGTCACTCCTTGATGGCCAAATGGGAATTGGTAAGGCCCATGCTTGACACCCTTTCCCAGCTATGGGAAGATTTCCATTGGTCATACTTACCATGCCAAAATTTTGTCTGTTGTAACGATCCCCAAACACATTAGTCATTAGGTTGGAGAAAGGGTCTCTTATGTCCTTGCTAAAGAGGATTGAAAGTCCAACGGATTTAAAGAAGTTATCCCCTGAGCAATTCCCCGAACTGTGCCAGGAGATTCGGGAAATTATCATTGAAGTGATTTCCCATGTTGGAGGTCATTTGGCGTCCAATCTTGGAGTCGTGGAACTGACGATTGCCCTTCATTACCTGCTAAATACTCCACAAGATAAAATTGTGTGGGATACCAGTAACCAGGCCTACACTCATAAGCTGTTAACCGGTAGGCAGGAACAATTTCATACCATTCGGCAGTTTGGCGGGATGAGTGGTTTCTGTAAACGCGAAGAAAGTCCTTACGATACCTTTAATGCTGGGCATGCCGGGACGGGCGTATCTGCGGCGGTGGGTTTTGTGGAGGCCCGTGAACAATTGAAGAAATCCAATAAGGTCGTCTGTGTTGTGGGAGACGGGGCATTGACGGCTGGGATGACTCTGGAAGGCCTCCAGCATGCGGGTGACATGGGGAAAGATTTGGTAGTCATCCTCAATGATAATCAAATGTCGATTTCTAAAAATGTCGGGGCAATATCTGCTTATCTGAATCGAACTTTTACGGGAGAATTTTACACTCGATTGAAAGAAGAAACCTCTCAACTTCTCGGGACCATTCCTCAAATCGGCGAACCGGTGAAGAGGATGGCCATCCGTGCTGAAGAACTGGCAAAAGGGTTTTTATTGCCGGGCCTGTTATTTGAGGAGCTAGGATTTCGGTATGTCGGCCCCATTGATGGACATAACTTTGAACACCTATTGCCAACATTGGATAATGTCCTGAAATTAAAAGGTCCGACCCTCCTTCATGTGATCACCAAAAAAGGGTTAGGGTTTGAGCCTGCCATGAAAAATCCGGTGTGGTTCCATGCCTGTTCCCCATTTGATAGCAAAACCGGGCAGCCCCTTAAAAAGGCCGGTCGTCCTTCCTGGAGTTCCGTGGCAGTCAAAACCTTGATTCGACAAGCCAAAAAAGACCATCGTATTGTCGCGATTACGGCGGCAATGTGCGAAGGGACAGAACTCAATGCATTTCAAAAGGAGTTTCCTGATCGCTTGATCGATGTGGGAATAGCCGAGCAACATGCGGTGACGTACGCGGCAGGGCTGGCTGCCGAAAATATGCGTCCGGTTGTGGCGATGTATTCCACATTTTTGCAGCGGGCCTATGATCAGGTTTTGCATGATGTCGCCACTCAAAATCTACCGGTTACCTTCTTTATCGATCGTGGAGGATTAGTGGCTGAAGATGGCACGACCCATCACGGAGCGTTCGATTTCGCGTTTCTTCGCCATATTCCGAATATGACGATCATGGCTCCCAAGGATGAGAATGAATTGCAGCATATGGTGCAAACCTGCTTGACTCATGATGGTCCGATTTCGGTTCGATATTCCCGTGGCAGCAGTTTAGGGGTGGCTCTGGATTCGGAGCCCATGCCGATTCCCATTGGTCAGGGCGAACTCTTGATGGAAGGACAGGATGTGGGGATTGTGGCGATTGGTGTCATGGTGTCGGAAGCCATGAAAGCCGCGCATCGGTTAAGGGAGGAAGGAGTGTCGGTGTCAGTCGTCAACGCCAGATTTGTGAAGCCTTTGGATAAGGCGCTTATCCGAGACGTGGCCGGAAAAGTCAAATGTCTGGTGACGATTGAAGAAGGCTGTCGGATGGGGGGATTTGGCTCCGCGGTTCTGGAGCTGTTATCCGAAGAAGAACAATGGGACCTCCCGACCAAAGTGTTGGGTCTGCCTGATTGGTACATTGAACAAGGACCTCAGGATTTATTGCGTGAAAAGTATGGATTAACCGCTGATGGAATTTATGATCAGGCCAAGGCTTTGCATGATCGTGTCACCCTGCAAGCGGTTATAAGGTAATCTATTCACGTGCATATTCGACGTCGACCAACAAAACAGATCCAGGTGGGGCAAGTCAAAATTGGTGGAAATGCTCCCATTTCCGTCCAGTCTATGACGATTCCGCATCCCAGTGATGTGGCGGGAACGCTGGAACAGATCCATCGCTTGGAAAAGGCGGGTTGTGAACTGATTCGGGTCGCTGTGCCTGATATGGAAGCCGCCGATGCCCTCCCTAAAATTAAGTCCCAAATGGCCGTGCCTTTGATTGCCGATATTCATTTTGACCATCGGTTAGCGTTGAAATCGGCCAAAGTCGTTGATTGCGTCCGGATCAATCCTGGAAACATCGGCCCATGGTGGAAAACAGAAGAAGTGATCAAGGCGGTGAACGACAACGGGATTCCTTTGAGGATCGGGATTAATGGGGGATCATTGGAGAAACCGCTTCTTGAGAAATATGGCTACCCGACAGCTGAAGCACTGGCTGAATCGGCTCTCAATGCGGTTCATGCACTTGAAGATGTCGGATTTACGAATATGAAAGTGTCGTTGAAAGCTTCGGATGTGCATATGGCCATTGACGCCTATTGGTTATTTGCTCAGCAGTCCAATTACCCCTTGCACATCGGTATTACGGAAGCAGGAACCGCCATGACCGGTGCGGTCAAGTCGGCGTTGGGCCTGGGATGGTTGCTTTCCCAGGGTATAGGGGACACGCTTCGGGTGTCTCTTGCCGCTGATCCCGTGGAAGAAGTCAAAGTGGGTTTTGAAATATTGAAATCCCTGGAGCTCCGTCACCGAGGAGTAAATGTGATTGCCTGTCCAACCTGTGGGCGAGTGGAAATCGATGTGGTAAAGATGGCCAATGAATTGGAGCATCGCCTGGGCCACATTACGACCCCGATCACGGTGTCGGTGTTGGGTTGTGTGGTTAATGGAATCGGTGAAGGGAAAGAAGCGGATATTGGTATCGCCGGTGGCCAGGGCGTAGGAATTTTATTTAAAAAGGGAAAATTGCACAAACGGGTTCCCGAAGCGGAACTGCTTGACACGCTCATACAAGAGGTGGAGCTGATGGCCCAGGAGCAAGGTGCGAACCAGGTAACCGGCCATGATGGTGACTTTGAGTCCAGCCAACCAGAAAGCTCTCCGCAACCATTTTCCTTTTCTGCCAATGAATCAACTCGCCGGGAAATTCCTGTTTTGCCTGCCAAATAACCTCAGTCTTGTATCAGGGAGCACGACGAGCAGTTCTTCCAAGATTCCCTTGTACATGAGAATTTAGACTCTTTATAATGCAAGCCGAAAGGCGCCGTACCCAAGTGGCTAAGGGAGCAGTCTGCAAAACTGCGATTCAGCGGTTCGAACCCGCTCGGCGCCTCCATTTACTGTTTGACGAGGGATTCACCGGGCCGGATTTTCTGCCCGTATTCAATACATCAAGAAAAGGGAGATAAGAGGCTATGGCCGTTCCAGTCTCGCAAATGTACACGGTGGCGAAGTATGTATTGACTCAACACATTCGTGGTGTTGAGCGGTATCCCCTGGTGTTTATGTTAGAACCCTTGTTTCGATGTAATTTAGAATGCGCAGGGTGTGGGAAAATCCAATATCCCGATCATATCCTGAATCGGCGACTTTCCCCAGAGCAATGTTGGCACGCAGCAGAGGAATGTGGAGCCCCGATTGTCAGTATTCCCGGAGGTGAACCGCTGATTCATCCGGAAATGCCTGCCATTGTGGAGGGATTGGTCAAGCGGGAAAAATATGTGTATCTCTGCACCAATGCTATTTTATTGGAGCGGAAACTTCCGGATTATACTCCATCAAAATATTTAACCTTTAGTATCCATATGGACGGGTTGAAATCGGAGCATGACCATGCAGTCTGTCGGGAAGGTGTATATGATGTGGCCGTGAAGGGCATCCGCGCAGCTTTGGCAAAAGGATTTCGGGTGACGACCAATACCACATTATTTGATGATGCCAATCCTGACCGGATGAGGCAGTTCTTTGATGAAATGATGGATTTGGGCGTGGAAGGGATGATGATTTCGCCAGGCTATAGCTATGAAAAAGCTCCTGATCAGAGTAGCTTCTTGAAGCGAGACCGTACGCATACCTTATTTTCTCAACTGCTGGGACAGCGGAAACGTCGGTGGCAATTCAATCAATCGCCTCTTTTTTTGGAGTTTCTCATGGGAAAGCGAAATTATGAATGCACCCCATGGGGAAATCCGACCTATAATATTTTTGGGTGGCAACGCCCCTGTTATTTGCTGCAGGAGGGATACGCCTCTACGTTTCGTGAATTAATAGAAGAAACGGATTGGTCCAAGTATGGAACGGGACGACATGACCATTGTCGGGATTGTATGGTGCACTGTGGTTATGAGGCTTCGGCTGTGAAAGATACCTTTGGGTCGTGGGGGGGGTTTCTGGGTACGGTCCGTGCTACCTTATTCCCGAATGCTGTCTGAGTTTTTTGTCCTGTCTTTTCTTTCCCTTTTATATATCTGTATCTGTTGGTCTCGATAATCCATTATGGCGGCTGAAGACTCACCGAAACGACCTGGGCAATCATTTGAAGGGATGGTCGTTCATCCTGGAAATAACCAGGAAATGTCCCATGTCACAAGGATGGCTTTCGATTATCGGGGTGACGTTACTCTTACGCTCCACTCTGGTCAGCAAGTGACGGGGTACGTGTTTGATTGTCATGAACGAACCGACAAACCCTATCTTCGGCTTTTCGTGGAAAACTGCTCAGATCCGCAAGTGGTGCTGTATTCGGACATTAATGTGATGGCCTTTTCTGGCGAGGACACGGCCTTTGGTCGATCCTGGGAGGACTGGGCCAAAAAATGGAGTAAAGATCCCTCCTCAAAATAATCACGCATTTCGTTTTTGTGTCTTCTTCACATAGCGATCTTCCTTGGATTGGCTTGGAACCGTCCGGTGTTCTGGTGGCCGATTATCTGTTTGATATCCAGCCTGAATAAATTTGACTCAAGAGATTGTTTCTCAAAACGCTTGCCTGAAAAACTGTAGATATGGCGCAATGAAAAAATGAGCGGGGCGCTTGGGATGAAGATAAAGATCATGCGGGGATTTGACTCTCAAGAATGGGAAGATTTTATTGACGCTTAGCGCCGGACTGTGCTAGAAATCACGATCTTTTTAGGCCAAGAGGCCCATGTCTGACCAAGGAAGGTGTTTGAATGGGGTGGAGAGAAAAACGAAAGATCGCCCCAATGAATCCATGTGAATAAATTGCGAAACGTGGCGAGTCTTCGGCTCTCGCCTTGTTCACGACCCCGTCATCGCATTTTAGCTGTAGTCCCTGGGTTCCTTGTTCTTGTGTTCGTCGGTGCGGTCATGGCCCTCCATGAAGTCGACCACCGGTATACAGTTCATGGTCGATTGTGCGGGAGTGACGGATTTGGAATTGAAGGGGCTGATGTTTCCGTCAAAGATACTCGTGCGGACATTACGGGAACGGGAAGATCTGATGGAGATGGTTACTACAAAATTGTTTTGCATCTTCATAATGAAAATCAAGGTGACCCACTTTTAGTTAGGGCCGGACAGTATGAAGTCAATGGCCGCGTCGAGCTGGATTCTCATGATCCCAAAACGGAGCGAATGGTCACCATTGGTTTGGGATGGCCGTGCCGGGCTTTACCATTTTGGCGGGAATCTTGGTTTTTACTATTCGGAATAATCATGGCTGGACTGCTGGCTGTTTTAGGAACACAAAAAATTGCAAAGAGAAAAAGTTCTTGCCAGAAAACGGGAAAACCAAGAAGAATCAAAAAGGCGTAGCCGTATTTTTTTGAAAGTGTGTCTGTGAAGGGATCGGTAGTGAAAGCCTCAGCTGGTTTATGTAACCGTGGGGTCTGAAATTTGGCTATTAGGAATCATGTAAGCGAGGGGGAACAATGAAGGCTAATCAAGATGGAAAGACTTTTTTCGTAATCGGTTTGGCGGTACTTGGGCTGTCGATATCGGCGTGTGGTGGTGAAAGTGGCCCGCCGCAGCCTCCTCCTCCTGCTCCTCCGGAATATGCTGACAAGCACATGCCTGCTGATTATTGGAATAATCCGGCGATCATTGAAGAGGGTAAGGCGATTTTTACCGGTGTGCAAAATATCGATGTGAATTGTGCGAGTTGTCATGGGAAAGATGGGAAGCCGGTTAAGGCTGGAGCCAGGGATTTCCGCAATACGGAACATATGAAACTGTTCTCGGATTCACAGTGGTTCTGGCGGGTCAGTGAAGGGGTTACGGGAACGAAAATGAAGGCCTGGAAGAGCAAGCTGTCCGAAGATGCGATTTGGAAGGTCATAGCCTTTGAAGCCACTTTTGGATTGAATGGCCAAAAATATGATCCAGGAAAAAAAGCCTGGGTATCTGCTGATGCCCCCATGGCTCCGGCCGGAGGTACCACTGAACCGACTGAGGCCCCTGCTGCACCAGCCGAAGCCGAATCGAAAACCGAATAATACTATCAATGAATTGATCGCGAAGGGTTATAGCGGTTAACCCTTCGTGATTATGATTATCATGTCCTTTGGAAATCTCAAAAGAAAGAAGGAGGGCTGAGTCCCTTGAAAACCTTCAATCGTAGTCTTTGGTTTCTGTTAGTGCTGTTGTTTGGCGGAGCTGTCTATGCTTTTGGACAGGAGCCGCCACCGCCACCGGTTGACTTTCCTTATACGGGCAATAGGACCGGCGTATGGATTGTCGCTCAGCTTCATATTTTATTTGCTGCCTTTATTCTTGGGGCACCCATTTTTGTGGTCGTGTCGGAGTGGCTGGGGTACAAAAACAATGACCCCAAATATGATCGGTTGGCAAAGGAAGTCATTAAGGTCACGGTCATCCTCTATAGCATGACCGCCCTGACCGGTGGGCTGTTCATCTTTGTTCTCTTGGCTACCTACCCTGATTTTTCCACCTGGCTGATTAAGCATTTCTTCCTGATTTTTGCCGTTATTTATCCCCTTCTGTTTATTTTAGAAACCATTGTCCTCTATACCTACTTCTATTCGTGGGATTCAATGAAGGGGAGTAAGAAGGGAAGGCATATTGCCTTGGGAGTTCTCCTGAATATCGTCGGGACAGTCACTCTCTTTGTTATTGATGGACCCACATCTTTTATGAACACTCCGGCAAAGGCGGCAGGAGATTTATCTCTTGTTGATTTTGTGGCGACCGCTACCTTGTGGGACAAAATGGCTAACTTTAGCTGGATGCCTCTCAACCTCCACCGTTTAGTCGGGAATGTGACATTTGGAGGGTTTATCGCGGGATTGATTGCGGCATATATGTTCATGGGGGCAAAGACCGATGAGGAGCGATCCTACTACGATTGGATGGGATTTGTCGGAAATATGATTGGAGTCGGTGCGTTATTACTCCTTCCCTTCATGGGCTACCTCTTAGCCTATGAGCTTTGCGATTATGATGCATCCATTTGTCCTTACATGATGGCCGACCAGTTGTCGATGTTTTTTGAGATGCAGGGGGCTATGATCGGGCTGATTTTCCTCGCCAGTAATTACTATATCTGGCTCAGTATGAAGCGAATCGAGGGAGTGGAAGGGGTTCGCATATCCGGGTTTGTGGCCTTAACGGTATTGTTGATGCCGGCTATCATGGGATTTACCTGGAAGATGTTCCCTCCCCCAGATCCCACATCCTTATTGGTGTTGGCGGTGCTGGTGGTGTTTCCGCCTCTTTTGAATAAGGTTCCCGGGTTGAAAAATTTTACGGTTTCCGCATTTACCATGATCAAAATCGGATTTCTCATGATCGTGGTGGCCGATGCCATTTGGATGACCCCTCACGGATTTGTCCCTACTCAGGGACTGGCAACGGAAGAGGTGGAATTGCCATCCTGGGCTGGTGAATTGGCTCTCATGCCGGCTAAAAATGCCGCCGCATTCACGCTGGTTTTTCTGACTGTCGTGAATTACATCATGTACAATCGGGCCATAAAACGAGGGACGATTATTTGGGGGAAAATTGATTTTGCCTCACAATTCGTGCTGATTTTCCTGGCTTTCAGTGCAATATGGACCATGGGATTGATGGGGACGGTGCGGTCCCTGACCAGAAAATATTTTCATGTCTATAATCTGGTGCCGGATTTCACTCCAGAAGCATTTACCCCGACACTCGCATATTCCGCATGGTGGATCACCGGTGTAACGATTGTATTTTATGCCGTGGTGAGTTTTGCCATCCTGGTGACTCTCCGGGCTGGCAGTCCCAAGGCGGTTGAGGTCAAGGCTTCTTCAGTCCCAGCGACGGCTAAACCGTAAAATTATTCGCCAAGGGGATTTTCATGGCTGAGAAAAGTTTCATCAAGTCCATTCTGAAGAAAACGGTCATCGGCATTATTGTCGGTGTGATCTTAGTGGTGGTGGCCAAAGCGACCCATTTCCCTTATGTATTTCAGATTATGTTTTTCCTCTATGCCATGTTAGGAGCCCTGGTATTTATCCTGTTGGATGCTCCGCCCATGAAGCGTCTGGAGGGAGGAAAGGCCGTTGTCGCCCTACTGGTGTTTTACCTGCTCCTATCCGGGCTGTATATTGCCGGAGCGTCAATTCTTCCTCAGTTTGACCCAGAGGATGAAAAAGGAAAAATCGAAAAAATATTGAAACTTCGAAGAGCACAAACGGAGCAAGGAAAAGCGGAAGAATTGATTGCCAGGGCTAAGGCGTTGGATGAACGGGCCAAGGCCATTTCTCAGCAACTCAGTTCATTGGGGGCGGGAGCTCAAGTTCAGGTGCCAACGCAATCTACTGCGTCTTCAGGGGGAGCGGCTTCAGGAGACATTATTGCCATGGGGAAAGAGCAATGGGAATTACAGGAATGTTATAACTGTCATAAGTTGTTTGGTCAGGGTGGAAAAAAGCGTGGCCCGGTATTGGATAATATCGGAAGTCTGATGACGCCTGAACAATTAAGAGAAAAAATTCTCGATCCCAAGAGTTGGATGGCAGAAGGTTTTGAAAAGCAATATGAAAAGGGGAAAATGCCGGATAAGTACAAAGACTTGATGTTCCCGCAGGAAATCGATGCTTTGGTGGCGTTCTTGGCTACACTGAAAGATACGTCAGTTGAAACCCCAAAACCCATTAAAAAGAATTAAAGACCTCATGCAACCTAAATTGTCAGCCAAAGCTGTCTGCTCGGATAAGGAAGTTGGACGAATCACGAAGGTGGTGGTCGACCCGCTTTCTCATGAAATCAGTCATGTGGTAGTTCAGGGCCGCAACGGAAAATCCGGTGAGCGGCAGGTGCCTATTTCTGAAATTCGAGAAGTGGTGAATGAGGAAGAGGTGACCTTCCGGTGTTCTTCTGAGGAATTCGAGAAATATCCCCTATTGGCTCGTGATGAATTTGTCACCGTTCATGAAGTTGAAATCGCCCATTTGGAGGATAACATTCATGTGGAGCCCGGTGAAGTCTTGGTGCCGCTTCCTCGTCTTGAGCGAGAGGTTCCACGAAGGATGTTTTTTGCCAATATGACTCATGCTATTGGGGCGTTAATCACTCTTCCCCTGGTATTCCCTGTGCTGAAGTACCTCATGAAGCCCATGTATCAACCCTATGACAACTCCTGGTTTGCGGTTGGAAATGTAGCCAAAATTCAAAAAGAAAATGTCGGGTATCAATTTAAATTTACTCGAGGCTTCAAGGAAGCCTTCATGCCGGAACAAGAGATCGAGAAAAATATCTGGGTGGTCAAGGCGACTCCTGAAATTCAAGAGGCGGTGTATGGAGGAGAAGAGAAAAAATTCTATGATGATAAGGGAGAGGTCGTCTGGACGAATAAGACAACGACTCCCTTTATTGGATTTTCAGGGAAATGTCCGCATCTTGGTTGTGGGTACAAGTGGAGGAATACGAAAAATTTTCCAGACGGCGTGTTCCTGTGTCCTTGTCATTTGAGTGTTTATGATCAGGCCGGCAAGGTGCTGGATGGCCCTGCCCCAAGATCCCTGGATGTCCTTCCCATGAAAGTGGATGCTGCTGGCAATATCAACATCATTGATATTGAATACAAGGCCGGTGTGAAGGGGCAAATCCGGCTCTTGTAAATTATACCCCTTTTATTTTCCTATCTTTTGAGGGATTCATTAAATTTTTATGGAAGGTCCATCTAAGATCGTTCAAGAGCCCTCCGCATTTGAAAAAGTTGTTGATTTCGTCGATGAACGGGTAGGCCTCAAAACGATTCAAGCTAAAATGCTGAATGAGCCTGTTCCGGGAGGATCTCGGTGGGCGTATGCATTTGGCTCATGCCTCCTTTTCATTTTTATCCTTCAGGCGGTTACTGGCATTCTGTTGATGTTTTATTATGTGCCGAGTACCGACCATGCCTACGCCAGCACTCAATATATCATTCATGAAGTCGATTACGGCTGGTTCCTGCTCAGCTATCATTTTTGGGGTTCTTCGGCTATGGTCGTCATGGCCTTTGCCCATATGTCCCAGGTCTTTTTATGGGGTGCCTATAAGAAACCCAGAGAACTCATATGGTTAGTCGGATTAGTGCTGTTTGGCATTGTCATGGGGTTCGGATTTACCGGATATCTCCTTCCCTGGGACCAACGAGCGTATTGGGCCACGGTGGTCGGGGTGGAAATTATGGACAAGACCCCGATCGCGGGTGACTTTTTGGCAAGATTTTTAAAGGGTGGGCCCACCCCTGGTCAAATGACACTCAGCCGATTTTTTGTGATCCATGTCATGGTCCTTCCTGCAGCATTGGCTGGCCTGGCAGGGTTGCATCTGTTTTTATTCAGAAAGGCCGGTCCGGCTGGGCCTTTCAGGGGATCACCGCAGGAAATCAAGGCCAAAACGGACTACTTCTTCCCTCGACAAATATGGAAAGATATCGTGGCTATGGCCACCGTGTTTTTGATCATTTGCAGTCTGGCCTTTATCGAGCCCGTGGTCCTTTTGGAAAAAGCGACGCCTGATCCAGGGGATTATCACCCCGAACCCGAGTGGTACTTTCTCTTCCTCTTTCAATTGCTTCGCTTGAAAATATTTGGGGGAGAATTCGGTCAGTTTCTTGGAGCTATAGCCATTCCAGGTGCGTTCATGGCGTTTTTAGCGGCTCTTCCTTTCATCGATACCAACCCGGAACGAAATATCTTTAAGCGGCCCGTAGCCCTGATCGGATGGATTGTGGTGATGCTGGGAATTTTAATTTTTACGGTATCAGCTATTATCAATCGTGAATTTTTGCATTAGATAACACTGATTATGTCAAACGCGAAACTTGGGCTTCTGACCTTTTGGCCAACATTCTGGACGGGATTTCCGATTAAAATGGCCGTTTGCCTTTTATTGTTAGCTGGGCATGTTCACCCCTGGGAAGGCAGCGGATTATTCATGTTGCTGCTGGTTTCCATTCCTGTAGATATTTGGGCACTGGGCCTGTGTGCCCGTACGGTCTTTATTGATCGATTGCAGGTAGACCCCCAGCCTGGCTTAGGCCTCAAACTATGGATACGTTGGGCGGCATTCAGTGCCATCGCCTTGCCGGGAATTTCAGTGGTGATGTCGGCTGTGAAGGATGGAACCAAAGCTGTTGTCAGCAGTATGATCGAAAGTTTAAAGGAAAGTATCTATCCCACGCTGCCTGTGGCTGAACAAATCACCTTGGAATTGGTGTTGTGGGGAAGTGTAGCCACGGTGGTCTTGCTCGTCTTGCTGTATGCCTGGCTTTATGGATTGGGTTGGTTAGCCCAGCCTTTTGTCAAGTCGGCAAGCCCCGTCGGGGAAAATGTGGAAGAGCGAACTCATCTCTGGGATAAATTGCGAATCCCTTCTGACCAACCGCTCCTTTTAACCGCGTTTACAGGGGTTGGGGTGGTATTAGTTTTTATTTTTTGGGGACTAATTCCCGCGTCAACCCCTCATCCTCATGCGGAGTATGAATTCATTAATCCTCCAAAGAAAACGGTCATCATTGATCCGAATAAAGTTTTGGCGGAGACCGAGCAGGTTGTTCTTAAGGCGGAATTAACGGTGGAAAAGTTGGAGAAGGAAAAAGCCGAAGGGGGAACGGAAAATACTGCCGGTAAAGGTGGACCGGATGGCACGGAAAGTAACCAGACAGACTCAAAGCTGGAAACCTCGACGTCAGGTGCTCCGGAAGGAAAAGCAAGTAAGTAACCGTTCATATTTTTATTTGACGAGCGGAGGGGCTTAACATGAAATCCCAGGGCCGTTGGCCATACGAAGATTCCCAAAGAATAGGTAGATGGAATCCATCTCTCCTAAAATGGAGTGCATTTTTGGCCCTTCTACTTTTTCCGGTCTTGGCCTGGGCTGGCGGGGCGACGCAGGCCATGTCTGTGGAATATCGTGATATTCCTGGCGTGGGGAGCCGAAATGTCGTCTGGATTGTGGCCCAACAGCATTTATTGTTGGCCGGGTTTGTGTTGGGAGTGCCAATTTTTGCCTGGGTGTGCGAAGTTGTTGGATGGAAAACCAAGGAAGCCAGGTATGACAAATTAGCAAAGGAGTTTACCAAACTTCTGACCTCCGCCTATGCCACAACTGCTCTATTTGGTGGAATACTCCTCTTCCTGCTTATTGGGCTCTATCCCAAATTGATGGCGTACCTCACTGATATGTTCTTCCCCTCCTTTCTTGTCTATTGTCTGTTGTTCCTATTGGAAACGGCCACCCTCTATATGTATTGGTATGGGTGGGATTATATGCAGGGGAACAAGAAAGCGTTCCATCTCTTTTTGGGGTTTCTGCTGAATGTCTTTGCTTTGGGTATCATGATTGTTCCGAATTCCTGGGCAACGTTTCAGGCGAGTCCTGTGGTCGTTGCGGATGGAACGGCTTGGGAACGGGCCTGGGCAGCCATGCAAAATCCAACGTGGTGGCCAGTTAACATACATCGTCTGATCGCCAACGTGGTGTTGGGAGGATTTATTGTCGGGGCCTATGCCGGAATTCGATACCTGTTAGCTGTGTCAAAGGAAGAGCGTGAGCACTACGATTGGATGGGATACGTCGGTAATTTCATCGGGGTGTTCGGTATGTTGCCTTTACCGTTTGCCGGGTATTGGTTGATGCGTGAAATTTACCAATATAACCAGCAAATGGGGATCACTCTCATGGGTGGTTTTTTGGCCTGGCTGTTTATTCTTCAGGCTATGCTGATCGGCGTGCTGTTTCTGGGCGCCAATTATTATTTCTGGATGGGGATCACTCACAGAATTCCTGGTTCGGAAAGTCAATACAGAAAACCTGTTATGGCCATGTTGGTTGTGTTGCTGTTGTGCCTGGGAGTATGGATGACCCCTCACTCTCTGGTGGCCAGTCTAGAGGAAGCCAGGAAAATGGGAGGTACCCATCACCCCCTTCTCGGGGTGTTTGGCGTCATGTCGGCCAAAATGACCGTGTCCAATCTTATGATCCTGGTCACGTTTATGAGTTTTATTATGTACTGGCGAGCGGGAAAACAGGAAACCGCTGGTTGGGCCAAAGCTGCAAAAGCCATCATGGGAGCCTTGTTGGTCTTGGCCGGAATAGCCGTAGTGGTATTGGGAGTGTGGGGCTATTTCGTCCCAGCGATTATTCGCATTAATTATTTCTCTGTCGCGCAGGTGTTAATCGTCCTGTTTATCATGATCACCTTTACTCCCCTTACCGCTTTGCTTATGAAAAGTGCCAAGACCACCACTGAAATGGTGTGGGGCAAGATGCCGATTCGAGCCGGGTACAGCCTGGTGTTAAATGCCGTCATGGTCATACTCCTGATGTCTCTGATGGGCTATGCGCGCTCCTCCTCTCGCGTGCATTGGCACATTTATGGTGTCATGCGTGACACATCCGAGTATGCCTTTTCGCCGGCCCTTGGATATGCTGCGGCTTTTATGTCGCTCAATACGTTTGTCTTTTGTTTGTTAGTCGCTTTTATCTTTTGGGTGGCAACATTGGGTGACAAGGCGAAGGCCAACCCGCCTCAAGGTAAACCGATTGATGTGCCTGGGCATGCCGCTCCTGCCATGGCTGGTGGATCACCGAGAGCGGGAGAACATCAAGAATAAGATTTGTATAGCGAATTGAACCAACAATACGTGAAGCCATATTAATCTTCGTCAAGGGACACCCTACGAGTGAGGAACCATGAGTGAAGTTGCACTACTTCAAATAATCGGCTTGTGCGTGGTAGGCACGGGAATTCTCATCCTCCTGTTTATCAAGGGGATGTTCCTGCGTGTCATGGGCTTTGTGGCGATGGTGTTAGGAACATTCAGTCTGATTGCCTTAAGCGTTCCACAGATGGCCTCGTTGCCGCCGGCGGTGGAAACCTTCGATTTAGCCAGCGTCCAATCACCGGAAGACCTGGCGTCAATCGGCCAAAAAATATTTTTCAGTAAAGGCCAATGTGCCTTATGTCATTCAATCGGACCCAGTGAGTCGGCCAGGTGTCCGGACCTCAATGGCATTGGAGCCAAGCTGGCTCCCGAGTTCCTGTATGAAAGCCTGACTCAACCTCAGGCCTATATATACCTTGATTTCCGGCATGAGGGCCTCCCCAAGGAATATCCGGCACGCATGCCGCATATCAATAAAGATCCTATTGGACTCACCAATCAGGAAATTTACTCGGTCATCGCGTTTCTCCAAAAAATGAGTGGAGAACCCATTAGTATCAAAGTCGAGGATATTATGAATGTTGAGGGAGAAGAGGAAAAGAAAGACCTGAAGGTCGCTTCCCTAGGCCAATCAATTCCGCGTGAACAACAGGAAGCCCAAGGAACTATTCAAGAGTAGGGCAGCTGCCCGGTGTACTGGAGGATCACATGAAAGGCCCGATTTTATCTGGAGCAATCATCCTGGCAGGGGTGTTCGTCTTTTTGAAATTTATCCTGCCCTTATTTACGGCTCCGCTTCCCGCCAGTCTGATTTATCTCTATGTGGCATTGGCCTTAAGCGGAATCATGATTTATGGGACCATGAGCGCTTCATCCTTAGAGGCATTCATGGGACCCATCTTTCGCTTTCTCTCAGGAAAAGGCCAAACGGGTGCCGTCCAGACGGCCAGGCTGGCCGTTCTGGTGTTGTTCCCCTTGCTGGTCGGGTGGCAAACGTATACCAAGCTGGCGCCAAGCGACTTGCCTCCGGCGGAAAACCGAACCATTCATCCTGCACCTCCAGGTGAATTTGTCGGCCTGTCCAATCCTTACCCCAAAGTTCCTGAAAATATCATGATGGGGAAGGGCTTATATGCTGCCTACTGTTCTCCGTGCCATGGGGCCAATTTTGATGGGAAGGGGCCTGCGGCGCCAGGGTTTAATCCTCCTCCGGCTAATTTTAGCGATCCAGGGACTATTGCCCAGCTCCAAGAGTCTTATCTCTTTTGGCGTATTAAAAAAGGTGGGGTGGGTTTACCTGTGGAGGGGATGCCATGGAAGTCGGCAATGCCAAGATGGGAAGTGGAACTCTCTGATGAGTTTATCTGGAAAATTATCATGGGTGAATATGATGGCGCTCATCAATCACCTCGGACCTGGGAAGAAGAAGAGTAAGAATGAGAACCATGGTTTTTGGTGAAGTGACCATGCCCATGACAGATCAGCGGAGATCATGAATATGCTGAACGGATTGACCTTTATACGAACCACCACGACGATTATCCTGCTGGGGATGGTGACTGTGGCAATTAGTTTTGGCAGTGAACCGCCCCCTCCTGAGGATACAGGGAGCGTTTCCCTTCGACTGTATCAGGTTGAAGGAAGCGTCCCGTCCGATGATCCGAACTCCTCGGTCTGGTCTTCTATTGAGGGATCGGAGTTTAAATTAGCCCCGCAGGTTCATTGGCCTCCCCGGATTCAGGAAGTCACGGTTAAGTCTGTCAAGGTTAAAGGCGTGCACAACGGCCAGGAGTTGGCCATTTTGGTGGAATATAATGACCCGACCGATGATGCGGCGGATGCAGCCGCGTTGGAGTTTATGGTTGGCGATAAACAAGCGCACTTTGCGCATGGACAGGAAATGCTTCAGGTTGAGGGCGGACCGGTCAATATCTGGTATTGGAAAAAGGAAGCGGGCAAGGCCATCGATATGAGTGCCAAGGGATTTGATAACCTGCGACCTCAGGAAAAACAGGACGTCCAGGCCAAAGGCGTATGGGAAAATGGAACCTGGAAAGTGGTGTTTTCCAGGTCCCTCAAGACGGAGGATGACCAGGATGTCCAGATCGAGCCCGGAGAATGGCGAAGCGTGGCATTCGCATTTTGGGATGGCGAACTGGTGGAAGGTGTGGTGAAGGAAAAAGGCAGCCAAAAGGCAGTGTCTTCCTGGTGGTATATCCGTGCGGAACCCAGTGCCGATAATTCAATTTATGTATGGGTGATTTTGGGTCTAGGCCTTGCGGCAGCATTTGAACTGGTCATTGTGCGGAAATTGAGAAAGGGCCAATCAGTATGAGCGTGATGGCCAAAACGCAAAAAATGAGAAATTTCTGTAAAGTGACTCTGGTCGGGATGTTAGGCGCGTTGCTCATTTCAGGATGTGCGGGGGACGAGAAAACCGCTAAAGGAAAAAAACTCTATAATCACTACTGCAGTCACTGCCACGGGGAATCAGGTCAACAGGCAGAGGGTTTTAACTGGGAGCGCATGCCAGATCCCCGTCCAAAGAATCTGGCATCCGAGGCGGAAATGTCGACGTTCAGCGACGAGGAAATTTTCCATACTATTTCAAGGGAAATGAGAGATACGACGGATCCCAAAGTCCTGGATGATATGGAATATTTTGCGGTCGCCACCATGCCGACCTTTAAATACACCTTATCCGAAGAGGAAATATGGAATATCGTGGCGTATGTCAGGACCTTGCACGGAACGTCCCTGACCTATGATCTTGAGGCCAGACACAAGGAACTGGAGCAAATGCTCCAGACAGCCCAGCAGGAAATGGAAGCGGCCAAAGCCACCTACGAGGCAGCCCAGGCCAAAGTGGATGCTGAGCAGGCGGCTAAGGAAGAGGCGATGACCGATGAGGAACTGGAAAATTATGAGCCGGAAGAAGTGGAACTCCCTGAAGAGGAAGCCTTTATTCAGGCGTCAATCAAGTATGACCAAGCCAAGGCGGCCTTCGATGGTTTTTTAAAACGTCCCAAAAAATCCCAGGTTCCCAGGCCGGATTTATCCATTTCTGAAGAAGAATTAGCCAGGCAGGTTGAAACTGGGAAAACCCTGTATTCCAAAAAATACGGATGTAACGGGTGTCATAGTCTCAATGGTGAAGGCGGATTGGTGGGCCCGGCCCTTGATCGGGCAGGGTTTCGACTGAATCCTACATGGATTTATCGATGGATAATCTACCCGCAGTCAATGAAAAAACATACCCGTATGCCGAATTTAGGCATTACGACGGAAGATGCCAAGGCATTGACCTACTATTTGGGAACGCTTCGGGCACCGAAATCCGAAACTCCGGTAGCGGCAATGGAATAATTCAAGAATCGACATTGTTTCCGAATTGAATATGAGGAGAGCAAAAGATGGGGCTTCGGCCCCTTCTTTTTTTAAAAACGAAAACCCAGGAAAATTCCAAGGAGAATAAGGGCTCCCAACCAGCTATGCTGTTGAAACATCCGGAAGGCATCGGTTGGAGGGGTGGGAGCACGCAGGCAAATGACCTGGTGCATCATCAGGGCTGCACAAATTCCGATGCACAAAAAATATCCCATGCCCAGGTTCATTTTGAAACCCACCAGAGATAAACACGACAGCATCACAAAAGCGGCCAGACCAACCCCCAACCAAAGATATTCACCAAAAAAAATGGCTGAAGATTTCACCCCGATACGCCGGTCATCCTCGATGTCTTGTATGGCGTAAATGGTGTCATAGACGATGGCCCAGCTCACGGTTGAAAAGAACAGCAACCAGGTCGACAAAGCAAGCTGGTTGGTGACGGCTGTCCAAGCCATGACGCTTCCCCACCCAAATGCCACGCCGAGAACAATTTGCGGGATTTGAAGAAATCGTTTGCAAAAGGGATAGGTGGCGGCCAACAGCAGGGCAATTGGCCCCAACCACCTCGTCAGAGGGTTTAAAAACCATAAAAGCGTGGCGGCCAGGATTAAAATGCAAACAAGGAATATCCCGGCCTGAGATGGAGTCAGGGTTCCCTTGGCGAGGGGACGCTGTTGGGTGCGTCGTACCTGGCGATCGAAGGAACGATCGGCTAAATCGTTCAGAATGACCCCAGCACTTCTCATCAAAAACGATCCCAATGTGAAGATGGTCAACAATTCCACAGAAGGCCGTCCTTTGGAAGCCAGAACAAGTGCCCATAGAGTTGGAAAGAGAAGAAGAAGGGTTCCGGTTTGATTTGGGAGTCTGACCAGGCTGGTAAGGGCTTGCAACAAGGGATAGGAGGATGGGGGAGGGGCTACCGGAGGAGAGTGGTCAGCCATGGGATCGGACTGGGCAGGGAGTGGTATCAATGATACAAATGGTTGACTGGTTCGTAGGCATTGAGCAGGGGAATCAATAAGTGGGGTTAACTCTCGACCAAGTTCAAACAATCGTCATTGGTTGGTTCATTTCACCGAAAAACGGGTAATGCAAAGAATTCTATCAGGCTCCCCGGATGGGGCCATCACAACCATCCATTCTCCCTGATCTTGATTGGGTCGAAGCGAATGGATACTCCATGTACGGAATCCGGAAGAGGGGTGAACAGTTAAGTTTACTGTAGAAACCATGTTCCAGGTGTCATTCACCTTATGGTGCCACGTGTGCCGAATAGTGCCCGTAATGGTCGATTCCACTTTGGTCCATAGCACCACTTTAGAGACTTGAGAAGCATCAACGACCGGAATAGCCGCCTTCCCATTTTTATCTTTTTCGCAATAGGCAGGTGGGGAAAAGATCTTCTCCGGATTCCGGCTGGCAATATCTTGGGAAAGAATGACTTTTTGGACCATAAGATCGGAATTGCCCCAAGCAGGGATCATCCATAATTCCACGACCATCCAAAATGCAACAATTTGTAGGCCATTCCGCACTCTTACATCCTCCTCATAATAGGACACCAAAGTAGGCGATATTGTTTCCCTTGTCAATGAATTGGCCCTATGGGACTGGCTTTCAACGATTCTTAAAAATGGAAGGGGGGGTAGCCGTATTTCAAAAGATCCCCGCTTGAAGGGACCAAATGTCTCCAACAGAACCTGCCTCTTGAGTTGACGTTCTCAAGCAACGAAAGGTATAAACGTCCCCAACAGAGAATAGTGAAGAGCCTTCAAGTTTTATGGCATTCCGCCTATTCTTTTCTCTTCTTGAGCCGGCGTAGCTCAGTGGTAGAGCAGCGGTTTCGTAAACCGCAGGTCGGTGGTTCAATCCCACTCGCCGGCTCCATCTCCTCAACGACATATTTTTCTTCTCATCCCTTCTTGATCGGACATTGGGTTGAATGGTTGTAGTTTGTTCGTGTTGTATCCAGTGAGCTACCTCAGCTGGTTAGGTGTGTCAGATTCTCATTGATAAGAAAGCATCCCAATTACATAGAATTTTTGTGTAATAATGGTAGGAATTCCAACGTATGTTGACGGAAACAATTATTCTATGATAATAATTCTCACTATCATTTTCTTTTATAATAATTATGTCAATGAAAGTCTTAAATTCATTAGATAAGGGGATTTCCTGATTTAGGAACCAAAAAGGCAAAGCAATTCCTCCTCCGTCGAGGATTTAGAGGCTAGAGATCCAAGAGACCAGAGCCCAAAGGTGTCATGCACCTTTGGGCTCTTTGTTTTTGAGTTTTGTCGGAGCAGGGGGCTGCGCAGTCGACATAACGCCTTTTCGTTCGGTTATCTCTTGCTAGTGGATACGGAATGAAAACTAGAACATGGTTAAATCGATATTGGTTGTTGAGAAATATTCTTTATTTCCTCTTCCCCGACCAAATACGAAATTAATAAGGGCTTCGAAAGGAATTGCAGGGTCTTTAATTTTTCATTCATTAGTGGTTGGCGTAGGATTTTCCATAGCCTTTCAAATCGGTCAACCAAAGGTTAACCCTGTACCTTCAACTTTTCGATGGGAAGTTGCCTTTGCAAGGTCTCCGTTGCCGGAGCCTGTGACATCCGATACACCAAACTCATTCCTCTCGGCTCCTTCTTCCGGCAGTCCTGCATCTTTTTCACAAAATACCAATCGTTCCACCCTACCCTCATCAATCAAAAGCCCAATCGAAAAATTAGATGAAACCCGGAAAAACACTCCTACGGAATCCTCCGTCGAGTCCAAGGCTATCGAAGGTCTCTTCAGCAAAAAACCGATCGAAGGCGGACTCAATAATCCAAGTATTTCATCAACCTCATTAGAATCCAAGCCGTCAAACATTTACCAGTTTACGCAAGAAAAGACCCACGAGATGCCGTTTGCCAGAGGTCGGGAGTCGAACTCGCCGCCTCCGGTCGAAAAAGTGGCTGATCGTGCAGAGCAGGTCAAGCAACCAAGTATTTTAAAAGAACCCAAGGTCCTCCAGCGGCCACGCCCCTTTCAACGGCAGGTTCGTTGGCTGGATACCCGACCTGACTATGGATGGTTGATTCATGATCTCAGGGAAAAATTTGAACGATTGAAGTTCTACCCCAAAACGGCGCGCATGAACAAATGGGAGGGGAAAGTCGTCGTCCAAATGAAAATTCTTGCCGATGGCTACCTGATTGATGCTGTAGTCGAAGAAAGCTCGGGTTTTGACGTGCTGGATCAAGCGGCCTTAGCCATCATCCGTAAGGCGTCGCCTCTGGAATTGGAATATCCTCTTCTGACTTCCACTGTCATTTTGTCTGTGCCTCTCACTTTTCAATTGGAGTAACGCTGTGCCCGAACCTGTCAGCACGACAAGTTTTACCCTGTTTCATGAATACTATGGGGAGTTATTGGCTTTCCTTACGAAAAAGTTGGGCTCTCGCGATCAGGCATTGGATGTGACGCAGGAAACCTATCTTCGGGTTTTGAGCAAAAAGCCTGCATATCCCATCCTCAGCCCACGGGCTTTTCTGTACAAAACGGCGATGAACTTATCCATCGATATCTTTCGTAAGCAAAACAAACAGACTCACCTGTCGTTGGAGTCTGAAGACGTCCAGCATCTCCTCACTGTGCCGTCAGTTCAGGAGGGAACGCTCGAGGCGAAAAAGCAAGTTCACATCCTTTGCCAGGCAATCAGCCAACTGCCTCCTAAATGTCGTCATGTGTTCCTCCTTCATAAATTTCAGGGACGCACTCATGCTGAAATTGCTAATCAATTAGGGATTTCAAAAAATATGGTTGAGAAGCATGTCATGAAGGCTATGGCGTATTGCAGACGACGAGTTGAAGGAAACCCTTAGCTCGTTTGGTCTATGGGGTGGCGGATTGAACTAGGACATAAGCCCCAAAAGCTAGACGGTCAGGTTTTTATTCCGTCATTCGTCTACTTGTATGTATAAGCGTCATTATTTCTTATGAAATGTATTGTCGGATGTTGGTGTTGAAAATGGTTCCTTTCATGGCAAAAGAGAGAATAAAAGTAAAATGAAGGGGAAGGGGATGTCCAGGAAGACGCAGGACCCTTCATCGTACTTTCCCGGTGAACAAGCTCTTCAATGGTTCGTACGCCTCCAATCTGGTGAGGCAACCGGCGGTGATCATCGTCGGTTTGAAGCCTGGGTACTTGAGAGCCCGACCCATCGAAAGGAATTTGAATGTTATTCGAAAATTTGGAATAACCTGGACCAAGCCAAGCCGTTTGTAGTTGCGGAAATCGACCAAGCTGAGGCGTTGTGGAATGCGGATCGGTCGACTCGGTTTCCGTCAATCCGACACAGATTTTTCCTGTGGGGGAGAATTCCGGTTCTCGTCGGGATTCTGATGGCCTTGATTGTCCTGACGCCTTGGTTCGGGGGCAAGTTGCGAGTTACGGAAAACCAATATCAAACGATAAAAGGCGAGCAGCAATCGATTGTCCTTGCGGATGGTTCAGAAATCACAATGAATACCGATACGAAAATTTCGGTCCGGCTCTCTGATACCGAACGTGTGGTGACATTATGGCAGGGAGAAGCCCTGTTCACCGTTATGCACGACGAAGCGCGACCCTTTGAAGTTCGTGCAGCCAATGGCATCGTTCGCGATCTTGGTACCCAATTCACCGTCTACAAATCCCCGGAGAAGGTGAACGTATCCGTTCTGGAAGGAGTTGTGGAGGTCGGACTGAAAGAGCGGACAAATTCCCTTCCGATGCCAAATCCGCAAATTGTCACCCAAGGCCAGAAGGTCTGGTTCACGGACGACGGTCAGGTATCCTCCATAAAATCATTCGATCGGCAAACCGAAAACTCGTGGATTGAAGGCAGACTGATTTTCCAGGCTCAGCCCCTTGAGCAGGTGCTAAAAGAAGTGGGTCGATACCAGTCCGGAGAGATCCGCCTCCTCGATCCAGCCTTGGCCGCGATTCCGGTAAGTGGGATTTTCAATATCCACGATCTGGGGAGTTTTACTCAGGCCTTGCAGGATTCCCTTCCGGTCCGAGCCACGCAGATTAATCCTCGCCTCGTGATTGTGGAACATGCCATGAAATCATACCGATCAATCTCACGCAAGGCAGGTCAGCCGCCAAATTACATTCACTAATCCTTCCAAGAACCCAATCGAGGGTACACAGTGAAGGTCGCGAACCTTAGAAATCAGGAATAACACACATGGAAATTCTGCATCAATTGATTGATTACGGGATCATCGGACTTTTGATTGCCTTGAGTATTTGGGCTATCGCCGTCGCGATAGAACGGTGGTTGTTTTACCGGCAGGTCGATCCTCGAAAATATCCCGACCAGCAAACGTTTGAAGTAGCCCTGACCAAACGGTTGGTTATTATCGGAACCGTTGCCGCCAATGCCCCGTATATCGGCTTATTGGGCACGGTGTTGGGTATCATGCTGACCTTTAATTCCATGGGAACATCCGGCACGATGGCCGTCAGTACAATCATGGTCGGATTGAGTCTGGCATTGAAAGCCACTGCAATCGGATTGCTCGTCGCCATTCCGTGTGTGGTCCTGAATAATGTGCTCCGTCGCAGAGTGACGGAATTAATCTCTCTCTACAAAGTGCAACATGGAACGTGAACTCAATCAAATCAACGTGATCCCGTTAGTGGATGTGATGTTAGTGCTGTTGGTGATCGTGATGACTACGGCGACGTTTATTACGACCGGTCAAATCCCTGTAGATCTTGCCAAGGCCAAAGAATCCGGAACGAGGAAAGATACTCCCTTGGTGGTGACCTTGACGGCAGAGGGAAAGATTTTTCTGAATGACCGGCCGATGAACCGACCGGATCTGCTTCTCGCGCTCCAATCGCATGCCAAAGACTCTCTTATTCTTGTGCGAGCCGATCGAGTGATTGTTTTGGAGCGGTTTGTGGAGGTTGTGGACGAGGTGCGAGGAATAGGATTTGAGCACATTAGCTTGGAGGTGGTTCGATCATGACCCTCGCTACATTAGAAGCGTTGAGCGTATCGACGGATCGTTGTCGAGCTCAAGCCTGGGCAGGCTCTACTCTTGTTCACGGATTATGTGTCGGTCTGGCCATTCTCTTCATCGCGGATATGCAACCGACTTCGCAATCAGAACCGTTGAGATTGGACCTGGCCTTTATCAAGCCGGCTCCTCCTGAAATCCTCAAGCGATTGGAACCTCAGGAATTGCCCAAGCCCACCCCGGTTATCCAAAAAGTAGTCCAGGAGAAGGTGATTCCCCCCACACCTATTCAACAACCGATGATCGAAGAGCAGCCCGTCATTGAAGAACACAGGGTTTCTCCACCAATGAAAACTCAGGACGTTCGTTATTCGGAGCCGGTCCCAATTCCGCGGCATCAACGCATCCAAGAGCCGATTCAGGCAAAACCGGTTTTGGAAGCAACTCCTATTGACCATGAAGTCGTGCTGGAACCTATCAAACATATCCATGCACAAACTGCTCATTCGAGGTTAGTGGAGCAGCCGAAACCAGTGGAAGATGTAAAACCGATAAAACAGGAAAGCCCGGTTGAACAGTTAAAGCCGATGAAACAACGAGAGGCCCATCTTCCCCAGAAGGTGGTGATGTCTTCACGATCAGTGTCTGCTCCGGTGACCGAACTTCCCGAAATGGTCGAATCTCCGATACGTACCAGTCTGATTGCTGAGCGGGTACCCAAAGCTGTCCACCTTGAATCTATGCCCGTGACGCGTTCCGAGGCGTCAGTGCAGCCTCAGAAAATTCAGAAGAGGGAGGAAGTGGTTGAACCGACTACGCCGGTAGCCAAAGAAGACCCAATCGTTCGGGAACGCCCGGCCCCACAAATTTATCAACGAACGGCTGCGGTTCATCGCCCGATACAATCCTATCCCGAAGCCCAGGCCGATTATGGATGGCTGGCACAAACCATTTGGAGTCAAATTGAAAAATATAAACGGTATCCCACGAAAGCGAGGCAAAAAGAATGGGAAGGACAAGTTGTGCTGGAAGCGGTGATTCGCCAGGACGGAACGATCTTGAATCTTCGAGTGTCGGAAACTTCTGGATATGAAATTCTGGATCAGGATGCGGTGAGTCTTCTTTGGAAACTTTCCCCACTGACGCTTGAGCATGCATTAGGTCGTACTCAGATCACCATTTTGGTGCCTCTGACATATCAACTTGATGGATAACAAGAACGCGCTATGTCAAGCCGTTGAGAGATCTGAAACGCAAGGACAAAACTTCGTCGTGCCATCCAAGTCACTAACTTAAAGGAGAAAGCAAGATGAGTCGTACCAAAGCACATCAATGTTCAATCGGCACATATGTCGCACTATTGATCGGGTCCATTGCCTGGTTAACGGCATCGGGAGCGTGGGCTGCCCCAGAGTCCGGAGAATCGTTCAGGGCAGTGGCGACGGATACGCAAAGTCTCCAGACGGAGCTGGAGAATATTATTTTCTATTATGAAGAAAAAGTCAGTGAGACGGCCTTTATTCCTCATGAGCTTCGAGAATTACCAGTGAAGCGCGGCACGTCTACTGTAAAAATTAAATTTACTTCAATCAAGCAAATCGATCTTAAAGCCTCTGACCAGGGAGCGCCTCCGATCGCTTCCGTGACGCTGAAAGATGGCAAGACAGGCGAATTTCAACTGGCGATTGCCGGAAGCTTTAAAGGACAGTCCGCATTCGGAGAAGTCGAGTTGCCGGCAGGCCAGCTTTCACGTGTCGTTTTCAAATAAGCATGCGCCCTCTTCTCGCGCTGGCCTGCAGTCAGTGGAAGATTCTCAGATCGAGTTTCCGTTGAACGTCGGAAATTCTTGAAAAAGAGAAAAGATATGCCATGCTTTTGGAACAGGCATCTTCAAAGCAAAAAAGCAAATTGTGAATGTATTCATAATGAAGCGAATTCAGCCTAGGCAAAAAAATGAATCTGATAGACCTCATCGTGATTGAGATCCATCACCGAAAACGAAAGGAAGAGATCATGATGACCAGCCCTAATCCAGGCCCATATCTGCCTCCGGAAAAGAAGTCAAATGATATACGTTGTAAATGCGGGAAACTCGTTGCGCGTTGGGAACATCATGGGATTTCAATCAAGTGCACTCGATGTCAGCGGTTGGTCTCGATTCCCTTTCAAGAGATTCAAGGCCATAAACCCGACGCCTTATCGGAAAAAGGCTGGTGATACTCGGAATACACAACCCTAAAGTCTAGGATTAAGAGGAGATATGCGTACCGTTTCCAAGCTCGCTAGAGCGAACATTGCCGTGGCGTGTTTCTTCATGAATGATCAGGCACGGATGGGCTTGGATTAAAAGACATCTGACTCTGGAGGACGGTCAATCCAATATCGAATATAAGGACCATGCAGTCCCACGCCGCAATGACCAAAGCTCCTGAAGAAGCTATCGCGTATCATCGGTGCGGTTTCATCAAAGAGATTACGTTCGGTCTCGCCTCTTTGGCTTTTAGTCGAAAGAGGTTGTTCGCAATCTGTACGGGTGGATACCGTCACACTGAGCTTGGCTAAGGACTGGCCGGTCTTTGATTCCTCCCGGTGTTTCTATAGGTCTTGCCCGCTAGCCGGTGCATTGGGAGACCTTTGTGGTTCTCGATTGGTTCAAAAATAAAAAGAAATTTCGGATTCCGTTGGCTCTTCTACATGGCTTGGAAGCTCACGGCAGCAGGGATTTTGAATTTCTCTATCCATTGGATCGTTCCTTCCGGCCTGGCCGCTCAACCAATAGCGTTTGACACGCCACCGGTTCTCAAAAAATACATTTCGATCGGTAGGTCAGGTTTCATGGGAGTCGTTTCGTCATAGGTCATAGTTGGTGAACGGCACGATTGAACCGTATGAGGTGTGCTGTTCATGACACGAAATCATGTAGCTGGGGAATTTTTGACGAGTCATACCCCAATGTCCAGCGATTGGCATCCGCTTGTTGTATCGCGGATGTCAAAGGGTTCCTCTGGCCAAGCGGGAAACTGATGGCGTGTCGGAGTCTGGTTGAATGGTGATCGACGTGTAGACAGATGATCGGACCGTACCATCGAATGAATGGGGTTAATGTTTAATTGAAGGGAAGACGGGCATGAGACAAAAATTAGCGAAAATGGGGCGACGGAAAAAACTGCGGGAGACGATGATCGCGCGGGTTCAGGCCGGGACGGTCTGCGCGGCGGAAGCGGTCATCGGATATCACAAGAACAGTTTTGTGTGGGCGTTCATGGTTGGCCTCTCCTCGCTGGCGCTGGGCACGTATAATCCAGCCTTGGCGCAGCAAGAGTGGCAATCGTCCAATGGGGAACACCGTACTCGGGATGCGGGGAATAGCAACACCGTACGCACCCAGTCAACCAGAATAATACTCGCACCACATTCTCAGGGACCCGCCAAACCTCTCGGCACAATGAATGACTTTGGTGGTCCTCACTCACGTTCCCCTATCCAAGTGGCCGCCAATCAAGAGACAGGAGGATCGACGAAACAGTCGTTCGATATTCCGGCAGGTGACCTGCCGGCGGCATTGGTGAATTTGTCTCGGCAGGTAGGACTGCAGCTCCTCTATGCGTCTGAATTGGTGGCGGGTCTCCGGACGCAAGGGGTACAGGGCACCTTTACTTCGGAAGAGGCATTGTATGAACTGCTCGAAGGAACCGGCCTCGGGTATCGCTTCTCGGATGCGAAAACGGTCACTTTAAAACCAACGACGATTTCAGGGACAATTGAACAGCCGGAACAACCTGACCGCCAGAAACCGATCAAAGTCCCGGAAGTGATCGTGAGGGATATCGTGGAAAATCCCGGGATATTCCTGCCTCCCGTCGATGGATACAAAGCGGATCAAGCGATGGGCCTCACGCGTTCAGCCTTACCCATCAGTGAAACCCCATCGTCCATCGGGGTAGTCACGCGCGATGCCATTCGAGACACCCTTTCGATTACCCAGAACGACGCGTTCGAACAAACTAGCGGAATATCCCGAGGCAATCTCGCGTTTGGCCGGTCAGAATCATTCAATATTCGTGGATTCAATATGGGTGGTGCGAACAATGCCAGTTCGATCAGGCAAAACGGATTAGCTGCTGACAGTCTTTTCTCCCTGGACCGGGCCCTCATCGAGCGTTACGAAATCATCAAAGGTCCGGCCTCGATTTCCGGCGGGGCGTCCAGCCCCGGCGGTCTCGTGAACCGGGTTACCAAGAGTCCCCAAAACGCAAATTTCGCCACATCAGAGTTCCAAGCCGGTTCCTTCAGCCTCTTGCGAGGAGTGATGGATGCCAACGGCGTGCTGCCTCAGAACGAGGATCTGCGCGGCCGGTTGATTTTTGCGGTTGAGGACGGCGGTAATTTCGTGGATCAGGTCGACGTCCGGCAATACACCGTGGCTCCGTCCTTGGAACTGAGTCTCTTTGGCGGCGCCGGCACCTTGCTATTGACGGGCCACTATCAGAAATTTGACGGCTCCAGTTACATCGGGTTTCCGTTCATGGATAATGGGAAATATCCTGACATACCGCGCACCCGCAACTTCGGCGGGGGCAGCAAAAATGGAGCCAAAACCGACTTCGAGGGGCAAAACTACGAACTGCACTACAACCACGACTTCGTCAATAACTTGAAGCTTTCCGTGGGAGGGAAATATTCCAAATCCGATCTCACTGATAAAACCATTTATGGCTATAATTTCGGGAGTAGCATTCCGAGTAGCGGTCTGTCCTATGTGTATTCCGGACTGCGGAAAATAGACATTGAAACCTACGCCGGAGAAGTCTTTCTCAGCAAAGAATTCGAGGCATTGGGACAGAAGCATGAGATATTGCTTGGGACCGATTATCGTCATCAGAAGGATGATTTTCTGCTCGGCTACACGTATCCGCCGCTCGGAACAGACAACATTTTCAATCCCGCCAATAATTTTCAGGCACCGCCTGATGAGGTTCTTGAAGCTGCTGCAGGCAATCCGCGAAGCAGCACCCTCATCCAAACCGGCATCTTTGGTCAGTTGGTGGCCCGTCCAATTCCACGACTCACATTTGTGGGTGCCGCCCGCTATGATTGGGCGGACGTAATGAATACGAATACGATAACGAACGCAAAGCTGGACGATAATTATAACAAATTAACCGGTCGTGTCGGGGCGACCTACGAATTGCTTCCCGGGCTGCGGGTCTATGGAGGATTTTCTCAGTCGTTCCAAGTGAATATCTTCTCCACGACCGTGAACGGTTCGTTGTTACCACCTGAAACCGGCGAAAATTACGAGGTGGGGGCCAAATTTGATCTGTTGGATAACCGACTCCGCATCACCACCGCCCTGTACCGCTCCTATCGACAGAACGTCTCTACGACCGACCCAGCGAATCCGGCCTTTCAAGTGGCCGTGGGCGAGCAGCGTCATCAGGGCGTGGAATTCGATGTGAATGGTAAACCGCTGCCGGGACTGAATTTGATCGCGGCGTTCACCTATTATGACGCGGAGATCACCAAGGACAACGCTACGGCCAATGAAGGAAGCACCCCCAACCAGATTCCGAAATCATATGTTGGTCGCTTCTTTGCCACATACGAACTGCAATCAGGTCCACTGCAAGGTCTGGGTTTTGGGGGAGGGGTATACTTCCAGAGCGGATACGAATTGCAGATACCCAACAATGTGAAAACCGATGCGTATCAGCGGGTGGATGCCGTGGTGTTTTACCGTCCGCCGAAGAAAGCCTATGATTTCACCATTAATGTCCGGAACCTCTTGGATGCGACCTATATTGAAAGCCCTGGAACACCCACTGCCTACAACCAATTCGGGTCACCCGTGAGTGTGTTCGGTACGCTGCGTGTGAACTTTTCTCCGGATCTGGATTGGAAGTTGTGGTAGATCAAAATCCGAACTGGTCTTTCTGGATGTGGGGTAATCCATGAGTGGTTCTCCTACGTGTGGCCCGATATCACAGGATTCCCGGCAATCCTTATTGAAGGCGGTCATGAGTGCGTTGGAAGGCAGGGATTGGGCGGCGGCCCAGCAGGTATGCCAGAAGCACTTGGACGCGAATGCGAATGATCCTGATGCGTACCGCCATCTCGGACAAATATACTCCTTCATAGGTAAACGGGACCCGGCACTGCAAGCGGCCACTCGGGCTACGGAACTTGCGCCAGGGGATGCGAGGACCTGGTCGGATCTGGGGCGGGTGCATGTGCGGTTGCACGAATGGACCCTGGCCATTCAAGCCTTTGCCCGGGCAGTGGATCTCGATCCGCAATATGCCGATGGATGGCATAATTTGGGTGCCGCACTCAAACAGATCGGGAATCGCGAACGAGCCTTTGCCGCGCTCAAACGCGCGCTGCAGATCGATCAAACGCGCGCCGAAACCTATCTGACGCTCGGCAACCTGCTGGTCGACGCTGAACAACTCGAGGATGCCATCCAGTGTTTTCACTTTGCGGCGACCCATGATCCCACATTGGCCCGAGCGCGTAGCCGGTTGGCGCACGAACTCTCCCAGCAGGGGCGTGTGCAGCTAGCGGAAACGTTATTTCGACAATCCGTGGGCCTCGACCCGGAGGATGCCGCCGGTTGGTTCGGCTTGGGCCGGACCCTGGAGGACCTCGGGCAGGCGGACGCCGCGCTGGGATGTTACCGCAATGTGCTGCACCGGCATCCCGGTCATGGGATGGCCCTGGGGCAATACTTGACCTTGGTGAAGGACGACACGGAGGCGTCCAAATGGCAAGCCCACGCGGAAGCCGCCCTTGTGCACAACGAAACGCCAGATGAAGCTAAAGCGCTGTTGGGCTATGGCCTGGCCAAATATTATGCCCGGCAGCAGGCGTATGCTCGATCAGCCACCGCCGGGCAACTCGCCAATGCCGCCCGTCGCCGAAAGGCCGGGTCGCTGGATCGCAAGGCCTTGACCGAGCGGGTAGACAAGCTCATGGCCACCTATACGCCAGCCTTCTTCGCCGAGCGGCAGCGCTTTGGCGTGGGCACCGATCAGCCGGTGTTTATCGTCGGCCTTCCCCGTTCGGGAACCACGCTGACCGAACAGATCCTCTCCGCCCATCCGCAGATGTACGGGGCCGGGGAATTGCGGGATCTGGCGTTGCTGGTCAAGCGTCCGTTACAGGATGAAGGGGATGCGCCCTGGCAAGCGGCGTTGCGGCTGACGGAAATGAGCAGTCGCGAATATGCGTACGACTACTTGAAGGCGCTTCGCGCGACGGCCACGCCGAGACGGCTCCGCATTAGCGATAAGCAACCCTTGAATTACTTTCAGCTCGCGTTTGTAGCTTTGTTGTTTCCCAATGCCCGCGTGGTTCATTGCCGCCGGGGTGCCCGGGACAACGCGCTCTCGATTTGGATGGAGAACTTCAATCCCGACCAGCGCTATGCGACCGATTTCGAGGATCTGGCGTTTTTCACCGCCCAGGAACGCCGGCTGCTAGCCCATTGGCACGAGGCGCTGCCGCTCCCCATTCTGGACATGCAGTATGAAGAGACCGTGGCCGACCTGGAAGGGCAGGCCCGCCGACTGATTGAGTTTCTGGGTGTGCCGTGGGATCCCCAGTGTCTTGACTTTCATAAACACGACCGTGCTGTGCAAACCCCCAGCCGCTGGCAGGTGCGCCAGCCCATCTATACCGGCTCCGTCGGCCGCTGGCACCACTATGCCGAATACCTTCCTGAATTGATCAACGTTTTTACCGCTATCTACGAGAAACCGTTTAAAAGGCTTTGAGGGTTCGATGGCCATCACGGATGAGTGTTGTCCGACTTGAAGGAGATAAGAGTCGATCTGCCAATAATAAGATATTCTACCGCTTACTGTTTCGTCATTTCCTCTCCCACCTAAGGGGAAGGCTGTGGTATGTATTGGCATTCCTATCATTTGGTTGTTGCCCTTCTCAGATTGTTACGGTCCCAGCCATTCAATTTTCCTTCCGATGTCGAACGTCAAATTGATCCGAAACCGTCCTTTGCCGAACTCAATGAAACTCCAGAGAAGTACGTCGGCAAAGTCATCGTCCCGGTCGGTGAAGTGTTATCCACCTCACGCTTCTCCGATCCGACATGAATCACCATGTTCTAGTTACGCTCTTAGGCGACGGCATCTGGGATATCCTGTCATGGGTTATCCCCGGGCCGATTGTCCTGATTATCGGGTACGTGATGCAACCTTCCGAATAGTCACCATTCTCCATGATTTTTTCGGCTGTATTTCGGTTGGCGGTTTTTTAATCCGATAACATTCTGCTCTCTTGTTCATGATGCTGAACGGATCAATACTCATCTCCGACATTCACCTGAAAGATCCCGTAACAAATTAAGCGCCGTGGCCTCAGTCTCGATCAAAATGGTCGATACGGAATTCGATCGTTCCCTTGATGAGTTCGGCTCAACACATATTCATGACGGGTTTGAGAAAGGAAATGCAGAGGTTTGGCAAAACCCAATTTACAGAACAGATTCAATGTCCGATACACGGTCCTCAAGGAAATCCGGTGCCTTTCTCGGAAAAGTGAATCGTACAAATCCGGCGCCGTGGTTGGGGCGTTTCGAGCAAAAGAGGCAAGAATCACATTTCGCTGTTTGCTGGATTTTAACCGATGCCGAATCAGACAGGCATGCCATTCGCGGGTCGGTAGTAAAGATGTTTGCTCCTCGATATTTACGCGCTGAGAGGAAAGTAACGGATTCAACGCCATGGTTCTCTTTGCTCCTAAAGAGGGCGATGTGGACTGAAAAAAGATGCTTATATAAATAAGACGAATAAGACGAATAAGACGAATAAGACGAATAAGACGAATAAGACGAGTGAACCCCTACCAGAAGTGACAGGTGAAATTTACACGTCATGTAGGCTTGGGATTGTCTCCAGAAAGGCCATGGAGTATTAGCGCGAACTCAAGGTATGCAGGTATGAATGGCTCCCACAGACATAGTATGGCTTGGTGGATCAAATATAGGTCACGGGTGGATCTGAACCTGACCAACATACTAGATCATGAGGCGTTTTGGTTGTTTCGACCGGGTCTCAAGGACCTTCGCACCTAGGGTGAGTGCCAATGGTGTGGCAACCGGTGCCTATCAATGGTGAAAAAGGGAACGGAGAGTTTCAAACCCTAATGATGTGAACATCCACGATTCAAAGTCTGGCTGTTCCGATTTGCCATCCCGGACCATGGCATAAGATGAGACGATCGGTGTTCACTTGGATGAGTCCTAAGGAGAAATTCGGAACCCCATTTTGTGACAAGTCTTCCTGAAAAACATGTTCATATTGGATTTGGAGAACAAAGGCCAGCAGTTTAGCCAAGCAAAAACCTGTAGAAAATTTTTGACATCTCAAATGGCTCTTCGGAGAAAGGTTGGGTTTTTGGCAACAAATACGTCTTATAGATGAAGGTATGAGTTTGTCTTGTCTGATCTATATCGTCGTGAGGCAATTTGAACTTCTTGGGGTTTTCTTGATGATGGTCAACGACATTGAACATTGCCGCCACAGAAATTTGGCAAGCTGGGATCTGTTTTCGAGTCAGTAATCAAGACAATGAGATTCCACGTCAGGTTTGTGAGTGCAGAGAGTTTCCTATCATGATCGCCGATTCCACCCAATGGCCGACCGACGTCTGGACCAAATACTATCGTGAACTCCTGGTCTATTTGAACGGCAAACTTCGTTGCCCTCAGGAAGCCGAAGATGTTGCTCAGGATACTTTCCTTCGCTTGTTGTCCGTAGATAATCCCACCACCATTCGCCAACCGCGAGCCTTTTTGTATCGGGTGGCCAGGAATTTGGTTGTGGATTCATCCCGAAAGCGCACCGTCCGGGCTCGCCACATGGTGGACATGGTTGATCTCGAAGACCACTCCTCCGACAAGGCTGCCCCGGATCACATGGCGGAAGGGGAGCAACTGTATCAAGTGTTGCGGGAGGCGATTGGCGCGATGCCACCTCGCCGCCGCCAGGTGTTCGTTCTATATCGGTTCGGACAGGTGACGCAGGCCGATATTGCACGTCAACTTGGTATTTCCACTTCGATGGTGGAACGGCATCTTATGAAAGCCATGGATGATTGCCGGGCGCGAATGCAACCGTTTATCTAAATCCGACCGGGAGAAGAGGATCATGCATCCCATATCCAAGTGTCATCAGGTTAGGCCATGAAGGAGACACCGACGAGCCCTTCGCCGGCCATTCACCGTGAGGCTTTGCGATGGTTTCTTCGCCTCCGGTCGCCCGATTGTACACCGCAGGAGAGGCAAGCATTCGAGCGATGGCTGACTCGGCATCAGGCCCATGGCAAGGAATATGAAGCAGCTCAAACGGTTTGGGACCAAATGAGGGTACTCGAAACCAACCCCTTACCTGAATTCGAACACCTGCTTCGTCACCGTCCACCTCATCATGCACCGAGGAATCCGGCGAGCTGGGTTCCGTTCACACTGGCGGTGACGGCGATAATGTGTCTCGTCGTCGGAGGAGTCTGGTGGTGGCAGGCCATGCAGCAAACCGTGATCCCGTATCGGACCGCCATGGGAGAGATGCAAACCGTGTCGTTGGTGGATGGCACCGTGATGGAGCTCAACAGTCGGACGTCCTTGACCGTTCACTTATCCTCGCAAGAGCGCCGGATCGATTTGGAAGAAGGGGAAGTTTACGTGACAGTGGCCCACGAAGAGGAACGCCCGTTTATCGTGAGTACGAAGGGGGGACGGATCTATGATATCGGCACCCAGTTTTCCGTTCATACGCAGGAAGATCGAGTGCAGGTGGCGGTGGTAGAAGGGGAGGTCCGGATCGAGCTGGATTCCAAGAGCGCGAGCGAAACCGGTGAGCAGGCCCATTACCTGACGGCGGGGCAACGCCTCGCCTATACACATGCAGGCATCTGGTCGGACGTAGAGCGGGTGGATACCCGTTTAGTAGCCGCCTGGCGGGAAGGAAAACTGGTTTTCGATGGCATTCTTTTGAGCGAAGCTATCCGGGAAGTCAAACGGTACTGGCCTGGACAGATTATTATAGTGGATGATTCGTTGGCCGAAACCAAGGTGAAAGGCAATTTTGACCTCAAAAACCTTTCGGGTTTTTTCCAGGCTCTTCCTCAAATTCTGCCGGTGCAGGTGACCCATGATCGGGCAGGGCGCATGATCATTTCCAGGTCCTCGGACCATTAACCTTTCTAAAAAGACCAAGGTATTTATTGCGAGGTTGGGATATCGGCTCACGGCGCGTCTTCCTTTATGAAATTAGTTCTCAATACTTTTTTCAAAAAAGGAGACCTGCATGACCATGTGTCAGGCCCGATATTTCCGATCCAATTCGAATTCGGTCTTCACCCTCTACCGACAGGCAGGAATTGTCTGTTTCCTATGTGGGGTTCTCTTCCTGGTTTTTCTGTCGGGTGCCTTTGCGGAAGGCCAACCCAAAGAATTCGACATTCCTTCCCAACCCATGAAGACCGCACTGGATGCGTTTGCCCAACAAAGCGCCTTGCAGATGTTGTACACCCTTGAGGTCGTCGAAGGGCTTCAATCGAATCCGGTGCAAGGGACGTATCCCCCTGAGCAGGCTCTTGAACTTCTCCTGGAAGGAACGGGTCGGACGTTTCAGTTCGCCGACGAACATACGGTAACGGTGGTGAAAATGCCGGGAAGTCCCGATAGTCGAACATTGTCAAATGACGCGTCGGCTCAAGAATCCAAACCCATCCAGGTGCCCGAAATAGTGGTCAAGGATGTCCGAGACAACGGTTATGTGGAAACGGCAGCCAATACCGCGACCAGGACCGACATGCCATTGATCCAGGTTCCGCAATCTGTCGAAGTCGTCACCAGAAAGGTGATGGATGATCAAAAGGCAATCCGTGTGGAACAGGCAATTCGAAACGTTAGCGGAATGGCGCTTGGAGATATTGGACAGTCAGGGTTAGCAGCCGATGTTGCCCTTTGCCGCGGGTTCCCCTGCGGATATTTCAAGAACTATCTTCGAAATATTATTCCGGAGCAAGCTGTCGCTTATCGCGACATTGCCAACATGCAACGCATCGAAGTCCTGAAAGGCCCCGCTTCGGTTTTGTATGGACGAAGTGAACCCGGTGGCATCGTGAGCATTCTTACCAAACAACCTGTGAAGGAGCCTTATGCCGCCGTAGATTTAGTTTTCGGAAGTTATGATCTGTACCGGCCCATGGTTGATATCTCAGGCACCTTGAACAAGGACAAAACATTGCTCTTCCGGTTCAATGGCGCCTACGAGAACACCGGGAGTTTTCGTGATTTTGTCGATGGACAACGATATTTTGCAGCGCCTGTCTTCACCTGGCAAATCGGCCACGACACATCATTAACCGTGGAAGGAGAATATATCCGTGACAATCGCACGCCAGACTTTGGCATACCGGCTATTGGAGACGGTCCGGCGTCTGTTCCTAAAGGCCGGTTCCTCGGCGAGCCGTTCGATACACTCAAGTTTGAGGAGGGACGGGCTGGCGTGGTCTTGAATCATCGTTTTAACGACGACTGGCGGGTGGAGAGTCGTTTTCGAGCGGACCTGGCGAAGGCGGATGCATTTAGAGTCAGCGGAAATCAGGTATTGCCGGACAATCAAACTTTGTCACGCACGTTTTACGACCAGCTTGCCGAGACCTCGAGTTACTACTGGCGAAACGATCTTTTCGGCAGCTTCCACACCGGCTCATTCATGCATGAAATCCTCACCGGAGTGGAGCTTGGTCGCCAGTACGCCAGCTACGACGTGGCTTTTTCCCCTTTTACCAACATAGACATCTTTAGTCCCGTCTATAACCAAGCAACGGTGCCGTCGATCTCCAGAATGCGCTTTGTGCACAGCTTTGCCAATGCGCTTGGCACATATATTCAAGATCAGATCGCCCTATTGGATAACCTTCACCTTCTGGCAGGATTCCGGTTCGATTATTTCTATCAACATAGTAACGTCCTTGGGGGAGAAACCAAGGCGACAAACTACGGGTACAGTCCCCGGATAGGCCTGACGTATCTTCCCGTTGAGCAAGTTGCAGTCTATGCCAACTTTACCCGTTCGTTCATCCCGACTTTTGGCCCCTTTGCCGCGGCATCGAAACAGTTTGATCCGACAACCGGGACACAATACGAAGTCGGCGTTAAGATCGACGTAGTGCCGAACAGATTGACGGCCACGTTGGCCGTGTATCGGATTCTGAAGAAGGATGTGCTCGCGACGGATCCCAACAATCCTTTTCTCTTCGTCCAGAGTGGCGAACAGCGAAGCCAGGGCATCGAATTGGACATTGCTGCGCAACTGATGCCCGGATGGAAGGTCATTGCCACTTATGCCTATACGGATGCTCGGGTCACAGAGGATACGACGATTCAAGAAGGAAATCGATTGCCGCTGATTGCCAGAAACACGGGCAGCCTCTGGACCACCTATGACATTCAACGTGGTCCCTTGCAGGGATTCGGTGTCGGTCTGGGCTTTTTTGCTGTCGGCGAACGTGCCGGAGACATCAACAATACTTTCGAGTTGCCCGGCTATGTGAGGACCGATGCGGCGTTATATTATCGCAAGCCACAGATTATTTCCGGTACCAATCTTGTCGCGCAATTAAACATTCAGAACCTTCTCGATCAGGACTACTTTTACAGCGGTGGGCAATCCAGAGCTTTCGGTGCCTTTCCCGGCTCACCCCTAACGTTTTTGGGCTCGATAAAGCTGGAATTTAACTAAGCCTTCAGCTCCCAACATGTTAACAGTCTCTTCGTTGAAAAGATGGTATTTTGTTCATAAGTGGACGAGTCTGGTCTGTACGGTATTTCTGTTAATGCTATGCCTCACGGGTCTGCCGATCATTTTTTTTGATGAACTTGCCGTATGGCTGGGGGAAGCGGTTGGGCCACCCAAGCACGTGACCCCCATGACCTTTACGCTTGCCTCCTTGATTAAGGATGCGCAGGAACGCCGGCCGCAGGATCATGTGAAATTTCTCTTTCGGGACGAGGACAATCCGACGTGGTTTGTGTCAATGGGAGAAACTCCGACGGCGCAAAACAATAGCGCCCTGTTTATGTATGACGCCCGCACTGGGACATTTCTGCACGCCTTGCCGGTAGAAGGGGGTGTGATGAAGCTACTCTTTGATCTGCACGTTGAAATGCTGGCAGGCCTCCCGGGGACGTTGTTTCTCGGTGTGATGGGCATATTATTTCTCGCATCGATTGTGTCCGGCGTCGTCGTGTACGGACCCTTCATGCGGAAATTGCCGTTCGGCACCGTGCGTCGAACGAAAAGTTCCCGGCTTATGTGGCTCGATCTCCACAATCTGCTTGGCATCGTGACCGTGCTATGGGCGCTTGTGGTTGGGGGCACCGGTGTCATCAATACCCTGGATCGTCCGCTTCTCGCCTATTGGCAGGGCACAGAGATTGCTGAAATGCTCGCTCCGTGGAAAGACAAGGTTGCATCAGCAACGGTGAAGACGGTGGATGAAGTGGTCAGGACCGCAGAGACGGCGGTTCCCGATATGGTCGTTCGATTTGTGGCGTTTCCCCATACCCCGTTCGCCGGCTCACACCACTTCATGGTGTTCATGCGTGGACAGACTCCCTTGACGGCGAGGCTGTTACAGCCCGTGCTGATCGATGCGGAAACGGCCGAGGTGAGTGCTATCAGAAATCTACCATGGTATTTAACAGCATTGCTGGTCTCGCAACCGCTCCACTTCGGTGATTACGGCGGAATGTCGTTAAAAATCATTTGGGCGTTGCTGGATCTGATCACCATCGTGGTGCTGATCAGCGGACTCTATTTATGGCGAAAGAAGCAACAGAATCATGAGGATGCCCTCTTTATGGACATCTCTCGTGAGTGGTCGGTGGAAAGCAAGTCGTAACGGCATCGATGATTCCTAATCCGCTTCATGATCCGCGAGCCGAATCCGAGTTTCTTTCAAAATGTGCTCCAAGAGAAATGAATCGTGAACGAAGGAAGGCTCGAACAATGATGACTCCGCTGACCGGTGGCCAAATTTGGCGGTGGCCCCTCGCATTAGCGATAACCAGTGCTATCGGACTGATTTCGGCGTTGCTCGAAGACGGAGTCTGGGACATGGTTTCTTGGGTGACGTTATCCGCTCCGGTTGCCGTTATCCTGTGGCATATGTGGCCGTTGTGGCGTGGACAGTCCCACCGGCCACCCGATTGCTAGTCCAATTTCTTAGATAGTTATGTTCGTCTAGTGTATTCCCCAATCAAGCAGGGGTGAGTACTTTGGTGGACCTTTTATCTTTTGAGAGAATGATTCTGTATCGTGGCGGAGGAAAGTAAGGCCCGGTGGCTCACAGTCATCTATTATGTGCTTTCACCCTTTGGAGGTAAGGTTTTGATGAAATCATTCGTCTAGTTTATATAGAAGGATTTCCACTATGACTTTCTTTCGTCACCCTGAAAGGGAATTCCTCTCTTGTTTACCCATTTGTATGGGGGTCCCATTATTCTCCAAGATCACCTGGTTATCGGTGGTCTCCCGTATAGGTGCCGCGACATTGGGTGGCTATGCACTGGCCTATGCCTGCACGGCCTTCCTGTCTGTTGTTCTGCCATTGGCAAAGTCGGAAGCCGTGCTAATTGCGAGCATGGTGGCCTTCGTAATCTATGCGGCGGCCATTCTCTGGGCGTTTGCGGCAGACTCTCCGATTCGGGCTTGGTTCGTCCTGTTGATTCCCACCGCGCTCTTCGGGAGCATGACCTTGTTCATGACGTAACACAGGGTACCAGGGCCATACACCCTATCTGAGAAGTATCCATGAAAGAAAGCTTCACACAAAGCATGGATTGGCTCCATACCTGGGGAGGTCTGCTCTTTGGCTGGCTGTTGTTTGCAATTTTCTTCACCGGCACCTTAACGGTGTTCGATCAGGAAATCACCCGCTGGATGCAACCTGAGGGGCACGACCTCACGCCTGCACCGCTTGATGTGGATGCCGCTGTGCGGACCTTGGACCGTCTTGCTCCTTATGCAGAACGCTGGTGGATTGAGCTGCCGAGCGAACGAATGCCGTTCTCGACTATTCAATGGAATCAGGATGGTACGTTCATATCCCGGGCGATCAATTCCCAGACAGGACAGCTCTTGACTCTTCGGGACACTCATGGAGGAGAATTCTTTTATCGATTTCACTATCAACTCTTATTGGACCAGACCGGCATCTGGATTGTCGGGGCGGCCGCCATGGCCATGTTGGCTGCTTTGGTGACCGGCCTTGTGATTCACCATCGCATCTTTAAGGATTTTTTTACGTTCCGTCCCACTGCCTCGTATCACCGGTCCTGGTTGGATGCGCACAACGTCACCGGCGTCCTGGTTTTTCCCTTTCACGTCCTGATTACCTTTACCGGCCTCGTCATCTTTTGGGCGATCTATATGCCGGCGGGTATTCAGACCCGCTACGAGGGGGACATGAACGAATTCTGGGCGGAGGCCGAACTGTTTTTTGAACGGGAGCCCTCGAATCAGTCTGCTCCGTTGGTGGCGTTGGGGGCCTTGGAACGTGAGGCGCGAAACTATTGGCAGGGTGGGCGCACACGTTCCATTGTGGTGGAGCATCCGGGCGATCGTCATGCGCTGGTACACATGTATCGGCGTTCCGACGATCGGTTGAGCTTAGACAGCGGCCGAGTCACGTTCGATGGAGCCAATGGGGCGCTTCGCGCAGTCTGGCTAAACGAAAACCCCGCGCATTTGACGCAGTCCGTGCTGTCCGGATTGCACTTTGTGCGATTTGGCGGTGCCACGATGCGGTGGCTGTATTTCGGCATGGGCTTGGCGGGGAGTGCGATGATTGCTACGGGGTTGGTCATCTGGGTCGTCAAGCGGGAAGACCGTCATGCTGGGACCGACGCAGCGGGATATCGACTCGTGGAGGGATTAAACGTTGCAGCGGTAGCCGGGCTGTTGGTGGCCACGGCGATGTTTTTTTGGGCTAATCGGCTGCTGCCTCCGGATCTAGGGGGGCGGGATCTTTGGGAACTGCGGATGTTTTTCGCATCCTGGAGCCTGTGCCTGGGACATGCCTTGCTGCATGGTTTTCTTCAGAGGGGTGCGTCGTTAAAAATATGGACGATGCAACTGGTGCCGGCTGCCCTGCTTTTCGGCCTGTTGCCCATCCTGAATGCGTTCACCACGGAAACCCATCTGCTTGTGACACTGCCGCAAGCGCGGTGGGAACTGGCCGGGGTGGATCTTACGGCTTTGATGGGCGGATTATTATTAGGCTGGACCGCATGGCGTCTGCATCATCCTGCCCGAACGTCCGCGCGGACCTGGCACTCTCACCCGGTTTCGTCTTCGAGTGGTTCGACCGGAGCGGGTTAACCTCGCATGGATCTACTCGCCTTCCTGCTCTCCTACGGCGGGTTATTCGCCTTGTGTTTGGCCATGCCCAAGCATTATCGAGCCATGTGTGGCACCAACGCTTTGCCGCCAAGGCGGGTTTTGTTCATGATCAGAATCGCCGGGTGGCTGATTTTGGGTTTATCGTTTGCCGCGTCGGCGGCGGCAGTGGGCTGGGCCTTCGGACCGGTCCAGTGGGTGGGGTATCTGGCCATGAGCGGCCTCGTACTGGTCTTCGGACTTCCGTATGCGCCACGGCTCGTCTTGCTGTTGGGCATTCTGGCGTGCGTGGCCGCGCCTCTCACCGTCTTTCATCTCATGAATCGGTAGCAGGTTCTCTCCTGTAGGGCATACTTTTTCCAACCGTGGTTTCGTGCCAGCAAATCGGAGGGAAAAGAATGACACGGTGATTCTGTAAGCTAGGAACCTAGCGGATGAAAAGTTCCGGCCAAAACAACAACAGTAGGATGACGAGAATGGCCAGACCGATTGTCACGATGCTACTCAAAAACACCGCCTCTTCGCCGGGCGGCACATTGAAGGGCCATTTAATCATTTTCGTTTGTTCCGATCATCAATGGCCTCTGGCCGGTTCGGACAGACCCGATTGCGCCTTGATTCAGCCCCATCTATTGGCACGGGGTGGGTGCTTTCCATGATTCCGGCCTGGCCTTCAACCAAAACTCTCTCCTCAATGGGCAGACCTTTGGCTCGACAGAGAATGTCGATCAGGCACAAAGAGATTCACGCTCCTCTATTCTCGGTTGTCGTCCGACTTTCGATCCTGAACCTCGACCTCTGAATCTCGCTGGGCGATGTTGGTCGTTGTTGAGTTGCGAATGAGATCACGAGCGCGTTCCGTAGCTGTCTTCATGTCCAGTTGGCCTTCCCTCGCATTCTTGGCCAGCCGCAGGATTTGATTATAGAGTTTTCCGGCTTGTCCCTGCGTTTCCACGCCGAAGGCTCCCAATTCCTGTTGAATCCGGCTCCACTCATCCCGGACCTCCGCCCAAAAATCTTTGGTCTCATTCCAATAGTTTTCGGCAACCTGACTTTGGAACGCGTTCGATGCGGTGTAGGTGTTCACGCCCATTTCCCTGGCCAAAATTTGTGGCTCCGTCCGGGCTCCGTCCGGAGGATGATTTTGGAACTGTCCTGCTCATGCACCCACCCGTTCGAAGTTAACGCTTGACAGTTTATAGAAACTAGCATGTCATATCGTCCCGTTTGGTTCGTTCCCGCCGTGGAAGGGGGCGCCAGGTCGCGGGGGAGGTCCAGGAAGACTCCCCGTGGCGGTGTGCCCATGCTGCAACTGCGGCATACCGCGGGCTATCATCGACTTGGTACACGAGCTGGGCCCAGTTCCCTCGGCGTTCGGCCTCGTCCAGCTGGTGAGTGCGCCAGACATGGCGGCCGACATACTCGAACAGTTGTGACGGTTCGTAGACCCAATCCTGTCGCCAATGCTTGATGGGCATTTGGTCTTCCCAAATCCCGTCTACGACCAGGATGTGTTGAAGGCTGATGACATCGCCGTCGTCGCGGATCACGCGAACGATGTCATGTCCATCCGCTTCGTAGGGCTTTTTAAGTTGATAGCCTTCGACGAACGACACTGTTTCCCTGAAATCAAACGTCACGCGATAGTTGCCGGCCATGGCGAGGATGGCCCGGCGATCGCGTTGGAATTTGTCGGCCTTCTCGGGTGTGTCCGATCCCTGAGTGTCTGCCAGGACCAAGGCGCATCCCCACAGTACGAGCAGGGTGGTTATCAGGACCGATCCGGATACCCGATGTAGCCGGACGGTGAGCGGGGTGAATCTTCTGTTCATACGATTTTCCTTCATGGGGGCGTCATTCCGATCCACTCGCTGGACTTAAATCTCGGAATGTCGTGAACGAATTTTGGAGTACGATGTTCCATACATACTGGTTGGATGATACAGATTGAGACTCATACGCCTAGCTCCCATCTATCGGCCTCAAAGGGAGGCCGGAAATTCTCAAGATTGGAAAAGGATCGTCTGTTGTGGTTCTGATTTCCTAACAAGTCAGGCCAAAGCCAAAGAAGCAGGACGGTCAGAATGACCATGCCAAGGGATACGACGAGACTGATCCACACCGCTTCTTCTCCGGGCGTGACTTTGATCGGCCATCGTATGGAACAAGACTGTATCCCGGCCATGGATTCGTTCCTCCTGGTTAAGCCGGGGGAGGGAAGAGGTAAGGGTCGATCCAAGGTTTGCGCCCTCAATAGGATTATTGCGTTATTCTCGAACACCAATAGGTTGATGGGGCTTTATCTTGCGTTCGTTTCGAGGCCGTATGTTGAGAACGCCTCGAGATTTGCCGGACTGATTCGGAGGCGTCTGAGCTAGAGTAGGTGATTGGCCAATGGATTCCTGTGTCGGCTGGCTTCCTACCTCTGACTTGGAGTTTTTGCAAAGCTGAAAAATTTCCAAGATGGCATTCATACCGCGTCCACTCAGATCATGAATCAGATGATATTCCACAATACCCCGAGGGTTAATAATGAGGCTTTGACATCGGCTAAGGTCAGAAAGTTTGGAAAGTTTCAATGCCCGACATACGCGTCCGAGTGGATCACTGAGAAGGGGAAGGCCCAGCCTGGTCACCTGTTGAATCCAAGGTTCATGGAAGGCATACGTGCCGGAGACCAACCCAAGCAAGAGGGCACCTTGCTGTTCCCAATCCTTCCGGTAGAGGTCAAGAAAGAGGCATTCCACCAAGCCAAAGCGAGAGGGGCAGCATAACGTCACCCATTGTCCTTTGAATTGGGAAATGTCCAAAATGACCAAATTACCTTTGTTTAATGCGGGCACTCGTATTCGGGGTATGGGACGGCCGATCGGCATAGAAATAGTCCTCCTTGTGGTACTTGGTAGTCAGTGAATGGTTGATTTTTTCATTTGAGAAATCCGGACATTTTTGGTTCGAACTCTTGCGTTTTTTCGTGGGATGTTTTGGTCGTACCGCCACATATTTCTATGCGGCGGTACGACCAAAACTGTGCGAACCCGGAAAACTCTGTCACATACCCTGTGGTGCAGCTGGCGAACTTGTTGAAGGAAAAGCCGATGATTGACTGATTAAAACCGAATTGATACTTGAAAACGGGCCTTCTTATTTTCGATGAAAGTTCGTAGTAGGTAAAAGAATATAGCAGATAATGATTTTAGATTTCAATATCATAATTATATCTTGTTCTGATTGTTTCAGTCGCCCGTACTCGAGGAATGGAAAAAGCGTTGCTAGAGTTTTTTGGGAGGGGCACGGATTCATCCCGTGAAGCTATGCCGTTGAACGACTTCCCGTTTCAGTTTCCAAAGTCCTCCATATCCGGTTTTTCCTCACTTATTCGTCTCTATGTTTAGGGGGCTTTTGCCTCTTTCGGCTTTTTATGTCTCTTCCCCATGTTGCAACTGATTGATCTACAAAAGTCCTACGGTCAGGGCAACACCTCACTCGCGATTCTGCACAAGATCAATCTTTCGATCGAACGTAATGAATGTATTGCCTTGATGGGACCGTCGGGTTCTGGTAAGTCGACGCTTCTCAATATCCTTGGCATTTTGGATAGTTATGATCAGGGGGAGTATTGGCTCGATGGAACCCTGATGAAGGATCTGACCGAAACCCGCGCCGCACAGTATCGCAATCGTTTTATCGGATTTGTTTTTCAGTCATTTAATTTGTTGACGCACCTGACTGCCTTGGAAAATGTTGCGTTACCATTGCGGTACTTGGGCCAATCTCTCCGCGAACGAACGGATTATGCCGGATCGTTGCTGGCAAAAATGGGCCTGGAGGGGCGGTTGCACCATTTGCCGACAGAGCTATCAGGTGGACAACGACAACGTGTGGCCATCGCCAGGGCTCTAGCGATTCAGCCACGATTAATCCTTGCTGATGAACCTACCGGCAACCTCGATTCTTCGGCTTCCCGTGAGATTCTGGATTTATTTTCCACCCTTCATCGGGATGGTGCCACGATAATTCTGGTTACTCATGATGAAGAAGTTGCCCGCCGCACTCAGCGAATTGTCCGAATCAGGGATGGACGAGTGGTGTGATCCATGGCGTTCATCGATCATTGGCGTGACATTCTGGTCAGCCTGCGGCGTCACAAACTCCGGACGTTTCTCACCGCCTTCGGGGTGTTTTGGGGCATTTTAATGGTTGTTGTCTTACTCGGCATCGGGAAGGGATTGGAACGGGGAATTGCTCAGATCTTTAAGGATGATGCCTATAATTCGATCTGGATCCGTGGGGCGAAGGCTTCCATCCCTTATGCTGGGCTGAACCCAGGGCGACCAATTATTTTAACTATCCACGATTTGGAAGCCTTGAAGACAGCCATACCGGGCATTGAGAACCTGACTCCCCGAAAACAGTTGAAGACCGAGATCCCAGTCAAGTTCGGGCGAAAAACCGGGGCCTTCGAGATTCAGGGGATTTATCCAGGCAACAACGTCGTCGAGAAAACCATCTTGGTTGAAGGCCGGCTGATTAACCCACTCGACGTTGCCGAAGCCCGGCGAGTGGCGGTCATTGGAGCACGAGTGGTCGAGATTCTTTTTGGTGAGAGCGCACATCCGGTGGGGCAACGAATCGACATCCACGGGACCAGTTACCTGGTTGTCGGCACGTTTACCGACGTCGGCGGGGAGGGTGAATTGCGGAGAATCTATCTCCCGTTCACCGCCTTTCAACGGTCCTTCGATCCCAGTCCCGATATCGAATGGCTGATCTTTACGGTCAAAGATGGCTTTTATTCATATCCTCATGAGGACCGGGTTCTGGCCCTACTGGCCGAGCGTCACCGCTTTTCGCCTTCCGACCGCGGCGCATTGGATATCTGGAATGTGATCGAGGATTATAAAAAATTCCAATCCTTATTTTTTGGTATTCATGTGTTTGTGATGGTTGTGGGGATGGGAACCCTATTTGCCGGCCTGGTCGGGGTGACCAATGTTATGTTTATTGCGGTGAAGGAACGAACTCGGGAAATCGGTATCCGAAAAGCCCTTGGCGCCACGCCCCGCACGATTCTCGGCATGATTCTTCAGGAAGCTCTGATGTTGACGCTGATTTCCGGTTATCTCGGCCTGGTTGCGGGGATCGGGGTCATCGAACTGCTCCGTTCATTCGGAATTGAGGCCGAATACTTCCGCGATCCTGAAGTGGATCTCGGTATGGCATTTGGCGCGTTGTTCGTCTTGATCATCGGGGGTGTGGCCGCCGGGTTGATTCCGGCCCGATATGCTGCACGCATTCATCCCATTGAAGCGCTCCGGCACGAATAAGGCCTATATGGAATTTCTGGCTGAGGCAGGAGGAAAATTTTGATCCGTACCATTCTCTTGGCTGTGTTAGGGGTGGTGGTCGTCACGGCTTCGGCGTTTTTTCTTTATCTCCGGTCGTCCGTCACGGCCGAAGACTATCAATTGGTCTCGCCGGTTCGTGCGACTATCGTAAAAAAAATAGTCGCCAATGGAATGATTGTTCCACGGCAGGAAGTAACCATCAAGCCGCAAATTTCTGGCGTGATTGAACGCATTGCGGTAGAGCGGGGTGATAGGGTGAACAAGAATGACCTCATTGCCATCGTTCAGCCGTTCCCCGACCCCATTGATATTAACGCTGCCGAAGCCAGGCTGCGGGATGCCGGAGTTCACTTCAAGTATGCAAAACGTCAGTTTTTTCGAAACAAGGAATTACTTCAAAAGAAGTATATCGCTTTCCGTGATTACGAACAAATTCACATGGAATTCAGGCTGGCTGAAGAGGAGCTTGCCTCTGCCAAACGAAACTTGGAAATCGTTCAAACCGGCGCCTCAAAAGAGCTCGGGCGTAGCGCCTCGGAAATTCGGGCCACCATCAGCGGGATCGTGCTCGAACGTCCGATTGAAGTCGGCACTTTCGTGATCGAATCCAACACATTCAACGAAGGAACCACTATCGTCACACTCGCGGATATGTCGGATTTGATCTTTAACGGTCAGGTGGATGAACCGGATGCGGGAACACTCGTGGTCGATATGCCGGCCGACATTACGGTTGGAGCATTTCCCGATAAAGTTCTGAAAGGTCATATCGAATTTATTTCGCCCAAGGCCGTAACTTCAAAGGAAGGCCGAATCACCTTTGAAATCCGAGCGGGATTGGATCTCGATCCGAACCTCTTTGTCCGGGCAGGGTATAGTGCAACAGCGGAAATCGTGACCGATCCCAGGGAAAACGTCCTGGCCATACCTGAACGATATCTCAGCTTCATTGAAGAGCAACCCACGATTTTTGTCGAAATTTCTCCAGAAAGTTTCGAAGCACGCCCAATTCAGGTTGGTATCTCTGATGGTCTTATGGTCGAGATCACGGACGGATTGAACGAACACGATCGTATTCGCGTGAACTTGCTTTCCCCTCCTTAAGCAAGAAAGCGCAAGCCTTTTCGCACTTCCTGTATCTCTGAGATTGTATTCTGCGATCGCAATGTCATTGGCTGAATCGACGATTCAAAAAACGACTTTGAAAAAATGACCTTTCAACTCCTTCCCGGTAGATTTACGAACGTCCGCATTCTATCCATTCGTCGGAGTAGAATGATTGTTAAAATCGATTTTAAATACAATGGGGTAATGTTTTTTTATTGACAGCCATCAATTTTTTTAATCATAATCCTAGGAGAAGTGGCGACCGTCATCTCGTGTGACGGAGAGTCCCTCGAGAACCCGCCTGTTTCCTCTCGTTTTATTTTTCCATCATCTAACGAAGGAGGCATTTATGAAAGCCAAATCGGGGGTCCTCGACTTCCTCAACAAAATACTCACAAACGAGCTCACCGCGATCAATCAATATTTTCTTCATAGTGAAATGTGCGAGCACTGGGGGTACGATCGGCTCCACCATAAGGTGAAAGAGCACGCAATGGAAGAAATGAAACATGCCGAAGAATTAATCGAGCATATCCTGTTCCTTGAAGGTTTTCCAAACATGCAACGCTTGGGAACGATCACTGTTGGCGAAACGGTCCTTGAACAATTCAAGGCCGATCTGAAATTAGAAATGGAAAACGTTAACCTGTTGCGAGAGGCCGTAACCCACTGTGCCAAATGCGGTGATTTTGCAACACGGCATAAATTAGAAGAGATGGTGCAAAGCGAAGAAGGCCATATTGACTGGATCGAAACCCAGCAGGCAACAATTGAGCAAGTCGGGTTGGATAATTATTTAACTGAACAAATCAGGAAGGACGCGTAATCGGTTGAATCCTATCATTTAATTTCTTAAAAATGGTGATCAGAGTTTTAGGTAGTGGTTGGTATATCTGTGAAATTATGATTCTTAATAAGCCGGTCGGCTGAAACATTTCTTGTAGAACTATTTCCAGGGGGATCTTTAAAATTGGGAAACACATGATTTGTCAGATAAGTTCGGAAAAGCAGACCATTTTCAATGTGGAAGTAATTTTGGTCAAATAGACTTCGTAAACCGCAGGTCGATTGTTCAATCCCACTCGCTGGCTCCATTCCTTTCCCGATTGATGCTCTTCAACTCTGCTGATCCCAAGCTCACTTCCGTGATCGAAAAAATAGGGTACTTCTCCATAAGCTTCCTGTGAATCATGGTTCTGGTATGCAATGCCTCTTTCCAAGAATATCTTTCCGATTGGTGAATAGGCCTGAGAATATCAGGAAAGTTTGCCGCTACATGCTGAATGTAGGGTGAAGAAAAAACAGCAGAGGACGCAAATCCGTCTATATTTTATCGGGCGGGAATACCGGGGCATCACTCCTCACACACCATAGTTCTGGTATTCATATGAGGGGGATTCAAGGATTATCGTAGTCGAGCAAAAGTTATTGTGTTGTGGCTTCCTTTATTACCTTGTGCAAAGGATCGGCTTGAGGGTTACTCACGCTCCGACGCATCAAAATATTAAACATTCGCGTCCGGCCAGTGATAGGAGTCTTGAGGAAAGGAGAAGGAGAGCCGGCATTCACACCGGAAGAAATCGAGTATCTCAGTATGACTCTCGGTAGGACATTTGCCAGAGCCTCCTCAAAGAATGGGCGGTCTTTGGGCTGAAAAGCTCAGAGGCATCCCCTGTGCCGAAAATGACCACAGCAGGATGGTTTGTCGAGGAGACAATCCTGCATTTGTAGTTGCCAAATTTTTAAGCGTTGTTCTCGCTCGATAACCTGTGGGAGGTTCTTGATCGGGATCCGTTGTTCGAAGTGCTTGAGGCCTTGGCCAACCTCAGTTTTTATGCCGGCTATGACCACTTCTTCAAGGGTTCTTATGTTACAAGCCAGACGGGTGTTCCGGGAAACCCTCCGGCCAATGACACCGATACCTTTTATATTCAAACGGAAGTCCGGTTCTGATGGGTTTACGGCACGAGGTTCCCATTATAAAGAGACGTGTTTTTTGAAGTTTCGGGTTTTCCTTGCCTTAGAATGAGTGCCCGCTCACTTCATCTTTTCGGTAGCGTCTTTCTCTTTCCTTTGATACCGTGGGATTTCCCGTGCCGTTCAAGCCTTCCCGGTTTTTCATCTATAATCCATGACGAAATGCTTGACATCCGACCGATTGTCGGGTTTTGACATATTGCTATTGCCATATTCTGGAAATTCGTTAAGCTGGAATAAGATTTTCAGAGAGTTGTCTTATTTCCTGATGTAGGAAATTCAGGAAAGGATTATGTCTTTTCATCTTACATTCGATTGATGGAGGGAGGCCTATGTCGGTAATTACTGAAGAAACTACGTTACCTGTCAGTGTTGACCCACGAACTCAAGTTGGTTCCCAAAAAACATGGTTGGTTCCCACGTCCGTGTTAGGGGAAAAACATGAGGTCGTGGCTTTCTTCGGGAGCGGCGTGAAATGTACGGGGGAAATTTGGTATGAGGGAAGTGTTCAAATTGACGGACAATTAGAAGGTATGGTTCACACCAAAGGCACTCTTGTTGTTGGCAGGCAGGCAGAAGTGAGGGCCACCATTGAGGCAGGCACAGTGGTTTGTAAAGGCAATATCTATGGAAACGTGGTAGCCAGGGAAAAAGTGAATCTTTTGTGTCCTGGATTTATTGACGGAACGTTAACCACCCCTCAGTTATCAGTAGAGACAGGCGGCATGTTTAATGGAAAAGTCTCGATGGATCAAACATCTTTTGACCACTCATAATCGCGTTGTTCTGTTCAAGAATCTCCGATCCCCGTCGTTTTAGCGGTTGTGGTGAATTCTTCGTCTGCAAATCCCGAGAAATGCTTGGGCCACAAGTCTGATTTCTCCTTCCAGTCACTTCTCGCCAAAAACCAGTAGGATGGTTCGTCAAAATCTGTCTTGCCAGTGTGAGTGATGATCGTTCAAGAAGGTCAGTCTTTACTCTATTGATCCCAGAGTTGAGAAGAAGACGATGATGATTGTCTTACTTAAGGCATTGATATGTTGAGGTGTCGGGTCCTTTAACAACGATGAAACCAATCAACCATTAAGAACATCATTTTATGGCTATAATCCCTTATGGAAAAACTCTCCTTCTCCAAGTGTTCTGTCAGTTAGATTAACACTACTCGATAGACTTCATTTATTTCTTATTCCAGTTTTTCCTTTTAACGATGGGAAAGAAGCCATGTCTTGGCCTTTTTTGCCAGATAGTGCGTTTTCATGCTTTCCCGTTTGAGAGGCATATCATTTGCTCAGCAATCATCTTCGTACCACACAGCACCCTCTAAAAAGGAGTCCTATGAAAAGTTGTGAAAAATGCCAGGGTTCCATGATTCTCGAGCGGGCCGTGGACTTAGAAGTCGGGTTAAGCATTTTATATTTCGTCTGTTTGAATTGCGGGAAACGGGTACAAGCAGAACGCGAGCCTCGTCCTCTTGTTCACTAAGCGAACTTCAATACAAAAATTTATGGAGGAAAGTATGTATCAACCGGTTCGGTCATTAACACACGATGAAAAAAGAGCGGCAGAGGCAGCCTTTCGAGGAGCTCCATTTGATCCCAAGTGGTCGGATGCAGCCAGGAAGATTTATCTTGGGATTTCGACAGCCGTGGCCAATCAACGTCAGAATGCCTTTAAAGACATTGTCCTCCCGAAAAACAAATTAGAAGGCAAAGCGGCAACTCAAGAGAGCAAGGCGTCGACGCGAGTGAAATCCCGTTTATGGTAAAGTAGTATTGATAAACCTAGGGGGCAGCTATTTTAGAGCTGTTTCCTAGGCCTTTCCTTCCTTTCCTCGACAGTCTTCACGGTTCTTGAATATAATTACAGAGTAGAAAATTATGTTCCGGCCCATTTGAAAATGGTCAATTGATCTGCCTTTTTCTACCAGGAGTTGGGTCGCAAGGTGATACAAGCCGACTCACAAATTACATATTCCATCCTCCTTGGGCAGTTGCTTGTTAATTTTTGTTTCATTTGAGATAGGCCATCATGCGATTAAGCGATAAGTGGCTTTTCCCACATCCACACGTTACCTTGAGAAGGCGGGTACAGGCGATTATGCAAATTTGTCTGATCGTCACGTTTGTTGGGACCTCCTTAGCTCAGCCTGAAACGGTGAGTCCGGAAGAAAATATTCTGGCCATAGCTAAGGCGGCCTGGCTGAAGGGAGCTTCCGTTCATGCATTGGATATTCTGAACGATGGACTGCAGACCTTTCCTCAATTCTTCCGATTTGAAAAATTGAGGGGGGATATACTTGCAACGGTGCGACAAAATCAGGAGGCCCTTGAGGCGTATGAAAAGGTTTTAGGACAGGCTCCTCAATCCTTGGATGTTCGATGGAGCAAATGGAGCTTATTGGTTCGATCCGGTCAGGCAGACCTGGCTATTGAAGAATTTCAACGTATAGCAAGCGTTGATACACAGAATCCACTTGTCCACTTAAGGTTGGCACAAGAACTTCGGACGCTTGATCGCTTGGAAGAGTCCGTGAAAGAGTATGAATTAGCCTCCGCTTTGGTTCCCGAGTTGCCGGGGTGGCGACTGTCTTTAGCTCGCGCGTTGTTTGATGTATTGCAGTATGAAGAAGCTCGGAAGGAGGTTGAAGTGGTAATGCGCATGGTTTCCAGAGGGTCCCCCGTGGAAATAGCGGCACGCAATCTCTTGATGATTGTTTATGGAGCCACAAAAGAACGCGGACGTCGTTTCCAACCCATTTATAGTCCGGACGGTTCCTCTTCGGATCACAAGGAGTGGGGGCTGATCCGCAATCAAGCCTGGGAATTATATGCCAATGGGCGTTTTCAAGAAGCCGAACCCGTTCTTCGTCAAGTGGTGAACCTTCGTCCCACTGATTACCGTGCGACGTATGAGCTAGGCGTAACATTGATGGAATTAGGGCAATATGAAGAAGCCGTGCAATTCCTGCAAAAGGCGATTGATCTGGGACCCATTAGCGGGACATTATCGGAAATATTTTTGGACTCCGTTTTCCGGATTGGCCAGAGCCTGGTGCATTTGGAGCGATGGGAAGAGGCGATGTTGCATTTTGAAATACTTCAGGAGCTTTCCCCCAGCCCTCCAGAAAATCCTGAACCCACCAAGGTTCCTGGGGAAGGGGTAGAAGAAAACCCTGATGATCCACCCGTGATTCCAGGCATTCCAGTACTGGATCAGGAGAAGGTGGCGATGTGGCTAGAGCGGATCAGGCCGCATATCCCCCAATCTGAAAAACATCCCCAGGAGGCGAAACGGACGCCAGATCCTACTACCTCTTCCGGTTCTGACAATGAAGGTTCTCAAGAGTTGAATCTAAAGCCTCCCAAGGTTTCTCAACCGATTCCTATACGGGCTTCCCTGATGGGGCGGGATGCGGATTTCAGCTGGTTTCGATTTGTCATTCCATCCAAAATGATTTTCCGAGATGATATGCTCATGGGCAGCCATGATTTTATTCCTCTTGACCCGGGAGATACTTTTCTGCCCACTCAACAAGACCTGTATTTGGTGTTTGCTTTGGCCACGCCTTCGTATGACGAGGTGCCCTTAACTACCGAATGTTTTCTCGAAACGTCGGCCATCTCACCGAATCAGTCAGCATTGGCCCAGGATCAGGTGGTGATGTCCATGAACGAACAATCAGGGTATTTTCGACTTCGAGTTCCCCAGGGTGGCTGGCCGCTTGGGCTCTACCGTTGTGGATTGTTTGTGGGGGATGAAGTGTCGGCTTATAACCATACCGATGAGGTCAGATTTCGAATTGTCCATCCAAGCAATCATCTAGTCTCGGCATCATAATCGGAACTTCTTCAGTCGTGAGGGGCTTGCGGGCAGGGGGCGTGTGTGTGGGAAATCAGTGTTTGAAGGCGGAAAGGTGCACCGGCCGAAAAATCTGATCTTGAAATTCCAGCAAAGCTTGCTTGGTTCGCTGCAGTGTGGATTCCAATTGGAAGAGGGACACGGGTTTGGTAAGGAAATCATCCATACCTGCTTCCAAGCATCGTGCCCGGTCGGTTGGCAGGGCATTGGCTGTCAGAGCAATAATGGGCACCCGGGAGGGGTGAGAAGTCAGGAGAGAAGGGTCGAGTGAAACAGATCCTTTCTCTGTTGCCTCCTCGCTGACTCCTTCTTCCACTTCACGGGCCCGGATCATACGGGTGGTTTCATATCCGTCAACCTCAGGCATTTGACAATCCATGAAAATCACGTCATAGCTTTAGTTAAGGAATCTGAAGCGTGAGCCATCGGTAGATCTTCATGGGCGAGGGTATTCTCCATCGCGTTCCGTATGCCGTTATACAATTTGCGATAGTGAAGTGGTTTTATTATATAGGCCAGATATCCGGCTTGGGCTGATTGGTGGCCCAGGTCTCTGGTGCTTAAATCCGTCAATAAGATCAATTTGATCGAGGAAAATAGGGGATTGGAGGAAATGGTTCGGTCGAATGCCCAAGGATCCATATCGGCAAAGAGGCGTCGACAATCAGTAAGTCAATAGGCTGTCCGTCCTGTTTTGGGCCTGTTCCACCAAGTCAAGACCTTCGGCTGCGGCTGTTTTTGCAAACAATGCCCCAGGATTGAAGATAATGGGTGAGGACCTCCTGCATGTTCACCGAACCTTCGATCAAGCAAGTCCGTAGGTTATGCCATGGTTGGTATTCTGTAGGTGGTTCCGATGAATGCCGGCGTTCAAAGGGTATGGTGCACCAAAAGCAGCTTCCGATTCCCTGATTGCTCGTAAAGCCGATCATTCCACCCATCAATTCCAGCAGTTGTTTGGAGATGGCCAATCCCAGGCCCGTTCCACTAAATTTCCTGGCCATAGTGGAATCGGCTTGATGAAAGGCATGAAAGAGGTTTTGTTGAAGGTTCGGGGCAATGCCTATGCCGGTGTCCGTCACCTCAAACCGGATGAGAATCGAATTGGATTCCAGCGATTCGGGGGTCACGCGGATGTTGACCTGGCCGCGATCAGTAAATTTAATGGCATTGCCTATCAGGTTGATCAGAATTTGTCGCAACCGATGGGGATCTCCTCGAAGCTGGACCGGAATCGATGTGTCTATTAACCCTGTAAATTCTAACTGGTTGTGTGAGGCTCGGGGGGCCAGAATATCCAAGGCCTCTTCCAGGACGGTCCGTAAGTTAAAATCGAGACATTCTAACGAAAGCTTGTCAGCTTCCATTTTAGAATAATCCAAAATGTCGTTAATCAGGAGAAGAAGTGCGGTACCACATGATGAGATGGTTTTCAATATTTCCTGGTGATTGGCAGAAACGTCATCCGCCAAGATGATTTCCGTCAGCCCGATCACGCCATTGAGGGGCGTTCGCATTTCATGACTCATGGTTGTCAGAAAATTGGATTTGGCCTGGGCAGCGGCTAGGGCCTGATCGCGGGCAACCAGGAGTTCCTGTTTGGTGTGTTCCAGTTCTTTTTTGTTCCCTAATAACTGTGATTCCACGGCTTTTCGTTCGAGAAACTGTTCAATCTGGTTGCCGATGACCGTTATGGCGAGGAGAAACTCCGTATTGGCGGAGATGGGATCTTGGGAGAAAAATTCCATGACGCCCAATCGATCATTTCCCACCTGAACAGGAAAGGCACGGCCCCTTGCAAGTGTTCTTGGATGGCAAAAGGAACTCGGGGGAAATTTGAGTCCCTAGTGACGTCCCAAATCCACAAAGGATCTTGGTTTGCCCAGACCCTGCCCAGTAACCCTATCCCGCCCGGGAAAATTGTTCGTTGTGACTCTTGGACAAATAACGGATGTGGAGGAGAACCGATATCCACAATCGCGGAACAATGCAATCGGATATTGGCCGCATCGGTTTCCCACACAGATCCCACCACCCATTCCATCTCTCTGCACACGGCTTGAAGAATATCAGGTATGGCCTGCTCGAAATTTGAAGCCTCGGCTAAGACATGAGAGATGGCAATCTGCGTGTTCTGGCGTTGCATCGCCAATCGTTCGCTGGTGATATCCATGAGAGACCCGGCCATCCGAATCGGTTGGTTCTCGGTATTTCGAACCGTTTGCCCTCGCATACGAAAATGCCAGTACTCTCTAATTTTTGTGCAGACGCGAAGTTCGATATCGAAGGGGATTTGTTTGGTCAAGTGTTCCTGAAATGCGAGGTTCAATCGTGGAATATCCTGTGGATGAATGTGTTCATGGAAGTTGGGTAAGGAAGCATGAAACTCCTCCGGCTTGTATCCCAATAATTCTTTAACCCTCGGGCTAAAATGGAGAATGTTTTGGTTGATATCCTAATCCCAAATCCCTTCGCTGGTTCCCTCGATCACCAAAGTCAGTAGAGCTTCGCTGTCTTGAAGCTGACAGGCTATCTGGTCCCGATCGAGAATTTGTCGCGTGAGGGCCTGATTCGCACTGCCTAAACTGTGTGTGCGTTCTTCCACCTGTTGTTCTAGTGTATGGTTCAAATGGGCCAGATGTTCCCTTGATCGCAGCCACCGGAGTGTAGCCAACATGGTGGCCCAGATGGCGACTAATGCGAACCCTCGATTCGCTAATACTTTCCACTCTTCTCCTCCATGGGGAGAAAATTCCATCCCTGCAAGAACGAGAAGCGAAGAGAGTATAGCCGTTCCCCATACCCATCGAAGATCCAACGAGCTTGCCATGCTGACACAGATGACATAGGGAATGCCGCTGGCCACACCCAACGGCAGGGCGAGATCGATCAGAAAAAACTCCCAGAAATGCCAGGAGAATGAGATGGGTCCAACGGAATGGCATGTTACCAATGTGGAAGTCAGCCAAGTCGGAAGGCCAGGGTTTTCGGTTCTCCCATCGAAAGTGGGGAGCGTGAAATGTTGTACCCATGGATGAACCGATTAACTTGTGATATGAGGACGAAGCCCTTGAAGGGAGTGACGTACTCGTGAAATTTCAGTGTGAAGATCGGAGAGATATCGGTCGATACCTGAAAATTTATGCTCACGCCCAAAGGTTTCCAACTGACGACAAAGTTCGGAAAGGGGGAATGCTCCTAAATAACGGGAGCTTCCCTTGCATGTATGGGCAGCCTTGGTGAGTGCGGGGGAGTCTTGTTGTTGAAGGGCCTGTTCAATGTTATGCAGGTGCCGGGGGAGATCATCAAGGAATTGATCAATCAAAGTGCATAAGAAGTCTGGTTCATCCTCGCCTCCCAATTCCCGAAGTTCATCCCAGACTGCCTGGTCGATGGGATCCTGTACGAGCTCGGTCGGGGTTTCCGACGAAAAGGGGTTTGGCCCATGTGGCTGTTTCGGGTCTTGGGCATCAAGAGGTGCTGTCTGTGATGTGAGCCATATTTGTAATTTGACCTTCAAGTCTTTCATGCGCACCGGTTTAGCAAGAAAATCATCCATGCCCGCTTCCAAACACCGATCACGATCACCCTGAAGAGCATTAGCGGTGAGAGCAACAATGGGTATTCGGGAACGCTGAGGAGTCAGGAGTGAAGAGTTGAGAGAGACAGATTCTTCCTCTTTTAACTCCCGATTCTGTGGTACGTCCGTTTCCCATGCCCGGATCTGGCGTGTAGCTTCAAAACCGTCCATGTCCGGCATTTGACAATCCATCAGGATCAGGTCGTAAGCGGTCTGCCGGAATACCTCAAGAGCTTCACGGCCTGTCGTGGCGATATCACTCCGGAATCCCATGGTTTGTAGCATCCGGACTACCACCTTTTGGTTGACGAGATTATCTTCGACCAACAAAATTCGATGCTGAGTTTTTGAACGTAACTCTTTCGGCGTGTGAGGGGTCAACAACGGGCCTGAAGATTCCTCTGTCTTGTCGAGTACCATCCTCAGGCAGTCATATAATTGTTGGTATCGTACCGGTTGGGCTAAATACGCCACGAAACCAGAATCCTGGGTTAATCGAGCTTCGCCTCGTTTACCCAGTTCTGCAAGAAGGATGAAGGGAACGTTGCGAAGATGGGAATCTTGTTGAATGGCTAATCCCAAAGTCATTTTGTCCGACCCCTGAGATTCAGAAATGGCGTAATTGACGATCACGGCATCGAATGGTTGGTTTTGGGAATGTGCATTGTGGATCAGGTCCAGGCCGGCCGAGGCGTCGTTCGCCACCTGACAGACCATTCCCCAGGTTTCCGCATAATACTGCAGCAGTCTTTGGATGGGTTGATGACCGTCAATGATGCAGAGCCGTCGTCCTTGTAGGGAGTTGCACGGTTCGGGAAAACGGTGTGGTCTAGGGGAACAGGCGGCTGGAAGAGTAAACCAGAATCGGCTGCCTTGGCCTGCTTGGCTTTCAACGCCAATTTCCCCATGCATGAGTGTGACGAGACGTTTTGAAATGGCCAATCCCAGTCCGGATCCTCCATATTTCCGTGTGGTGCTGCTATCTGCTTGGGAAAAGGACTGGAAAAGATTCAGTTGAGCTTCCGCGGAAAGTCCGATTCCGGTATCCGATACGCTAAAATGTAAGATCAGCCCTTGGTCTCCGTTGTGTTTGGCGGAGACATATACCGAGATCACACCTGAGTTTGTGAATTTGATCGCGTTACTGATCAAATTGACAAGGATTTGCCGGATTCGACCGGGGTCTCCATGGATTTCGAGAGGCGTGGAGGCTTCGATCAAGGCCGACAATTCCAGGTCCTTTGCCATAGCCTGTTCGGATAACAAGCCGATGATGTCATCAAGAGTCGCTCGAATATCGAAGTCCACCATTTCTAAATCCAGTTTCCCGGCTTCGATTTTCGAAAAATCCAAAATGTCATTAATAATCCCTAACAGAAATTCTCCGGATTGTTGAACGGTATTCACCATATCTTGCTGATCGTCATTTAATGAGGTATTCAACAAGAGGCCGGTGAGACCAATGACGGCATTGAGGGGAGTGCGAATTTCATGGCTCATGGTCGCCAAAAAATCTGATTTGGCTCTGGCTGCCGCCAAGGCTTCGTCCCGGGCGGCTTGCAGGTCTTTATTAATGGTTTCCAAATTCTGAGTAGTTTGGCGAATTTTTTCGTTGGCCCGTATTTGTTCGGTATTATCAGTAAAGATCACGACTGCACCAACCAGGTGATTCTGGTCATCCCGGATGGGTGTACTTGAATACGATATCGGAAAACTGGTTCCGTCTTTGCGCCACAAAACCTCGTCCTCTTTATGGTGAACCACACCGTCTTTGAATGCCGCATACATGGGGCAGGTTTCCCGGGGGTAAGGCGATCCATCAGGTTTGGTGTGATGGATCGTAGTATGCATGAGAAGCCCAATGAGTTCGTGCGGCTCATACCCCAGCATGCTGGCCCCTGCAGGGTTCACAAATGTGGTGTAACCGTTGAGGTCCAGACCAAAGATGCCTTCTCCGACCGAGGCCAGGATCCGTTCGTTGCGTTGAAAGAGCGCGTGATGGGCCTGCCGAATTTGCTGGCGTTCAATGGCTGTGGTAATTCGGTCTCCCACCATTTTCAGTGTCTCGAGGGTCATATCAGTCAATGGGTGTTTAGCAAATAAGGCTAATACCCCTACCACATCCTGGTCCTTGAGTAAGGGGTAGCCTGCAAACGCCAACAATCCTTCCTGTTTGGCCCATTCCTGCTCGGGGATCCGAGGGTCGCCAATCACCTTATTGGTTAAATGGGGTTTCTTTTGCGAAGCAATCTGCCCGATTTTAAATTGTCCGACGGGAATGCGGCCGTGAGGACCATTCAGATGTGTATAGAGGCCGGCGCTGGCTTGTAGTTCGAGAAGAGACTGGGAGGAATTAAGCGTCCAAATGCGTGCGAAGGCTGCTTGAAGGTGGTCGACGATGGCCTGGGTGCATTGCTGCAGAAGGATCGGAAGGTCCTGGGTCTGGTTAATAATTCGTCCCACTTCGGCGTCTAACGCCAATAAGCGGTTCTGAGCGGCCACGGTGGCCTGAGCGTTTTTTCGTTCGGTGATATCGACGACCGAAGCCAGCATAAATGTTTCGTCCACGATTACCAGAGGATTCAAGCCAAGTTCGACAGGAAATTCTGATCTATCCTTGCGGAGGCCATAGAGGTCTTCTTCGTTGCCAATAGTGCGCGGCTGGGGTTGAGTAAGGAGTTGGGTACGGTGTGCCGGATGTTGGGGTTGAAAGCCTCCCGGAATTAACATTTCTACCGGGTGACCCAGCATCTCCTCGCGAGGATACCCGAAGAGCTGAGTCACCAATTGATTAACCAGGACAATGGTGCCTTGCTGATCGATCATGATCATCCCGCTGGGGGCGGCTTCCACGACAAGACGGAATTGTTCATCGGTTTTTTTGCGTTCGGTAATATCCTGAATCGAGCCTGCCATTCGAGTCGGGCGGCTTTGCGAGTCCCGTAGGACTGTTCCTCTGTTACGAAACCATCGAAAGTCGCCGGGTTTCGTTTGTAATCGGCAATGAATATCGAATGGGGCGTATGTGTGAAAATGGTCGTGAAGGGCTTGAAACGTATTTGAGTAGTCGTCCGGATGAAGAAGGCGTTTGAAGGTTTTCAGATTGGCTGGAATTTCACCTGGAGTATATCCGAGAAGTTCATAAAAATGGGGTGACCACCATTCTTCGTCTTGGGAGACATCCATCCAATCCCAAATACCTTCATTGATTCCATTCACCGCCAGCGTCAACCGGATTTCGCTTTCTTGTAATGCGGCTTCGGTTTTCTGGTGCCTCGCTATTTCTTGTCCTGTCCTGTTGCGAAGACGTTCTGATTCCTGCACTTGCCGATGCAGATTCGTGACGTCCTGAATCATGATCAGGGCTTGCCATGTTCCTTCTCTCTGATTCCACAAGGCCTTGGCCACCGTTTGTTGAATACGAGGCAGTCCGTTGGTTCCGAGGCAGGGAAGGAAATGTGGATGGAATTGATAGGAAAATATGGCCGGTGGCCCCCCTTGGAAAAGCGCCTCCAAGCGAGAAGAATAAACCGGCGTGATTAATGTCGGATAAAAATCGCCGATGGGACGTCCGAGAATGGTGGTTTTTGGGATTGCCGTCCATTCTTCAAGGGAATGGTTCCAAAAATCAACAATCCAATCTTGGCGAAGTATGAAGACCCCCTGGGGAAGGTGATCCAGGACGTCAAAAGATGTTTCATGAAGGGTGGGTTCAGGCATGATGGATTATTGTTGACGTACGTGGAGGATTTTGCCATTTATTCCAAAATCCTCCAGTCGTTGGCCTTGGTTGTTGATGATGGTCTGCGGAAAATCTCAGTGTGTTTCGTTAAACCACAGACAACCTGGCTTGCCATCGTGGACTGAATGGACTATGTGGATTTTGTCGGAATTTTTGACAGAATTCTTAAAAATAGGGTGAGGTGGAGTATTCTGGATGTCTCGTTTGCTTACAGCTTGGGCAATGTAGGCAACGCCGGTTGAGTCTAGAAAGGTTTACGGCCTGGGTGGGTCTGCTGGCTGGTGGGGTTGGGTCGGCGGAGGTGTAACCAGATCCTGGAAAGATCCCACGCCTACTCCGATTTGTCGGCAGATCAGAAATTGTCGATCAAACCGATTTGTGGTTTGTATCAGCTTCCGGAGGGTTCGAAGATCTACGAGGCCCCAAGCCGGCAGATGGAAAACCGATAAGGGATAGTCGGTGCCGAACAGGAGCCGGTCAAATACTTCGGGATGGTGGCGAAGCCTCCGGAGCATGCGCATGCGGTTGGGCAAAGTTAAGGCGGAGACGTCTGCATAAAAATTCGAGTAGTGGTTGACGAAACTCAGAAGTGTAGGAAAGAATTTTTCATACATCATCAGGCCATAGCTGCAGGCATGAGCGGCAATGACCGTGGCTCCTTCCTCCAAGGCCATCCGGAGCCGGTTGGGATCTCCGACCGATTGATCTTTGCCGATCAGGCTGAATTCATATCCCACATGGCTGAGCAGGGGCATTCTTAGCGCGGCGAGTGCCCGGTAGAATTTTTTATAGCGATCATGCCCCGGGTCAAATTGCTGAGCGTTCGGTAAGACTTTGACGAGGACCGCTCCGGCTTCCGCGCACCGATGAAGTTCCTCGATCGCATCACTTCGTTGGGGGTTGATCGACACCCCCGCGAGAAATTTGTCGGGGTAGGTCTTGGCCTGGGTGAGGACATAATCATTGCTGATGAGAAATTCCGTGGCATTGAAGTCCAATCGCCCGTTGTTGGCGTAGACTCCATCCATGCCCAGCAGGACTGCTTGGCTGACGAACTGTGAGGCGCACAGTTCCTGTAACAAATCCTGAACATATTTCCGGTTGGCACTTGCAGGATCGTCGACCGCAAGTCCATGTTTCCACAATAAAAATTTAAATAAGGGACTGCGTAACATTTTCCCTGAGATGAAGCAGCCATTATTCCCCTCAGGCAGCGCGGCCAAGTGTACGTGACAGTCAATGAGTGCATGAGGTATCGGATTCATCATATCCGTGTGCGCGCAGGTGAATGATGCAATCTCACAAAGTAATCTGGCCTTGGATGTCTTGAAAAAAATGGGAGCGGTGCGGAGTCACGAAGTCAAAAAATACAGTTGGGAAATGGGGGTCCTCCCATTTTGACTCTTCATGTCTTTCCTCTCCCCCTTCCTGGTCGGATGACCTGTTTTCTCTGAATGCTGGGTCAGCCTTTCTTGGCAGATTGAATGTTGGGAAGGCGTTCCATGGCCAGATTTTTGAGTGTTCGGATGTCGAGTTTTCCGGTTCCTAAAATGGGCAGCTGATCCACTTTGAGAAAATTGTCCGGTTTGGGGATGAACAGATTGGGCAATCCACTGTCCGATAATTTTTCCAGAATGTCGGGAATGGTCGATTCATCAAGCGTATGGACCACAACCAGTTGTTCGCCCTTTCGTTCGTCGGGAATGCCGGTCACCGCCATGACCATGGTCTCGGCTCCTGCCGCGTCGTGGAGTGCTTCTTCGATCCGCCCATGCGGCACCATTTCGCCTCCGATCTTGGAAAATCGTGACAGACGGTCGGTAATGGTTAAAAATCCGTCCTCATCCAATTTGGCAATGTCTCCGGTCACGTACCAGCCGCGATGCATGGCTTTGGCGGTGAGATCTTCTCTGCCCAGGTATCCTTCCATCACATTAGGACCTTTGACCAACAACATTCCGGCTTCTCTACCGGGTACCGGTTCAAATGTGTCAGGGTCGACGATGCGGACCGAGACGCCCGGCAGAGGTTGGCCCACGGTTCCCCGGCGTGAGGCAGGTTGAAAAAATCCTGCCGCCCGATAGTCCGGACAATTGACCGCGATGACCGGAGCGCATTCCGTGACACCGTATCCCTCAATGGGTCGAATTCCAAATCGTTGTTCAAAGGCCTGGACGAGTCTGTCGGGGAGTTTTTCGGCGCCGGTCAGGACAATGCGAAGAGAACCAAACTGTTCCGGAGTGCAGCGCCGTACATACAACTGAAGAAATGTGGGAGTGGTCAGCAGGACCGTCACCTTGTATCGATGGATCAGCTCTCCTATGGGACCGGCATCCAAAGGGGAAGGATGAAAGACGACCCCGGCTCCATGAATGATAGGGAACCACAGTGCTGCCAAGTATCCGAAGGAATGGAAAAAGGGCAGAATGCCCAACACTTTATCGCGATGGTCTACATGAAGGAGTTGAGCGACCCCTTCCACATTGGAATCCAAATTAAAATGGCTCAACATGACGCCCTTGGGCTCTCCCGTACTTCCGCTACTAAAAATGATCGTGCCCAAGTCTTCGCTAGTGGGGTGGGTAATGGCTCCGCAACATCGTTCCAGCATCCGGAGAGGGGCAAAGAGTCCCAGAAGCAACGCCGTTAATTTAGCCCTCGTGCCGATGGTCTTTCGGATATCCTCCAGATAGATCGGGGTTAGATAGGCAGGGAGTTCCAGTTTGGCTTTTTCCAGGAACACCCGGCTGGTAGTGACTGTGACCAGACCGGCCTGCTTGGATGCAGCTTCTAGCCCTTTCACACCGACGGTGTAGTTCAGATTGACCGTGGTCCGCCCGGACAGAGTCGAGGCAATATTGGTGAGGGCTCCTCCGACCGATGGCGGCAGGAGAATGCCTACGGTGTGCTGTGAATGCCAGGAGGTTCGTAGCGCCCTGGCCAAGGCAATCGCCCCAATTAAGGCTTCGAGGCAGGACACGCGAGGGCGTGTCAGGTCTGCAAATGCGAAGTGAAAGGGATGCTTGCGGACAGCCCAGACAAAGGAGTGGTGTAGGGGACGGCAAGAGGGTTTGCGTAGTTGCCAGGCCTGTTCGCCGAGCTCTTGGACGGAAAGACGAAGCTCATCGGCTGTGCTGGTGGAGGAGACTGGGGTGCCGATGGAGATCGTGATGGGGTAAGGAATTCTTGTGGGCCACTTCGCAATGAACCGGCCTCTTACATAACTGAAAATGCTCCCCCATACTCGATCAAGGTAGATCGGAATGACGGGAATATTCCTACCTTTGACAATACGTGTAAAACCGGATCGGAAGGGTAATAGCCCGCCGGTTCTGGTGATTTGACCTTCAGGGAAAATGCAGACGAGTTCGCCTTGGTCCAAAGCCCTGCCGGCTTCCCGGAGTGCTTGCAGGATGGTCCTGGGGGAGCCAGACGAAGAAATAGGAATGGCACCCATGACTTTGCCAAAGGGGTTCAGGAGTGGATGGTCATAATACTGTTGGTCAACCAAAAAACGGATGCGTCGGTCTGTAGTGGCTAACAGGAGCAGACCGTCAACAAAGGACACGTGGTTGGGAACGAGAAGAGCGCCTCCCCGATCGGGGATGTGATTACGTCCGGTGATAGTGAGACGGTAGAGCGTGTGGGTCAGAAGGACTAACACAAATCGAATAAACGTTTCCGGCAGTAACCATAAGGCCCAGACCGTTAACAGCGCGCTACCCAGTCCGGCAATGATAAAGATGGTACTGGCGCTGAACCCGATTGCCGACAACAGACCGGACCCGATGGACCCGGCCAACACTCCCCCGAATACCAAGGTATTGGCAAAGGCAATCACGGCTCCCCGACGATCAGGCGGGGATCGCCATTGAATCAAGGCATTGAGGGGCACGACCACAAATCCACTGGATAAGCCAAGGCATGCCATGGCAATCAACGTGCCGTCTAATTGAGGAGAGATCACCCCTAAAAGCCATAAACACGCAATAATGCCAAACCCCCCAAGCGGGATAAATCCCAATTCCACCTTCGTTGCAGAAACGGTTCCAGCCAATAGTGCTCCGACTCCCACTCCGACGCCGAAGGCCGCAAGGGGAAATCCAGCCAAAGTATCCGATAATTGCAACACAGCTTTGGCATAGATCAAGACATTCTGACCAACCAGGCTGGCCACGGTCCAAAACGCGATAGATCCCAAGACACCCAGGACCAAGGTCCGATCCGCACGAAGGGCATCAAGCGCGGCCTTCCAGGTTTCCCGTACTCCTCCCTCGGCCCGGGCTCTAGGGACCGGAGGAATCAGCAGTGAGGCCGCGAATCCCGCGCCAGAACAGAAACAGAGCACCAGCCCGGCCAGCCAAGGCGAGGAGCCAGCGACATCCAACAGTGGCCCTGCTATGGCTGTTCCCGCAATGATGGCTACAAAGGTCCAGAGTTCCATCTGACCATTACCCCATGAAAGGCGATGATGGGGTAGCAGTTCCGGGAGGATACCGTATTTCGAGGGACTAAATAGCGCACTTTGCGCTCCCATTCCCGCAAGAACGACGAGTGGGAGAATTCCTCCCGCTGGATTGATCCACAGAGCCAGGGTTCCGGCTCCCATCAACAGGATCTCCACACCTTTCATCACAATAATGACGATGCGCTTGCTGATGCGATCGGAAAAGACTCCGGCAATGGCCGAAATCAACATGAGGGGAAGTGTAAAAATGACAAAGGCTTGTGTGGTTTGCCCTTGGGCGGCCATCTCAAACTCGGCTCCCGAAAGTCCCGATGTGACCACGAGCTGTTTAATGGCTAACAGGGCCACCATCAGCTTCCAGGCATTATCGTTGAATGCCCCGAAAAATTGGGCAATGAGCAGTCCGCGCAGTGCAAGGGGGGAGGAAGTCGGATTCAACGGAGCAGATGGACGGTGTGAGTCGAAAATAACGTGTCCCCGGTCAGTCGGTGGTTGGTTGTAACTTCAGAGATAATTCCCACAAATTCAGCTAGAAATGTTCCTGAATGTTAGCATGTTTTCCTATTGTTCCACAGGGCCAGAGGCAAATTTTGTAGGCCCGCAGGAAGAGCCTCCTGGGGATTCGGACTCTTGAGCCATCGGAGAACGATAGAGGAATACGGTTGGGCAGGAATTTTTTGCTGGGGCATATTCACATTCCTCCTCAATAACCAGTGAACCGCGTATGGCTGTGGTTTAGCAAGAGCAGAATGTCCGGCCTGACGATGAACTGGGCAACCGCTTGGTTCTGTATCTTCCTGTTATTTGTGTTTGAATAGCATGGCCCGTTTTCTTCCCATGCCTTCCTTTACCAACCCACTGCGTCTTTCGATGTCTTAAGGTTCTTTCCAGCCCAACCGACTTATCTCATAACATGAAGTGAAGGGGGCATCTGTGTTCCCGATCCGTGCCGTTTCACCGGGTGGGCCTCCCACAAGCAGAGGTGCAGGCGGCTTCTGACTCGGGTGGAGTGGATAACGAGCGGCAATCAAATGACTACTGACCTTGTACCTGTACGGACGGTAGAGCCTCATCAAGATGTGGCAGGGGAGTCCATTTTTCACAAGATGAGAAATATTTTAAATAGCGTTCATGTCTCCACGGGAGTCCTTCATCAGCAACTGAGAGACTTTCATCTGGAAGATTTTGGCCGTGTGGCTGATATGTTAGACGCCCATTCCACTAATTTGGGGTGGTATCTCAGTCAAGATCCCAAAGGGAAAAAGATTCCGACATTTTTAGGCCGGTTGAGCCAGGGTCTGCTGGAAAAACACCTTCTCACCATCAACGAACTTCATGCTTTGCAAACCAACTTGGAACAGCTGGAGTGTTTGCTCGCGGCCGGTCAGGGTTCGAGTCGAGCAGGCGGATTTAAAGATATGGCCAAGTTCCCGGTTCTACTGGATGACGTTCTCTCGCTTCATCAGGAGGAGTTGAATCGCCTTGGAGTGCAAGTTACTCGAAAATATCAACCGGTGCAGGATGGAATTCTGGAAGTGAGCAAATTGCAGCCCATTCTCCTGAATATCATCCGGACGGCCATCAATGCGATGCGTGATGCGCCCGGACGACCCCACTGTTTGAGTGTACATATTTTGAACTGTCCAGATCGAGAGAAATTTGTCCGCGTTCAGGTTGTGGATACGGGTGTCGGCATTCCCATGGCCATGCTGACGCAAGTGGTGTCACTGCCCACTTCCACGACCACTCACGGGAGTTTTCTGCCGAATTTATATGCCAGCGCCATGGGGGCAAAAGAATTGGGAGGCGCGCTTCGAGTTTGGAGCGAAGGGGAGCAACAAGGCACGAGTTTGACGCTTGATCTACCAGTCATTTACATGGAGGGGAACAGGTAATGGAGATGGAACATGCCAACCGACGGATTCTGGTCATTGATGATAATGTCGCGATTCATGATGACTTTCGGAAAATTTTGACCCGCACATTGGATACCTCCCTGCTGCAGGAAGCACGGGCGGAATTATTTGACGATATCGAGGAGCAAACTCAGGTAGAAAGTTTCGACGTGGATTGTGCGGATCAAGGTCAAATGGGGTATCGCCTGGTGCAGGATGCGATGAAAGTTAATCGTCCGTATGCAGTGGCTTTTGTGGATATGCGCATGCCGCCGGGGTGGGATGGCGTCGAAACCGTTGAACATCTTTGGGAGGAAGATCCTGAATTGCAAGTGGTGATTTGTACGGCATTTTCGGATCATGCCTGGGAAGATGTGATCAAACGGTTGAATAAAAACGATAAGTTACTCATTCTCCGAAAGCCATTCGACAATATTGAAGTGTGGCAATTGGCTAATTCCCTGACCAAACGTTGGGGGGAAGCTCGGCAAGCCAAATCCCAATTGGATTTGCTGGCTAAATGGGCGGAAGAACGAGCCGAAGATTCCGTCAAGGTTGATTAGCCAATAGACCCCGGAAAAGAAAATTGATGAATCCGGGTGCGGCCGATGAATTCGAATTCTTAGGAATGGCCCGTGGGGCAGGTGTCTTCCGGGGTTGTTCTTGCAATTTTCAATCTTCTGAAAAGCCATGATGGGTGTTCATGTGGAAGCTGCTGATTGTCAGGCAGGTATCGTGCCTTCCCTAATTCATGTTTTAGCGGTCAATCTCCAGCAGACTGACCTGGGGCACGCCTCCCAGGCTTTTCTGGACTCTCTGGGGTCTTCTCTGTCCATTGATTGGATGGCGTCGCTTCCACCTCAGGGGAATAAAGAAAAGAATCCGACGTATGACCTGGTTCTGATCGGCCATGGTCCTCGGCCGATTTCATGGTCGGAGGCTGCTGCTTTTAAACAGATGACCGGAGCTGGGTTGGTGTTATTTCTGGAAACGGGGATACCTGATGATGCCGGTTCCATCGGGTCTTCTGCCACTGGGGGTCTTTGGAAAATCTCGAACCACCTGCTTTCTGCCGTGTTGCCCTGGGTCATAGAGCAGTGCTTGGAACGGAAACGATTTTTGATGGACCAGTTACGTTTGGATAGTCAACTGCAGGATGCGGAATATCGCTTTGAAATGGCCAATGTGGCTTCTACGGTGCTTCACAATGTCGGCAATGTATTAAATAGTGTGAATGTGGCGGGAAAAGTTCTTGAAGATCTTGCCAGCCAATCCTCCGTGATGTTGATTTATCGCATGTCGAACTTGCTGAAGGAGCATGACGAAGATTGGATGACATTCTTATCCGAAGATCCGAAAGGAAAGAAAATCATCCCTTTTTTGAAAAAAATAGGAGAACCGTTGGTTGAGGAACGGCAGACGCTTCTCAAGGAAATCCAGGGGCTTCAACGTCACTTGTCCCATGTCAGGCATATCATTCTGTCTCACCAGGCTATGGCACGGGGGCATGGCTGGGTGGAGCCGGTCGCCATCGAAGAATTGTTGGAGCAGGCAATCGAGTTGAGTTTCGAACCCGGGGACTTTGGTTGGGTGACGATTCGACGTGAATTTTCCCAGGTTCCTCGTGTTCTGGTAGATAAACATCAGGTGTTACAAATTCTGGTCAATCTGTTTCGGAATGCCAAGCAGGCCATGCAACAATTCCCGCAACCGATGCATACGTTCACACTCTCGACCCGCCGACAAGTGGATGCACCTTATCGCCAGGTTGAGGTGATCATTCAGGACACCGGAGTGGGCATTGCTCCGGAACATGTGAACCGAATGTTTATGCGAGGGTTTACCACCAAAAAGGAAGGCAATGGTATTGGATTGCACAGTTCGGTCAGGACTCTGGAAAAGTTAGGAGGTTCCCTATCCGTATATAGTGCCGGAACGGGTCTGGGAGCTACGTTTACCATTGCCTTGCCTATAGCTGAGGAAGATAAGGTTTCATGAAATTCTTCACTTCACCCTCCCGCCACCAGAGGTCAGGATAAGGGTAGCTCTAGGTCAGGGTTTCTGGCACACAACCGACTGCGATCAACCCATGGAGTCGACAAAGGAAAAATGATTGCCTTCAGAGAACGTGTGGTTGGCTTTTGACTATTCAAAAGGAGTGAATCGGTGGGGACAAACCCAACTGATCATCCAATCTCAGGTGGAGTCACGGTTCAAGAGCAGATCTCTCCGTCCCGAAATGTCGATGACCGGCTTCAGCAACAAGTGGTCGATTTAACCGCCCGATTGGAGGAAGCCACCAAATCTCGTGATCGGGCTCTTGCCGACTTGCAAGAGAAAGCCGGCCTGGAAAAGGCCTTGCGGGAGAAAACCCAAGCCCTGGTCCGGTCAAACCGCGATCTTGACCAATTCGCTTCGGTGGCGGCCCATGATCTGCAGGAGCCCCTTCATTCCATTTTGGTGTACTTGGATCTTCTCCACGTCAAATATGGACGTTACTTGGAGAGCGACGGGCTCAGGTATCTGAACCGAGTGAGATTGGCAGCCAATCGGATGCAACAGCAAATTCAAGGATTGTTGGTGTATTCCAAAATTGATATGCCTCCTTCCCGCCTGGAAACGGTGTCGTTGGATTCCTTATTTGAAGAGATCGTATCGGACTTAAAAGCCACCATTGAGGAGACGGGAGGGGTAGTCTTGCTTGGGGAGGTTCCGACTCTTCAAGGGAATTCCATTCATTTTCGACAATTATTTCAAAACTTACTCCAGAATGCCTTGAAGTTTCATCAGCCCGGCCGTCCTCCGGTGGTGAGAATTTCCGGGACGGTCATGATGGACCGGCGACAGCGAGGAGTTGGTAGACCACGAAGACTGTGCCGAGTAGATATTGCCGATGAAGGTATTGGTATTCCGTCCGATCAACAACACAAAATTTTTGGGATGTTTCAGCGGTTACATCCGAATGACGAGTTTGAGGGGGTGGGGATTGGATTGGCCGTGTGTCAACGGATTGTCGAGCACTATGGAGGCGAGATCTCTTTGCAATCGGGTTCGGGAAAAGGGTCGACCTTTACTGTGACCTTGCCGGAGAACCGGGAAGGTCTGTGCCCCTGATGATTACGCATCTGTCTGCATCATCTCGGGTGTTGCTGGTGAGCCCCGATTCTGATGTGTCTGAAAAGGTAGAGTCTGCTTTTGCCATTCTGACAGGAGATGGCCGAGATCCCGGGAATAAAGAAGGGGGATGGGGCTCGAGGGAGATGTCTCCTCATTCCCGGTTCTGGTGCGGAGTGGATTCATTGCCTGCCGGATGTGAAGCCCTGAGGAAGGGCTTTAAAACCGAACAGCCATTTTCCGTCGTGGTGTTGGATGCGTTTGAAGGAGCCGGAGAGAATGTCATGTCGATGATGGAAGCGGTTTGGGCGGTGGATCCGGCGCTTCGGATTGTGCTGTGTGCGCCTGTGGGGTATTCCTTTCCAATTCGGGATTCTCCAAAACGGCATATGGGGCAATGGGTCATCCTGCGAAAACCATTTTTTGAAGAAGATCTGAGTCTTCTTCTCTCATGCCTGGAAGTCCAGGCTCAGGATCAGCAGGGAGGAGGAATTACCAACGGTGAACGGCTGGGCATCAACGATCAAGCGCCGTCTATGGGTGATAAACAAGACACTGGCCGAAACGGCAAGGATGCCGAATTGGAATTAGCTCGTGATGAATTAGCTTCCTCGAAATTCTTTGTTGATAATGTGTTGCAATCCATGGCTGATTCCTTGTTTGTCATCACCATGGATATGTCCATCGGGGCCGTGAATCCGTCTTTGCTGAACCTTTTGGGCTATCGAGAGGACGAGTTGTTGGGTGAGTCTCCCGGACGTATTTTTGGGGAGGCTTTCGCTCAAGGTTCGATTATGGAGACCTTGATGATGCAAGGGGCGGTGAGCGGGGTGGAATCGAGTTTTTTGAGCAAAGAGGGACGGGAGATTCCGATTTCGGTTTCTGGATCCTTGATTCAGGATGAACGGGGCCAATTTCAAGGTATGGTCTGTGTGGCTCAGGATATCACCGACCGGAAACGTATGGAAGAGGAAAAACGGCAATTGCATGAGCAATTGCTGGATACGTCGAGGCAATTGGGAATGGCGGAAGTGGCCTCCGGGGTCCTCCATAATGTGGGAAATGTATTGAATAGTGTCAATGTGTCGGTAGGCGTGATCGTGGATCTGGTGAAACAGACCTTGGCCGGAGATGTCGAACGTATTTCGCAATTGTTTGAAAAGCACCAGGGCGATCTTGGAACCTTTCTTTCCCAGCATCCCAAAGGCAGACAAATCCCCGGGTATTTGCAGCGACTGTCAGGTCAACTATTAGAGGAAAAGCGTCATATGCTGATGGAGTTGGATCGGTTGAAAGACAATGTAGGCCGTGCGCAGCAATGTGTGGCAGCCCAGCAAGATCTGGCCAAGCCTCGCCATATCACCGAGCCGTTCTGGTTGTCGGAATTGGTCGATGAAGCCATCGTGATCAATCAGGATAGTATTCAGGAAGAAAGAATTCAGGTTATTCGGGAGTTTGATGAGTTGCCTGAAGTTGTGTTCGACCGGCATCAGATTTTGCAAGTGGTTGTTTCGTTGATTCGAAATGCCTGCCAAGCGATGGATTCCGTTTCCGACAAACGATTGGTCCTGAGGATCAAACAAGTTGCGGGTCCCCCCGATTCCGTTCGTCTCGAGGTGCAGGATACGGGAACGGGGATTTCCTCCGAAGATTTAACTCGTATTTTCAGCCAGGGGTATTCCACGAAAAGCGGAGGTGGACGAGGGACGAGTCTTCATAGTGGTGCGTTGGTGGCTAAAAATTTTGGTGGGGGATTGACGGCCCTCAGCGAGGGACTCGGTAAGGGGGCGACGTTGGTTCTGGACCTCCCTGGTCAATTTCATTTTCCGGACTTATAGGGTTTTTCCTGTGTCCGTTCCGGGATTGTACAAGAGGAAAGATTCAAGCATTGTGTTGGGACACCTGTTCACCAGTCCATCTGTATGAATGGATAAAATGGGATTGACGTGACGAGAGGAATATATCAGCCGGGTCAAGACGGATGGGAGGATAGTGATGCCCTTCCTTTGGGTGTGGCTCCCAGTTTTCTTGCTCCTGCCTTGAATCAACGAGCGACAAATGATTCCATGGAAGCCATCAGGAAGAAAGACGGACTCCGTGACCCGTTGGAGCAATTAACTCGGCGGATTGGTTCCATGCCGACCTCCATGGTTTCCATGGTATCGTTGGCTGTCGAGTTGTTTACATTGTCTGAGGGGTTACACTTTCCAGCTCAGTCCATTCAAAAAATCTGGGCCCATAGTCTTCGGACCGGCTATCTTGCTGCCCTTATAACAGAAGCGCATGATGCCCAAAATCACGTAATTTGGCGATCCTTTGCGGGCGGTCTTCTCCATGATATTGGGTTGTTGATCCTTCTCTCTCAGGCCTCGCAACAGTTCTTCAGGGTGGTGGAGTTGGCCAGCATTCGCGGAGCTACCCTACAAACCATGGAACAGGAGATTTACGGGACAACGCATGCCGAGTTAGGCGCAGCTTTGCTGTCCCGTTGGGGAGGGGATGACGAATTAGTGAGTACCGTTATGTTCCATGATGACCCATTTCGGAATGCTGAAATCCACTTTTGTTCTGCCTCTGCTGTTTTTTTAGCCAATATTCTGGATGGCGGAGGTATTGCCCAAGATTGTGATGGAGTGTTGAGTTCGGAAGGCGAGGCCTATTTGCTTCGATTGGGTTTATTGGAGCATGTTCCCTACTGGCATGAACGAATGCAGGATATTCAGAAAGTGTTCGTTGGATAGGGAAGCCCCTTCCTCTCCTTCTTTTATTCGACTCCCCTCTCACGGTTATCAGCCCACCTTGAATGTCGATATGCCGATCCATCAAAGAATCCTGGGTTTTTCAAGGGCATAATGAGGACTGTCCTTCTCGAGATATAAAGACTCCCTGGTTGAAGATTGAGATTAGGGCAATGCTATGATAGTGACAAAGGGCTTGGGCGGATTGGCCGCGTGAAAGGTCGATTCTTCAATCGGTCAAAAGCCAAGTTCAAAAAGCCCGTGTTTATGATTTTGTTAAATTTCTTTGCACTCGTGACCGTCTTCGAATACCAATGAGTCAAATCTGGAGAGCAGTTCGAATCGACCTTATTAGGGCTCTTTTTGGGCTAGTGTGGTGTGTGTGGTTTGTCACGCCCCCAACCATATATTCCTTGGAACTTCCCCAAGCCTTCTGTACAGGTGATGAAGATTGCTATCGGGAGTTCGTGGAATCCTTCGCCTCTCCTGCTTCCCCTCTTGACCGGACCCGACTTCTTGAATCGGTGCAATGGAATGATCCTGATTCTCTGTGGGCGAAGCGGGCAGGCCTTCGGTATGGATATTGGCTGAAGGATTCCTTCCCGGCCGAAGCCCTGATCTATCTCCAACGAGCTGTTCATGAATTTCCCGATCTTGCTGATTATCTGCATCTCTGGCTCGGTGAGAGCTATGAACAGATAGCAAATTGGCAAGAAGCGGCTCAAGCCTTTCTGAAAGTGGGACGACTCGCCTCGAATTCTTTGCTGGCCAGCGAGGGGCTTTATCGTGCTGGGTTTATGTTTGTGAAATTAAACGACTGCAAACAGACTGTGAGCACTCTAACCTCAGCCGTTGCCGCTTTCCCGGATGCGAAGCAAGCTCCACGGGCTTTGTGGGCCATGGGTCAATGTGCGATGGGACAAGGGCAGTTGAATGAAGGAAAGAATGTGCTGCGGGAATTATGGTGGCACTATCCAAAGTCCCCGGAAAGCCGTGAGGCGGAACAATGGCTTACTCGTGCATTGGGAGGGCAGGGGTTTTCCCCATTACCGGTTGAGCGGTACCAACGGGCCATGGCGTTATATCGAGAAGGGTTTTTAATTGATGCTGTGGGAGAGTTTGGTCGGTATCTGTCAGAAGAATCGCCTAATCCGCAATTTTACCATGCTCAGTATCAACTGGCTGTGGCCCTGGCAAGATTAAAACGCTATTCCGAGGCCGAATCGATTCTTGAAAGTTTAACGCGTTCCGATTCCTCGAGAACCGATGAAGCGTGGGTTTGGTTGGGACGAGCGTATCTACGCCAGGGCAAGGGAGATCAGCTTGACCGGCTCACCAGGGAGTTACCCCCTGATGTGCTGGCAGGAGATCAGCAAGCCTTGATTATGATTTTTTGGGGAATTTGGTTGGAGGATCATGATCGCTGGGAGGAAGCGATCAAGGTGTATGAGGGAGCGACTAGGGTTGCTCATACTCTCTCCCAGCGGTTGGATGCACTCTGGCGTGTCGGGTGGCTTCATTATCAACGTGAGCAGTTTCCCGAGGCCGCCAGAGTCTTTGAGAACATTGTGACAGCTGCTCACAAGCCCCGATCCGAGTCACTTTTGCATGCCTTTTCACAAGGGATGTATTGGTGGGCCCGGTCTGAACAATTTTTAAATGACGAAGAACGGGCCAATCAGCATTTTCAGGCATTGGCGCAAGATTTCCCCTATACCTATTATGGACAATTGGCTAAATACCGACTGTCAGGGTTTCCGCTGACTCCACAAATCACGGAAACTCAGGGCATGGACAACAAGAAATCAGAAGAATTTCCTGGTCTGCTTTTGCAAGATTTGCATTATAGAAAAGTTCGTGAATTGCTGAAACTGGGATTGTCCAAGGAAGCTGTGCTGGAATTACAGGAAGTATTTCGGCGTTTTGCCTCTGACCCCCAAGCATTCCAGGAGTTAGTGAGGTTGTCTGTTCAAGTCAAAGCGTATGATCTAGGAATTCGTGTCGCCATACGGCATTTTGGGGAGAGGCTTCGAAAAGGAGAACTGTCGAAAACCTCCGAGGTGTGGACGGGAGCTTTTCCCATAGGATATCAGTCCATGATCCAGGGTATGGCTCCCCAGCATGTGGATCCCTATTTAGTGGCAGGATTGATCAGAGAAGAAAGTTTATACAACCCGCGGGCGTTGTCCGCTGTTGGTGCCAAGGGGTTAATGCAATTGATGCCAGACACCGCCAAGCGGGTTGCGCGCAAGGTGGGTATGCCTCTCTGGCAATCTGACCCAGAGGGACTCTTTGATCCTGAGCGGAATATTCGTCTCGGTTCGTGGTACTTGGGAGAATTAATCAATGATTTTCATGGTAATCTCGTTTACGCGGTCGCATCCTATAACGCTGGCCCATCCGCGGTAAAACGGTGGATCGAGAAATATGGACATCGGCCTCTGGATGAATTTATCGAGCAGATTGGCTATCGGGAAACTCGGGGGTATGTTAAACGAGTCCTGGGCAGTTACTGGATTTATCGGACGATATTTGCTGAAGGATGTTCCCCCGTTTCTCTTGACACATTTTGTTGATCAAATTATAGTCCGCTTGGATTCTGATTTCGAGAAGGAGGGTGTTTTGTGAGTGTGGATAAACTGGAAACGCTGGAAGTCCGTGTGAAAAAGATGTTGGATTTAATCGTGGAGTTGCGGCGGGATAAATCCCACCTTGAACAGGAATTAGAGTCGGCAAGGGAACAGTTGGCCAAGCAACAGGAAATGACAGAAGGTTGGGAAGATGAGCGGGGAGCCATTCGGAACCGAATTGAAAAAGTATTGGGGGAATTGGAATTTTTGGATCGTTCTCCAGAGTAGTTTTCGAAACCTGAATGCCTAAGAAAGTGAGCGGATGACCAAAACTATCCAAGTGGAAGTCTTTGGGCAACGGTTTAATCTACAGGGAGAGGGAGATGAAGCCTATTTTCATGAGCTGGCAGGGTATGTGGACGCCCAAATTCGTCAATTAGCACAACAAACTCCCACTAGTACTCCTACCAAATTGGCTATTCTGGCCGCCATAAATATCACCGATCAATTGTTTCGCCAAGAACGACAGCGGCAAAATGGGGATTCCGAAATCGAACGACGCGCCCAAACACTCTTAGAAACCATTGAAAAATATTTTGAAACTCATCCCAATTAGGACTCGCCTTGAGTTTTAAGAGAGTTTGCCTTCCCAAGCCATCAAAATTTCAATAGTATTCAAATGGTTGTAAATTGAATCCCTCTGATAAGCATGGTTCCTGACAAAAATAGGGTCTGGAATGATGTTGAAATAACACAGAGAGTTCTGCTATTTTCAATGGTTGTAAGTTATTGAATTTTAATGGAAGAAAGGAATATCCCCTCCATAACGGAGGAGAGAAACTGAGGACCCGAATGCCCATCATTTTCACGGCTATCATCGGGTATGTGAGGTTTGTGATCGGTCAAGGGAGAAGACTATCTTGGGTAAGAGGCTCTCTTTTATATTCAGTGTTCAATGAAAAACAGGGACCCCTGGATAAAAGGGAGTTATTGGATTGTTTAGCGAAATCTTCTGGCTATTGTCATGTACGTTACCCGTTGCCCAGTATCAAATGGATGGTTGGTAAAAGTTGGTTCCCAGTGAGGGATCCGATGATTTTTGGTTTTTCCAACATTTCAAGTGGATGGGCCTCCCATTTCGTGTCACGACCTCAATAGGGTTTCTTGTTCTTGCGAACGTGAAGCACCTTCCTTTGTTTCTCCTCGTTCCTTTACGTCAAATTACCTAATGGGCTGACTGAGGGTTCTACGCAAAAATTCCCTTGATCAGCCGCCAATGTGGGTGAGCACTCTTAGGAACCCCAGAGGAGTCTTTCCATGGAAACCATGATTCCCATACTAACCGGATTAGTGGGCCTTGTGCTTGGATTGATTGGTTTTAAGTTATTCCAGCAATCTCTGGATGCCACGCGGCGTTCGGAGGCAGAAAATCAAATTCAGCAATCGACTCAAAATGCCCAGCGTGAAGCAGAAAACGTTGTTAAGGAAGCCAAAATTGAGGCCAAGGATATTTTATTCCAGGCCAAATCAGAAATTGAAGCCAAAGAAAAAGAAAAACGGAGTGAGTTGCAAGCCATGGAACGAAAGCTTCATCAGCGGGATGAAGCGTTGGAGAAAAAAATCAGTCAATTCGATAAACGGGATGAGGATTTACGGCGAAAAGAGCGGATAATAAAGGAAAAGGAAGAGGCGCTTCAACAGAAGGTAGCGACTTGCGAACAAGCGATCAAAGAACATCGTTTAGCCTTGGAGCAGGTAGCCGGTATTACGGCCGACGAGGCCAAACGTCAGCTTCTCACTGAAATTGAAAGTGAGGCTCGTATGGATGCGGCCCTCCTCGGAAAGCGGATCCTGGATGAAGCCAAGGAGCAAGCCGACCGGGAAGCCCGCGAAATTGTCACGCGATCGATTCAACGTATTACGCGTGATTATGTGAACGAGGCCACGATCTCAGTGGTGCCTCTGGCCAATGACGGGATGAAAGGCCGTATCATCGGGCGTGAAGGAAGGAATATCCGGGCGCTGGAAGCGGCGACCGGCGTGGATCTCATCATTGATGAAACCCCGGAAGCGGTGATTGTTTCAGGGTTTGATCCTCTGCGTCGGGAGGTGGCAAAAATCTCACTTGAGCGGTTGATGCAGGATGGCCGTATTCATCCGACTCGGATTGAAGAAGTTGTGGAAAAGGTGAAAAGCGAGTTGGAAAAGCTGATGCGGGAGGAAGCGGAAAAGGTCATCTTTGAAGTTGGCCTATCCGATTTCCATCCGGAAATTATCAAATTACTCGGTCGGTTAAAATTTCGAACCAGTTACGGACAGAATAATCTGTATCATGCCAGGGAAGCTTCGTATATTTGCGGCATCATGGCGGCCGAGTTGGGGCTTGACGTGAAGCTTGCCAAACGAGGCGCGTTGCTTCACGACATTGGGAAGGTAGTCAGTCACGAAGAAGAGGGCACCCATGCGCTGTTGGGAGCTGAGATTGCGAAAAAATTCGGGGAATCCGAGCAGATTGTCAATGCTATTGCTGCTCATCATGAACAAGTGGAGCCCATCTGTCCTGAGTCCGTCCTGGTCGCCGCCGCCGAGGCTCTTTCGGCTGCGAGACCTGGGGCCAGACGAGAAACCTTAGAGGCATATGTGAAGCGGTTAGAAAAACTCGAATCCTTGGCCACCAGCTATACAGGTGTTGATAAAGCCTATGCCATTCAGGCCGGTCGGGAAATTCGGGTGATTATTCGTCAGGGGGAACTCAATGATACCGAAAGTTTCGCTCTCTCGCGGGACTTAGCCAAAAAAATTGAGCAAGAACTCACGTATCCTGGACAAATTAAAGTAACGGTGATCCGGGAGAGCCGCTATATTGAGTTTGCCAAATAAATAGAAGGGACAGCCATCGCATACCGCAATGAACGTGTTTTTTATTGGAGACATCATGGGGGAACCCGGGCGAAGGGTTATCTTGAAACATTTGCCAAAGGTCATTCGGGACTATCAAGTTGATGTGGTTGTGGGCAATGGGGAAAACGCCGCCGGAGGGTTTGGAATTACGCCTGACATTGCGGAGGAATTATTTGATTTCGGGTTGATGGCGATAACATTAGGAAACCATGCGTGGGACAAAAAAGAAGCCTTGGATTATATGGAAAAAGATGCGCGGGTGATTCGGCCGGCGAACTATCCGGATGGAGTACCCGGCAAAGGCGTGTGCATGGTCGAAACGGCTCAGGGGGAGCGGTTGGCTATCGTGCAATTAATGGGGAGAGTCTTTATGCCGATCCTGGATTGCCCGTTTCAAGTGGCTGAACGGGAACTCGCTCGATTGGAAGGAACGACTCGTGCCATCCTGGTGGATATGCACGCCGAAGCTACCTCAGAGAAGATGGCCATGGGCTATTTTTTGGATGGCAGAGTTTCGGCTGTGGTGGGGACCCACACCCATGTGCAAACCGCGGATGAACAAATCCTTCCGAAGGGGACCGGATATATGACCGACCTGGGTATGACGGGCCCCGTTCATTCGGTGATCGGCATGAAGCCTCAGGGCGTGATCCAGAAATTTCTTACTCAAGTGCCGCGTCGTTTTGAGGTGGCGCAAGGTCCCTCAGTCTTAAGTGGAGCGGTAATCGGCATAGATTCCACTACGGGAAAAGCCACCGCCCTTCACCGAATTCGAATCCACGAATAATCCGGCTACTGTGCCTGATCTGCTTTCTCCTCTTCTCACCATTACCGAGCTCACCAGCCAAATCCGTTTGCAGTTGGAAGTCGGTTTTCCCCTGGTGTGGGTATCCGGGGAAATCTCCAATATGCGTTGCCCCTCTTCCGGCCATCGGTATTTCACCTTGAAAGATGAGGCGAGTCAAATCCGTGCGGTGATGTTTCGATCCCAGGCTGCCCGCTTGAAATTTTCTTTAGAAGATGGATTAGAGGTGATCGCCTGTGGACGTCTTTCCGTGTATGAACCCAGGGGAGACTATCAACTTCTTTTAGACATTGTGGAACCCAAGGGGCTTGGAGAGCGACACCTGGCCTTCCTTCAGCTCAAGGCCAAGTTCGAACAGGAAGGTCTCTTTGATCCAAGACGGAAAAAACCGCTACCGCCGTATCCTCAAAAAATCGGCATTGTGACATCCCCATCCGGTGCAGCCATACATGATCTTTTAACGATACTTCAACGGCGCTGGCCATTAGCCCATCTTATGATCCTGCCGGTTATCGTCCAGGGGCAGGAAGCCGTTCCTCAACTGACCGGTGCGATTAAGGAGTTTAATTCCCTCGGAGGAGTGGATGTCATCATTGTGGGGCGTGGGGGAGGATCGATTGAAGATCTCTGGGCCTTTAATGAAGAATCTGTTGTGCGAGCCATCGCGGACTCTCACATTCCTATTATTTCTGCCGTGGGGCACGAATCTGATGTCACGTTAGCCGATTTTGCCGCTGATTGCCGGGCTCCGACACCTTCCGCGGCAGCGGAACTTGCGGTGCCTGACTGGAAATTGGTGTTTCATCGTGTAGAACAACATCAGGGGCGGTTAGGCAGGGTTGTGCAAGCCGTGATCACCAAGCACCACCTCCGTGTTCATCGATTAGAACAGCGTATTCCAGAGCCACGTCTCATAATTCGTCGGCACAGTCAACGGGTAGATGATCTTGAAGGGCAATTGCTTGCTCAGTTTTCGAAGTGGCATCGAAGCCTTCAGTGGAAGGTGTTGGACTGGCAAGGGATTATTTGGGAGCATAATCCCAGGCCTGTGGTCGTTCGTTGGAAAGACCGATTGAATCTGGGCATCACACAGATCCGGGATGCCATGTTGCAACACATGAAGGAACGACGACAACATATTCAAGGGTTAGGCATGCAATTGCATCAGTTAAGCCCATTGGAAGTATTGGGTCGGGGATACAGTATTGTTCAACGGAGTCGGGATAAAAAAATCATCAATGCGGCGCAGGATGTCGTGCCTGGCGAAACTGTTCGGGTCACCCTGCATCAGGGGCATCTGACTTGTCACGTGGATCAAGTGGAAACCACTTGATCTCAATGGCTATTCAAGGATCCTAGGAGTGGCTATAATAGGACCCATTATCCATATCCATTGGAAATGATAGCGTTTAGGCGTCAGGGCTGGATAAGGAATCCGTGATGGCAGCCATAAAATTTGAAAAAGCATTGGAACGACTGGAAACGATTGTCACCCAGTTAGAAGGGGGCGATCTTTCCCTTGACGAATCCCTCAAAATCTTTGAAGAGGGAGTCAAATTATCGAAGACGTGCCTGAAAATGTTGGATGATGCGGAGCGCAAGGTCGAAATTCTGGTGAAAGACAAAGATGGGAGAAAACGTCTTCAGGCATTCTCTGTTGGCGACGAGGATGCAGCAGAGTCCTGATACCTCCAGATGAACACTCCCTTCCTTGGTCCCGGTCCCTTACCTTTTTCACTTCCTAAGATTGTTTGAGTGATGGTTTTGGTGGCTTCCGATCTTCACAAAGACCGTCTGGATGCGTTAGTGGTTCGTGCAGGATTACTTCCTAGCCGAGAGCAGGCTGCGCGACACATTTTAGCAGGGCGCATACGGGTTGATGGCGTGGTTGTGGATAAGCCGGGCAAATCCATTCCCGTGCAGGCAACCATAGAATTGCAACAGCCGGAATGCCAATATGTCAGTCGGGCCGGGGACAAGCTGGCGGCTGCCCTCGACCGATTTTCCCTCTCCTGTACCGATCTGGTGGTAATGGATGTGGGTGCTTCGACCGGAGGGTTCACCGATTGTCTGCTTCAGCGTGGAGCACGACGGGTCTATGCTATTGATGTGGGATACGGTCAGTTAGACTGGCATTTGCGCACTGATCCCCGTGTGGTGGTCATGGATCGGGTGAATGTCCGGCATCTCCAACCGAAAGATATTCCAGAATCGCCTGCCTTGGCGGTCATCGATGTGTCATTTATTTCGCTTCGGTTGGTGTTGCCGGTGGTTCTGTCCATCCTTCAACAAGAGGCTAAAGTTGTTGCCTTGTTTAAACCGCAGTTTGAGGTGGGGAAGGGGCAAGTGGGAAAAGGTGGAATCGTCCGTGATGAATTACTGCGCCAGCAGGTCTTAGGTGAATTTCTGTCCTATACCCATGCCGCTGGCCTGAGTCTTGTGGGTGTGTTGGATTCTCCCGTGTTAGGGAAAAAGGGAAATAAGGAAGTGCTGGTGGGATTACAGAAGAACGGAGTTTTTTCTGTGACGGACTCGCCAGCGTAGTTCATTTTCTAGCAGAAAGCACTGAACGGTATGGCCATGAAAATTCTCGTGACCGGTGGCGCGGGCTTTATTGGATCTCATGTGGTGGATCGCCTGATCCAGGAGGGGAACGAAGTGGTTGTGGTGGATAACCTGTCCACGGGAAAGCGGAAGCACGTGAATAAGAAAGCGGTCTTTTATAAAATGGATATTCAGAGTAAGCGGGTCGATAAGGTATTACGGAATGAACGACCCAGGATCCTGATTCATTTAGCTGCCCAAATGAACGTTCGACATTCAACGGAAGATCCCCAATTCGATGCTCAAGTCAATATTTTGGGGACAATCAATTTGCTGGAACATGCTGTTCGTCATGGAGTGCGGAAGGTAACCTTTGCTTCGTCAGGTGGTGCTATTTATGGCGAGCAGGAGGTTTTCCCGGCTCCGGAAAATCATCGAACCGAACCACTCTCTCCATACGGAATTAGCAAATTGGCGGGGGAGAAATACCTGTCCTATTATGCCAATGCCACTGGGCTTCGATACGTGGCCCTGCGCTTGGCAAACGTGTATGGACCGAGGCAGGCTTCCGAAGGGGAAGCTGGGGTGATCGCAATTTTTACCAGAAAGATGCTCCAAAACGAGCAGCCCATTATCAATGGAACCGGCAAGCAAACTCGAGATTTTATCTATGTGGACGATGTGGTTGAAGCAATCTTGGTTACTTTGGAGGAAGATGTACAGGGTATTTTTAACGTGGGAACCGGACAGGAAACTACCATAAATGAAGGTTATCGATATCTCAAGGAATTGACGAAAAGTACTTGCAAGGATTTATTCGGAGCCGCCAAAAAAGGCGAGCAGTACCGCAGTGTGTTGGATGTCAGAAGAATTCGGGAGACATTCGGCTGGGACCCACAGGTATCTTTTCAGGAAGGGTTAAAGGCAACCGTGGAGTACTTTAAAGGGGAGAGTTAGTCATGAAAGGAGTATGGGTAAGCAGGGCCTCCGTTAGTTGTCACCGACTTGATTAATAACGGGGTACTCCGTGGTCGATTTCAATGGACCAGGAATCAATACCCCCGATAAGGTTTTTCACATTGGGGAATCCCTGCTGGAGAAGAAAGCCGACAGCATCTGCACTCCTCATGCCTTTATGGCAATACGCCACGATTTCGGTTTCCCGATCCAATTGGTTCAGGGATGTGGGGAGTTGTCCGAGTGGGATCAATTTGGCCCCTTCAATCTTGGCCCATTCATATTCATGGGGTTCCCGGACATCCAGTAAGAAAATCTTCTCGCCTTTATCCATTCGAGATTTGAGTTCCTGAACCGTGATTGTATAACTCATTATGACCAGCCTCCTTAAGAAACATCGAAATGCGCTGAATTCTGAAAATCATCATAACGGCTGAATTTTCAGAGTGTCAATTAAAGATAATCTTTGCAGTACATTGAGGACAAAAGGATATGGCGATTGTACCGATAGATAAAATTTCCGAGCATGAAGGGGCCAAGGTTATCATTAAAGGGTGGGTCCGTCATCGCCGGTCCAGTGGAAAATTGGGTTTTATGACAGTTCGGGATGGTACAGGAGATCTCCAGGTCATTGTCAGTAAGGGGGCGGTTGGTGAAGAACAATTTGCTCTGTGCGGTCAGCTGACCCAGGAATCATCTCTGATTGTCACTGGCTTGGTGCGTAAAGATGCACGTGCCCCTGGAGGGTATGAATTGGATGCGTCTGAATTAGAGGTGATTCAGATTGCGGAGCCTTTTCCTATTCAACCTAAGGAGCATGGGGTGGGGTTTCTGATGGACCACCGTCACTTGTGGTTACGGTCCAACCGCCAGCACGCCATATTGCGGATTCGACATGAAATCATTCGTACGTGCCGAAACTTTTTTGATGATCGTGGTTTTACCCTGGTTGATACGCCGATCTTCACACCCAATGCCTGCGAGGGAACCACCACACTTTTTCAAACACAATATTTTGATCAAGTCGCGTATTTGGCGCAGAGTGGTCAACTCTATGGCGAGGCTGCTGCTGCCGCCTTTGGAAAAACTTACTGTTTTGGGCCGACCTTTCGTGCCGAAAAGTCAAAGACCCGCCGGCATCTGATGGAATTTTGGATGGTCGAACCGGAGGTGGCTTTTGCACAATTACAGGATGTTATGGAGTTGGCTGAGGATCTCGTTGCAACCGTCATTCGTGGGGTTTTGGATCGCCGCATGCCAGAATTGCAGGTTCTTGAACGGGATATCGTTAAGTTGGAGGCCATGATACCGCCATTTCCCTGTATATCTTACGAAGAGGCGATTGGAAGATTGCAGCAAGAGGGAGTGGCTATTCAGTTCGGCGATGACTTCGGAGGTGATGACGAAACCATCCTCGCCAATCAATTTGATCGACCAGTCATTGTCCATCGTTATCCGGCTGCAGCGAAGGCCTTTTATATGGCCAAAGATCCGGATCGCCAGGAATTAGCGTTGTGTATGGATATGCTGGCTCCAGAGGGATATGGGGAGATTATCGGAGGTGGTCAACGAATCCATGAGATTGAAGAATTGTCGAACCGGATTCGTGCCCATGGTCTACCCGAAGAGGCTTTTAAATGGTATTTGGATCTTCGACGATACGGTACGGTTCCTCACGCTGGCTTTGGGATGGGCATTGAGCGGGTGGTTGCCTGGATTTGCGGGCTCGACCACGTGCGGGAAACCATTGCATTTCCTCGTATGTTGTACACCTTGTACCCCTAGCTTCTTTGGCATTAGTCCCTGCCCGATGGTTTTGTTTGGAGCATTTTTTTAGACTCCATTCTTTAATATTAACCAATCTGGACTATCTTGACTTCATAGACTCTAAGTGTATACTTGTTTTGTGGGTGGAAGTGGAGCAATGTTGGGATAAATTCAAAAAAAATGAATAAAAAATGTGCATAATCCGGTATTAGTTGAGGAGATTTGCCAATGGATAAATCCACATCCATGGGGTGTGTATGTAGATTGTACCTTGGGGCTAGGCGGGACGACCCGTCGAATACTGGATATAGCTGGAAATAATGCTGTTGTTATTGGTTTGGATCGTGATTCTGAAGCCATTGCTCTTTCGAAAAATACGTTAAAGATCTACGGAAATGCTATAAGGTTTTATCATGGGAATTTCTCCCACCTTGGAGATTTTATTAATAAATCAGGATTTCATGAAGTGGATGGGATTGTATTTGATTTAGGTGTGTCTTCCTGGCAACTGGACCAACCGGAACGTGGCTTCAGTTTTATGCAGGATGGTCCCTTGGATATGCGGATGGATAATACCCAACGTATGACCGCTGAAGGGTTGGTAAACCAAATTCCTGAGAAGGAGTTGGCCGATCTGATATTTCAATATGGGGAAGAAAGGTTTTCACGCCGCATTGCTCGTGGAGTGGTTCGAGCGCGAACCCTGAATCCCATCAAAACGACTCGTGCCTTGGTGAAGGTGATCGAAGATTCGGTTCCTGGGGTGTATCGAAGAGGACGATTGCATCCTGCCACGAGGACGTTTCAGGCCATTCGTATAGCCGTGAATCAAGAGCTGGATATTTTAGAAGGAGCCCTTCAAAGCGCGGTCAATTTTCTGAAGGTAGGCGGAAGACTTTGTGTGGTCAGTTTTCATTCCTTAGAAGATCGCATTGTCAAGCACACGTTCCGTGCGATGGCCGGAAAAGAGCAGGGGATGGTCCGTATTCTTACCAAGAAACCTCTTTTGCCCAGCGAAGCAGAAGTGCACCGTAACCCAAGAGCCAGAAGTGCCAAATTGCGTGTAGCAGAACGTCTGGAATTCCAAAAAGGAGCCATGCCATGAAAAAACCTTTCGTGCTCGCAATGGGCGTATTGTTGGGAGCGTGGTGCCTCATCTATGTGGGGATTAATATTGATATGTGGCGCTTGGGCTATGAACTTGAGGACTTGGAGAGTCAGCGCACGGTGCTCAAGCGACATCAGGAATCTTTGCAAGTTCAAATATCAAAATTAATGGATCCGCAACAAATCGCCCATCGAGCCGAACAGCAATTGGGGTTCACGACGCCTCGGGATGGGCAAGTGGTGATGGTGTCTCTCGATACTCTGCCCCCCCTCGAGACGGGGTCGACTGATCCTGTTCGGTTGGTTCAAAACTTTCCGGCTAACCAGCCCGAGGCTCCATGAAAATAAGTCAAGCGGAAGTCCATCCCATCTGTCGAGTGCGAAGCGGCGTGCTCTGCATCGGTCTCATGTTGGGATTTTCCCTGGTGTTTTGCCGGTTATTCTTTTTGCAGGTTTTGCAAGCCGAGGATGGGGCCCGACAAGCCGACCGGCAACATCATAAAACAATCGTGATTCGGCCTGACCGTGGAACGATTTACGACTATCAGGGCCATCCGTTGGCAATGAATGTTGAGATGTCCTCTCTGATTGCCAGGCCGACATTGGTAGCCAACCCAAAGCAAGCGGCGCGGGCTCTTGCGCCGATTTTAAATAAAGACGCCGAACATTTAGGCAGAGAGTTGGCGGGAGATGAACATTTCGTCTGGGTACAACGTCATATCCCTGAACCCCTCGCGAAAAAAATTGAAGCGTTGAATCTTCCAGGCTTGGAATTAGTGAAGGAGCCTCATCGATTTTACCCCAAAGGTACGCTGGTCTCTCATGTCGTGGGGTATGCCGGTATTGATAGTCAAGGTCTAGGGGGCGTTGAACATCAGTATGAGCCCCTACTGCGCGGACATAAGAATCTGGTCCAGTATCAACGGGATGCGCTGGGGCGAAAAATTGCGCAGCCTCAGGACCAGGCTTCGGATCGAGTCCCTGCGGGGTACAGTCTTCAGTTGACCATTGATGAAGTCGTCCAATTCATCGCTGAAGAAGAATTGGCGGCCATCATCAAGAAAAGTGAAGCCAAATCCGGCAGTATTGTGATGATGGATCCCATGACGGGTGCAATTTTAGCGTGGGCCTTATACCCGACATATGATCCCAATCACTATCAAAAATTTACGGATTCCGAAAGGCTGAATTGGATCCTTACGAATCCCTATGAACCTGGGTCGACGGTCAAGATTGTCGCAGCCGCTGGAGCCTTGCAGGAAAAAGTGATGACACCGGTCACGCTCATTTATGGGAATGAAGGACAGATGCCGGTGGCGGGGACGATTGTGCATGATCCCGCCAAATCCAGCTGGATGACATTTTCTGAGGCCTTGGCCCAATCAAGCAATGTCGGAGCCATTAAGATGGCTGACGCCTTAGGGCCTGCACGTTTCTATCACTATCTGAAAGCCTTTGGATTTGGAGAAAAGACCGGGATTGACCTTCCAGGGGAATCACCGGGCAGTCTCAGTGATCCGAGTCATTGGAGTGGGCGTTCCTTGTCCTCGATCGCCATGGGCCAAGAAATTTCCGTGACACCCATTCAATTGGTGAGAGCGATGTCAGCAATAGCCAATGGCGGGCGTCTGATGAAACCCTATGTTATTGCGTCCGTTCTGGATCAATACGGCACACCCATTCAGGTTAATAAACCAGAGGAAATGAAAGACGCCATTTTCCCTGACACGGCGGCCATGATGGCTCAAATATTGGAATTGGCTGTGGAAAAGGGAACCGGAAAGCGAGCCAAACTGGAAGAGTACCGGGTGGCCGGCAAGACTGGAACGGCCCAAAAATTCGATAAAGAGGCCGGGACCTATTCTTCATCAAAAGTGATTGTGTCATTTCTGGGATTTGCGCCGGTTGAACACCCACGTGTGACCATGTTGGTGATGGTGGATGAGCCGCATGTCGGGAAATGGGGAGGAGAAATTGCCGCTCCCGTGTTCAAAAAAGTGGCTGAACGCGTGTTGCCGTATTTGGGTGTCTTGCCGGGCGGGACGCATTTCATTCAAACGGCCTCGGCGACAGCGGGAACCGGTTCCAGGACCGTCATACAATAATCACGTGACGCTTCAAGAGTTAATTTCGACCGTGGAGGTGACGACCACCGGCGGTGATTTGAGGGTCGGGGTCTCGGATGTAACCGATGACTCCAGATTGGTAAAGCCTGGTTCATTGTTTGTGGCAATCAAAGGGGAGCATGTGGACGGACATCATTTCGTCTCTCAGGTCCAAGGGCAAGGGGCTGTGGGGGTCGTGGTGGAGGAGCCAAGTGGCGGTGTACCCGCCACCAAAGGCAAGGAGCATTTTCCCTTCATCTGTGTGCCGAATTCCCGGAAAGCCTTGGGACTCCTGGCAGCCCGGTTGCACCGAACTCCCTCGGCCCACCTCACGATGATTGGGGTGACCGGGACCAACGGAAAAACCACCGTGACCCATTTGGCTCAATCGTTATTAGAGGGGAACGGGCATTCGGTAGGGTTACTGGGGACAGTCGGTTACGTCTTTGGCAATCAACGGCGGGTGGCATCCCATACGACGCCGGGAGCGGTCCAGTTACAGGCCATGTTGGCGGAGATGGTGGAAGCACGGGTGGATGTCGCTGTGATGGAAGTGTCTTCCCATGCGTTAGCGATGGACCGCGTGGCCGGATGTGAATTCGACATTGTGGTGTTCACGAATTTGACTCAAGATCACTTAGATTATCACTCCACCTTCGAGCAGTACTTCCTGGCCAAGCAGCGATTGTTTACCGATTTTGTCGGAAACATCCAAAAGACCAAACCCAAACGGGCAGTCATCAATCGTGATGATCCCTCTGCCGCGGCGCTTCTGAAATCTTGTCCCATTCCCGTTTGGACCTATGGCATTCACCAACCAGCGGATATTCACGCCGAGCAAATGCAGTTAGCCATGAACGGCACGACCTTTTCCGTGAACACCCCCTGCGGGCCGTTGCGCATTCATAGCCAACTGGTCGGAGAGCACAATGTGTCCAATATGCTGGCCGCCATAGGAATTGGATTGGCCATGGGATTGACTCCAGAGGTTCTGGAGCGTCAATTGGCCTCGGTCACCAATGTGCCTGGGCGGTTTGAGCGAATTCAGGAAGGACAACCCTTCACCGTCGTGGTGGATTATGCCCACACCGATGATGCGCTCACTCGTTTACTGGCAGCCGCCAAGGTGATCAAGCAAGGGCGGGTGATCACGGTATTTGGCTGCGGCGGGGACCGAGATCCTGGGAAAAGACCCAAAATGGGCAGCGTGGCGGTTCGGGAAAGTGATTTGGTGTTTCTCACCTCGGATAACCCGAGGACTGAAAATCCGGATGTGATCCTGAAGCAAATAGAGCAGGGCATCCTGGCGCTTCCTGTTCATGATCGTTGTCCGTATGAGGTCATTCCTGATCGCGCTCAGGCGATCAATCGGGCCATTGAAGTTGCCGTGGCAGGTGATCTGGTCTTGATTGCAGGAAAAGGACATGAGGATTACCAGATTGTGGGAACAGAGAAGATTCATTTTGATGATCGAGAGGTTGCCAGGGCAGTCATCCGACAACGGATGGCTCGGGCATGACGGGACATCGGCAGCATGGCGGTGTTTGAGGTTGCGGAAATTTTGCGGGCGACCAGGGGGACCCTGGTGATTGGAGGGGGAGGGCGTAGACGTTTCCGGAATATTCAAACAGATTCACGACACGTCACCAAGGGAGCGTTGTTTGTGGCCTTGCAGGGAGCACAGTTTGACGGGCACCAATTTGTGGGTAAGGCCTGCCAGTCTGGTGCTGCCGGGGCAGTGGTGGCAGAGGCACAGGCATGGGAAGCCTTACGGAATATCCGCAAGGTCGAGTCGGCCGGTGCCGTGTTTACGCTTGTGGCCGTGAAAGACACGCTTCGAGCGTATCAGGAATTAGGAGCCTTTCACCGGCAGCGCTTTTCGATTCCGGTGGTGGCCATCACGGGAAGTAATGGAAAAACCACAACCAAGGAAATGATCAGTGGTGTGTTGCATACTCAATGGAGGGTGTTAAAGACTCAGGGAAATTTTAATAATGCGATAGGAGTGCCCAAAACCTTGCTTCGATTGCATGCTTGCCACCAGGTCGCGGTTGTGGAAATGGGAGTCGATCAGGTCGGTCAAACTTCCCAGCTCTGTGAAATTGTCAAACCGACAGTGGGTGTAATCACGAATGTTGGACCGGACCATTTGGAGTTTTATGGGACACTGGCCCGTTCAGCGGCCTCAAAGCGTGAATTGTTGCCTTGTCTTCCTCAAAACGGCACGGCCATTTTGAATGCGGATGACAGATATTTTGCTCAATTTACACGGAAAGCCCCTTGCCCGGTGGTGTCTTTTGGGTTTTCACCTCACGCGGACATTCGTGGGTCTCAAGTCACCTGGGATGGACGGAACACGGAATTTTTGGTGTCCTTTCCGCATTTGAAGAGACCCAAACGGGCTGTCGTCCGAACCATGGGCCGACATAATATTTCCAATGCCTTGGCAGGGATCGCCACGGGCTGGGCTCTGGGTGTGTCGCCTTCCGATATACTGGATGGGCTTGAATCCTTTCGACCAGCCCCGATGCGTTCCGAAATCCGGCGTTGGGGAGGGGTCATCTATCTCAATGACTGTTACAACGCCAATCCGGCTTCCGTCAAAGCCGCGCTTGATGTGTTAGTCGGTCTGGACCCGGCACGGCGAACGATTGCCGTGTTGGGAGACATGTTGGAGCTGGGGCCACAGGAAGCGCAATTTCATGAAGACATCGGACGGTATGCCGCAAAAAAAGGTGTCTCGCATTTAGTGGCCTGTGGACGATTTGGGGCAGACATGAAAGCGGGAGCCGAAAAAGTGAGTCGGACGATCCACGTATTGCAAGCGAGCGATGCAGTGGAAGCGGGACAGGTGTTGCAGTCCTTAGTAAAACGGGGAGACGTGGTCTTGGTGAAGGCTTCGCGCGGGGCAAGAATGGAACGGGTGTTGGAGGTTGTGAAAGGCCGGTAAGAGGACGGCACCGATGGACCCCGTCCCTCCCACGCGTTGGAATATGCGTGACCGGACATGCTCCAGATGAAGAATTTGTGAACGGTTGTTTTGAGGTGAATTGATCTCATGCTCTATCTCTGGCTCTATCCACTTCATTCTGATTTCGCGCTCTTTAATGTATTTAAGTATTTGAGTTTCAGGATGATCTATGCCGCCATTACGGCATTTCTCCTGGTGTTTTTCTTTACCCCTCCCATGATTAAGCGCTTACAGGCTCTCAAGCTGGGGCAAAAAATCAGGACGGATGGCCCCCAGTCGCACCTCAGTAAATCGGGAACGCCTACCATGGGCGGGGTCCTGATTATTTTTTCGGTGGTGTTGTCAACGGTGCTGTGGGCCGATGTCACAAACCTCTATGTGTGGTTAGTATTGCTGTCGGTTGTGGGCTTTGGATTAGTAGGATTTGTCGATGATTACATCAAAATTTTAAAAGGGCGTTCAAAGGGGTTATCGGCCGCCCAAAAGTTTTTCGGGCAATTAGGCGTGGCCTTGGGTATTGGACTCTTTTTTTATCTGTCCCCGGCTTATTCCACCGAGTTGAGCGTGCCGTTTTTTAAAAATTTCAAACCGGATTTGGGAGTATTCTACATCCCGTTTGCCATATTGGTGATTGTGGGGTGTTCGAATGCGGTCAATCTCACGGATGGTTTGGATGGCCTGGCCGTCGGGCCGGTCATTATTGCGGCTATGGCCTATACGGTGGTGGCTTGGGCGGTGGGCAATCGGTTGGTCTCGGAATATTTGCTGATTCCTCATATTGATGGTGCCGGGGAACTGGCCGTGTTGACCGCTTCTATTATCGGCGCGGGGCTCGGATTCCTCTGGTTTAACACCTACCCGGCTTCGGTCTTCATGGGAGATGTGGGGTCATTACCCCTGGGGGCTGCATTGGGGACGGTCGCCGTGGTGTGTAAGCATGAATTGTTATTGGTCCTGATAGGCGGGGTGTTTGTCATGGAAGCCGTCTCGGTCATTTTTCAGGTGTTGTCTTTCAAATCACGAGGGAAACGGATTTTCCTGATGGCGCCCATTCATCATCATTTTGAAATGAAAGGCTGGGAGGAACCGAAGGTCGTCGTCAGGCTGTGGATCCTGGCCATTATTCTAGGCCTGTTAAGCATCAGTACCCTGAAGTTGCGGTGAGTTGTGCCTTGATGACTATTGAAGGAGTGAAACACGCAGTGATGCCTCCTGGCACGGTGTCTCCCGTCACGAATTGGAAGGGCAAGCCCGTGACCGTCTTTGGATTGGGCCGGAGTGGCGAGTCGGCGGCTCATTTGTTGGTCGCTTTGGGAGCCACGGTGACGATTGTCGAAGAGCGTAATACTGAGGAAGTCCAGCAGGCTCGAGATCGTTTTCTTCGGCAGGGTGTTGACGTGCTAGTGGGCAAACAGGTGGAAAAGGGATGTGAGAACGCGGAGCTTGTGGTGATAAGCCCTGGCGTCCCGAAAGAACATCCGGTCGTTCGGAGCCTGAACGAGCGGGGTATTCCGGTCATTGCCGAAATAGAACTGGCCAGCTGGTTATTGCCCGTTCCTATTATTGCAGTGACCGGCACGAATGGCAAAAGCACGACGGTCCGACTGATTGGAGTCGTTCTTCAGCAAAGCGGGAAGTCGGCTTTTGTCGGTGGTAATCTGGGGACCCCGCTCTGTGAGGCCGTTCCAAGACCCGGAGGGAGTCCGGTTGAGTCAGCCTACGAATGGATTGTGGCTGAAGTGTCCAGTTTTCAATTGGAAGCGATTCATCGATTTCAACCTCACGTGGCTGTTCTGCTCAATGTCACGCCGGACCATCTGGATCGTCATCCGACCAAGGAAGATTATATCCAGACCAAGCAACGGATATTCGAAAATCAGACTCCCGAAGATATCGCCTTCATCAACTGGGATGATTCGGTGGTGCGATCCATGGTGGCCCAAGCTCCCTCACGGCATTACGCCTTCAGCTTGAAGGGCCGCGTTGAACGTGGGGTGTATCTTGAGGGGACTACCATTCGAGCACGCATGAATGGAGCCGAGATCTCGATTATGGAGCGCGATCAGGTCTCGCTGCGGGGGGATCATAATCTCGCCAATGCCATGGTGGCGATTGGAGTGGGTTTACTGTGCGGCTGTTCGGTGCCGGACATTGTTCAAGGATTGAAGCATGCTCCTGCGTTTGAACATGCGTTGGAACCGGTTCGGGAATGGCAGGGTATCCGGTTTATCAATGACTCGAAGGGCACGAACGTCGATGCCACGTTGAAAGCGATTCAGAGTTTTCATGAGCCGTTGATCCTGATACTGGGCGGGAAAGATAAGGGCGGAGATTTTTCTCAGCTTGCAGAGAGTATTGGGCGGGGTGTGAAACGTCTGGTCGTGATCGGCGAGGCCGCCCCAATCATCAAAGCTGCCCTCGGGCATGTGAAGCCTTTGACCGTCGTGGCCTCCCTGACCGAGGCCGTTGCCCAGGCCGCTCAAGCGGCCTCTCCCGGGGACGTGGTCCTGTTTTCTCCGGCCTGTGCCAGTTTTGACATGTTTCGAAATTATCACCATCGGGGACAGGAATTTAAACGTATCGTAGGAGAACTGCCTTAGATGGGACTGACGTCTTTATTGAGACGCCGTAATGCGCATCGGGATTTGAGCGTGTGGGCCGATCTCTTTCAAGACCGGACGACGGTGGGACGCCAACGGGCCGACCCGCTGATTTTGGGGATTACCCTGGCTATTTCTCTTGGTGGAATTGTGATGGTGTTCAGCGCGAGCGGGGTCCTGGGTGAAACATCCACGTATTACCTGCAACGGCAAATTCTCTGGATGATCTTGGGATTTGGTGTCTTGTTCGGCGCCATGAACATTCCTTATGACAAATGGAAGGGCTGGGTGCCGCTCATCATTCTCCTGTGTGTGGGGAGTCTGGTGATGGTGTTGGTCATGGGCACCGTGGTCAATCGAGCTAGGCGATGGTTATCGTTAGGTGTTCTCTCCGTGCAGCCCACCGAAATGGCCAAACTGGGCATCGTGCTCTACCTGGCCGCCTACCTGTCGAACCCGAATCGACAAATGACCGATTGGCGCCAAGGTCTCTTACCGCCGTTACTGGTGGTCGGCGTGATTTGTGCCTTGATTGTGGTGGAACCTGATCTGGGAAGTACGGTGGTGATCGGCTTGGTCTTTCTGGGGATGATGTATCTGGCCGGAGCCCGAATTCGACACCTGGCCGTGTTGGGTGTCCCTCTGGTGGCTGGATTTCTCGCGCTGATTTGGATCAGTCCGGAACGCATTGAGCGGTTGATGACGTTTTGGGATCCCTGGCCGGTTCGGGATGGACCAGGGTACCAATTGGTGCAATCCCTCATTTCCTTGAAGCATGGCGGGCTGTTCGGCGTGGGCTTGGGACAGGGCCAACAAAAGTTATTATATCTGCCAGAAGGGCATACGGATTTTGTCTTTGCCCTAGTGGGAGAAGAGCTTGGCCTGATGGGCACCTCGGGATTATTGGCGTTATTTGCCATTTTGGTGTTTAAGGGATTTCGGGTGGCCGCGTTGGCTCCGGATTTATTCGGCCGGTATCTGGCTCTGGGCATTACGTTGTTGGTGGGTTTGCAAGCCTTGATCAATGTCGGGGTGGTATGTGGGATGTTACCAACCAAAGGATTGACCCTGCCATTGGTTAGCTACGGGGGTTCTTCGTTGCTCACGACCATGTTGGCCATTGGGATATTACTGAGTATCGCGCGACAGGGACGAGCGCCCTCCCTGGATTAGAGGAATCCAGGAATGAAGATTGTGATTGCCGCGGGGGGCACCGGAGGCCATCTCTATCCGGCCATCGCCTATGCCAAAGAATTTCAACGGCGTGACCCGCAGGGAGAGGTGTTGTTCATTGGATCGGGGAAATCCCTTGAAGGAGAGATATTGAGGAAGGAAGGCTTTACATTTGAACGGATTCGAGTCGAAGGATTGGTGGGTCGAAATCCCGTGGACATGATACGGGCTTTGTGTCTGCTCCCCTATTCGATGTGGCAAGCGATCGGTCTTCTCCGAAAACAGAAAACCCACCTGGTCATTGGCACAGGGGGATATTTTAGTCCTCCGGTGATTCTGGCAGCCTGGATCTTACGCATTCCGCGAGTGTTGCTGGAACCCAATGCCATGCCGGGAATAGCCAACCGGGTATTGGGGCCTTTTGCCGATCTGATTTTCCTGGCCTTCGAGAGCGCACGGCAGTTTTTTCAATCCAAGAATACGCAGGTCATCGGCACGCCGGTCCGGAAGGATTTCATTCGTGATAGTCCGGTTCCAATGAGTTCGAACGTGTCTCATGTGTTGGTATTTGGCGGAAGCCAGGGAGCTCGGGCGATTAATTCTGCCATGTTGGAGGCCGTGGCCGCCTCATCCATGATACGGCGCCAGTTGACCATTACCCATCAAACCGGCCCTCAGGATCTTGAACGCGTTCGTGCAGAATATATCCGGCTTGGCGTGAATGCAGACGTTCAGGCTTTTCTCTTTGACATGCCCAAGCAATTATTACGGGCGGATATCGTGGTGTGCCGGTCGGGAGCCAGCACTCTGGCGGAATTAGCGGCCTATGGAAAAGTCGGGATTCTTGTTCCCTTTCCTCAGGCAACCCACCGGCATCAGGATAAGAATGCGCAGGCCGTTGTGGAGCAGGGCGCCGCACGGGCGATCCCTCAATCCCAGTTGACGGGTGCACGGCTGGCCGAGGAGATCGAAGGGTTCATTCAGCATCCGGAACATCTTCAGTCGATGGCGGAACGGAGCTGGGCCTTGCGGAAAATTCATGCCACCGAACAGATGGTGGAGGCCTGTCTGTCATTGGTCAACCATCCGGCAGCCTAAGACCGGAAAGGTGAGATCCGCTGATAAATCACATGAGGCCGGAAAAGCGTAGGAAAGATATCGGGAAACAAAGAGTCATGAGGTAGTTCAACCTTTAACAAGAGGAGACGGTTTCAAGGGTTGCCAGAGTCTTTGAGAAAACGATGGCCAAGATGCAACACGACATGAATTGGCTTGCGCGCGCCAATGGCCACAGGCTTAAGGCTTGGTTCAAGTCGGCTTCCTGTGATTGGAACGGGAACCCATTTGACCGGCACAAGTCCAGATGCCTTAAGGCCCTACCACGGATATGGCCTGGTTTTCCATATGCTTCTGGCGGACTTGAACGTCAAAGAACCTATGTTTCGAAAGATCCAGCACATTCATTTGATTGGAATTGGGGGAAGCGGCATGAGCGGTATCGCCGAGGTCTTGTTGACCTTGGGGTACAAGGTGACGGGTTCCGACATGACCTATTCGGAGACTATTCGTCGCCTGGAGGAAATGGGAGGAAAAGTGTTTCTGGGGCATCAGGAATCCAATGTGGAAGGCGCGCAAGTGGTGGTAGCCTCATCGGCCATCGCTCCGTCCAATCCTGAAATCCGGGCCGCGCGGGCGCGGGTGATTCCGGTCATTCCCCGGGCGGAAATGCTGGCCGAACTCATGAGACTCAAGTTCGGGATTGCGATTGCCGGAGCTCATGGAAAAACGACGACGACCTCCATGGTGGCGTCGATTCTGGCACAAGCCGGTTTGGATCCCACGTTTGTGGTGGGAGGGAAAGTCAATGCGATGGGCACCCATGCCCGGCTCGGCCGAAGCGACCTCCTGATTGCCGAGGCCGATGAAAGCGACGGGTCTTTCCTGAGGCTGTCTCCGTCCATCGTGGTCGTCACCAATCTGGATCGTGAACATCTGGATCATTATGGAAGTATGGAAGGACTCCAGGATGCATTCGTGGAGTTTATCAATAAAGTGCCTTTTTACGGCGCGGCCATCCTGTGTGCCGATGATCCGTGGATTCGAGGAATTTTACCCAAAGTTGTCAAGCGATATCACACCTATGGCATCAGTGATTTTTCCGGGACCCTGACTCAGGATTTTTATGCCACCGACATCGAACCCAAGGCCATGGGGGTGGAGTTTCGGGCACATCATCGCGATCGAAAACTCGGACCGTTCCGCATTCGGACTCCCGGTGTCCATAACGTGTCCAATGCGTTGGCGGCGATTGCGGTGGCGATGGAATTGGAGGTGTCAGTCGATCTGATCCGGGTCGGACTGGCTGCATTTTCGGGAGTGGAGCGACGGTTCCAGATTCGGGGTGAAAAGCACGGCATTATGGTGGTGGATGATTATGGACATCATCCGACGGAGATCCTGGCGACGTTGGCTGCAGCCAAGGCCGGATGGAATCGTCGCCTGGTGGTGCTGTTTCAACCCCACCGGTTCACGAGAACACGGGATCTGGTCAATGAATTTGCCAAGGCGTTTGACCAGGCAGACTGTTTGTTTGTCATGGATATCTATCCGGCCGGGGAGACGCCGATTCCGGGAATTTCCGGTGAACATCTGGCCCAGGTGATCAAAGAGGCCGGCCATCCATCGGTGCACTGGGTCAATGGAGATCCGGAGTTGGCCCAGAAAGTACGTGCAACGCTTCAGGAGGGAGATATGTTCTTAACCCTGGGAGCGGGAGATGTGTGGAAAACGGGAAAAGAAGTTTTAGCGAATCTGTAAGGAGAATGTGTCAGCGTGCGAGGGCTCAAGGCCGTCATCACAACCTATGGACATCAGCTCCAAACGTCTTACAGTCAAGGATCGTCTCCTTCAGGCCTTACAGGATATGGACGGAGACATCGATTGGGATGTTCCGTTGTCCACGGTGACATCTCTTCAGGTTGGAGGTCCGGCTGATGTACTGGTCGCTCCCAGAGATATTCAAAATGTGGCCAGGGTTCTGCTTGGGGCGCGCAAGCAACATCTTCCGGTCGTGGTCCTGGGGGGCACCAATGCCGTGGTTCGGGATAAAGGCATCAGAGGGATTGTGATGCAATTAAAACATTTGACGGCCATGCGGAAGGAAGCCCCGGACCGTTTGTACGCCGAAGCCGGAGCTCGCATGCCACTCCTGATGCAGTTTGCCGTTCGACATCAGTTATCAGGCATGGAGTGGGCCGCCGGTATTCCGGGAACCGTCGGAGGCGGAATCGTGATGAATGCCGGAACTCGATTAGGTGAAATGAAGGACTCCCTGCACGCTGTGGATTTTGTCAATTCCCGAGGGCGTCGGATGCGGATTGAAGCGTCTGCGCTGACTTTTTCCTATCGAAAAACCGCTCTTCCGAGAGGGATTGTGGTGGGAGGCTGGTTTCAATTGAAAGCCGGAACCAGAGAAGGCATTGAACAGACGACCAAGTCCTATCTTCAATACCGCAAAGAGACACAGCCATTAACCCTCCCCAATGCCGGGTCGGTTTTCAAAAATCCGCCCGGCCAATCCGCCGGTCAGTTGGTGGAGTCCCTTGGTCTGAAAGGCCTGCGTATCGGCGGTGCGGAAGTCTCGACCAAGCATGCCAACTTTATTGTGAATCAGGGGCAGGCCACCGCCTCGGATGTGCTGACGCTCATCCGGAAAGTGAGAAGTTTGGTGGCCAAAAAACTGGGTATTCATCTGGAGTTGGAATTGAAAATTCTGGGGGAACGATAACCGGTATGGCTATGAAATCTTCATCTTTCATTGTTGGCGTGCTTATGGGCGGAGCGTCGGCTGAGCGGGAAATTTCCTTGAAAACCGGGAAGGCGGTCTGCGTGGCCCTTCAACGACGGGGATACCAGGCCATTCCTATCGAAGTGGACAGAGACCTTCCCCATCGACTGCGGTCCAAGCATGTTGATGTCGCCTTTCTGGCCCTTCATGGTCCGGGAGGAGAGGATGGTTCGGTGCAAGGCTTGTTGGAAGTCATGGAGATTCCCTTTACGGCTTCCGGGGTAAGCGCCAGCGCGATCGGTATGGATAAGGGACTGACCCGTGTGGTGCTTGAGGCTGCAGGAGTCCCGATTCCAATGGGTCAGACCTTTCAAAAGGGGAAGACGCCAGGGGTTCCGCCTAAAAAACTGGGCATGCCGGTGGTGGTGAAACCCTGTACACAAGGATCAACCATTGGGATCTCCATTGTTCGAAAGCGGACGGAGTGGAAGAAGGCCTTGGAGACAGCTTTTCGATTTGGGGAGCAGGTGGTTGTGGAACAATATATCCCGGGACGTGAGATGGCCGTTGGGGTCTTTCAGGGAAAAACTCTGCCGGTGGTAGAAATTATCGCACCCGGAGGGTTTTACGATTTTACGGCCAAGTACGTGAAAGCGGAAACCCGGTATGTGTGTCCTGCAGTGATTTCCAAAGCTCTCGGACGGATGCTGAATGACTATGGTCTCCGTGCCTATCAGGCGCTTGGATGCCGGGGGGCGGCACGGGTGGATTTCCGGATCCATACCGATGGCCGACCGTTTGTCCTGGAGTTGAATACCATCCCGGGCATGACGGAGCGGAGTTTATTACCGATGGCTGCGGCGCGAGCCGGGCGTACCTATGACGAGTTGGTTGAGCATATGCTTCTTGAGGCGTTACCTGCCGGAAGGAAGCCTGGTGCTCATCGGAAATCATCCAAACCCACGAGGCGATCCCGATAATGGCTCTTGACGATTCCAGGAAACGTCCTCGGAGAAATCGTCCCTTGAAACAGGGCGAGGCTCTCTCCCGTGATCAAAAGACAAAAACATCGTCACCATTCCGCCGGTGTCTGATGGCGATCGCGATTCTGGCTATTTTGGGGGGAGTGGGGTTCGGAGGGCAGCGCTTGGTGTCCTGGGCGACGGAGTGGACCGAAGTGCAGCATGTGGCCGTGATGGGGTTGAATCGGCTGACCAAGGAAGAGGTTCTGGGCAAATTAGCCATCCCTCAGCCATCCAGTCTGTTGTGGTTGAGTACGGATGAACTGGCGAGTCGGATCCAAGTGCATCCCTGGATCGATTTTGTGGAAGTCGACCGGGTCTTTCCCCATTCGTTGGTGGTACAGGTCACCGAACGGGAACCCGCTGCGATCCTTCGCGCTCCCAAGGAATCGGTCATGCTGGATTCGGCAGGGCATGTGTTGCCGGGGGAGTTATCGGCTGAAGCCAAACGCTTGCCGGTGGTGCAGGGGCTCACGGCCCAGTCGGTAGCGGCTCTCGGCTCCGAAGGCCATCCCCGCGCGAAAGAAGGAATCCGGATCGCTCACCTGCTGGCCCAATATTTTTCAGGGCGTCCCCAGGTGAATGTGTCGGAACCGTATACCACAGTGGTGGATCTTCCGACGGTCCGGTTCCAGTTCGGCCAAAACGCCGAAGAGCAATGGCAGCGATTTCTGGTGTTGTACCCGACCATTAAGAGTGAAATGGACCGTTACGCACAGGAAGTGGATTTACGGTTTTCACAAAAAGTCATTCTTCGCAAGAGGACAATGTAAGCCATGAGTAGAAAAGAGCACATCGTCGTCGGATTGGACATTGGAACCACCAAGATTTGTGCCGTCGTGGGCGAAGTCTTGGAAGATGGTTCGATTAATGTGATTGGTTTCGGAACCCATGGGTCAACGGGGTTGAAAAAAGGCATGGTCGTCAACATGGACAGTACGATCGAGTCCATCAAACATGCCGTGGAAGATGCCGAGTTGATGGCCGCTGTCCAAATCAATTCGGTCTATACCGGTATTGCCGGTGGGCATATCGGCAGTGAAAGCGCACAAGGAGTGGTCGCGCTGAAAAAAAAGGAAGTGACCAAGTCGGATATCCGTCGGGCCATTGAAACCGCGCGGGGATGCGCCGTGCCGGGCCCGGATCGGCAAATCCTGCATGTCCTGCCACGGGAGTTTATCGTGGATGCGCAGGAGGGAATCCGGGATCCGTTAGGCATTGCGGGATCCCGGCTGGAAGTCGATGTGCATATTGTCACCGGGGCTGTCACCTCCGCACAGAATCTGATCCGGTGTGTCACCCGTGCGGGGCTGGATGTCGTGGATATCATTTTACAGCCTCTGGCCTCTGCGTCCGCCGTCTTGTCCCAGGAAGAAAAAGAGCTGGGAGTGGTGATGGTCGACATTGGTGGTGGGACCACCGACATTGCCATTTTTGCGGACGGCTGTATCCGGCATTCGGCGGTGATTCCCATCGGAGGACATCAACTCACGGGAGATTTGGCGACGGGGTTGCCAACGTCTTATGAGGATGCGGAAAAAATTAAAATTCGCTATGGCGTGGCCACGAGCCAGTTATTGCGAGATGACGAACAGATTGAAGTGCCCAGCGTGGGAGGACGCCCGCCCCGGATCATTCCCCGGGAAATCATTCCGACTATCCTGGGTCCGCGTGTGGAAGAATTGTTCGAGCTGGTTCGTCGGGAAATCCGGCGGGCGGGCTATGACGGAATGTTGGTGGCTGGAGGAGTGCTGACGGGAGGAACCTCAATGTTATCGGGGATGGCGGATGTGGCGGAGCAGGTATTGAATCTTTCCGTTCGAATTGGCCGACCCACTGGCCTCGGCGGTCTGAAAGACATCGTCAATAATCCAATGTATTCCACCGCAGTCGGACTGATGCTGCATTCTCTCGGGAACGAACATGAGTTTGCCACAGTGGGAACAGGCTCGGGAAAATCCCCGAAAACCGGACAATGGATGGGGTCGATGGTATCGAAAATGCGGAGTTGGGTGGAACGGTTTTTTTAGAGGCATGCCAGGGAATCCCCAGAGTATCCGTTGATTTCATGAACATAAAGGGATGCAGAGGATCGGGTTTGTGCAGGAAGGCCGATTTTTTTGAATGCGATCACTTTTCTCGGACCGGCAGGGAAAAGGAGGTCCTTGTCCGGTTCACGGTTAAGAGATTTCTCAAGATGACACACATTTCAACCATGCTCTACCACTGTCAATGGTAGAAAGGAGGAAGCCGATGTTTTCTTTAATTGATGATGAGCCATCTGTCATTCGCATCAAGGTTGTGGGCGTGGGCGGTGCCGGGTGTAATGCCGTGAATACCATGATCGAAGCCGGCGTCAGCCGGGTCGAATTTGTGGTCGCCAATACCGATTTGCAGGCTCTGGGTCGGTCGCTCGCGACGTACAAGATTCAGTTGGGACCGGAACGGACCCGTGGACTGGGGGCAGGGGCGCGTCCCGATGTGGGGAAAGAGTCGGCGTTGGAAAGCGAAATGCAAATTCGCGAGGCCTTGGATGGGGCCGATATGGTGTTTGTGACGGCAGGCATGGGCGGAGGCACGGGAACGGGCGGCGCACCGGTAGCGGCCAAAATCGCGAGGGATTTGGGTATTCTTACCGTGGGCGTGGTCACCAAGCCTTTTCGATATGAGGGAAATCGCCGCGCGAGCTTTGCGGAAGAAGGCATCCGGGAATTAAAAAAACATGTGGATTCCCTGTTGATTATTCCGAATCAAAAACTGTTTGAAGTCGTGGATAAAAATACGCCGGCGATGGAAGCCTTCAAAATTGCGGATGATGTGCTGCGCCAGGCCATTCAAGGAATTTCCGATGTCATTACGACACCGGGGTTTATCAATGTGGACTTTGCCGATGTGCGAACCGTGATGGGATATTCAGGGCGGGCTGTCATGGGAATGGGAACCGGGAGAGGACCCAACCGCGCTCAGGAAGCCGCCCGTCAGGCCATTTCCAGCCCGTTGCTGGAAGATGGCAGTGTGGAAGGGGCCAAAGGTCTGCTGCTCAATATCACGGGTGGACCCAATCTGACGTTACATGAAGTGGATGAAGCGTCGAATATTGCCAGGGAAGCGGCCGATCCTCAAGCCAATATTATTGTGGGGCAGGTGATTAATCCCGAGGGAGGCGATGAAATCACCGTGACGGTCATTGCGACCGGGTTCGAACAGGCGGAAGGCGTGTTGCGTTTTCCCGGTGTGACTCAACCGACGTTGGTGGTCCAACCGGTCAAGGCCCCTGTGTTGGTTCCGGTGTCGGTGCCCGAGAATGCGAACGAATACGGATCGGATGACCTGGATCGTCCCACCTACTTACGGCGTCAGGCCAGTGTGAAAACATCCCCTGAAAAAGGAGGGTTGTTGGTTGATGAGGATTGGGATGTGCCGACCTATATGCGAAAAAAATCGTAACGGAGATTCCGGTCCAACGTTCAAGACGCATCCGTCAGGTTGCCCATGAAGGCTGATTGGGGGTTGCAAGCCCCGGGACTTCCGGTCCCCCATTTTTTTGGGACGCGGACTATTCCCTCCTCGGTCCAAGGACGGATCGAACTCGGGAGCGTGACGGAGGGATCGGCGGAAGCTCCCTGTCTGGTCACACTCAAACAAATTCATAGTACACACGCGGTTCTCCTGAAATCCCCGGTCAGGACCGGGCCTTTACCCGTTCAGGAGGGAGATGCCCTGGTGACCAATCATCCGAACACACTGATATTGGTGCGAACGGCCGATTGCGTCCCGGTGTTGCTGGTGGACGAGTGCGCCGGTGTCGTCGCGGCGATTCATGCGGGGTGGCGTGGGGCGGTGGCCGGTATTGTGCCTGATACCATCACCATGTGCGTGAAAGAATTTCAGAGTCATCCGCAATCCCTGAAGGCGGCGATCGGTCCCTCCATTGGTCCCTGCTGCTATGAAGTGGATGACCCGGTGATCGACCCGTTGCGAGCCCGATATCCGGATTGGCCTGGCGTGTTACAAGAAACCGGCCCTGGAAAAGCGCGCCTGGATTTGAAGCGGTTGATCCGGCACCAATTGCTTGAAGCAGGATTAGCGCCGGAGTGTATTGATATCGTGAATTTGTGCACCCATTGCCGGGCCGATCTGTTTTATTCGTACCGGCGTGAGGGGCAGGTCATCGGGACCATGTTCAGCGGGGTCATGTTGTCCGCTAAAGAATGAGGAAGGTAAAGGTCATCAACTCGTGTCTTCTTCTATTGCGGCCAATGTTCAACACATACGGGAAACGATCCTGCGAGCCGCTCAACAAAGCGGGCGGGATCCTGCCAGTGTGTGTATAGTTGCCGCCACCAAGACCGTATCCTGCAACCAACTTGAAGAGGCTTATGCCGCTCAGATCCGTCATTTTGGCGAGAATCGCTGGCAGGAGGCCCAGGAAAAGATGGAACAATTCGGCTCCCGGGAAGGATTGTCCTGGCATTTTATCGGGCGCATGCAGAGGCGGAAGTTAAAATCCCTGGTGGGTCAATTTTGCCTACTCCATTCGGTGGAAAGTCTTGAACAAGCCAGGGAACTTGATCACTTGGCAGAACAATCCCAACTCAGGCAGGATGTGCTATTGCAAGTCAATGTGGGGGATGAACGTAGCAAAGGGGGCTTTTCCGTGGAGGGATTGAGGCAGGTGGTTGAGGATTTGGATCAACTCACACATCTGCATATACGAGGGTTGATGGCCCTGCCACCCTGGACCGAAGACCCGGAAGACTCTCGCCCGTATTTTGCAGGGGTACGACAGATACGTGATGAACTTGCCAGGCGGCCCCTGCAGCGTGTGCAATTAGAAGATTTGTCCATGGGAATGTCTCACGACTATCATATAGCCATCCAAGAGGGGGCCACGCTTGTGCGGATCGGCACGGCCATTTTCGGGGCACGGACCTGATGACCCTGGTGACACGAGGTTAAATCAAGGAGGATCATGTTTATTGCGGGGAACGTGTTAGAGGCCATTGCCACCATTCTGGATACCATTTTATGGCTGTATATGTGGGTGATTATTATTCGGGCATTGATTTCATGGGTGAATCCAGACCCTTGGAATCCCATCGTGCAGTTTTTGGACCGGGCCACCGAACCCGTCTTGTCTCAAATCCGGCGCCGGCTTCCGATAGGGGGAATGGGATTTGATTTTTCGCCGATCGTTGCTATTCTAATAATCATGTTTTTCCAAATAGCCGTCGTGAGTTCCCTGAAGGATCTCGCCATACGGCTTAATTAGCCAGCCCGGGAAAGGAAGGGACTGATGAAGATTACCCCGTTAGACATTCAGCATAAGGTGTTCGATGCCGGCTTCCGTGGGTATGACAAAAAACAGGTGGATCAGTTTCTGGAAGAAATTGCCGAATCGATTGAGGAACTGACCCGGGAAAACCTGGTATTCAAGGAAAAGCTGTCCGGAAAAGATGACGAGCTTAGTCAACTCCGGCGGGCGGAGTCGACGCTCACCAGCACATTGATTTCCACCCAATCCTTTGTGGACCAATTAAAGCGCGGGGCTCAACGCGATGCCGATCTGATCGTCAAAGAGGCGGAGCTCAAAGCCGAAGAAATTCTGGCTCAGAGCCGTTCCGAACTCGTGGAAATGCGCCGGACGATTGCCGACCTTCGACGCCAGAGGGCCCTGGTCCTTGAGCGGCTCCGTTCCACGTTGAGTTCGTTCCACCGCTTGCTGGAAGTCGAAGATCATCCGGAGCCTTCCTTTGATGTGGAGGACTCTGCCGATCTTGATGAGGTGGAGCCTGCCTCCCGTCGTGAAGCGGGCTAACCCTGCAGGGGCGCCATGCCTTTGTGGAATACTTAAATCTGCTTCCCAGCTTTCTTGAGAAAAATGTGCAAAACCGGGTGTTCCCGGGTGCGCAGTTGTTCGTTCGCCACCACGGACACATCCTCTTTCATGAAGCGGTCGGTTCGCTCTCGTTTCTTCCCGATTCCTCCACGGTCCGGCGTGACACCCTCTACGATTTAGCCTCGCTCACCAAACCCCTGAGCACGGCTTCCGCGATTCTTCTGCTGGTCCAGGACGGCTTAGTCGACCTTGATGTCCCTCTGGATTCTCTCCTGAATGAATCGAGGAAGCATTCCATTGGAGTCAGGACGGTCAAGGACTTTCTCTGTCATCAAAGTGGCTTGCCGGCATTGCGCCCCTATTTTCTGGATTTTTCCCCGGATCTACCACGTGACCTTCAAGAATATCGTCAGCGATGTGCAGCGGTTCTCGGAAAGATCATCAATGAACCGCTGGACAAAACCCTTCCTCCAAAGAGTGTGTACAGTGATTTGGGGTATATGCTGCTGGGGTTTCTGGTGGAACGAGTGACCGGTCAAACCCTGGCCGAATTCTGTGGATCACGAATCTTTGAGCCGCTACAAGCCGAGCCGCTTGGTTTCAACCCAGGGGATGGACATTTGAAAGAACGCAATCGGATAGAGATTGCTCCGACGGAACAGGATCCCTGGCGAGGTCGTCTCCTGCAAGGGGAAGTCCATGATGACAATGCCTTTGCACTGGGAGGCATGGCCGGGCATGCCGGGCTCTTTGGAACGGCGGAAGCCGCAGGACAGGTTACCAAAGCCTGGCTGGAAGCCTACACCGGCAAGCCCGGACTATTTGACGGTCAACTGGTGAAACGGTTTGTGACGGCACAGCCCGGGACCAGTTGGGCCTTAGGGTGGGATACGCCATCCCCGCCCTCTTCCTCCGGCCTGTGGTTTTCTCCTGAATCGTTCGGGCATCTGGGGTTTACCGGAACCAGTATCTGGATCGACCCTATCCGCGAACTGGAAGTTATTTTTCTCTCCAACCGCGTTCATCCCACCAGGGACAATCCAGCTATCAAAGCCTTCCGTCCCAAACTGCACGATCTGATTATTCTGGAGCTTTCAGGACCTTCTTAAGTACGGGGGCATGTATTCCTTCAACCATTTGTTTTTTCATCATAGACCAAACAGACCCGCCTTGACTTTTCCCGAATGTTTTGATCTTGCGCAAGTGCGGATTTTTTCAGATGGTAAATGGTAAAGTCCTCTTCCAACGGAGGTATTCAGATAGTCTGCGACTGTACGGGTTCTCAATTCCTGACTGTGTATGAGTCTCACACATTTTTTCCCACGAATCACTTCGCGGAATGTTTTGTTTTTCATGACGCCATTGAATACGGGCGAGGAGGCCTCGCGACTGTTCTCGCACTATGGAGGCTCCACGCCGTGACGAATGACCATCCCACTTCGAGCACCACAGAACGAGGCGCCACCGCAGTGATTACTCATCGCGTACGCGACGGCCAGCAAGCCGGATACGATGCCTGGTTGAACGAAATCGGTCCGCTGTGCCGAGGCTCCCGAGGCCATCTGGATTGGCAGATTATCCGTCCGATTGCTGCCCTCACAGCGACCTATACGGTTATCATTCGGTTTGATACCACTGCGCACCTCCAGGAATGGATGAACTCAGAGGCTCGCAAGCGACTCATTGAAAAGGTGCGACCGCTTCTTGCCCAGGACGATGACTTTTTCATACGCAGTGGCCTGGATTTTTGGTTTACGCCCGAGGGTGCCAGGGCCAAGGTGCCTGTACGTTGGAAGCAATTTCTCGTGACCTGGTCCGCCATTTATCCGTTAGTACTCGGCATTCCGCTGGGCGTCGCTCCGGTGTTGCGACAAATGGGAGTGTCTCACGATCGATACCTGGATACGCTGGTTGTCACGGGGGCGGTGGTGTGGCTCATGGTCTATCTCGTGATGCCGCGCTATACCAAACTGATTCAACGCTGGTTGTTCAATTGAACGTGAGAATGATTTCCTTCCCAATCGCTATGGCCGCATGTACGACCGAAGTGATGGGTATTTATTCAAATGGCAAGGTCGGGGCATAACCATATTCTTTCAACATGACCTCGCTTTGCGGCTTAGGGTCATTGTGAGTCGGTGCTTGCCCCTTCATCCACCGGATCGCCTCAGTCGATCCGTGATCTGCCTCGTTAGCCGACCCAGGTCATTCACCTGTAATATTTGAAGGCATATCGAAGCGAGAAACAAGGCAAGACTCGTGTTAGTTTTGGCCTTGAGTACACGCCTCCAAGAGCTTGCTCATTCAAGATAGTTACGATTTTAGTAGAGACGAAGGATAGGGGATTTCAGGCGTCGGAGTAGTCGACCCAGGTTTCTTTTTCGGCCAGGTATTTTTGGCCTTTGAAGTTGAGGCGGGTTCGCATGGTATGGAAGCCTAATTCGCGGAGTTGATCGACCAGGTCCTTGATGGCACCCTGGGGTGTCCTGTGGACCTGTGAACTGAGATTGAGCGATTCATACATGACCACCCCGGAGTACCCTTTTTCGACCCGTTTAATGGGAATCATCCGGTTGAAATACCGATCGCTGGGGTCGGTCCCCTCCAATTGATGTTTTTCAATGACCGCATTTCTGACCTGGAAGGATAACGGTAGAGAAGTCATATGTAATGGTTTCCATCTCTGCTTGGTGATTGGCTCAAATCACTTGCCCCAAAGGGGATTATAAGACTCGCAGAGGTGGGTCGCAACCCAGGTTGACTTCCTTTGGAATCCACGCGTACCCTGGGTTACGCCTAGGCCAATATACTAGGGATACGCGGCCAAAGTTAGCGGTGGGACGGGAGTACCCGGTGTCCGATACACCCCTGAATCTTCCCAATAGTCTGACGGTTCTCCGGATCCTGCTGGTTCCGGTGTTTGTCGGGCTGTTGCTCTATGAAAACTACGATCTGGCGCTGATCACGCTCGTCGTGGCCGCCCTTACCGATGGCCTGGATGGCGCCATCGCCCGGATGACCGATCAGCGAACGCGCCTGGGCGAATATCTCGATCCTCTGGCCGACAAGCTGTTGCTTATGTCGGCTATCATTACCCTCTCCTTTTTACATTTTATTCCTTTGTGGGCTGTCATCGTTGTCGTGAGTCGGGATGCCATTCTTCTGACGGGTACCCTGATCGCCAATCTCACGGATACCGTGATTAACATTGCCCCGACCATGTGGGGCAAAGGCACCACGTTTGCCCAAATCAGTTATGTGATCGCGATCCTCCTTCAGGCTACCGGCCGGATACCCGTTTCTTTGGCGGATCCGTTACTGGTCGTGATGATCCTGGTGACCGTGGGATCGGGAGTGCATTATCTGATGCGGGGCATTCATTATGTGAATTCCGGCAATGGTCACAAGAAGCAGGAGCCTCGCTAGGTATGAACCGGGAATTGGTCGGACATCAACTGGTGGAATCACGGGTGATTTCGTCGGAAGATTTGAATAAGGCCCTTGAACTTCAGCAATGGGAAGGCGGGCGGCTTGGGAGTATTTTGATTCGGATGGGCGTGCTCTCCGAATCCACCTTGTTGGAATTTCTCAGCCAACGATATGGCGTGCCGACCGTGGAGTTATCCACCTGCACCCTGGATGATACGCTCAAAGGTCTGATGTCCCTTGAATTGATGCAACAGCATTTGATCTGTCCCGTGAAAAAGACGGCATCCCGCCTGAGTGTAGCGATGGTGGATCCGACGAATTCCACTCTGTTGGATGAACTGCGCTTTCGCACGGGTCTGCATATTATTCCCATGGTGGCCACGGAAACCGCCGTGCGGCTGGCTTTACAGCAGTTTCATCTCCCGGCGGGTCCAACTGATATGCCTGGTCGGGATAGTCTCCCGGGGGCTTCCAGTCCAAGGAAAAATGGACATGCCGGTGAGAAATCTGTGCATGCCACGGGTCAGGCATTGGATGGGAAGCGGTCTGGGGTGTTGTCGTCTGTGGTTGCTCAGGAAGGTTCTGCCGGAGACGTGGTGAACGGGTTACTCCAACAAGCGATTGGCATGGATGCCAGTGATATTCATATCGAACCGCTGGAGAAAATTCTTCGCGTGCGGGTTCGCCTGGATGGGGAATTGCGTCCTCTCACCAATCTTCCGAAAGAATTACACGCGTCTTTGATCGCCCGTTTGAAAATTCTCTCCAATATGGACATTGCCGAGCGCCGGTTGCCCCAGGATGGCCGGATGAAAGTGGAAGCCTTTCCGCAGGTGGACATTCGCGTGGCCATGTTGCCCTGCTTGTATGGGGAAAAAGCTGTGTTGCGTCTCTTGAACCAGGGCGGGTTGTCCCTGCATGTCACGAACCTTGGTCTGGATCAGGCCGACTTGGATCTCCTGACGGTGGCTCTGGAAAATCCTTACGGCATGATTTTGGTGACCGGCCCGACCGGGAGCGGCAAGACGACCACGCTGTATAGCGCGCTGCAATTTTTGAATACTCCGCAAATGAATATTGTGACGGTGGAAGACCCCGTCGAATATCAAATCCAGGGGATCAATCAATTACAGATCCATGAAGAGATCGGGCTCACATTTGCCGCCGGTCTGCGGGCGTTTCTTCGCCAGGATCCCGATGTCATGATGGTTGGAGAAATCCGGGATCGGGATACCGCTCAGATTGCCATTCAAGCCGCACTGACCGGGCACCGGGTATTGTCCACCCTGCATACGATGAATGCGCCCGGAGCGATTACCCGATTAGTGGATATGGCCATTGAACCCTTTCTGGTAGCGTCGGCCGTGTCCTTGATTATCGGACAACGGTTATTGCGAAAAATCTGCGAACATTGCCGTGAACCGGAAACCATTTCACCTGATCGACTGGTGGACATGGGATTTCAACCGGGAGACGTTGATTGTGTCCGTCCGATGAAGGGCAAAGGGTGTGTCCGGTGCCATCAAACGGGTTTTAAGGGGCGGATGGCGATTTTTGAAATCCTCCCCATGTATGAACGTCTGCATGAACTGATTCTGGGAAGAGCCTCGGCCGGGGAGATCAAAGCCTGTGCTCAGAATCAGGGCTTTCGGACGCTTCGACAAGCCGGATTGGTGGCGGTGCAAAAAGGGTTGACCACCGTGGGCGAGGTTTTGTCTGAAACACGGACCGATCTGGCCGGTTAATCATGGTTGCCGGGAGCACAACGCGATGAACATTAATGTGTCGGAACTTTTCACGACCTTACTCCAGGAGGGTGGTTCGGATTTGCATTTGGTTGTCGGCAGTCCTCCACGGATTCGTATTGATGGCCAGTTAAAGCTGTGGGATGAGCCCGTCCTGACGGCAGAGCATATGAATCAATTGGTGCAGGAACTGGTTCCCGCTCAGCAACAAGGGGTGTTGAAAGAACAGGGGGAGTTGGACTGGGCCTATAGCCTCCCGGAGATCGGGCGCTTCCGCCTGCACCTGTATAGGCAGCGGGGATCATGGGCTCTGGCCATTCGCGCGGTGTCGGATCAGATTCCCACGTTTGAGCAATTGGGGTTGCCGGTCAACGTGGCAGATCTGTTGCAAAAACCTCAAGGATTGATTCTGGTCACCGGACCAACCGGGAGTGGAAAAAGTACGACTCTGGCGGCGATGGTGGATTGGATCAACCGGGAGCGGCGTGGGCATATTGTGACATTGGAGGATCCGATTGAAGTTTTGCACCGGCATCAGAAAAGTCTGGTGACGCAACTGGAAATTGGTTCCGATGTTCCCGAATACCATCAGGCGCTCAGGGGGCTGTTGCGGCAGGATCCTGACGTGGTGGTGTTGGGAGAATTGCGGGATCTGGATACGATTCAGTCCGCCATGACCCTGGCGGAAACGGGGCATCTGACTATTGCCACCGTGCATACGAATTCCGCCATTCAAACGTTGACTCGCCTGGTGTCCGTTTTTCCTTCTCATCAACAGCAAGAGGTGCGTGTGCAGTTGTCCATGGTCCTGGTCGGAGTTCTGGCGCAACGCCTCCTTCCGAAATCACAGGAAAAGGGCCGAGTCATGGCGTTGGAAATTTTGGTGCCGACTCCTGCCATCCGCAATTTACTTCGTGAAGATAAAATTCATCAAATCTATTCCATGATGCAAACCGGGCAAGCACAATATGGGATGCAGACCCTGAATCAGGGCCTGGCCGATCTGTGCCAGCAGGGTTTGATTACGGTTGAGATCGCTCTCGGGGCCACCGCTCACGCGGAAGAGTTCACCAAACTTCTTGAGCGCATGGGGCGGGAGCGTCCGCAACCGATCTCACTGGCGCGGTTGCGCAACCGGGGATAGGTCGACGTATGAACGTGTCTATCAAACTGACAAACTAGCCAGTGCATACGAGGCGCTGAATGCCGATCTTTGAATATTCCGGAAAAAATGGCATGGGACGAATGATGACTGGAGAAGTCATGGCGGCGACCTCTCAGGAAGCCGTGCATATGTTGCGGAGGCAGGAATTATTCGTCACCAGGCTTCAGGAAAAAGTTGATGGACCATCACAGCCCAAGGAAACTCAAACCCGGTGGCCGTTTATTCAGCGCATCAGCAGCAAGGAGCTTGTCGGGTTTACCCATCAATTGGCCACGTTGATTCGGGCGGGGGTTCCCCTATTGGAATGCCTGGATATGCTGGGATCTGAAATGAGTTCTCCACGGTTCAAACAGGTGCTTCAGGGTATTCGCGAAAATGTGGAAGGTGGGAGTTTTTTAGCCCAGGCTCTTTCTCGCTATCCCGACATTTTTCCGCCTATCTACCTGAGTCTGGTGGAGGTGGGTGAATCAACCGGTCGACTGGATGAATCGTTGACTCAACTTGCCGAATATTTGGAAAAACAAACCCGATTGCGGGCCAAAATACTGTCTGCGTTGGCCTACCCGGCCTTGTTAGTGGGTGTGGCCTTGAGCGTGCTGGTGTTTTTGTGTGTATGGGTGGTGCCGATGTTTTCTGAACTCTTTTCCGAAATGGGAGAGTCGTTGCCCTGGTTAACGTTGGTGGTCATTTCCCTGGCCGAGGGTCTGCGAGACTATGGAGTGCTGGTACTGGTACTTGGAGGACTCATTCTCTGGGGAGCGAAAGGCTTGTTACAAAACCCCGGCATTCGCGAAATCAAAGATGCCACACTCTTGACCACCCCGATTCTTGGTTCGGTTTTGCAAAAAGCGGCAGTGGTCCGCGTGGCAAGAACCCTGGGTTCCCTGGTTCAACACGGTCTGCCTCTCCTTCAGGCAGTCGATCTGACACGGGGTGTGATTGGCAATGCCGCACTGGAGCGAGGTCTACGCAACGCTTTAAAACAGGTGGAACAGGGTGTGCCGCTTTCCGAAGCGTTGCGAGCCCAAGGGCCGGGGTTGTTCCCGGGGATGATGATCCAAATGATAAAAGTCGGGGAGTCCACTGGATCAATGGACGGGATGTTAGGTAAGATCGCCGACTTATTTGAACAGGAAGTCGACCGTTCGATTGCCACCATGACTGCCCTGGTTGAACCTGCCATCATTCTGGTGGTCGGGTCGGCCATTGCGGTGGTTGTCATTGCCATGTACCTTCCGATTTTCTCGATGGGCTCGATCATCGGATAGTTTCTGAGGAATCTCCTCCATATGAGCGATAGAAGTGTTTTGCCGGATGGTCCGGATGAACTGGTCGTTCGGGTTCCCGCAAAAATCAATCTGATTATCCGGGTGCTGGGCCGGTTAGCCAATGGTTACCATCAGCTTTGGTCCATCATGCATACCGTGGATCTGTTCGATGTGTTACGGATCCGTGTGAATCCCGAGCATCAACAGATTATATTGCAGTGCGGAAATTCAGCCTTGCCCGTTGACCGGCGCAATTTGGTGTATCGGGCGGCTGAAGCGGTTCTTCAGCGAGCCGGAATGGAAGTAGGCGTGGAAGTTGAATTGACCAAGTCCATTCCCATGGCCGCAGGGTTAGGAGGAGGTAGTAGTGATGCGGCAGGTACGATTTGGGGAGTCTCCCAGCTTTTGAAGTTGGGATGGGGACTGATGGAGCTGAAAAAATGCGGCGCGACTTTGGGGAGCGACATCCCGTTTTTTTTCAATGCACCCTGTGCATTGGTCGGAGGATGGGGCCAGGAGGTCTCGCCGTTCCGGGTCGAAGGGGAACGGTGGGTGGTGTTGGTCAATCCGGGATTTCCTGTGCAGACAAAGTGGGCCTATGACCAGTTGGCCATGCAACGGACGGATCACGCGCCCTTGTCGGGTTTTGCCGAAATGGTTGAGGACAGAGGAAGTGTTGCCTGGGACGATTTACTAAAGGTCATGGAAAATGACTTTGAGGAGGCCTTGTTTCCCCAGTACCCGATTTTAGGATTTATTAAAGAAAAGCTTCGAATGTTAGGGGCGCAAGCTGCCCTGTTGTCCGGGAGCGGGGCCACGGTCTTTGGAATTTTTTCCAATAAAGAAGTTGCCCGTGTTGCCTCAGCCAAGTTACAGGAAGATACCCAATGGCTGATTGTTGATGTTCCGATGGGACAATCCAGCCTTCCTCACGATGTTTCCTGTTTTCATTGAGAATTTCAAGGTCTCCCGTCTTTCCCTGTTCCACTACCAAGGATGGGAAAGAGTGAATATTTTTGAAGTCGTTTGGCGGAGCTTGGGACGGGAAAGGGAAGATCTGAGTTGACAAGAACAAGTTCTTGGAATTACCTTTGCCCTTCTTCCCTCAGCTGGGGGAAGAAAGGGCGAGTTGCGACAAAGTGGTAAGCACCCCAAAATGTTACGTGATCTCAAACTCTTAACTGGAAATTCGAATCCTTCCCTTGCCAAGGAAATTGCCCAATATATCGGGCAGGAGTTGTGTCAGGCGACCGTCACGACCTTCAGTGACGGAGAAATCCGGGTGCGGATTGAAGAAAATGTTCGTGGCGGAGATGTCTTCATCATTCAATCCTGTTGCCATCCGGTTAACACCTCCATTATGGAGTTGTTATTACTGATCGATGCGGTGAAGCGCTCATCGGCCTCCCGCATTACCGCCGTCATCCCTTATTATGGGTATGGGCGTCAAGATCGCAAGGATCAACCCCGTGTTCCGATCAGTGCCAAATTGATTGCTGATCTCTTGACAGCGGCCGGTGCCGGGCGAATTTTGACTATGGATCTTCATGCCGGACCGATACAGGGATTTTTTAATATTCCGGTGGACCATCTTTACGCAACGCCGGTTTTATTGGACTATATTAAGAAACAGGAGACTGCCGATATCGTGGTGGTGTCACCGGATGCCGGAGGGGTTGAGCGTGCCAGGGCCTTTGCCAAACGGTTGAATTCCAGTTTGGCGATTATTGATAAGCGGCGCGAGTCACCCAATGAAGCCGAAATCATGAATATTATCGGCGAAGTTGAGAACCGGCATGCTTTATTGTTTGATGATATGATCGATACGGCCGGGACAATCGTCAAAACTGCCCAGACATGCATGGACAATGGGGCACTATCGGTTTGGGCCGGGTGTACCCACGCCGTGCTGTCCGGTCCGGCACTTGATCGGTTGCAATCGTCCTGTTTGAGTGAAATCGTGGTTACGAATACGATTCCCCTGAATGGGAAAGAGCAGCAGTGCAAGAAAATTAAATCCTTGTCTGTGGCCCCCCTCCTGGGTGAGGCCATTTTACGAATTCACCGAGAGGAATCCGTCACCTCATTATTTGTGTAAGTCTGGTGGATAGGTATTCTTTCTGGAAAGGGTTAGCCCATGAAATATGAATTGGAAGTAGAAAAACGTGATGCGGCAGGAAAAGGGGTGGCGAGAAAACTTCGGGGTCGTGGAAAAATTCCGGCTGTAGTGTATGGGGCGGGAAAGTCACGCCTGCTCGCGATGGATTACAAGGTGGCCCGTAACATGGTGTTGTCTCAACGGGGCCACACCGGCCTGTTAACGGTCAAAATTCCCGGTGAAAAGGATATAGTGGCTGTGCTTCAAGATCACCAGCTTGATCCCATTAATGGCGCCATTTTGCATGTGGATTTATTTGAAGTCTCGATGGAAAAACCCATTCGTGTGCGTCTTCCCATTTTAATCATTGGACAGGTGCCGGTGGGGGTGAAAGAGGGCGGCATTCTGCATCAACCCATGCGAGAATTTCATATTGAATGTTTGCCGGATCAAATCCCGGATCATATTGAAATCGATGCGTCGGGATTGGGACTTGGGGCGGGGGTTCACGTGAATGAGGTGCAGGCGCCCACTGGAGTGAAAATCCTCGATGATGAAGACCAGATGGTGGTTCATGTTGCGACCAAGATGTCTGAAGCCAAACTCGAATCCCTGCTGACTCGTGAAGCCGGAGAAGCCGCTTCGGTAACTCCAGTTGACGAAAAGGCGAAAGTGGAGGGAGCGGGTGCTGTGGCCGCCACGGCAGATCCAAAAGCCAAGGCTCCTGATGCAAAAGCGAAAGAAGGTAAAAAGTAATCCTTGCATGTGATTGTTGGCCTGGGAAATCCGGGGCCGGAATATCGGCATACTCGGCATAATCTGGGCTGGCTGGTTCTTGAGCACGCCGCATGCCGTTGGGGAGTAGATTTTTCCAAACGGCATCTTGCCTGGGAAGCCTCAACGAATTTTCAAGGGAAGCCTGTCCTATTGGTTCGTCCCCTCGCGTGGATGAATCGAACCGGTCCCGTCGTGCAGGAAATCTTGGATAGCCGACAGCTCACGCCTTCCGATCTGGTGGTCGTTTATGACGATCTGGATCTTCCCCTAGGGGTGGTTCGCATTAAAACCCGTGGAGGCGCTGGCGGGCACAATGGCGTCAGGTCTGTATTGGAAAGTATTGGATCTGATGAGTTTTGCCGTATGAAACTGGGTATTGGCCGTCCGATTGGGTCTGGGCAAACAGTCGACTATGTCCTTTCCCCTTTTTCTCAGGAGGAAGAATCTGCTCTTGATTCGGTATTGGAAAAGTCAGTAGACGCATTGGAATGCCTCATCACAGAGGGGCATGCCGTGGCGATGAACCGATTTCATGTTCGGCCGTGAAACGATAGTTGTAGATTGGTAATTTTGACACTTTGACAAAAGCTATGGTAAATTTGATTCCTTTTGCGGAAGAAAATTTCAGGCTTTTCTCCATATTTCAGGCAATCCTTTTGAAAAAGGTAAAGGTCTAGTATGAAATTATACGAATCCTTATGTATTTTGCGGCCCATGCAGGTCGAGACTGAAAATGAACCTGTGGTTCAAAAAATGAAAGATCTGCTGACGCAATCCGGTGCGACCATTCTCAAGCTGGACAATAGCGGGAAAAAGAAGCTCGCTTATGATATCCAGCATGAGCGTAAGGGGACGTTTATTACCATTCAGTTTGAAGGTCCTCCAACAGTGGTCAAGGAATTAGAACGGTTTCAACGTATGGAGGATCAAGTCATGAAGTTTATGACTGTAAAGCTGAACCCAAAAGATTTGGCGGCAGCGAATGAAGCCGGTGAAGGAGATTCAGAAGATGGTGGGCTTCAATAAGGTTATCTTGATTGGGAATCTGACTCGGAATCCCGAACTTCGGTATACCCCCAGCGGGACCCCGGTGGTGAATTTTCCTCTAGCCGTGAATCGTAGGTACAAACAGGCCGACGACCAGAAGGAAGAGGTCTGTTATGTGGATATCGTCGTTTTTGGCCGTCAGGCCGAACATTGTGGCCAATACTTGAGTAAGGGGGATGGGGCAATTGTGGATGGTCGATTGCAACAACGACGATGGGAAACGGAAGATGGGCAAAAGCGCAGTAAACATGAAGTCGTGGCCCAAACCGTGACGTTTCTCCCGAAAAAGTCCCCTTCAACTGCATCGATGGGGGGAGCAACAGACGATGCTTCCTATGAAACCGAAGATTACTACTCCGAACCCATTCCCTAAAATCTGATCTGGAGGTATTTGAAGTGTCAGTCGAAAAAGGGCGTTTGTTTCAACGTAAAAGGGTGTGCCGATTCTGTTTTGATAAGACTCCGATGGATTACAAAGATGCCGGATTATTGAAGAACTTTTTGACCGAGCGGGGGCGCATCATTCCTCGAAGAACGTCAGGAAATTGTCTTCGACATCAACGGCGATTAACCCAAGCGGTTAAGCGGGCCAGAGAAATTGCCATCCTGTCTTTTGCGGAAGAACGCTGATCTCCGCGGAGTTCCAGATGATTGCCTGCCTGCTATTATGAGTGAAGAAGTCGGTTGAGCGATGGCCTGGACCTTTAAATTAACTGATATTTCTGCATCCGATTTACCCATAGATCAGGTGATTGAATCAGCCGAGCTTGAATTATCACCTGATGATGGCACCATGATCGGAGAAGTACGAAGTGCGGGTTCGCTGATCAAGCCTGATGATAAGACGGTGTATTTTGAGGGGCGGATAACCGGAACGATTGCACGGGAATGTGTTCGGTGCCTCAGTAATTTCACCGAAAATATTGACCTGTCCTGTATGGCCCTCTTCAAAAAGCCATCTGGTGGAAAGGTCTTGGATACGGGAGGACGGAAGCAGAAGCATCGGGATGATGAACCGGATGAAGGGGATGAAATCTATCCCATAATAGACAATCAAATTGATTTACTTCCTGTGATCCGTGAGCATATTATCTTATCAACCCCGATTCGGGTGTTGTGTGCAGAGCAGTGTCAGGGGTTGTGCCAGGGGTGCGGAGCGAATTTAAATACTGAGAAATGTTCGTGCCCCGTTCCGATGCCGGTTTTGGACTCGGAGGGAGTTTTTCATCCAGACCTTTCCATGGCCAATAAGGCTTCTTCCGGTCGGTCGCCGGGCAATCGACGCAGAGGATCAACAAAAAAATTCAATCTCTAACCTAATGGACGATCATGGCAAATCCTAAACACAAGATTTCTCGAGCTCGCCGGGATTCACGGCGAACCCATAAAAAACTCACCGCACCGAATTTGTCCACGTGTCCCCAATGTCACGAACCCAAGCCCCCGCATAAGACCTGCTTGAATTGTGGGACCTATAAAGGTATGGCCATTATTGGTGTGGAAGAAGGATAAGATCCTTCAGTCCTGCCTTCACATTCTCTCCCTGCCAACCCCATGAAAATAGCTGTGGATGCGATGGGGGGGGACCATGGGGTTACCCCCAATATCGAAGGTGCTATTCAAGCCACTCGTGAGGCGTCGCTTTCCATCGTCTTGGTTGGTGATCAACCCACCATTCAAACTCAATTAGATCTCCTGGGCGGCAGTAAAGCCAACATTGAAATTCTTCATGCTCCGCAAGTGGTGGGAATGCATGAGTCTCCCGCTCTGGTTGCCCGGAAAAAGCGGGATTCCTCTATTTGGAAAGCGACCGAACTCGTGAAATCCGGGGCCGTGGAGGCTGTGGTGAGTGCCGGCAATACCGGCGCCACAATGGTGTCAGCCTTTTTCTTGTTAGGCTCTATCAAAGGCGTGGAACGTCCGGCGATTGCCGCGTCCCTGCCGACCCGTCAAGGCATGGCCATCCTGTTAGATGTTGGTGCCACCGTTGATTGTACGGCCCGGCAACTCTATCAATTTGGAATCATGGGGCATGAATACGGTAAGCATCTTCTCGGGGTCCAACGTCCGAGGGTTGGTCTGTTAAGTATCGGCGAAGAGGACACTAAGGGGAACGAGGTCACCAAGGAAGCCTTCAAGCTTTTGAAGGAGAGTTCCATTCAGTTTATCGGAAATGTCGAAGGGCGAGATGTTTATAGCGGCAATGCCGATGTGATTGTGTGTGATGGGTTTTTAGGCAATGTAGCCCTGAAAATTTCTGAAGGGTTGGCCGATGCCATCAAGAAAATGTTAATGAAAGAAATTGCCCAATCTGCACTCGGACGGCTCTCATATCTTTTTGTGGCCGGGCCATTGCTCCGTCTCCGTCGGAAAACGGATTATGCTGAATTTGGCGGAGCTCCGTTATTGGGAGTGGAAGGAATCAGTATGATCTGTCATGGGCGATCTTCTTCAAAAGCCATTAAGAATGCCATTCTCAAGGCCCGGTCCCTGGCCGAGGGCGGCTTGCTGCAACGAATTCGGGATGACATTGCCCTGGGTTTGATCCCGTCTTCGCCTCCTACAACGACGATACCAACCGAATGACTAGTGCGATTCTCGGAACGGGAGCGTTTGCGCCCGAGCGTGTGGTCACCAATGCCGATTTGGAGCGAATGGTCGATACCTCGGATACCTGGATTCGTGAACGTACGGGCATTCGTGAACGACGAGTGGTGGCTCCAGGCCAGGCCTGTTCAGATCTAGCATTAGAGGCCGCTCAACGGGCCTTGAAGGCCTCCGGTGTTTCTCCTTCCGCGATAGATGTCATTCTTTTGGCCACTTGTACAGGTGATTTCCCCCTTCCCGCCACGGCATGTTTAGTTCAACATCGATTGGGAGCTGTCCGGGCCGCAGCCTGTGATATTTCCGCAGCCTGCTGTGGATTTCTCTATGCCTTATCCATTGGGGATGCCTACATTAAAAGTGGGATGAGACATGTACTGGTGATCGGGGCGGAAGTCATGTCGGCCATTACGGATTGGACGGATCGCAATACCTGTGTCCTGTTCGGCGATGGGGCTGGAGCCGTGGTTCTTGGTCAGAGTCAGGATGAATCGGGAATATTATCCACCCATCTTCATGCCAATGGGGGGATTTCGGATTTGATCTATGTTCCGGGTGGCGGTTCGCGGGATCCTGCCTCGGAGGAGGTCTTAACGGATAAACGGTGCTTTATCAAAATGCGCGGAAATGAAACGTTTAAAATTGCCGTCAAAACGATGGAAGAGGCTACCCATGAGGCCCTCAAGGCGAATGGGATGATTGCCCAAGATATGGACTTATTTATCCCGCATCAGGCGAATGTCCGGATTTTACGGGCTGTGAGTCAACGATTGGGGATTTCGGAAGAAAAAGTGATGATTAATTTGGATCGATTTGGTAATACATCCGCAGCATCGATCCCGTTGGCCTTAGACCAAGCTGTCCAGGAGGGGAAACTGAAGCCGGGACATAAGGTGGTGATGGCGGCTTTTGGAGCGGGCCTCACTTGGGCTTCCGCGGTTGTGCAATGGTAGGTCCAAGGCTTTTCATTTGACAGCTTCACGGGCCTGAGTCGGGTCAAAGGGCTGGTCCCAGTGGACGAAAAGCGGATTGTGGTCATCTTAAACATTAGAGGAACATCATGGCCGACACAGAATCTTGGTGCGAAGGCGATTGGGCGTTAATCCTCGGCTCCTCCAGTGGATTTGGGGAGGCGGCGGCTCTGGAATTGGCAAAACTGGGGATGAATATTCTGGGAGTACATCTTGATCGAAAATCTACCCTTCCCAATGCCGAACGGATTGTGGCGGACATCCGTGCCCTTGGTCGGGAGGGGATTTTTTTTAATGCGAATGCGGCTGATCCCGAGAAACGGGCAGAAATACTCAGACACATGGCCCAACGAAGCCAGGATAGTGGGAAACCGATATTTGTCCGGGTGTTGTTGCATTCGTTGGCCTTTGGCACTCTGAAGCCCTATATTGCCGAGTCCTCTGCCGAGGCCATCAATAAACCCCAAATGGACATGACCCTGGATGTGATGGCTCATAGTCTGGTGTATTGGACGCAGGATCTTGTGGCTCATGGTTTTTTGGGAACGGGCAGTCGGATTTTTTCCATGACGAGTGCCGGAGGAGCTAGGGTTTGGAAATCCTATGGCGCCGTCTCGGCCGCAAAGTCCGCGTTAGAATCCCACACCCGGCAACTGGCGCTTGAGTTGGCTCCGTTGGGAATCACCGTAAATTCGTTGATGGCCGGTGTGACTGATACCCCGGCTCTGCGGAAAATTCCCGGATCGACAGAGATGATTGAGTTGGCAAAACGGAAAAATCCTTCCAATCGCTTAACCACGACTCAGGATGTAGCCGAAGCCCTCGGGTTGCTCAGTCATCCCAAGGCGCACTGGATTACCGGGAATGTGATTTGTGTGGATGGCGGGGAATTTATTGTCGATTAAGCGGCGGCATCCGTTATTGGGAATGCGGGTGAGCGAGGGCGGGGAATACAGCAGGCATGGCTGAACATTCAGGGATTGCATTTTTATTCCCGGGTCAGGGGTCCCAGGCGGTTGGCATGGGAAAGGCGTTGTTTGACGAGGCCGAGGCAGTGCCTGCGCTGTACCAGGAAGCTCAGGATGTGTTGGGGTATGATATCGGACATCTCTGTTTTCAGGGGCCGCTTGACCAACTCAATCAGACCGAATTCACTCAGCCTGCCTTGCTGGTGACCAGTTGGGCGGCCTTCCAATTGGTGCACAATGGACCATGGGTGCCGGCTGCGGTAGCCGGACATAGTCTGGGTGAATATACGGCGCTGGTGGCTGCCGGTGGTTTGAGTTTTCGAGATGCGGTGGGGCTGGTTCAGAAACGGGGAAGGTATATGGCCGAGGCCGTGGCTCCGGGGAGCGGATTGGTGGCAGCCATTCTCGGTTTATCTGAAACAGATGTTCGGGCAGTATGCCAAGAAGCCCAATCGATAGGTGTGGTGGCGCTGGCTAATTTGAATTCCCCTGGGCAAACGGTCATTGCCGGAGAAAAGTCAGCCGTGGAAAAAGCGTTGGAGATTGCCAAATCTCGTGGCGCCAAGCGCGTTATGCCCTTACCCGTGAGCGTCCCGGTCCACACCCCGCTGATGCAGGTGGCTGCCGACCGGCTGAAAAAAGATATTGAATCCCTTTCATGGTCCGATTTACAAGTACCATTGATTAATAATGTGGAGGCGAAGGCGATTCAATCAGCCGGGGATGTTCAAGCCTCCCTCGTCAGGCAATTACCCGCTCCTGTTCGATGGCAGGACACCATTGTGGCCATGTCCACAATGGGCATTACGCACTTTATCGAAATTGGTCCGGGAAAAGTGTTAACCGGGTTGGTCAAACGGATTGCGCCTGAAGCCAGGACCTGGAATATCTCCGACCAGGCATCCTACGAACTCGTACGCACTCAATTGATGGCATGAATTCATTTTCCACCATTTATTGCTGAGGGGCTCATATGTCGTTAGCAGGGAAAATTGCGGTCGTAACAGGGGGAGCAAGAGGAATCGGGCAATCGGTGGCCGCCACTCTGGCGCGTGAAGGAGCTGATGTCGTTGTGGCGGACATGGAAGCCTCTCGCTGTGAGGACACGGTCACCCTCATCCAACAGGCCGGCCGGAAGGCCATGGCCCTGAGTGTTAATGTTGGCGAGTGGGATCAAGTGAAAAGCATGGCGGATCGCATTGTTCAGGAATGGGGGCGCATCGATATTCTGGTCAATAATGCCGGGATCACCCGTGATGGTCTTCTGATGCGGATGAAAGAAGAAGATTGGCAAGCTGTCCTCCAAGTGAATCTGACGGGTACCTTTTTCTGTTCAAAAGCCATTTTGCCGACCATGAGTAAGCAACGGAGCGGACGAATCGTCAATATTGCCTCGATTGTCGGGGCCATTGGAAATATCGGTCAGGCCAACTATGCGGCCTCCAAGGCCGCAGTGATCGGGTTAACGAAAACCGTGGCACGGGAATACGCGGGCCGGAACGTGACCGTCAATGCCGTGGCCCCGGGTTTCATTGATACGGCGATGACTCAACAGTTATCTCCGGAGATCAAGGAGGCCTTGCTCAATCAAATTCCCTGCAAACGACTTGGCCAGGCCAGTGATGTTGCTGAGGCCGTATGCTTTCTTTCCTCAGACAAGGCCGGATATATTACAGGACATGTGCTGCACGTGAACGGCGGGATGCATATGGCATAATGCGAGCGGGAAAAAATCCCCTCAATCGATTCAGTTCATAAGATCAATTTGAAGGAGGTGCCGAATGGCAGTTGAAGAACGCGTGAAGAAGATTATTGCAGAGCAATTAGGGGTGGAAGAGGACGATGTGGTTCCCGAAGCCAAATTCGTAGAAGATTTAGGGGCCGACTCGTTAGATACGGTCGAGTTAGTCATGGCCCTGGAAGAAGAGTTTGAAATTGAAATTCCCGATGAGGATGCCGAAAAAATTCAAACGGTTGGAGCGGCCATTGATTTTATCAAGGAAAAAGGCTGACTTTCCTCTTCTTGAATCCTGGCTGTGAATCGGTTGGGTCGTCTGTAAGCCGTGGGCCGGGCCTTCGTCTCATATTGAACCGAATCATGGAGTTATGAGCAAACATATCACCCTGCGTCGTGTAGTGGTTACGGGATTGGGATTGGTCACGCCTTTGGATATCGGTGTGCCAAAAACCTGGGAAAAACTCTGTCAGGGACAATCGGGAATCGGGCCTATTACTCGATTTGATGCCAGTCAATTTCCGGTACAAATTGCCGGCGAGGTGAAGAATTTTGACCCTGGGGCGTATATCGAGAAAAAAGAAATCAAAAAGATGGATACATTCATCCATTTCGCGGTAGCCGCCAGCCAGGAGGCGATGGATGATGCGAAGTTCACCGTGTCGGCCGAATCTGCGGACCGCGTTGGAGTCTATGTCGGGGCCGGAATCGGTGGTCTTCCTGCCATTGAACATTATCATAAAGTGTTGATGGAGCGTGGGCCGGATCGGGTCTCCCCTTTCTTTATTCCCATGGTCATCATCAACCTGGCTTCCGGGCAGGTAGCGATTCGATTCGGAGCCAAAGGTCCTAATGCCTGTTCGGTCACGGCGTGTGCCACGGGGAATCATTGTATCGGGGAAGGCTACCGGTTGATTCAACGGGGGGATGCCGATGTCATGATCGTCGGCGGGGCGGAATCAACTATTTGTTCGACAGCCGTTGCCGGTTTTGCCGCTGCCAAAGCCCTTTCCCGTCGTAATCAGGAACCTCAACAAGCCAGCCGTCCCTTTGACAAAGACCGGGATGGATTTGTGATTGGCGAAGGGGCTGGGGTATTGATTCTTGAGGACCTTGACCATGCTCTGGCCCGAGGAGCCCGAATTTATGCGGAAGTGATTGGATATGCGATGAATAGCGACGCTTTTCACATTACCGCCCCGCCTGATGATGGCGGAGGGGCAGTCGTTTGCATGGAAAGGGCCATCCAGGAGGCTGAAATAGAAAAACGCGCTGTCGGGTATATCAACGCACATGCGACATCCACGTTTGCCGATCGAGTGGAATCCCAAGTCATTAAACAAGTGTTTGGGGAATACGCGTATTCTATTCCCGTCTCCTCCACGAAATCGATGACAGGTCATCTGTTGGGAGCGGCCGGGGGAATCGAAGCCGTGTTTTCCATCCTGGCTCTTCATAAGGGGATGATTCCTCCTACCATCAACCTTGAGAATCCTGACCCTGAGTGCGATCTGGATTATGTGCCCAACCAAGCCCGGTCCTGTTCTCTCGATATTGCCATCTCGAATGCGTTTGGTTTTGGTGGGGTCAATGCCTGCCTGGTGTTTCGGCGTTGGCCTGCAGAAGTCTAGGGTAAGACATGCTAGATATAAAAATATTGTTTCAATTGGGTTGTGGGGGCTTTTTATTTCCGACGAATTCCTTTTGACGGGTTCATGATCGGGGCTACGGCTTCTTTCCTCTTCTTTGGTTCGATGGTTCAGGACATTCAAGACTCCTTACGGTACGCATTTCGTGATCCGACCCTCCTGCTTCAGGCTTTAACCCATCGATCTGCTTCTTCCTCCCCTTCGGAAAGTCAGCTTCCACATAATGAACGATTGGAGTTTTTGGGGGATGCCGTCCTGGGTCTGGTCATTAGTGAGAGTGTGGCCGAAAAATTCCCTCAATCCTCGGAAGGCGAGCTTTCGAAGATGCGGGCAGGACTTATTAGCCGTGCGGCGCTGGCCCAGGCTGCTGAACGGATGAATGTGGGGTCATGGTTGAAATTGGGGCGAGGCGAAGAAACCACCCATGGCCGAAAAAAGCCTTCTTTATTGGCGAATGCTCTTGAAGCCGTCATAGGGGCGGTGTATCTTGATGGAGGGATCGAAGCCGCCCGTCTGGTGATCCGGCGCATGCTAGAGCCGGAATTTGATAAAATTCAACGAGGAAAGCTGCCATCCATCCGGAGTGATTATAAAACCCGGCTTCAGGAGTGGGCCCATCAACAAGGGAGTACCCCTATCTACCGATTGATTCGAGAAACCGGGCCTGACCATGAAAAAACATTTTTGGTTGACGTGCTGGTGGGCGGAGTGATCTTGGGTGAAGGCCAGGGAAGGACTAAAAAAGAAGCAGAACAACAGGCGGCACAGCAAGCGATTGAGCGAGGCCAATCATTGGTCGAGTGAATATTTTCTTTTACTCTTTATGGATCATAAAAAGGAGGAGTTCGCATGAAATCGAGTCGTCAAAGGTGTGAAGTAATACGGTCTTTTCGGGTGTTGGTGATCGCTATGGGAATTACGGCCCTCCTAGGTGGTTCCCTCTGGACTGCTCCTGTTTGGGCAGAGGTGGCGGAAAAAGATGCAACGGCCAAGGCTCCGCGGGCGATTCTCAAGACGAAGTTTGGAGAAATGGAAATCGTCCTTTTTCCCGATCTGGCCCCGAAACATGTAGAAAGTTTTGTGAAGCTTGCCAAGTCTGGATTTTTTAACGGCACGATTTTTCATCGGGTGATTCCGGGTTTCATGATCCAGGGAGGAGATCCATTGACCAAGGATCCCAGTAACCGGAGTAAGTACGGAACCGGGGGACCGGGCTATACTCTGCCAGCCGAATTCAGCCGTGTGCCGCATGAAAAAGGCATTTTGTCGGCAGCGCGAACGGCTGATCCCAATAGCGCCGGTTCTCAGTTTTTTATCATGGTGGACAAAGCTCCACATTTGGACGGGCAATACACGATTTTCGGAGAGGTTGTGAAGGGCGTTGAGCTGGCCGATACGATTGTGAATCAGCCCCGTGATTTGCGGGATAATCCGTTGGAGAGAATTGAAATGACCATCGAGATCATGGAATAGGTTGTCGATTCCACCTGATGCCGGTGGAAATCTTTCTTTATAGCGAAGTGGGAGCCTCGGGTTCGTATTGAAAGCCGCTCGGGATGACAATTCGCCCGCCGGCTCCTGTTTGACGGGCGAGTTGTTCCGCCACATCCGGATGACGTTCACGGACATATCCCAAGAGACCCTGTAAAAATCGGTTGGATCGCAGGTGAGTTCCGGAAAATTTCCGGATAAACTTCTGGGCCCGATCCAGGACTTCGGTCACAATAAGGGGATCAAGGGCCTGACGTTCCCCGAATACTTTAAATTCTTTTTTCAACTCTTCTCCAAATGCCGGAAGTGCAGATTCCGGGACATGGATGAGGCTATAGCCATTCCGTAGACTTTGGATGCCTGCTAACACATCCTGATCTTGGGCATCGCGACGATCCTGAAAGAATCGAAAGGCCAACGCCTCGAAGACGTAAAAGACCTCCGTGGCCGGATCCCCTGCGAAGGCGAGGAGTTCCTTGTAGAAGGAACGGCGTTCCTGTTCAAAATGTCCCCCGATTCGTTTTTGCTGATAGTCGTCATTGGGTTCGAGAAAGGGGCAGGAAGCCGGACAGCTGATATTGGTCAGCCGGTGGGTCCCGCAACAGATGCTGCAAATCACTCCCTGTAAGGCAGGGCAAGCGCGCTTGCCTTTGCGTTGATGGCAATACAGGCACTTGCTCATTGTGGTTCGTCTTTCTTGAGCCAACCCATGCCGTAATCGGACAAGTTCCGTGACTTTTTCTTGGTGTTGGTGTTCGATGGACGCTCCAATCCATTGATTTCCGCTCCATTTGCATACAAATAAGGGACCAGGATCAAATGGTTGGCCCGGTCGATGGCCAGGCCGGAAGGAGAAATCAAGAACTCCGCGATCACTTCTTTTTTCTGATTATTTCTGATCCGCCACACTTTTCCGGCAGTCATATCAGAGACATACATCGTGCCGTATTGATCGAAATCGATGCCGTCCAGATTATAAAATCCACCGGAGAAAAATGAATTCACAAAGAGTTCATGGATAATGCCCTTTTCGTCAATTTCAAAAATTTTTCCATCATCCCAACCCACTCCCATCAAGTGGCCTGATCGCGGATGAATCGCAATGCCATGGGGATGAGACAGGCTCTCGTGCCGAATCAACAGGGAAATCGCATAATCGTTGGAAGGATCCAATCGGTAAATGCTGTTAGTATCCGTGTCCGAAACAAATAATGTTCCCTCGACATCCGAGGCCAGGCCTGTAAGCGACTGACAGTGTTGTTGAGTAAAGGGAATGGTTACAACCGGTTCGCCGGTATATTTGTGGAATCCACGAATGGTATCCAGGTCGGCGACATAGAGAACCTCACCGACGATGGCCATTCCGTTCGGGGAATGCAGCGTGACCGAATTGACTCCTCCCTGGATAAAGTGGAGGTTTGTCACTTCTCCGTCCTTATTCACTTTGGTGATGAATCCTTTATTCTCCCGATTGCCTGGGTCCCCGTTCGCATTGGCAATGAAGTAGGTGGCATCTTCATCGGCAATCATATGTTGGGGAAAGGCGAGATTTGCAATTTGGTTGGCATTCAGCGGGGAGGCAAAGGTCATAAAGAGCAAAATGACCATTAAAGAATATCGAACACACATGGGAACCCTCGTGGTAAATTCACCTGAACGGATGGACGATGGGAGCGATGGTGTGCAAGACCGGAAAGACATTGGTGACATAGAGCATGGTAAGAGAGGGTTTCCGAGGGTGTCAAGGAAAGGGTCGAGAGTTTCATTGACGAGGTTTTGGTCGCCTGATATCGTGAAACAGTTTGCAAAATTCCAAAGGATATCATTTGATTTTTTCTTGAGGAGGCAGGATCGTGTCGGCATCGATTATTGATGGTAAGGCCTTGGCGCTCACCCTTCGGGAATGCATTGCCCAAGGGGTCCAAGACTTGAATCGTATGTCCGGCATCAGGCCGGGTTTAGCTGCCGTGTTGGTGGGGGATGATCCCGCATCAGCCGTTTATGTCAAAAACAAAAAGCTGGCCTGTGAAAAGGCGGGGCTGTATCCACAGGAACATCGTCTTCCGGCTTCGACGACTCAGCATGATCTGCTGGACCTTATCAACCAGATGAATGCCGATACCCGGATTCACGGCATTCTGGTGCAGTTACCCCTTCCCTCTCACATAGACACCAAAGTGATCCTACAGGCTGTCTCGCCAGAAAAGGACGCCGACGGGTTTCACCCCTTCAATGTCGGGCGTTTGGTTGAAGGTGATCCGGTATTCGTGCCGTGTACTCCAAAAGGTGTGATCCATATGATTGATTCTACCGGTGAAGCCATTGCCGGAAAACGAGCGGTGGTGATAGGCAGAAGTAATATTGTTGGGAAACCGGTTGCAATGTTGCTGTTGCACCGTCATGCCACGGTCACCATTTGTCATTCACGAACCAAGGATCTTTCCGGAGTCGTGCGCGAGGCGGATATCGTCATCGCCGCGATTGGGAAACCTCATTTTGTGACAGCCGACATGGTTAAAGAGGGCGCGATGGTCATTGATGTCGGGATTAATCGACTGGCCGATGGGAAACTGGTGGGAGATGTGGATTTTGATCGAGTCAAGGAACGGGCTGGATGGATCTCCCCGGTTCCTGGAGGTGTGGGGCCGATGACGATTGCCATGCTGTTACAGAACACGTTGGAGTCTGCGCAGCGGATGGCAGAGAAATAATCGAAGGTCACGGGTATTTGAGGTCCTGATGAACATCCCTGAATTTCAACAATACAAAAATTCCGGTAAAAAACTCACGGTCGTCACCGCGTATGATGCACTCTTTACTCGAATCGTTGAACAGGCCGGGTTGGAAGTGATTTTGGTGGGGGACTCATTGGGGATGGTGGTGCAAGGTCATGCGAATACTTTGTCAGTGACGATGGATGAGATGCTCTATCATACCCAGGTGGTGGCTCGAGCAGCTCACCAGGCGTTGATTATTGGGGATATGCCGTTCATGTCTTACCAGGTGAGCGTGGAAGAAGCGGTTCGTCATGCAGGACAATTTTTGCAGGCAGGTGCGGCGGCCGTCAAAATTGAAGGAGGCCGTTTGGTGGTGGATCGGGTCGAGGCGATGACCGGTTTCGGGATACCCGTCATGGGGCATGTCGGAATGACTCCGCAATCCGTGAATCAATCCGGTGGTTACAAGGTCAAAGGCAAAGGGCCGGAAGAAGCAGAGAGCCTTGTGGAGGATGCGAAGGCCTTGGAGCAAGCAGGGGTGTTTGCCGTTGTTTTGGAATGTATCCCTGCCTCGTTGGCCAAACAGATCACGGGCCTATTGTCTGTTCCCACGATTGGGATTGGAGCCGGTCCCCATTGTGATGGACAAGTCCTCGTATTGTACGATCTTCTAGGGCTATATGATGACTTCGTCCCAAAATTTGTTAAGCCCTATGGTCATTTGAAAGCCGATGCCCTTCAAGCGCTGCAACGATTTCGAGAAGAGGTTGAAACCGGAAAGTTTCCCACCGATCATGAAAGCTATCACTAACGGTGTGGTAGCGCATTCGTGAAATGGGCTGCGTGTAACACCTCCCTCCGGTTTTTTCAGTCTTATATAGTCCCTTAAGCATTTTTATTCGTTTGACTTAATATTCCCTCCCTGTCAGTAATCCCTCCTTTCGTAATTCCGCTAATAAACGGAAACGTTGCTTTGTGATTCCCCCGATATTCCATGGAATGATGGAGTCTTTGGGAACTTTTGAGGATGGAAGATTCCGTCTGGAGTGTTCTTGGGTAGTGCGAAGACAAGAAATCCGTTTGAACATATTCTTTCCAACACGCGTATCAAGTTAGAAAGACGAACGTTTTTAACATGGCTTAAGTGCCTCATCGGATTACCGATTGCCAAAACACTTAGGGTAGCTGGGGGCGTTCGACCATGGGAGGTGATCTGCATATGTTCATGGAAGGCAGTCTCGTGGTCTTTGCCATCCCTATTGTTTGGTTACCGACTCTTCGGGCGCTTTTCATACCGACCACGTTCCACCAGGAACCTACCAAGTACATGTCTGGCATGAAGTCTTGGGTGATCTCCTTCGCCTCTTGTCATTCCTGCGGAATGAAAGGTTCTTGTTGATATCGGTTCTCCATAAAGGATTGTGGATTGTTTCCCCAACTCCTTTCTCTTAAGCTCAGTTAATACTCGTTTTTCCTCACCCGGTTCTTTTTAGAATTACACACGAAAAACCGAGAAGATACGTGGATTTCCGTGTTTTCCTGGGGCTATTGTTCGTCGACTCCATCAATCATTTCACTTTTCCCGGGTCATAAATTTAGTCGATAAACGGGGATTTACAATATGTACTGGTCTCGATGGTCTCTTGGTTGGATGGTGCGGATGTGGAAAGGGAGTGTCCTTTTTCGCGTGACGACGACTCTTTCCCTGGCCATCGCGATTACGGTGATTCTTTGGGCCTTATTGATCGGCTATCTACAACAACAAACTCTTCGTGCAACGTTTACTGAACGTGCTTTTGGCGTAGCGAGAGCCTTTTCCACGATTGGGGCCGCCGCAGTTGTGTACAATCAATCACGTATTCAAGAGGCGATCCTTGAGTATCAGCGGGATCCGGACCTTCGAATTTTAGAGATTCTGGATCAGGATGATAGATTGGTTGCCTCCATTCAACCAGAGCGAATCGGCACTATTATTGAAGATCCTGATTGGATAAGAGTTAAGGCAACCGGTCAGGAAAAGATTGCCATTCAGAATGTAGAGCCCTGGGGCGGGTTGTTGATGTTGGTTGAACCCTTGCGGGATGGCGATCGGATTGTGGCTTGGATGCGAATTGGCTTTTCTCTCAAACGGATCCAGGAAAAAGAAAGTACCATATTTTTTGCTATAGGTCTGGTTGCTATGGCACTCATGGGGATAGGAACCATTGGGGTGAGAATGGGATTTCGTCAGATGGTTCCTGTGTTGCACAAGATCATTGGCAAACTCGAGGAGGTGGCCAAGGTCACGGAGTCTGTTCAAGAATCCCATTTGGGACAATCCCGAAATGAAGGTTTGGAAGAGACAGACGTCGATCAGGGCACTGGAAAACTTGAACAATTGGCCGGGGTGGCTGCCCAGGCCGCTGATCTGCTTGAATGCCGGACCAAAATCCTTCATGAACTCATGATGACATTGGAGATCAAAAATCGCGAATTAGCCCGGTTGGCTTCCTTCCCGGAACTCAACCCCAATCCGGTTTTTGAATTTGATGAAGATCAGGTCCTCACGTATGTGAATCCGGCCGGGCAGCATCTTTTTCCAGATCTCCACGCTCTGGGTCGCCGCCATCCCTTATTTCGGGATTTGGGGATTCTGACTCTTGCGGGGCAGAGAGTGAACAAGGATACTGTCATTGGAGAAATCAAAACCCATGGTCAAATTTTCGAAGCTCACCTGGCCCGTCTGGTCAACAGTCACATCGTGCGTTTGTATCTTCATGATGTGACCAGACGACGTGAGGCAGAGGAATTGATGAAAAACACCGCTCAGGAATTGGAATTCCGGAACCGGGAATTGGCCCAGTCACGGGATCAGGCGTTAGCGGCCGTCAAAGCCAAAACGGAATTCCTGGCCACCATGAGTCATGAAATTCGAACCCCGATGAATGGGGTTATTGGGATGGCCGGGTTATTGTTGGAAACGGACTTGACTCCAGAACAGCGAAAAATGACCACAACCGTTCGAAATTCCGGCGAAGCATTATTGACGATCATTAATGATATTTTGGATTTTTCAAAAATTGAATCCGGCAAATTGGAATTGGAAGAAATCCCGTTTGATTTGCAAGCCTGTGTTGAAGAAGTCATGGATCTACTGAATGGACGGGCGATGTCAAGAAATTTGGAACTGTATTCCCTGATTTTTCCCGATGTGCCAACCAATTTGAATGGCGACCCTGGTCGGTTTCGTCAGATTCTCATGAATCTCGTGGGAAACGCCATAAAATTTACGGAATCGGGTGAGGTGTCCGTTCAGGTCCTTCGTGAATTGGAAACCGAGCAAGTGGCGGTTCTTCGGGTACAAGTGGTGGATACGGGTATTGGAATTCCTGTCGAGCAGCAACGCAAACTGTTTCAATCGTTTTCCCAGGCAGATAGTTCTACCACGAGAAAATATGGAGGGACCGGTCTGGGTTTGGCGATTTGTAAGCAATTAGCCGAACGGATGGGAGGTACGATTGGAGTCATCAGTGAGCCCGGGCGTGGAAGTTGTTTTTGGTTTACGGTGCGGATGAAAAAAATAACGGGTCCCTTTGGGCCTTCTGCACCCGAAGTCGAATTACAGGGGTTGCGCGTGTGTTGTGTGGACGATAATCAAACCAATCGGATGTTGCTGACCCATTACACTCAAGCCTGGGGGATTGAGGCGGTCACCGTGGAAGATGCCTCCCAAGCCCTGGATGTCCTCTATGAGCATCTTCACAAGGGCATGGCATTTGATGTGGTCATCATGGATATGAATATGCCGGGAATGAATGGGCTGGAATTGGCTCGGGTCATCAAGGCTGATCCACAGTTACAGTATGTCAGGCTGATTTTGTTAACCTCCGTGGGGTTGAAGGGAAATGGGATGTTGGCCAAACAGGCCGGCATTGAGGGCTATCTCACGAAACCGGTGCGAAAAAAAGATCTGCAATTGTGTCTCGGTATGGTCATGGGACGTCTGAACCTTTCTGCGAGCACCTCAATTCCGTTTTTTCTCAATGCCGAGCCCTTCCAAGACATCAAATTGCAAGCCCGAGCCGGACGTATTTTGGTGGTTGATGATCATGTGGTCAATCAACAATTGGCGGAAATGATGTTGACACGTCTGGGGCATCGCGTGGATCTGGCCGGAAACGGGTTGGAAGCGTTGGAGGCTTTGTCGCGTATTTGTTACGACCTGGTATTGATGGATTGCCAAATGCCTGAAATGGATGGGTATGAAGCCACGCGGGCTATTCGCCGTGGTGAAACATCGGGCATGGGGCTCCAAGCCGGAGAAGGATTTCCTCATTCCGGTTCAAGCCGACTGTCTCATGTTCGGCCGCAGGTCCCGATTGTGGCGATGACCGCCAATGCCATGGAGGGAGATAAGGAAAAATGTCTGAAGGCGGGAATGGATGATTACATCAGCAAGCCAGTGAAAATGGATGAGCTGGAGGAAAAGCTCACAAAGTGGATGCCGGTTCAGTCTCATAATCCGAAGGAGTTCTCTTCACCGACCCATTCAGATCAGGAAGCGCTCTCCGGTGCGGTCAATCAATCGACGGCTCCTCAGGCAATCATTGACCAGGAATCCATACCCTATACGGAAGATAGGGTGATACTGGATAAGCAGTTATTGGCTGATTGGAAAGCGATGGGTGGAAACGTCTTTATGGCCAAGCTGGTCGATCAGTTTGTCCATGATGCGATGCTCTGTGTAGAGCAACTGGAAGCCGGAATACAGACTGATAATTCGGACATTCTGCGGGAAGCGGCACATGGTCTCAAGGGCATGGCCCATAATATGGGGTTGTCTGCATTGGCCAGGGTGGCCGGAGAATTAGAAAAGAGGGGGCGGGATAACAACGCGGACTCCGTGCATGTCCTCATTCAAGAGGCGCAGAAGGAATTTGATAAAGCCCGACAAGCCTTCCGGTCCATCCTGACATAAGCGAAATGCCGGTCTGCTCTTTGGTTCATTTCTTCGCAGAAGGAATAGGGCAGGATGCCACCTCCTGAATATTCTCTCGAGTTTTCTAACCTTCCTCCCTTTATCTTGCACACCATTCAACCTGTTTTAGTGGAAAGGACTCCGCTGGGTATGGCCAGTTGTTTATGAGATCCCATTAAGTGCAAGCAGAGCGGTCCTTGAAAAAATGGCGATCCAGGTTCGTGAGCCTTGGCTATGAAAGTTCGACGGGTAAAACTGTAGCCCGTGTGATGGGATGGGAAACGGGTCGTTTTTTATGAATGGGCAGTCAAAATGAATCGTTCATGATCGGCTTTTCAGTACATTTCCAATTGCTTCCTGATCAAGGTCCAGGTATGGGTGACTCATCTTGGCATTGCTTGCCACAGTCTTGTATTCTTTGTATGCTCGATTGGAATGTGAAACCCTTGGACTTCATGACAGGGACGAAGAATGGAACTGCCTGACGATATCCCAACTTGCCGAGACAATATCGACCGTTTGGATGATGAGATTCTGACGTTATTAAACGAGCGGTCTCAGTATGTCATTCAAATCGGGCACATCAAAAAGAAGCAGGATGCTTCGGCCCATCTTCATACGCCCGGGCGAGAGGTGGCGATTGTCGAACGCTTGATGCGGCAGAACCCTGGCCCCTTTCCCAGTGAGGCGATTCGTCCGGTATATCGGGAAATCATGTCTGCCTCTCTTTCCCTGGAGGGAACGCAAACCATTGCTTATCTTGGCCCACCGGCGACATTTACGCATTTGGCCGCCATGCGGAAGTTTGGGGAATCTGCTGAATATATTCCGGTGAATAGTATTAAAGATGTTTTTGATGATGTGGAACGCGGACGGATGCGGTTTGGGGTTGTCCCGATTGAAAACTCTACTGAAGGCGTGGTGAACCATACGTTAGATTTATTTGTGGATTCCCCACTGCTGATTTATGGAGAAGTGATGATGGAGATTTCCCATCATTTTCTTTCTAAGGCTTCCAAGCTGGAAGATGTGAAGGTGGTCTATTCCCATCCCCATGCGATTGCGCAATGTCGGAATTGGCTTGAGACGAATCTCCCTTCTGTCGCGATTGCGGAGGAACCCAGTACGGCTCGGGCGGCCGAACGGTGTGTGCATGATCATTCTGCAGGGGCCATTGCCTCCGAATTGGCCGCGCAATTGTATGGCTTGACCATTCTTCGTGCCAGAATTGAGGATAATATTAATAACTTTACCCGTTTTTTGATTCTTTCCCAAAAAGGGGCCGAACGAACCGGTCGGGACAAGACCTCTATTATTGTATCGGCCAAGGATCGGGTCGGTGCGTTGTACGATTTGATTCGGCCGTTTTCTTCTTTTGGCATCAACATGACGAAAATTGAATCACGTCCCACTAGGAAGAAGATATGGGAATATCTGTTTTTTATGGATCTGGAAGGTCACCAGGATGACGACCGGGTGAAAAAAGCCTTAGAAGAAGTGAAGTCCCGGTGCCAATTTCTCAAAGTCTTGGGCTCCTATTCCGCTCTCCAATAATACCTGGTCTTGCGGCAGGCATTTCCCGGGGATGAAGTGCTACTAAGAAAAAACGTGCATATCCTGACGGTAGTCCCAACGCGCCAATCAATGTAGAAGGTTATCGTATGCCCTTACGTGTCAATCCGATTATTGCCTCGCTGACTCCTTATGCTCCCGGGAAACCCTTGAGTGAGTTGGAGCGGGAGTTAGGGATTACGCATGCCATTAAACTGGCTTCCAATGAGAATCCCTGGGGCCCGTCTCCCAAAGCCATCCAGGTTTTGCAAGAGGCGTCGACCTCCCTTCATCGCTATCCTGACGGGGGCGCCCATTATCTCCGGCTGGATTTGGCTGATCGCCTGAAATTCGATCCCAGTCATATTCTTGTCGGAAATGGGTCTGATGAAATTATCAGCCTGTTAGTGAAGGCATTTTTGTCACCGGGCGAAGAGGCCATCATGGCCGATCTGACTTTTGTGATGTACCGATTGGCTGTCTTAGGTGGGCATGCCGTCCCGGTTGAGGTTCCTTTAGCCAATTGGACCCATGACGTCGACGCCATGTTGGATGCTGTCACGGACAAAACCAGGCTTTTTTTCATCTGCAACCCCAATAATCCAACCGGGACCATGTTGACTGCCCGGGACATTGAACGGGTGCTTTCCCGCTTACCCAGTCATGTGGTGGTGGTGGTGGATGAAGCCTATTATGAATATGTGCGTCATCCCGACTACCCTGATAGCCTCCAGTACGTGCATGAAAAACGGCCCTGTGTCGTTCTTCGAACGTTTTCGAAAATTTACGGGTTGGCTGGGTTACGGGTGGGGTATGGCATTACCACAACGGAAATTGCCGGATATGTGAATCGGGTCCGCCCTCCCTTCAATGTGAACAGCCTTGCGCAGGAGGCTGCGCGAGCTGCCCTGACTGATGACGAACATGTCGCAAAAAGCCGGGGGATGAACGAAGCCGAAATGACTTTTCTGCAGGAAGGGTTAGGGAAATTAGGAATCTTCTGTGTTCCCAGCCAAGCGAATTTCATTTATTTTGATGTAGGCATGGATGGGAAACGGGTATATGACGCCCTGCTTCAGGAAGGAGTCATTGTCCGACACATTCGTGGCTCCATGATTCGCGTCACCATTGGGCAACCCACTGAAAATCACCGTTTTCTGGAAGCCCTTCAAGCCGTGCTCACCGCATTGGCCTCCATCCGGTAATCCGCAAAAGCTCACCATGATCATTGTGTTCAAACCAGAAGCTTCGGAACAGGACATTGAACACCTGGTGGATCGTCTGAGGTCTCTTGGATTACGGTCCCAAGTTTCGAGAGGGGAGGAGCGGATTGTCGTGGGAGTGATCGGGGACGAACGGGTCCTTCAGGGACAGCCGTTGAGTGTGTTTCCTGGCGTCGAAAGCGTGACGCCGATTCTGGCTCCCTGGAAAATGGTCAGCCGGGAATTTCAGAAACAGGATTCAGTCATTGAGATTGGAGGTGTACAAGTCGGGGGCCATCGCGTGGTGGTCATGGCTGGTCCTTGTGCTGTGGAAAAGTTGGAAATTACAGTTGGAATTGCCCGGTCGGTGGCTCAGTCTGGAGCCAGAATACTCCGTGGCGGAGCCTATAAGCCGCGAACTTCCCCTTATTCGTTTCAGGGACTGGGTCAAGAGGGGCTGGAGTTTTTGGCTGCGGCACGGAAAGAAACCGGGTTGCCCGTGGTGAGTGAAATTTTGGATGCCCGGGATCTGGGATACTTCTTAGAGCACGCCGATGTGATTCAAGTTGGCGCCCGGAATATGCAGAATTTTGAACTGCTGAAAGAAGTCGGAGCTTACGATAAACCCGTCCTCTTGAAACGCGGTCTCTCCGCGACTATAAAGGAATTCTTGTTGTCGGCTGAGTATATTATGTCCCGTGGGAATCAAAATGTCATGTTGTGTGAACGGGGCATCCGGACTTTTGAATCCCACTATCGGAATACCTTAGACCTCACGGCTATTCCTGCCTTGAAAGAATTGACCCATTTGCCGGTCATTGTGGATCCGAGTCATGCGACCGGGAAGTGGAATTTAGTCGCTCCGATGGCCAAAGCGGCGGTGGCGGCCGGTGCGGACGGGTTGTTGATTGAGGTGCATTCCAATCCTGAATGCGCGCTCTGTGACGGAGAAGAGTCTCTTAAGCCGAGCCGGTTTCATGACCTGATGAATGATCTTCAAAAGGTAGCTCGTGCTGTGGGTCGTGATCTGTAAGCTCCGAGAATGTTTGTGAATTGGTCTAATCCGTCATGACTCCTTCCTCTTATACTCCTCTTTTCCAGCAAGTTACCATTATCGGGGTAGGATTACTTGGGGGGTCCCTTGGACTGGCCCTCAAACAGCTGGGCTTGGCCAAGACCGTGATTGGGGTTGGACGTAGCCGGGCTAATCTAGAATTGGCGGTGAAAATGGAGGCGATTGATGCCTGCGTTTCAGATGCCAAAGAAGTCGTGGGGCACTCTGATCTTGTGGTCTTAGCGACACCAGTTGACACCTATCTGGAGCACGTGAAGCACTGGGGAAGGTGTCTCCGGCCCCATACGATTATCAGTGATGTGGGGAGCGTGAAAGGACCCTTGGTGTTAGAGATGGAATCTCAGTTGTCTCCTGAGGGTTGTTTTGTTGGAGCCCATCCGATTGCCGGAAAAGAAAAATCAGGAGTGGCCCATGCTGAAGCAAAATTGTTCAAAGGCGCACGATGCATTGTCACTCCCACTTCACGGACACAACCTGAAGCATTAAGGACGGTTTGCGCATTATGGGAAGCAGTCGGTTCAGTAGTCATATCCATGGATCCTCACGATCATGATTGGGTGCTAGGAGCCGTAAGCCATTTACCTCATGTGGCCGCTTTTTCCTTGATGCAGGCACTGCACAGCCTCCAAAAAAACGGTAAAACCCATTCTATGGATCTGTTAACTTTCTCGGGTGGTGGTTTACGAGATACGACCCGCATTGCGGCGAGTTCTCCAGAAATGTGGCGGGACGTGTGTTTGGCCAACCGGGACAATCTCTTGCTCATGATCGATCAGTACGTTGGGCACCTTCAAGAATTTCAAAAAATCTTACAAGAAAATGATGCCAAAAGGCTTCACCAGTTATTGGAAGAATCTAAAAGCTTACGGGAACGCTTGCGATGACTTCTTTTTCCATTTCCCCCGCATCAGCACCCCTTCGGGGAACGGTCACTGTCCCAGGCGACAAGTCTATTACCCATCGGGCGTTGATTTTGGGTGCTTTGGCAGACGGATCCACTCGAGTTACGGGATATTGCCAGGGTGAAGATTGTCTGAATACCCTTCGAGCCATCCGCCAACTCGGAGTGGAGGTTCGGGAAATTCCCGAAGGACTGGAGATTACAGGTAAAGGTCTGTGGGGTTTGGCAGAACCTGTGAATGTGTTGGATTGTGGAAATTCCGGGACCGGACTTCGATTGTTAGCTGGGGTGTTGGCGGGACAGAGATTTTTTTCCGTGTTGACGGGAGATGCCTCACTGCGAAGCCGGCCAATGGCACGTATCGTGAGGCCCCTCAAACTCATGGGAGCCAAGATTTCCGGGAGAAAAGGGGGCGACTTGGCCCCACTAGCTATTCAAGGTCAGGAATTGAAACCCCTAGTGTATGAATCCCCTGTTGCCAGTGCCCAAATTAAATCTTGCGTGTTGTTGGCCGGCCTATTTGCCGAAGGAACGACAATTGTTACCGAACCCCAAAAGTCCAGGGATCATACCGAACGGATGTTTGCCTATCTGGGCATCCCTTCCCAGGGCAATGGCTGTCGGATAGAGGTTCAGGGACGACAGTCCTTTGAGGGAAAACCCATTGACGTTCCTGGAGATATTTCAGCTGCGGCCTTTTTTATGGTGGCGGCGACGATTATTCCCGGCTCAGAGGTATTGATACCGAATGTTGGGCTCAATCCCGAGCGGACGGGTATTTTAGACCTTTTGCTCAAAATGGGAGCCGATATTTCGGTGAACAGCCCGAGAACTCAATCAGGGGAACCGGTTGGAGATCTCAGAGTCCGTGCATCGGGATTACATGGAATTTCCATTGGATCAGAAATGGTTCCAAAAACGATCGATGAATTTCCCATCCTTTGTGTAGCTGCAGCACTGGCAGAGGGCGAAACCCGTATCAGTGGTGCCAAAGAATTGAGAGTGAAAGAAACCGATCGAATTCATGCCATGGCTACAGAACTACGACGCTTGAATGTCTTCATTGATGAAGAGGCCGATGGGATGGTCATTCAAGGGAAAACCACTCTCAAGGGGGCTGTCTGCCGAAGTTATGGAGATCACCGGGTAGCTATGTCCTTAGCCGTGGCCGGTTTGGCCGCCGAGGGTGTGGTGAGTGTGGATGATGTGGCTTGTATTGAGACTTCATTTCCTGGATTTCATGGTAAACTGTTGGATTTATTGACAAATTAACGATGAAGTCTATAATGAAACCTACAATCGGACATGATTTTGACAATGGCAAGGAAAGGGCCACGGTCTCAGGCCGACGCTTACTGATTACGATTGATGGCCCTGCAGGGGTTGGAAAAAGCACTGTTTCCCAGTCTTTGGCTAAGCGTTTAGGATATATCTATTTGGATACGGGGGCACTGTATCGGGCATTGGCCTGGAAAATTCAGCAACAACAGTCCGATCCGAATAATGCTGCTCAGGTTGAAGCCATTTTATCTCAGACAGAGATTAGCTTCCTTCCACAAGCCGATGGGGTCTCTATTCAAGTGGATGGCTCCGCCGTCGAGCCCGGTGCTTTGCGGACTCCGGAAATTAGTCAATTGGCTTCGACCATTGCGGTGTTGCCTCTGGTGAGGGCCTGGTTGTTGCCCGTCCAACGAAAATTAGGGGAAGCATGTGGCGTCGTTGCCGAGGGGAGAGATATGGGTACTCGGGTGTTCCCACAGGCGGATGTCAAATTTTTTCTTGATGCTGATGTATCTGTAAGAGCCATACGGCGCCATTTGGAGTTTGCTCAAAAAGGTAAAGGGCAGAGCTTGGAGTCGGTCCAGGAAGAAATGACGGCCAGAGATTGGCGGGATCGGACTCGGGAAATTGCTCCATTATATCCGGCCGAAGAAGCCACTATCATTGATACTTCCCATCAGTCGGCTGATCAGGTAGTGGACCAAATGATGAAAGTGATAGCGGATCGCCTGTGAGTGGCTTGATTTATGGTTTACTCTGGGTATTGTTCAACTGTTTTTTTCGTACGTTTCTGCGTTTACGGGTTTTCGGATTAGAACATTTTCCCCGTACCGGTGGGATTATTGTGGCGGCTAATCATGCCAGTTACAGTGATATCCCGGTTTTGGGCTGTGCTATTTGGAGAAGAGTTTTTTTTTTAGGTCGGTCAAATTTATTTCCCAATATTTTTCTGAGTTGGGCCATTCAAAGATTAGGGTGGATTCCGTTAAAAACCCATAGATTGGATCGAAAAGCCTTTGGCGAGGCCCTCAATCTTTTAAATAATGGAAAACCTGTAGTTATTTTCCCTGAGGGTAGCCGAACGGAAGATGGGAACCTCCAGCCAGGGAAGCCTGGAATCGGCTATTTGGTCGCTGAATCACAATGCCAGGTGATTCCTGCGTTTATTTCTGGTACGTTTACAGTTCTGCCTCCTGGTGCCATGTGGCCTCGGTTGGTTCCCGTCTCTGTGACCTTTGGGAAACCTCTGAGCTTTTCCACGCATCAGAAGGAAGGGAAGGCTAAAGAATTCTATGAACAGGTTGGGCAATCGGTGATGAAGCACATTGCCGAGTTGAGTGTACGTCGTGAAAATAGTCGAAATAGTGACTAAGCTCCTATAGCGTCTATGACGAAGACCAAAAAATGTCTAAAAAATGTCTTTGGATGGGAGTGTACGAGGTCTCTACAAAATTATCTTAATCACCCTTAAACTGCGTAGTTCCGTTGGAGGTATCAAAGTCGGATGAACACCCTTTCACAACAAACTGAAACCATTGACCGAGAAACCCTGGCTGCTCTGTATGACGAAACCTTTAAGAATATTGAAGAGGGGACGATTACAGAAGGCAGGGTCATTGATATCCAACGGGACCGAGTTGTCGTCGATATTGGGTATAAGTCGGAAGGCATGATTCCGGTCGACCAGTTTTCCTCGGAAGAACTGGAGGAAATCAAGGTCAATGATCCCATTCAGGTCTATATCGAGCAATGTGAGGATTCCGAAGGCAATTTACTCCTTTCCAAAGAAAAAGCTGACAAGATGAAGGTCTGGGAAGACCTGGAAGTTGCCCATCATGAGGAAAAGCAGGTGCAGGGAAAAGTTATCTCCCGGATCAAGGGCGGTATGATTGTGGATATCGGAGTGAAGGCGTTCCTGCCAGGTTCTCAAATCGATTTGACGCCTGTCAGAGACTTGGATGGGTTAGTGGGAAAAACGTTTAATTTTAAAATCATTAAAATTAATCACCGGCGGGGAAATGTGGTGGTCTCCAGACGGGCCTTGTTGGAAGAAACACGGGACAAGCGCCGTCAATCGACGCTGTCGACTTTGACGGAAGGTCAGTTGATTGAAGGTGCGGTGAAGAATATTACCGATTATGGAGCATTTTTGGACCTCGGCGGCATAGACGGACTTCTCCATATTACCGATATTTCCTGGGGGCGTGTCGGCCATCCTTCAGATATGTTTTCGATCGGGGATCGAGTTGAAGTGCTGGTACTGAAATATGATCGAGAGACCGGCCGGATTTCCCTTGGTGTTAAGCAAAAATCTCCGGATCCCTGGACTAAGGTCGAAAGTAAATATCCGGAAGGGAGTCGCGTAAAAGGGAAAGTGGTTAGCCTGACGGACTATGGAGCCTTTGTGGAATTAGAACCCGGTGTCGAAGGATTAGTCCATGTTTCAGAAATGTCTTGGACCCATGAAGTCCGGCATCCGTCCAAGGTGGTGTCGGTCGGGGATGCGATTGAAGCGCAAGTACTGCACGTGGACCAGCAAAGCCGAAAGATTTCATTGGGAATGAAACAAACGGCTCCCAACCCATGGGATTTGATCGAAGAGCGATATCCGGAAGGCACTCAGATAGAGGGTAAAGTCAAAAGTGTGACAGATTTTGGGGCTTTCGTCGGCTTGGATGAGGGAGTTGACGGCTTGATTCATATTTCCGATATGTCCTGGACTAAACATATTAAACATCCGTCAGAACTGTTTAAAAAAGGGCAGGTCGTGCAGGCCGTGATTTTGAAGATCGATAAAGATAAAGAACGGTTGTCTTTGGGCTATAAACAATTGGTGTCTGATCCCTGGTCATCCGAAATTCCCCAGCGGTATCATGTCGGGGAAACGGCCACTGGGACGATATCCAAGATTGCCGACTTTGGGATTTTTGTTGAATTAGAGGGTGGTGTGGAAGGACTTATTCATGTCAGTGAAATCGGTCCTGATGTTCAGGACCGCCTAGAGGATAAATTTTCCATTGGGCAGGAAGTGGCTGCCAAAATTGTCAAAGTAGATTGTGAAGATCGGAAAATTGCGTTGAGTTTATGGGAACACTTGAAAGATTTGGAACAAGGAGAAGTGTCAGAGTTCCACACTTCCCAAGGCAGTCTGGATCAAAGTTTAGGGCGGGCGGTCCAGGCGAAAGAACAGGCTTCAGATTCTTAACCTTTACCGGGAAAGTGTTGTTGAGTTTTTGGGGTGTGGTGTGAATTCATGCAGACAGGATATCCTCATTGGAAACGAGTTCTCTGGATCCTTCTTGGTGGGCTTATCCTATTTGTTATAGGAAAATCGGTTGTTCCGGAAATGTTGCTGGCCAGCCAGGAAAAAGTGGCCATTGTTCGGGTGGAAGGTCCGATTTTGGATTCTCTGGAAACGGTGAATGAACTCAAAGCGTTTGCTGAAGATCCTACTGTTCGCGCCATTGTCATGCGTATTGATAGTCCGGGAGGAGGGGTGGCTCCTTCTCAGGAAATCTATAACGCTGTCCGGCGTGTTCGAAAAGAGAATAACAAAACGGTTGTGGCCTCCATGGGCACCGTCGCGGCTTCGGGTGGCTACTATATTGCGGTAGCCACCGACCGGATCTTGGCTAACCCCGGCACGTTGACGGGCAGTATCGGGGTTATCATGCAAATGGCCAATTTTCAGGAGTTGTTAGAGAAAATCGGGGTTAAGAATATAGTGGTCAAAACGGGGAAGTTTAAAGATATTGGGTCTCCCTTCCGGCCTATGCAGGATGAAGACCGTCGGCTTCTCCAATCCGTCATGGACGATGTGCACCGGCAATTTATCGAAGCCGTTGCCGATGGTCGTTCCTTGGACAGTTCGGAAGTCGAGCAATTGGCTGACGGGCGGGTCTTTACCGGCAGACAGGCCAAGTCCATTCTGTTAGTTGATGAAATTGGGGATTTGCATGATGCGATTCGTCTGGCAGGCGAACTGGGGGGTATTGTCGGTGATCCTCGGGTCATTGAATCAACTAAACCCTTTTCTTTTCGAGATTTCTTGGAGACCAAATTTCTTGGGGATGTCCGATCACTCGCCTTACCAAAGTTTGGAATGCCGTTAATGTATTTATGGATTGCATGATGAGCAGGAAGTCATTGGGTGCCGACGCAAAAGGATTTCCAGGGACATCGGGTTCCAACTCCACACGCGGAATACTGGGAAGGAGGGATGGATGACAAAAGCGGATCTCATCGAAAAATTGGCGGAGGAGGCTCCCCAATTAAGTCGACGACAGGCCGAAGTGGTTGTGAATACTATTTTTGACTCTATTCGTGATTCTTTGCAACGTGGCGAAAAAACAGAAATTCGTGGATTTGGAAGTTTTCGATTGCGGCATCGACAGAACAAGGAAGGGCGAAATCCCAAAACTGGAGAGTCCGTATCCGTCCCCGAAAAACGCATGCCATTTTTTAAAGCTGGCAAGGAAATCAAGGAATTGTTAAACCCTGGTACTACCACCCCGGAATTGGCCTAACTCATGTTTTCCTCTAATCAAGAACCTTCCGTGACTCCGGACATTAATTGGACTGCTGAAGCCCTTTCCCGCTTGGAGCGGGCTCCGAGTTTTCTGCGGGGCATGGTCAAGCGCTTGGCCGATAAAAAGGCAAAGGAACTAGGTTATGCCGAAATTACCGCCGAAATTTTAGACCAATTTAAAGGGCAGATGATGGGACAAATGGGCGGGGCGGCAGGCATGGAGCTGGCTGCACAGGACATGGCTCAGGGCAAACTTCCCTGGACGGCAGAGGCACGCAAACGTCTGGAGTCCGTCCCTGAATTTATGCGAAGTATGATTGGGCGAATTGCCGAGGATGTTGCCAAGGAACGCGGACATTTGGAAGTCAACGTTGAATTGTTTGAAAAAGTTGAAGCCCTCGGTGATGTGGCACTTGATCAAGGAGGCCCTCTGAATTGGACGGAGGACGCCATAGCCCTATTACAAAAACGGATAGAAAGTTCGCCCCCGATCGCGATGGATTTTGTGACGGATATGTTAAAACGGGATGCTGAAGAACTGGCCCGTGAACAAGGGTTGACGCAAATAGATGCAGCAACCCTTGAGCGTCTGTGGGAGGCGCCTCCTACGCAGGTGGCGTGGACTGACGAGGCCTGGAAGCGGTTGCACACGTCACCGGATTTTGTCAGAAGTGGAATTCGAAAGGCGGCGGAGCGACGGGCGCGCAAACTTGGGTTACAGGAAATTGATTCGGAGCATCTCACGACGTTTCGAAACGAGGCCATGATGAAGGCCGTGAAACGCATCCGGAGTTTCGGTTATAAAGAATTGACCTTTGATGCCTTTGGGGATGCCATGCAAAAGGTGAAAAGGCTTAAGGGTAATGAGCAGGCCGAACATCGTCTTGAGGAAATACGGGATTATATGAAGACCAAACCAGAGGTTGGAGTTTTGGGTGAGGAACTGATGTCTCGGTTTAGAAATTATCTAAAAGGGGAGGGGAAGTTATAGGATGTTACTCCTCTGAGATTTTCTTGCTTTCGTCTACGGCCAGTTTTTCTTTTTCCCCCAAATTTGCCCCTTCCTTTGCGAGTGTGTCGGCCATTTCATTTTCCGGAATCCCTGAATGAGCTTTTACTTTTTTCCATCGAATTCTGATTCCTGTTGCCCTGACGGTTTTGGCGTAATATTGTGTGAAAGGTAATTTGGCTTTCCAGGCCCCTGTCACCCAACTTTCCAGTCCTTGGTAGTCAAAGTGAATGGTGATGTCGGTGGCCCTGTTCGCCTGGCACCATTCGAGGGCCTTGAGAATTGCCCAAATTTCTCCAGCCACATTCCGGTGCACATAAGCTTCCGGGGGAATATCATTTCCTTTGTTTCGGAATACTTCTCGCCCTCCTTTGGTAATCAGCACCCCCCAACCAATTCGCATTGATCCGTCGGGCTGGGGGAAACAGGCTCCGTCCACCCACACATTCATGGCGGAAGTTGCGGTTGTGGTGGTATTTGGAGAGGGGTTGGTACTGCTGGGTTCACCTGTCCTGACAAACTGTTGGGCTTCTTCCCGAGTGGAAAATGATTTATATTCGGCGCCGGGAAATTGAAAGACTTGCTCACGACAGGCTTTCCAATTATCAAAGACTCCGGTGATGCGGCCACGGCGGACACCATAGAATTTCATGATAATTGGAATAAGAGTTTCATAGAGAGTATTCTCATGAAATCGTAAGGGAATAGGTGGTCATGAGGTATAACGGATAATGGCCTGACTAGGAGAATTTGTTAACGATGGCCCTTTTGCAAGGATTCAATTCTTTGTCTGGCTAATTGGGTTTTTGAAGATTCCTGAAGGTTATCCTCAACAAGAATTAAAAAGGTTTCATACTCTTGGATGGCCCGATTCGGATTGATCAATTCGAATGCTTCCGCCAGGTTAAAGCGGGCATGGGCATAGTCAGGTTTCAGCGCGAGAGCTTGCTCATAGGCTTGAATGGCTTGTTCAAGCTGTTTGAGCTCGGTAAGGACGGTTCCATAACTATTCAGCATGGTCGCTGAATGGGGTTGAAGGGAAAGAGATTGTTCTATAGAGATTTTGGCGTCTTCGAATTTCCCCAAACTTTTCAGGGCTAATCCCATGCGGTGGAGAGCTTCAGCATGATGACCCTTATCCGGCAACCCCAATTTGATGGCCTGTCGGTAAGCCTCCAAGGCAATGTCCGGGTGCTTGGTTCCACACGAGCCGAATAACGATAATTCACCCCTAGCAAATTGTTGAAGCGCAAGGAATTCTTTGTCGGAAGCCCCCTGTGGTACCGGTGCCTGGGATGAAGAAGAGACAGGAGGAAGGTCTGGAGTCATATGGGAAAGAAAACGTTGATGCTGCCCTTCAAAAAGGCGTTCATAGGGGTCAAGGAGAAACACAACCATGACTAACTCGTCGTCCTGGTTTTTTCGTTTACGTATCACATATTGGTGAGTCGTGGTGGCTTCACCGGTTCGATATAAAATGGCTGAATCAGGGTCCTGTTCTCGTAGGAGTTGTGAGGAATTGAAGAAGAATTCTTTCGATGGGGGTAGTTGAGAAAGTGTTTGACGAAGGAGAGGGTACGGATCTAAGGAAAGCCCATTGGTATAGACGGTGACCGCTCCAACCAAAATGTCATCTTCATTGAACATAAGCCATTGGTATTGGTCCTCCGGCGATCCCAGGTGTTTATGAAATTCTTTGCCTCCTCCCCATGGGGCTTCCTCAAAATCCATGATTAACGAGGTCGACTTGGTTTGACAGAGATTTTCCCGCCCGATTGCTCCGAGGTCACTTTGTGAAGGAGGAAGTTCAGGACCTGGGGGAGTACTGACGCACTGGTTCAAGGCAAATGCCAAGAGAAAGCTTAAAATAACCCACCCGACTTTTCCAAGTTTAGAGAAAAAATCCTGAGAAAAGTGGAGATGGGAAAGCATGAACGTTTCGGAAGGGAAAATGAAGTTAAATGGTGGGCGATACTGGGATCGAACCAGTGGCCTCTTCCGTGTGAAGGAAGCGCTCTCCCACTGAGCTAATCGCCCAACTCGCTGAATTTATCAGAATGGCCCTGGGGGGAGCAATGAATAACTCTAATGGCATGGTTGATTACCTTGACGGTATTAGAAACCCTGGAGTAGGCTGAATGAAAGTCCTTCATTCTTTCCACCAGGAGGTATGCGATGGACAAGCAGGAACAAAAACGTGAGGCCCAGAAGACGGATCGTTCTCAGGGCCATGATGATGTTCGGGCCAATCCAAAAGTTGCGGAGAAAGGCCAACGATTAAAAGAAGAGATGGATGATCTGGTTGATGAGATTGATAAAGTCTTAGAGGAAAATGCTGCGGAATTTGTTAAAAACTATGTTCAAAAAGGGGGTGAATAGTGCCTAATGTTTTGGCGTTCTAGGCATTACAAGCCCCTGTGCTTTTTGCCCCTTCTTCAAGCCTTGCCTTCCTCAATTTTCCCAATCCAGTAGTAAGCATATATTCAATCGGCTATAAATTTCTTAGAGGCTATCAGGCCTTTTGGGAAAAAAATTCTTTTGGTTCATAGGTTAAATGAGGGTTAGGCCTGAAGTTCTATAGAAATTAATGGAAATTATTTCAGGGATTTTTGATATGATCTCTGATACAGGATTATGCTCAGGCTCGACAAAAGAATGGTGAATTTGATTCAGGAAAAAATGCCTTTGTGTGGTGTCCTGGGGGGATAAGGTGCGGTAAAGGGACAATGGATTTTTTCAGGATTTCTACCGAGGACTTCAGAGTTAAATTATGGGCAATCAATACGTGACAGATATTGAACAGTTGGTTGAACAGGTGACGGCCTATAACCCGGGAGTTGAGGGCAACCTTCTCCGCTTGGCCTATACCTTCTCGGCCAATGCGCATCAGGGACAAGTCCGTCAAACGGGTGAACCCTATGTCAGTCATCCTTTGGCAGTGGCAGGAATCTTAACGTTTCTTCGGTTGGACGTTTCGGCCATTGTGGCCGGCCTCCTTCACGATACCTTGGAGGATACCGTCGCGACGAGAGCTGATCTGGAAAAAGCTTTTGGGTTGGATGTGGCACGTCTTGTGGAAGGCGTGACAAAAATCGGACAAATCCCTTTTAAGACGGACGAAGAGAAGCAAGCCGAAAATTTTCGAAAAATGGTTCTGTCCATGGCCGACGATATTCGGGTGGTATTCATTAAGTTGGCTGATCGTCTTCATAATATGCAAACGCTGGAAGCTCTGTCTCAAGAAAAACAACGAAAGATCGCTCAGGAGACAATGGAGATTTATGCTCCGTTGGCGAACAGACTGGGCATGAGTTGGATTAAACAGCAATTGGAGGACTTATGTTTCCAGTACCTCCAGCCAGACGCCTATTCCATGCTGATTTTGCGGCTGGCCAAGAAAGATGAAGAGCGCCAAGCCTACATTCAGTCCCTCATTGAATTAGCCCGCAAGGTCCTTATGGAGGCCGGCCTTCCCGGACAGATCGAAGGCCGTCCTAAGCACCTCTACAGTATTTTTCAGAAAATGGAACGGCGGGCGGTTTCCTTTGACGAAATTTTTGATTTAACTGCGATTCGAATCATTACGGATACTAAAATGGCGTGTTATGCCATTTTAGGATTGATTCATTCCACCTGGCCCCCGGTTCCTGGGCGATTCAAGGATTACATTGCCACCCCTCGTTCCAATCTGTATCAGTCGCTTCATACCACGGTTGTAGGCCCGCAGGGGGAATATGTGGAATTTCAAATCCGTACTGAAGAAATGCATCGGATCAATGAATATGGAGTAGCTGCTCATTGGCGCTACAAAGAAAGCGGGAAAGTGGTTGGTCGGGATGAACAGGTGTTTAGTTGGCTTCGGCAGTTTGTGGAATGGCATAAAGATTTGTCCGATAACCGACAATTCATGGATTCAGTCAAGTTGGACCTTTTCCATGATGTGGTGTTTGTCTTTACCCCCAAGGGGGAAGTTCGGGAAATTGGAGTGGGCTCTACTCCTGTGGATTTTGCCTATGCGATTCACACGGAAATTGGAGACCATTGCGTGGGGGCAAAAGTCAACGGCAAGTTGGTTCCTCTTCGGCATCAATTAAACAGTGGAGATATGGTTGAAATTTTAACTTCTTCCTCCCAAGTTCCTCATCGCAGTTGGTTGAAGTTCGTCAAAACCTCAAGGGCTAAAACGAAAATTAAGCATTGGTTTAAAGTCGAAGAGCAAAAGCGAGCATTGGAATTGGGGCGCCGACTGTTGGAGCAAGAGTTTCGGCGCCAGGATTTGCCCGTTTCCCAATCATTGAAGTCTGACCGTTTGGTTTCATTGGCAAAATTGAAGGGGTGTGAAACCGTTGACGAACTTATTCGTGCGGTTGGATATGGTCGTCTATCCCCAGATCAAATAGTGAATCATTTTGTGGAACCCGCCACTGAAGCCGTGGTGCCTATAACTTCTCCCAAAATTGCTGGGCCCCGCGGGGGGCGCTCTGAAGGTGCGGTCAAGTTTAAAGGCTCAAAAGATGTGCTTATGCAATTGTCTAAATGTTGCAACCCGGTTCCAGGGGAACCGATTCGTGGGTACATTACTCGAGGGAGGGGACTCACCATTCATGCCAGGGATTGCCCGAATTTTCATGCTTTGGAGTGGGATCACAATCGATTGGTTGAGGTGGATTGGGATACGGATATCGATGGAACCCACTCGGTTGAGGTGTCAGTGCTGACACTGGATCAACCGGGAGTTTTGGCAAAGGTGTCTTCAGGAATTTCCCATGGGCAGGCTAATATTACGCGAGCCGAAATATCCACGCGAGAAGATAAAAAAGCTGTCCTCGATTTTGTCATCGAAGTGAAGAATACAACTCACTTAGAGAATATTTTGAAGGAAGTTCAACGCGTTGATGGTGTCTTGTCGGCTAAGCGGGTCCGTGGCTGGTGATGTTTGACGGGTTTATTGAACGGGTTGTCTGGATGGAATGGCAAGCGACATACGTGTCCCGGGAGTTAAGCCTAATTCCTTCGCTCTCCCTGCCTGAATTTCGAGTACAAAAATAGATTCTCTGGTTGAATAATAACGGGGACAGCTATCATCCTTTTTGGTGCAAATGGGGACATGGGATTCTACGTGGAGAATCTTTCCTGACTCATCCATCCAAAGAATATCCAAGGGGATGAGAGTATTTTTCATCCAAAAAGTCCAATATCCCATCTCAGGAAAAATAAACAACATGCCCTGGTCGGCCTCAAGTGATTTACGATACATCAGGCCTTGAGACCGTTTATCGACTGTTTCTGCAATTTCAACGGAAAGGGATACACCTGTCGGTGTGAAAATCTTTGCCCGTTCATTCGGCGGAGATTGTGACCAAGATGCAGTTCCCTGGCCTATGATTAGAATTCCCACGAAAATACCAACGATAAGGGAGGGAGGCCGTTTCTTACAAAAAATTCTTTTCACCATAAGTTGTGACTTAGATTAATCACCCTTATGCCATTGTGTCCATACTCGCCCAACCAGAGAATAGAATATATGAAATTTGGAAAACGAGAATGGCCTTGTTGAAGTTTTTGATTTAAGTATTATTGCTGTGTATATATTGACTGGTTTGCTGTTTGGCACATCTCTTGACCATAAAGACTTCGGTCTCTATAATGACGAGTTTACGGATAGGGTGATTTTTTTCCGTTCCTGTCTTTAAGAATATACAACTAAGTGGTCGTGGGTTTTGTGGGTAATCTCGATAAGGGGATTTGCTTGCCTATCTTCCTTCACATCGATTTTCTTCCCAGTTTTTGTATTTTGTAGATTAAATAAATCAGGATTACAGGATAAAGTTAGCCCACATCAATAAATATGTATTAGGGCAGGTACCCAAGTGGTCAACGGGGGCAGACTGTAAATCTGCTGCCATCGGCTTCCAAGGTTCGAACCCTTGCCTGCCCACCATGTCTTTAGGTGAGGAAGTGGATTTTTGGTTTTTGGGGGGATGCAGGTCTTTAAGGGAGATCTGGTGAAAAATCCATTTCGCGTTGATTTTGGCAGGTTTGTGGAATTGTGAAAACTTGTGCGGGCGTAGCTCAGTGGTAGAGTCGCAGCCTTCCAAGCTGTGTGTCGCGGGTTCAAATCCCGTCGCCCGCTCCAAGAACATTGAGGAAAGTTATGGACTCGTTTCAGATAAAACCATCAATCAGTGAGTACCGAAAATTTAAATTTCTCACGCATCATAAGTTGGGCCCATGTAGCTCAGTTGGTAGAGCACGTCCTTGGTAAGGACGAGGTCACGCGTTCGATCCGCGTCGTGGGCTCCAGCTGTGAAAATAGTTAAGCGAATTTAGTTTCTTTGTTGGGTGGAGGAGCGAGGTATGGCGAAGGCGAAATTTGAGCGGAAGAAGCCGCATGTGAATGTGGGGACGATTGGGCACGTGGACCATGGCAAGACGACGTTGACCTCGGCGTTGACGAAGGTTATGGGCGACACGGGCAAAGCCAAATTCATTCCCTACGACGAAGTGGCGAAGGCGAGTGAAAGCCAGGGGCGGCGGGATCCGACCAAAATCCTCACCATTGCCATCTCGCATGTGGAGTATGAGACGGAGAATCGGCACTATGCGCACGTGGACTGTCCGGGGCATGCGGATTATGTCAAGAACATGATCACGGGGGCGGCGCAAATGGACGGGGCGATCTTGGTGGTGAGTGCGGCCGATGGGCCCATGCCGCAGACGCGGGAGCATATACTCCTGGCGCGGCAGGTGGGGGTGCCCTATATCGTGGTCTTTTTGAATAAAGCGGACAAGGTGGAAGATAAAGAGTTGTTGGAGTTGGTGGAATTGGAAGTGCGGGAGTTGCTTACGAAGTACGGATTTCCGGGGGATGACGTGCCGGTGGTCATCGGTTCGGCGATCAAAGCCATTGAGGGGGATCAAAGCGAGGTGGGGGTGCCCTCGATCATGCGCTTGTTGGAGGCCGTGGATACGTATATTCCGACGCCGCAGCGGGCGATTGATAAGCCCTTCCTGATGCCCATTGAAGATGTGTTTACCATCAGTGGCCGGGGGACGGTGGTGACGGGCCGGGTGGAGCGGGGTCAGGTGAAGGTAGGCGATGAAATCGAGATCGTGGGGCTCAAGCCGACGCAGACGACGATTGTGACGGGCGTGGAAATGTTCCGCAAGGTGCTGGATGAAGGGCAGGCGGGGGATAACATTGGGGCGCTGTTGCGGGGGACGAAGAAGGAAGATGTGGAGCGGGGGATGGTGTTGGCCAAGCCCAAGAGTATTACGCCGCATACGAAGTTTAAGGCCGAGGTGTATGTGTTGACGAAGGAAGAAGGGGGGCGGCATACGCCGTTTTTTAACGGCTATCGGCCGCAGTTTTACTTCCGGACGACGGATGTGACGGGGGTGGTGCAGCTGAACCCGGGGGTGGAGATGGTGATGCCGGGGGATAATGTGTCATTCACGGGCGAGTTGATCGCGCCGATTGCGATGGAGCAGGGCGTGCGGTTTGCGGTGCGGGAAGGGGGCCGGACGGTGGGGGCCGGGGTCGTCACCGAGATTGTGGCCTGAGCATTCAGTAACGAAGGCATTTACTATATTTATATTATAGAGGGATTGCCATGAGAGTGATTATTGCGTTGGCCTGTGGGGAATGTAAGCGTCGTAACTATTCGACGATGAAGAATAAAAAAAATGATCCTGATCGGTTGGAACGAAAGAAGTACTGCCGGTTTTGCCGAAAGCACATCCCTCATAAAGAAGTAAAGTAAGTCTCCCTAATGAGAAATGGGGGGTAGTTTTCGTTTGGAGGGGCATAGTGTCAATGGCTAGCACGTCGGTCTCCAAAACCGAAAGTCCGGGTTCGAGTCCCTGTGCCCCTGCCAGAACGCTGGAAAATTTGGGTGAAGGATCTCGTGGCATTTCGATCATGTAAGAAAAAAGGAGATTGGGGAGTTGGGGAAGATTTGGAATTCTATTGTTGAGTTTATAGGCGATGTTCGGAGTGAGTTGAAGAAGATCTCATATCCAACCAGGACGGAAACAATTGGCTCGACGACGGTGGTGCTCCTCTTTTCAGTCATCATGTCTCTGTATTTGTCGATGGTTGATTCATTTCTAGTGTGGCTCATTAGTCGAATTATTTAGTTTATCGAGAAGGAGATTCATGACAAGCCATTGGTATGTCATCCACACGTACGCGGGGTATGAGGGGCGAGTGAGAACGGGAATTATGGAGCGTGCGAATCAAATGGGAATGTCGGATGTCGTGGCCCAGGTCTTGATTCCAACTGAAGATGTGGTGGAATTTAAAGAGGGAAAGCGACGAGCTTCAAAAAGAAAATTTTTCCCAGGATATGTGCTGTTGGAAGCCAATGGCCTACTGAGCGACGATGTCGTCACCATGATCAAGGAAACTCCTAAGGTGACCGGTTTTATCGGCGGGGGCGTCAGGCCGATTCCGCTGGATCCTGAAGAGGTGACCACTCTTCTGAAGCAATTGGAGACCGGTGTTTCCGCCCCGAGGGAACGCGTGAATTTTTCCAAAGGTGACAACGTGCGAATAGTTGATGGGCCTTTTCTTGGGTTTAATGGGATGGTAGATGAAGTGGATCAGGACCATGGTCGGATTAAAGCGTTGGTGAGTATTTTCGGTCGTTCAACCCCGGTTGAGTTGGTCTTTTCCCAGGTAGAGCGTGCTTAGTAAATTGTAAGCAAATTGAAGCGTTGCGAAGAAAAAAATCATCGTAGGTAGTTAATTTATTTATAGGTGACAAGATGGCAAAAGAGGTCATGACGCAGATTAAGCTGCAAATACCGGCAGCCAAGGCTAATCCCGCTCCTCCCGTTGGTCCATCACTTGGTCAACACGGAGTGAATATTATGGAGTTTTGCAAGCAATTTAATGCCAAAACTCAAAAGCAGGAGGGCAGTATTATTCCGGTGGTGATTTCAGTCTACAAGGACCGGAGTTTCAGTTTTATTACCAAGACCCCTCCGGCTTCGGATTTATTGAAAAAAGCGGCTGGGGTCATCAAAGGGGCTGGAGTGCCCCATAAAGATAAAGTGGGCATGATTACGAAAAAGCAATTAGAAGAGATTGCCAAATTAAAGTTGGATGATCTGAATGCCAGTGACGTTCCTGCGGCAATGAATGTCATTGCAGGAACGGCAAGAAGTATGGGTATCACCATTCAAGAGTAACCAGTGGGTCGGTGTTTAACACGTTCAAGAAGGTGAAAAAGTGGGAAAGAAATTCGAAGCGGCCGTAGAAAAAGTGAACAAGCCAATGTATGCCTTGGATGAGGCCTGCCACCTTATAAAGGAGATGGCATTTGCCAAGTTTGATGAAACGGTGGAGCTGTCTCTCCGTTTGGGGGTCGATCCGAAGAGGGCGGACCAAATGGTTAGGGGAACCACGGTGCTCCCCCATGGAACGGGTAAGAAGATTCGAATTGCCGTGGTGGCCAAAGGTGAAAAAGAGCAGGAAGCTCGTGAGGCGGGAGCGGATCATGTGGGGCATGATGACCTATTGCAGAAAATTCAGGATGGCTGGTTGGACTTTGATTCGTTGATTGCCACTCCCGATATGATGGGTGCTGTTGGAAAGATGGGCAAGCTTCTTGGCCCCAGAGGGCTTATGCCGAATCCTAAAACAGGGACGGTTACGTTTGAAGTGGGGAAGGCCATTCAAGAAATTCGAAAAGGTCGGGTGGAATATAGGGTCGATAAAGCCGGCAATGTGCATGTTCCGGTGGGCAAGGTGTCGTTCCAGGGCGAACAGATTAAGGATAACGCCCAATCGGTCTTTGATTCCATTTTGAAGGCCAAGCCATCATCCAGTAAGGGGAAATATATTAAAAGTGCGACACTATCCAGTACGATGGGGCCTGGCGTCCCTTTGGATAGTGCCGGTATCGCAAAGCAAATGGGCTAATTGTTCAATCCAGTAGGCGGGTGAAACGTTATGAAGCAAGCTGAAAAAAGTGAAGTGATTGCGACTCTTAATGACCGTTTTGCGCGTGCGCGAATTGCAATTGTGACGGAGTGTGTCGGTATGCCGGTGAATCAGGTCAACGATTTACGAAAAAAGCTTCGTCAGGCACATGCTCGGATGCATGTTGTAAAAAATACGATGGCGATTCGGGCGTTGGGGGGGACGTCTTTGGTTCCACTCCAACCTTTCTTGCGCGGGCAGTCGGCTCTGGTGATTGGGTTTGATGATCCGGTTTTGCCAGCCAAAGTCCTGCGAGATTTTATTAAAAATGAAAAATGTGAAGAAAAGTTGCAGGTCAAAGGTGGAATACTAGACGGGGCGGAATTGGACGCGGCCCGTTTATCCTCCGTAGCGGATTTACCGTCCAAGCCTGAGTTGTTGGCTATGTTGCTTTCGGCCTTCCAGGGGCCAATTCGAGGATTCGTTGGGGTGTTGGGTCAGATAGTCAGAAGCATTGTTGCGGTGTTGTCCGCAATACAAGAAAACAAAACGCAGAAAGGAGAAGGGGAAATGAGTGCAAGTGGAGTAAAAATGTCAAAAGAGGATTTGATTCAGGCCATAGAGGGTATGAGTGTTCTGGAATTGTCTGATTTGGTCAAGAGCTTGGAGGACCGATTTGGAGTCACTGCGGCCGCTCCGATGGCTATGATGGCGGCTCCTGTTGGTGGGGCCGGTGCAGGGCCGGCTGCTGAAGAAAAAACCGAATTTGATGTGGTGCTGGTCAGTGCTCCGGCAGATAAGAAAATTCAGGTGATCAAAGTCGTAAGAGAGATCACTGGTCTGGGACTGAAAGAGGCGAAGGATCTAGTTGAGGGCGCTCCGAAGCCTGTAAAGGAAGCCGTTGCGAAGGAAGAGTCGGAAACGATTAAGAAGAAGTTGCAAGATGTTGGGGCGACAGTAGAAGTCAAGTAGGATGATCGAGATGAATTGTTTCCGTTTCCGGGCCAGATGGTTCTGGCGGTGAAATGAGTAAGTGATGATCGATAATCCTTAAGGAGACACGAATGGGACAACCAGCCTTTGAAGGCAATGTTCAGCGACATAGTTTTTCCAAAATTCGAACACATATTGAAATTCCAGATTTGGTGGAAGTGCAGCGTCGTTCCTACGAGGAGTTCTTGCAGGCTGAGGCCTTGGCGGATCATCGGGAGGAAAAGGGGTTGCATGCCGCGTTTAAAAGCGTTTTTCCAATCATGGATTACAATAATTCCGCAATTTTGGAATTTACGAGTTATTCCCTTGGTACTCCCAAGTACGATATTCGGGAATGTATCGAACAGGGAATGACCCTGGCCGCGCCGCTCAAGTTGCGAGTGAGGTTGGTGGTGTTTGACCAGCAAGATAAAACGGTCAAAAACCGCGTCCTGGATGTTCGTGAACAGGAAGTTTATGTGGGCGAATTGCCCTTAATGACCGATCGGGGAACTTTTATCGTGAATGGAACGGAGCGTGTCGCGGTGAGTCAGTTGCATCGCTCGCCCGGACCGTCTTTTAGTCACGATAAGGGCCGAACCCATTCAAGCGGAAAAGTCCTGTTTTCCGGGAGAATTATCCCATACAGGGGATCGTGGCTGGATTTTGAATTCGATGCCCGTGACATTCTGTATGTTCGGATCGACAGAAGACGGAAAATGCCCGCTACGATTTTGTTGAAAGCTTTTGGATTTTCCACGGATGATCTTTTGAAAATGTACTACCCGGTCGAGGAAGTCCGAGTGGTGAAAGGAGAGCTTTCTCGAAAGCTGGATCCGGACCTGCATGCAGGTTTGCGGGCTCCTGTGGATTTATTCGAGAAAGGGTCGAATGAATTGCTGGTCAAAGAGGGCACAAAATTAAATAAGGCCCTGATGGCTAAAGTTCGTTCTGCTGGAATTAAGGAAGTACCCATTAGGCCTGAAGACCTGGTTGGTCGAGCCGTTTTAACCGAGCTGGTGGATCCGGAAACTCAGGATGTTATTTTGGGGAAAAATCAGCGCTTGACTCTTCCCGTTCTGGAGCGAATCGTTGAAAGTAAAGTGGATAGTTTTAAGGTGATTTACCTTGACTCTCCTTCTACGAGCCCCGTGATTTTAGACACGTTGGAGGCTGAGCGAACCAACTCCAAGGAAGAGGCCTGGGTTGAAATTTATAAACGACTCCGTCCCGGTGAGATGCCATCCGTGGAGTCTGCCAAATTATTGTTTGAAAACCTCTTTTTGAATCCCAAGCGGTACGATTTGTCTCCTGTGGGCCGCCTCAAAATGAATAAACGCTTTAAGCTTGATCTGCCTTTGGAGCAACGGACGCTTTCCGCCCAGGATATCGTCGAGGTCGTCAGATGCTTGGTGGACCTTAAGGGTGGTAAAGGGGAAGTCGATGACATCGATCATCTTGGAAATCGCCGGGTTCGGTCTGTAGGGGAATTACTGGAAAATCAAATCCGAATTGGTTTGGCCAGAATGGAGCGAAGCATTAAAGAGCGCATGAATCTTTTGGATATGGAAACGGTACTCCCGCACGATCTGATTAATGCGAAGCCCATTGTGGCCGCGATAAAAGAGTTTTTTGCGGGTAGCCAGCTTTCCCAGTTTATGGACCAGACGAACCCCTTGGCCGAAATCACGCATAAGCGAAGGCTATCCGCGCTTGGCCCTGGCGGGCTCACACGGGAGCGAGCAGGCTTTGAGGTGCGGGATGTGCATCCCTCCCACTACAGCCGGATCTGTCCTATTGAAACGCCTGAAGGACCCAATATCGGGTTGATTACCTCTTTGGCTACCTATGCCAGAATTAATGAGTTTGGATTCATTGAAGCGCCATTCCGGAAAGTCAGGAAAGGAAAAGTCGCAGATGATGTGGAGTTCCTTTCTCCCTTGGATGGGGATCAGTATGTCATTGCCCAGGCGAATTCTCCCACCAATAAGGAGAAAGAGCTGACTTCGGAAACCATCACGGCCCGTGAGGGTGGCGAATTTGTGATCACCACACCGGATAAAGTGGATTATCTGGATGTGTCTCCTAAGCAGGTCGTCAGTGTGGCTACGGCTCTGATTCCATTCTTGGAGCATGATGACGCTAACCGCGCGCTGATGGGCTCAAATATGCAACGACAAGCGGTTCCAACCCTCAAGAGCGAATCGCCATTGGTCGGGACAGGGATGGAAGCTGTTGTGGCTCGGGATTCAGGATATTTGGCGATTTCCAAGCGTGACGGGGTTGTGGAGTCGGTAGACGCGCGGAGGATCGTCGTACGGGCAAGTGCCAAAAATAAGGAAATGGAAGACAATAAAAAAGGATCCAGAATCCTTGATACCTACGATCTGGTGAAATTTCAGCGGACCAATCAAAATACCTGTATTACGCAAACTCCCATTGTGGGTATCGGGCAACCTGTGAAAAAAGGTCAAGTGCTTGCGGATGGTCCTGCCATGGAGCATGGAGAATTGGCGCTGGGGAAAAATGTGTTGGTGGCCTTTATGCCATGGGGTGGCTATAACTTTGAAGACGCGATTCTCTTGAGTGAACGATTGGTGAAAAAGGATACCTTCACCTCGATCCATATTGAGGAGTTTGAGGTTGAAGCCCGAGATACGAAGCTCGGCAAGGAGGAAATCACTCGAGATATTCCCAATCTGGGAGAGGAAGCCCTGCGGAATTTGGACGAAAGCGGAATTGTACGAATCGGGGCTGAAGTCAAGGCCGGAGATATCCTGGTAGGGAAGGTCACGCCGAAGGGAGAGACTCAACTGACCCCGGAAGAGAAGTTGCTGAGAGCGATATTTGGTGAAAAGGCGGGCGATGTAAAAGATACTTCTTTGCAGGTTCCTCCAGGCATTGAAGGTATCGTGGTGGACGTGAAAATTTTCTCCAGAAAAGGGGTCGACAAGGATGAGCGGTCCCGAACCATTGAAACTGATGATCGAGTAAAAATTGAACGGGATTACCAGGAAGAACTCAGGATTATCGAGGAAGAGCGGAATCGAAAAATTCGAAAGTTATTGTTAGGACAATTTGTGGGACGGGATCTTATGGATCCCGATAGCGGGGAGGTCATTCTTAAAAAGAAGGGCCGCATTACTGCAGAGGTGCTTCGCAAGCTGACTGATGATGACGCCAGACGGGTAATTTTAGCTGATGGGGAAGAACAAAAGAAACTGGATGAAACCGAGCGGGAAGCCAAGGACCAGATTGAAATTCTTCAAACCGAGTATGATGAGAAGGTAGGGCGTCTCCGGAGAGGAGATGAATTGCCGCCTGGCGTCATTAAGTTGGTGAAGGTGTATTTGGCCATCAAGAGAAAAATTGCTGTGGGAGATAAGATGGCCGGTCGTCATGGAAATAAGGGCGTGGTCTCCAGAATTCTTCCGGAGGAAGATATGCCCTATCTCCCCGATGGGACTCCGGTTGAAATCGTATTGAACCCTTTGGGGGTGCCCTCTCGAATGAATGTGGGGCAAATTTTGGAAACTCATCTGGGGTGGGCGGCTAAAGCCTTGGGAATCAAGGTGGAAACGCCGGTCTTCGACGGAGCTTCAGAAAAAGAAATTAAGGAACTCCTGAGAAAGGCCAATTTGCCTGAATCAGGCCAATCGGTAGTCTATGACGGGAGAAGCGGTGAACCGTTCAAGAGTCCCGTCACGGTTGGGTATATGTATATGCTCAAATTGCATCATCTGGTCGATGATAAGATTCACGCCCGATCGATTGGTCCCTACTCGCTGGTGACTCAACAGCCATTGGGCGGCAAAGCCCAATTCGGAGGACAGCGATTGGGAGAGATGGAAGTTTGGGCTCTTCAGGCGTATGGGGCCGCATCGACCCTGCAGGAATTTTTAACGGTCAAATCCGACGATGTTCCAGGACGCTCTCGCATGTACGAGGCCATCGTCAAAGGAGAAAATTTCCTTGAGCCGGGTCTGCCTGAGTCGTTTAACGTGCTCGTCAAGGAATTGCAGAGTTTGGGGTTGGATGTCGAATTGATCAAATCAGCCGATTAACGCGGCTGTAAGAACAGCATTCCCACCTTCCACCTAATCGGAGGAACGAAATTGGATAGTATCTATTCGCTATTTGAAAAGCCACGTGATGCCGTGTCATTTGACGCTATGCGTATCCGTATTGCTTCACCTGAAAAGATCCGGTCGTGGTCCTATGGCGAAGTGAAGAAGCCTGAAACGATCAACTATCGATCGTTCAAGCCCGAACGGGACGGCCTCTTTTGCGCAAAAATATTCGGTCCGACAAAGGACTGGGAATGTAATTGCGGAAAATATAAGCGGATGAAGCACCGCGGCATTGTCTGCGACAAGTGCGGAGTGGAAGTCATTCAGTCAAAGGTGCGACGGGAGAGGATGGGGCATATCGAGCTCGCTGCTCCGGTGGCCCATATTTGGTTTCTCAAGGGAGTGCCCAGTCGTATCGGCATCCTTTTGGATATGAGTTTAAAGCAGCTGGAAAAGATTTTGTATTTTGAGTCCTACGTCGTGCTGGATCCGGGAAATACGGATCTCCGCGAAAAAGAATTGTTGACAGAGGAAAAGTATCGGGAATGTGTTGATCAGTTCGGCGTGTCTTCCTTTAAGGTCGGCATTGGAGCGGAGGCCATTAGGGAATTGTTACGAAAAATTGACATTGATGCCTTATGGGATGAGCGGCATGTCAAAATCAAGACCACCACTTCGGCTGCGGTGGGAAAAAAACTCACCAAACGACTCAAGGTAATTGAAGCGTTTCATGTGTCGGGAAATAAGCCGGAATGGATGATTATGGATGCCATTCCGGTGTTACCACCGGAGCTGCGGCCTCTTGTTCCCTTGGATGGAGGGCGGTTTGCGACTTCTGATCTCAACGACCTGTATCGCCGGGTCATCAACCGGAATAATCGATTGAAGCGGTTGGTGGAGCTTAAAGCTCCAGGAGTGATTATTCGGAATGAAATGCGGATGCTCCAGGAGGCGGTCGATGCCTTGTTTGACAATGGACGACGGGGGCGGGTGATTCGTGGTGCCAATAAGCGTCCTTTGAAATCGTTGAGTGACATGTTGAAGGGAAAGCAGGGGCGATTTCGTCAGAATCTGCTAGGAAAACGGGTGGACTATTCGGGGCGATCCGTTATCGTGGTGGGTCCTGAGTTGCGGCTCAATCAGTGTGGGTTACCCAAAAAGATGGCCTTGGAATTATTTAAGCCATTTATTTTTCATAAGTTGGAAGAGCGGGGAGCGGCGACGACCATAAAAAGTGCCAAGCGGTTGGTTGAGAAGGAACGACCGGAAGTATGGGATGTCTTGGATGAGGTGATTCGGGAGCATCCTGTCATGTTAAACCGGGCTCCTACGCTCCATCGGCTTGGTATCCAGGCCTTTGATCCGATTTTGGTTGAGGGCAAGGCGATTCGGTTGCATCCGTTGGTCTGTGCGGCCTTTAACGCGGACTTTGACGGGGACCAAATGGCCGTCCATGTCCCGTTGTCCGTGGAAGCCCAAATCGAAGCCCGCGTCTTGATGATGTCCGTGAATAATATTCTTTCTCCGGCAAATGGCCGTCCGTTGTCCATTCCCTCGCAAGATATGGTGTTGGGTTGCTATTGGCTCACGAAGGAACGGGAGGGAGCGAAAGGTGAAGCCAAAATTTTCGGGTCAACGGAAGAAGTGCGTATCGCCTATGATGCCCAAGAAGTCGATGAGCAAGCCCGCATAAAGGTTCGCATTGAGCATGAGTTGGTGGAGACCACGGTGGGGCGGGTCATCATGTATGAAATCCTTCCGTCTTCCATGTCGTTTTCTCATGTGAATCAACTGATGACCAAGAAAGAACTCACCAAACTGGTTGATCGGGTTTATCGCCATGCCGGTCTTCATGATGTGGTGACGATGTTGGATCGATTGAAGGATCTGGGCTTTTCCTATGCGACCAAGGCTGGAGTATCGATATGTATTGACAATATGCATATTCCGACCAGAAAAGGTGAGCTGATTAAAAGGGCCCAATCGGAGGTCGTCCAGGTTCAGCAGCAATATAATGAAGGGTTGATTACCAACGGAGAACGATATAACAAGGTCATCGACATCTGGGCGCATGTCAGCGAACAAGTTGCCGTGGAAATGATGAAGGAAATTAGTCAGGGCGGCGGTCGAGGAGACAGCGAAGGGATTAATCCGATTTATATGATGGCGGATTCCGGAGCCAGAGGAAGTTCTCAGCAAATTCGGCAATTGGGTGGGATGCGCGGACTCATGGCCAAGCCGTCCGGCGAAATCATCGAGACACCGATTACCGCTAATTTTAGAGAAGGGCTGACCGTTCTTCAGTACTTTATTTCTACTCACGGTGCAAGGAAGGGGTTAGCGGATACCGCCTTAAAGACCGCAAATTCAGGTTATCTGACCAGACGGTTGGTGGATATCGCGCAAGACGTCATCGTCAGCGAAGATGATTGCTTGACCGCGGATGGGATTGTGGTCTCAGCATTGGTTGAAGGCGGAGAAGTGATTCAATCGTTGGATGAACGGATCTTGGGTCGTTTGGCGGCCGAAGATATTATTGATCCGGTGACACAGGAAGTCTTGGTGGGAACCAATCAGGAATTAAACGAAGAAATCAGTAAGGACATCGTGGAGGCTGGCGTTGATCATGTGAAAATCCGTTCGGTGTTGACCTGTCAGTCGCGCTGGGGGGTATGCGTGAAATGTTATGGGCGTGATTTAGCCAGAGGCCGGTTGGTGGAAAAAGGTGAGCCAGTTGGGGTCATCGCGGCACAGTCTATTGGTGAGCCTGGTACACAGCTGACCATGAGAACTTTTCACATTGGTGGGACTGCCAGTAAGGTGGTTGAGCAAACTGTGCTGGAATCCAAGCATGTAGGAACCGTCAAGTTCCTGAGTTTCGATGCGAAGAAAAATGCGGACTTTCATAATCCCAATATGGCGGTGAAAACCCAGCAGGGGGATTGGGTGGTCATGGTTCGGAATGCCAAGATTTCGGTTTGTGATGACACCGGCCGTGAAAGGGAAAAATACTCCCTGGTATATGGCGCCAAGATTAAATTAAATGACGGGGAGAAAGTTGAAGTCGGCCAAAAGATCGTTGAGTGGGATCCCTACTCACTCACCATCCTGACCGAAGTGGGAGGACGGGTGGCTTATGGCGATATTCTTGAGGGAGTCACCATGAAAGAAGAGGTGGATGAAGTGACTGGATTGTCTCGGAAGGTGGTTATTGAGCAGGCAGGAACCAATCTTCGTCCACGCTTGTCGATAAAAGATGATACGGGAAAAACAGGAAAATTGACGTCAGGTTCACTGGCTCGTTATCTGTTGCCGGTTGGGGCTCATATATTCGTTGAAAAAGGCGCGACGGTGTTTCCTGGAGATGTGCTGGCTAAAATTCCTCGAGAGACAACCAAAACAAAAGACATTACCGGTGGCTTACCTCGGGTTGCGGAATTGTTCGAAGCCAGAAAGCCAAAGGAGCATGCGGTGGTCAGCGAGATCGATGGAGAAGTGTCCTTTGGCGGATTTGTGAAGGGATTACGAAAGGTCGTGGTTGATAATAAAATCGGGGATATGAAGGAGTATTTCATTCCTCGTGGGCGGCATGTCAATGTCCATGAAGGAGACTGGGTGCGCGCTGGTGAACCATTGATGGATGGGTCAGCGAATCCGCATGACATTTTAAGTGTGTTGGGCCCGCGTGAATTGCAGAAATATTTGGTGAACGAAGTGCAGGAGGTGTATCGCCTGCAGGGTGTGGTGATTAACGATAAACACATTGAAGTCATCACCCGTCAAATGTTGAAAAAGGTTCGCGTTGAAGAATCCGGTGATACGACATTCTTGCCTGGAACGCAGGTGAATAAATTCGTGTTTGATGATGAAAATGAACGAGTGCTGACCGAAGGAGGAAAGCCAGCAATGGGTAAGCCGGTTTTGCTGGGTATTACCAAAGCATCGCTGAGTACGGATAGTTTCATCTCCGGGGCCTCCTTCCAAGAGACAACACGCGTACTTACGGAAGCGGCAATTAATGGCCGGATGGATGAACTTCGTGGTTTAAAGGAAAATGTCATCGTTGGCCGTCTCATTCCTGCAGGAACAGGCTATGGGGATTACCGAGAAACCTTTGTTCCGAAACCAAATGAACAGGAAGAAATAGACGGAGAAGGAAGTATTCCATCCGAAGCGTTATCGTTGTCTAAAAAGTAAAAATAGAAATGAAATGTATTGACAGAGAGAATGACAATCTATAATATCACCAGGTTCGCCACGCGGAATTTTATTTTTAGGGCGATCACGGAAAACTGAAAGTATTAATTTATGCCTACAGTCAATCAGCTTATACGTGTTGGTCGAAAAGCCATTAAGGCAAAAAGCAAAAGCCCTGCCCTGAATAATTGCCCGCAAAGAAGAGGGGTGTGTCTTCGCGTGTATACCACCACCCCCAAAAAACCAAACTCCGCATTGCGGAAAGTGGCTCGGGTTCGCCTCACGACAGGGCTTGAGGTTACGGCGTATATTCCTGGCATGGGTCATAACCTTCAGGAGCACTCTATAGTCTTGGTCAGAGGGGGGCGGGTAAAAGACCTTCCTGGCGTTCGTTATCACATGGTTCGTGGAGCCTTGGATGCCGTTGGTGTGGCGAATCGAAAGCAGGGTCGTTCAAAGTATGGAGCCAAGCGCCCGAAGTAATTCCTTCCTGGGTGGCAAACCGTATAAATTTGTTATTGAGCGTAAGGGTAGGGGAAGAGGATATTTATGCCGCGTAGACCGCTTGTAATTTATCAAAGGGCTTTTCATGATCCCAGGTATAATGATCTGGTCGTTGGAAGATTTCTCAATATTCTTATGAGCGATGGCAAGAAAAGCACGGCCGAAAGGGTATGCTATGGCGCGTTTGACCTCATTCATGAGAAGACGGGTGAGGATCCGCTTAAGGTGTTTCATTCGGCTCTTGGTAATGTGAAGCCGTTGGTTGAGGTGAAGTCCAGGCGGGTTGGCGGGGCATCGTATCAGGTTCCTATTGAGATTCGGCCTGTGAGGCAGATAGCTTTGGCTTTGCGTTGGATTAAGCAAAGCGCCTTGGCGCGAAGCGGGAAGAGTATGCCGGAAAGACTGGCTGGTGAATTGATGGATGCGGCCAGTAATAATGGCTCGGCGGTAAAAAAACGTGATGAAACTCACCGAATGGCTGAGGCAAATCGTGCCTTTGCTCATTACCGGTGGTAGCTGATTGACATTCATTGAATTGATGCCGTAAGGGCTGTGCCCGTTAGTTTTGTTCCCTGGATTAAGGGGGGTAAGGGCATGGGTTCTTTCGGCTTAGTTGTGTGAGGATTACGTGGCGATCGAAGTCTCATTAAGTCGAACCAGAAATATTGGGATTATGGCCCATATTGATGCTGGTAAAACGACAACGACGGAGAGGGTCCTTTTTTATACTGGGGTCTCTCATAAAATCGGTGAAGTTCATGAGGGTGCTGCTCAAATGGATTGGATGGAGCAGGAGCGTGAGCGGGGGATTACGATTACTTCGGCTGCAACTACCTGTTTCTGGAAAGAATCGCGGATTAATATCATTGACACGCCTGGTCACGTTGATTTTACCATTGAAGTCGAGCGATCTCTTCGTGTGCTGGATGGGGCTGTAGCTGTATTTGACTCTGTTATGGGTGTTGAGCCTCAGTCGGAAACTGTTTGGAGGCAGGCTGATAAATATCAGGTGCCACGGATAGCTTTTTTGAATAAAATGGACCGGGTTGGCGCTGACTTTTTTGCAGCTGTTCAAACCATAATCGATCGTTTGGGTGCAAGGCCTGTTTTGATTCAATTGCCTGTCGGAAAAGAAGATGGTTTTCGTGGCGTGATCGACCTTCTTACCATGAAGGCACTCATATTCGATGATGAAACGCTTGGTGCGGATTTTGTGACCGGAGAGATACCTGCTGAGTATGTAGAGCAGGCGAATGAATATAGGGAAAAGTTGATTGATTCTGTGGCGGAATTTGATGAATCTGTTATGGAGCGGTATCTGGGTGGCGAGACCTTGAGTGTTGAAGAAATTAAAAAAGCAATCCGTTTGGGAACGATTTCCCTCAAGATTACGCCGATACTTTGTGGTTCTGCCTTCAAAAACAAGGGCGTTCAGCCTCTTTTGGATGCCGTGGTTGACTATCTCCCTTCTCCTCTCGATTTGCCTCCCGTTGTTGGAGTTGATCCGAAGACCGGTGGGGAGTTGACCCGTAAGCCTCAGGCGGATGAGCCGTTTTCGGCTCTAGCCTTCAAGATCATGTCTGATCCTTTTTCCGGGCAGCTCACGTATTTTCGTGTGTATTCAGGGCGTCTGAGCTCTGGTTCCTATGTCTACAATGTTGGAAAAGATAAGAAGGAGCGAGTTGGCCGTCTCTTGAAGATGCATGCGAATAAGAGGGAAGAGATTGATCAGGTGTCAGCGGGGGATATTGCCGCTGCGGTTGGCTTAAAGGATACCAGGACCGGTGATACTCTTAGTGATGAGAAAAATCAAATTCTTTTAGAGGTGATTAAGTTTCCGGAGCCCGTTATTTCTTTGGCCGTAGAGCCTAAGACCAAGCAGGATATGGATAAGCTGGGATTTTCTCTTGAGAAGCTGGCTCAAGAGGATCCTTCGTTTCGTGTTCAATCTGACGAAGAGACCGGGCAGACAATTATTTCTGGAATGGGGGAATTGCATCTTGAAATTATTGTCGATCGTTTATTGAGGGAATTTAAAGTTCAGGCCAATGTCGGAAAGCCGCAGGTGGCATATAGGGAAACGATCCGTGGCAGGGCTGAAGCGGAAGGAAAATATATTAAGCAGACCGGTGGGCGTGGCCAGTATGGGCATGTTTATCTCAGGGTTGAGCCAGCTGAGGCAGGTGTCGGGTTGGAGTTTGTGAATAAAATAGTCGGTGGGGTTGTTCCCAGGGAATATATTCCGGCTGTAGAAAAGGGTGTGAAGGAGCGAATGGTGGGTGGAATTTTGGCGGGCTATCCCCTTCGCGATATACGGGTGACTATATTCGATGGTTCTTATCATGAGGTTGATTCAAGCGAGATGGCGTTTAAGATTGCAGGGTCAATGGCTCTTGTTAGTGCCTGTGAAAAGGCGGAGCCTGCTCTCCTTGAGCCTATCATGAAGGTGGAGGTATTGGTCCCGCAGGACTTTATGGGTGACGTCATTGGGGATTTGAACGGTCGAAGAGGGAAAATTCAGGGCATGAGGTCACGCGGGGGCTCTCAGGTGGTGGATGCCGTTGTTCCGTTAAGTGAAATGTTTGGTTATGCAACCGACCTTCGTTCAAAAACGCAGGGACGTGCGACGTATAGTATGGAATTTGAAAAATATGAAGTGGTTCCCAAGTTGTTGGCTCAGGAAATCATTAAGAAAAATCAAGGCGGGTAACCATTAGTCAATATAGAAATCCTAATTTTTAAAGAGTTGATTTCAGGAGGAGCGAGGTATGGCGAAGGCGAAATTTGAGCGGAAGAAGCCGCATGTGAATGTGGGGACGATTGGGCACGTGGACCATGGCAAGACGACGTTGACCTCGGCGTTGACGAAGGTTATGGGCGACACGGGCAAAGCCAAATTCATTCCCTACGACGAAGTGGCGAAGGCGAGTGAAAGCCAGGGGCGGCGGGATCCGACCAAAATCCTCACCATTGCCATCTCGCATGTGGAGTATGAGACGGAGAATCGGCACTATGCGCACGTGGACTGTCCGGGGCATGCGGATTATGTCAAGAACATGATCACGGGGGCGGCGCAAATGGACGGGGCGATCTTGGTGGTGAGTGCGGCCGATGGGCCCATGCCGCAGACGCGGGAGCATATACTCCTGGCGCGGCAGGTGGGGGTGCCCTATATCGTGGTCTTTTTGAATAAAGCGGACAAGGTGGAAGATAAAGAGTTGTTGGAGTTGGTGGAATTGGAAGTGCGGGAGTTGCTTACGAAGTACGGATTTCCGGGGGATGACGTGCCGGTGGTCATCGGTTCGGCGATCAAAGCCATTGAGGGGGATCAAAGCGAGGTGGGGGTGCCCTCGATCATGCGCTTGTTGGAGGCCGTGGATACGTATATTCCGACGCCGCAGCGGGCGATTGATAAGCCCTTCCTGATGCCCATTGAAGATGTGTTTACCATCAGTGGCCGGGGGACGGTGGTGACGGGCCGGGTGGAGCGGGGTCAGGTGAAGGTAGGCGATGAAATCGAGATCGTGGGGCTCAAGCCGACGCAGACGACGATTGTGACGGGCGTGGAAATGTTCCGCAAGGTGCTGGATGAAGGGCAGGCGGGGGATAACATTGGGGCGCTGTTGCGGGGGACGAAGAAGGAAGATGTGGAGCGGGGGATGGTGTTGGCCAAGCCCAAGAGTATTACGCCGCATACGAAGTTTAAGGCCGAGGTGTATGTGTTGACGAAGGAAGAAGGGGGGCGGCATACGCCGTTTTTTAACGGCTATCGGCCGCAGTTTTACTTCCGGACGACGGATGTGACGGGGGTGGTGCAGCTGAACCCGGGGGTGGAGATGGTGATGCCGGGGGATAATGTGTCATTCACGGGCGAGTTGATCGCGCCGATTGCGATGGAGCAGGGCGTGCGGTTTGCGGTGCGGGAAGGGGGCCGGACGGTGGGGGCCGGGGTCGTCACCGAGATTGTGGCCTGAGCATTCAGTAACGAAGGCATTGTGTGCAGCGTTGATTGTGAAAGGATAGGTGCTTGTGGATCGGGACCGAAGGATTCGGATTAGATTAAAAGGGTTTGATTACCGCGTCTTGGATCAATCTGTTAGGGAGATTGTGGATACAGTCCGGCGTAGTGGTGCGAGGATAGCCGGCCCCGTTCCTCTTCCGACAAGAATTGAAAAGTTCACGGTTCAAAGGTCAACCCATGTAGATAAGAAGTCGCGGGAACAGTTTGAAATAAGAACCCATAAGAGGCTGTTGGATATTATGGAGCCCACTCCAGAAACCATGGATGCTCTGATGAAGCTAAATTTGGCTGCCGGGGTTGATGTAGAAATTAAATTGTAAGCAAAGCTGGGAATGTTATGATGCAAGGTTTGGTTGGAAAAAAATTAGGTATGTTGGAGGTTTACGATGAAAATCGTAGTCTGACCCCTGTGACTATGATCGAAGCGGGTCCTTGTGGAGTCGTTCAGGTCAAGACTATGGAGAAGGACGGGTACTCCAGGGTTCAAATAGGGTATCAGAAGACTTCAAAGGGAAAGCTAGGGAAAGCAGAATTGGGTCATTTGAAAAAGGCCGGAGAGGAATATTGGAGGCATTTGTCGGAATTCACCTCAAAAAGCAATTTGGAGCCAGGTCAGCAATTAAAGGCTGATATTTTTTCCAAGGGTGACTCGGTAAATGTTCGGGCAACTTCAAAGGGGAAGGGTTTTCAGGGGGTTATTAAGCGGCACCATTTTGCTGGTGGTCCAGCCTCTCATGGCTCTATGTTTCATCGTGCTCCTGGTTCACTCGGCCAAAGCTCATTTCCTTCCAGAGTGTTTAAAAATAAAAAATTACCTGGCCATATGGGGAATAAGCAGGTGACGGTGAAGGGTCTCAGGATCGTGGATGTAAGAGTTGAGGAAAATATTCTTCTGGTTTCTGGTTCTGTTCCTGGGCCTATTGGTGGAATGGTCGAAATCAAAAAGGTTGATTGATAACGATGGGATCACTTCCAGTCTATAGCATGCAAAATAAAAAAGTCGGTTCAGTGGATTTGCCTGATGAGTTATTTAGTGAAGGGGCGGACGGTTCACCGTTGATCCATCAGGCCGTGGTTATGCAGCGGGCCAGTCAGCGCCAGGGAACGGCATCTACGCGTGGTCGTGGTGAGGTAAGCGGGTCTGGTAAAAAACCTTGGAAGCAAAAGCATACGGGGCGAGCCAGGGCTGGATCAGTTCGGTCACCAATTTGGCGGCATGGTGGAATCGTTTTTGGGCCAAAGCCACGTAAGTATGGGTTTCAAATGCCAAAAAAAATGTATCGATGTGCGATGAGGTCGGTTTTAGCTTCAAAGCTGGCTGATGGAAATCTCGTTGTAGTCGACCAACTCAATATTGCAGAGGGAAAAACAAGGGTTCTTGGCAGTGTTTTGTCAGGCCTTGGGGTTCGCGGTAAATCCGTTTTAACCGTTGAGGGGGCAATTGACGATCTGAGCCGTCTGGGAAGAAATTTAAAAGATTTAAAAGTTCTTCAACCTAAGGATTTGAATGTATATGATCTTCTCTGGTGCGAAAAACTGGTTGTCACCCAGGGAGCACTCGGAGAAATAAAGGAATTGTGGGGTTAAACATTGAATCCGCATGATGTATTAATCAGGCCTTTGTTAACTGAAAAGATTACTTCTATCCGTGAAACCAAAAATGCGGTGGCGTTTGCTGTTGACGGTAGAGCGACGAAAATCGATATCCGCCGTGCCGTCGAAAAGGTTTTTCAGGTTAAGGTGAGTTCCGTCAATGTGCAGAATGTGCAAGGGAAGCGCAAGCGGCAAGGTCGATATTTGGGGAAACGGTCAGACTGGAGAAAAGCGATCGTCACGTTGAAGGAAGGCGAAAAGATTGATTTGTATGAAAGCGCTTAGGCCAGTATTTCTTACGTAAGACCTTACTAGGATAAACAACAATGCCAATTAAAGATTTTAATCCAACCTCACCTGGACGCCGTGGGATGTCCATTGTCACCAAGGAAGGGTTGGGTCCCAATAAGCCGGAGAAAAGTTTGCTGAAGTCTTTTCAGCAATCTGGTGGTCGGAATAACAATGGACGAATAACGGTCAGATATCGTGGTGGTGGGCATAAAAGGTTGTATCGTGCCATTGATTTTAAGAGAAATAAGTTTGGAATCCCGGCCAAGGTGGCAAGTTTGGAATACGATCCCAATAGAACTGCCAGGATAGCCTTGTTGAATTATGCCGATGGGGAGAAGCGTTATATTTTGGCTCCTCATGGTTTAGTGATTGGAGATGTTGTTCTGTCCGGATCAGGAATTGACGTAAGGGCGGGGAATGCCATTCCTTTAATGGAAATGCCGCTTGGCGTTGTGGTTCATAATATTGAAATGCGGCCTGGTAAAGGTGCTCAATTGGCAAGAAGTGCCGGGGCTTCCGCTCAGGTGATGGGTCGCGAGGGCGCTTATGTTCAAATTCGATTAGCCTCCGGCGAAATGAGGAAAATCCTGGGAACTTGTTTGGCAACTGTCGGACAGGTAGGAAATTTGGACCATAACAACATTAGCATTGGAAAAGCTGGAAGGTCGCGTTGGCTGGGTAAGAGGCCTCATGTCCGTGGGGTTGTCATGAACCCTGTGGATCATCCTCATGGTGGTGGCGAGGGAAAATCTGGTCAGGGTAATCCCCATCCCGTATCTCCATGGGGGCAGCCCACGAAGGGCTATAAGACAAGAAGCAAGAAAAATCCAACATCAAAAATGATTATATCCAGGCGAAAGAAAAAGTCGCACTAACGGTAAGGGGATGCAATGCCAAGGTCAGTTCGGAAGGGCCCATTCATTGATGAGTGTTTGGCTAAGAAGGTAGAGAAAGCCAGGGAGTCGCGTGATTCTAAGGTGATCAAGACATGGTCTCGCCGATCTACTGTAGTGCCGGACATGATTGGCTTGACCTTCGCGGTTCATAATGGGAAGAAGTTTATTCCCGTCTACGTAACGGAAAATATGGTTGGGCATAAGCTCGGGGAGTTTGCTCCTACCAGGTTTTTCAAGGGGCATGGAGCCGCAAGAACAGAGAAAGCTGTGGCCCTGAAGTAAAAAGCAATTTCAATTTGTGGATTAATTTGTTAGGGATGAGAGAGAAACCAAATGTCTGAAGCGAAGGCTATTCTACGACATGTCAGGATTGCACCAAGAAAAGCCAGATTGGTGGTTGATATGGTTAGGGGGAGAAATGCTGCAGAGGCATTGTCAATTTTGAAATATACGCCAAGATCTGCGGCAAGAGTGGTGGAGCAATTACTTCATTCTGCCGTGGCTAATGCCGGGCAAAAGGACTTGGGTGACGCAGAGGCTCTCTTTGTGGCTAGCGCGTTTGTTGATGGTGGCCCAGTCCTCAAGCGATTTAGGGCAAGATCCATGGGGAGGGCTAACCCCATTAAAAAGCGAACCAGTCATATTACGATAACGGTCGCGCCAACAGCTTGAAATTTTAGGAACCTTTAATAGGTCAGGAGAATATTAATGGGTCAGAAGACTCACCCCTTTGGTTTTCGGCTTGGATATACCAGAACGTGGAGATCGCGATGGTATGCGAAGAAGGATTATGCCAAGCTTCTTCATGAGGATCTGGCGATCAGGGATCTAGTCAAGAGAAAGCTTTATCACGCTGGGATTTCCAGTGTGGAAATTGAACGTTCAGGAAACCAATTGAAACTCATTATCCACACTGCAAGACCTGGAATTATTATTGGTCGAAAAGGGGCGGAAGTGGATAAATTGAAGGCTTCCTTGGAGCAGCAATATGGGAATGAAGTATTTGTGACAGTCAAAGAAATCAAGAAGCCTGAACTGGATGCCCAACTTGTGGCTGAAAATATTGCTACGCAATTGGAAAAGCGGGTGTCGTTTCGTCGTGCATTAAAGCGAAGCGTCGCCGCAGCATTGCGGCTGGGGGCTTTAGGGGTAAAAGTGTACTGTGCTGGTCGTTTAGGCGGACATGAAATTGCCAGGACTGAATGGTATCGGGAGGGCCGGGTGCCCTTGCATACGCTTAGGGCCGATGTTGAATATGGCTTTGCTGAAGCGAAAACCGCAATGGGGCAAATTGGCGTCAAGGCATGGGTGTTTAAGGGTGACGCACAAATTCCCTCTTTAGAAAAAAGTGAACCATCATTGGGCTTTTTGTAAATTATTGTCTTTTTTTGATATTGGAGCGGTTTTTCCATGTTATCGCCAAAGCGGGTTAAATTTAGAAAAGTTCAAAAGGGGCGTTTGGGTGGTAAGGCTTACCGCGGGGGTGAGGTGTCATATGGTCAGTATGGCTTGAAAACTCTTGAGCCAGGCCGGATTACGGCAAGGCAAATAGAAGCTGCCAGAATAGCGATGACCAGACATGTGAAGCGCGGAGGAAGAATTTGGACGAGGATTTTCCCTGATAAGCCCATCACTAAAAAGCCTGCGGAAGTACGAATGGGTAAAGGAAAGGGGAACCCGGAGTATTGGGTTGCGCCGGTGAAGTTAGGAAGAATTTTATTTGAAATGGATGATGTGACGCAGGCCGTTGCCGAAGAAGCGTTGCGTTTGGCTGGGCATAAATTGCCTGTGGCGACCAAGTTTGTCATTCGTGGGGAAATCCCAGTTTTGTAATTGAGAAGGTAAGGTGGCAGTCATGGATATTGATGATTTAAGGAATCTTGAAAAAACGGAGTTGCTGCAAAAAGTCGATTCGTTGAAGCAGGAACTCTTTCATTTCCGTAGCCAATTGGCAATGGGCCGTATGGAAAATCCTATGAAAATTCGAGAAGCCAAAAGAAATATTGCCAGAGTTCGAACGGTTATTCAGCAGAAGACCTAAGAAGAAACTTTAAAGGGAAATTGAAAGAATATGTCCGAAGCAAGGCCAGTTCCCCAGTCCATTTTTGGTAAGGTAGTCAGCAATAAAATGCAAAAGACCGTGGTCGTAGAGGTGGTGCGAGTTGAGCAGCATGCTTTTTATGGAAAAGTGGTGAGAAGGAAAAGCAAATTGAAGGCGCATGATGAGGGGAATCGTTGTCAGGTCGGTGACAAAGTGAAGGTTGTTTATTCCAAGCCCATCAGTAAAGATAAGCATTGGCGTGTTTCAGAGATTGTTCCTAAATAAAAGAAGAATATTACGGGTAGTAACGTTCATAAATGTTAGAATTTGTGTTTGATGAATAGAGTTAATCCATGATCCAAAATTATACCTATTTAGATGTGGCCGACAATTCAGGGGCGAAAAGTGTTCGGTGTTTCCATGTGCTTGGTGGGACAAAAAGGCGATATGGTTCCCTGGGAGACTTGATAGTGGTATCTGTTCGTGAAGCCATCCCCAAGGCCTCTGTCAAAAAAGGCGATGTCATGAAGGCGGTTATTGTCAGGACGAAGAAGGGGTGTCGTCGAGACGATGGTTCTCACATTCGTTTTGATAGGAATGCGTGTGTGTTGGTGAATGCGCAGGGGGAGCCGGTTGGCACTCGTATTTTTGGTCCCGTTGCAAGAGAGCTTCGACAGAAAAAGTACATGAAAATTATTTCGTTGGCTCCTGAGGTCATTTAATATTTTTGCAGGGAAAACATGGCAGCTAAATTTCGAATAAAAAAGGGCGATGTGGTTATGGTGGTGGCTGGCAAGGAACGTGGGAAATCTGGGAAGGTTCTTCATGTAGAAAGACGAATTGGTCGGGTCACGGTTGAGAAGTTGAATATTCTCAAGCGACACACGAAGCCTAATGCGAAGAATCGCCAGGGTGGAATTTTGGAAAAAGAAGGCCCAATTGCCATCTCAAATGTTATGCCTTTTTGCGAATCAGTTCAGAAGCCCTCACGAATAAAAATGAAGATATTTGAGGATGGTCGCAAAGCCAGAGTTTACCAGAAATCCCCAAATGAAACATTGGATAAAGCCTAATGAAACCGAAATCAGAAGCAAAAGGGACCGTGAAAAGTAAAGAAAAAAAGGTGATGGCGCCAATAGCCAAGCCTGAAAATTATATTCCAAGGTTGAAGGTGGCCTTTCGGGAAAAAGTTGTCCCAGCTATGATGAAGGAGTTTGGATATAAAAATCCCATGCAGGTGCCTCGTGTGGAAAGGATCGTTCTGAACGTAGGAATGGGAGAAGCGGTTCAAAATGTAAAATTATTAGAGAGCGCCGCCTCAGAATTAGAGCTCATCACAGGCCAAAAGCCGATTTTAACTAGGGCCAAGAAGGCCATTGCGGGATTCAAGCTTCGCCAGGGATTGCCTATAGGGGCGAAAGTGACTTTGCGCGGGAATCAGATGATGGAATTTATGGATCGTTTGGTTACCATTGCACTCCCGCGAATACGTGATTTTCGTGGCATCTCTGCAAAGGCTTTCGACGGGCGGGGAAATTATACCTTGGGATTGAAAGAGCAGTTGACGTTTCCTGAGATTAAGTACGATGAGGTCTCATCTATTCATGGAATGGATATCACTTTTGTCACTACGGCTAAGCGAAATGATGAAGCAAAAGCTTTGCTGACTCATATGGGAATGCCATTTCGAAAATAATTCAGCTATAAGTGGAAAGGAGCCTTTGTGGCGCGGCTTGCATTAAAAAATAAGGTTAAACGAAAGCCAAAGTTTGCGGTGAGGACATATAATCGTTGTCTGCTTTGTGGGCGGGTGAGGAGTTTTCTAAGAAGATTCCAGATGTGCCGTATTTGTTTTCGTTTCTTGAGTTTGCGTGGAGATATCCCTGGCGTCACGAAGTCAAGCTGGTAGACCTGGGCCTTTAAATATTTTACGTAGTCTATTCTTCTGAAAGGTATTGAAATATGTCCATGACTGATCCTATTGCTGACTTATTTGTCCGTATCAAGAATGCGGGCGGACGGGGTCATGAGACGCTCCAGGTCCCCGCTTCCAGAATGAAGAAAGAAGTCCTCAGGATCTTTAAGGATGAGGGCTACATTCATGACTTTAAACCGATAGTATCCGGGAATCATCCGGCAATAGAAATTGTCCTCCGGTATGAGCCTGGTCGTCAGAAAAAATCATTTATAACCGGAGTGAAACGAATCAGTAAACCCGGGTGCAGGGTCTATGCGAGTGCCGATGAAATGCCAAAGGTGATGAGAGGCTTGGGTTTGGCCATCTTAACGACAGACCGTGGAATTTTGACGGATGAGCAATGTAGAAAATTGAAGGTTGGCGGGGAAGTCCTGTGTTATGTCTGGTAATTTAAGTCATTATGACATTATTGTTTCGTAGCCGGGGATATTAAGAATGTCAAGAATTGGAAAAAAACCCATTCCCGTACCTAAAGGGGTTGAGGTTCAGGTTAATGGAAGTCAGGTGTCAGTTAAAGGTCCGTTAGGAAATTTACAGTGGGGACTATCCCCCGGGATAGAGGCAAAGGTTGATAATGGAATTGTCACCCTGACTCGATCAAGTGAAACGAACAAGTTGAAAGCCCTTCATGGATTGAGTAGGGCGGAAATTGCCAACCACATTGTTGGGGTGAAGCAAGGCTATCAAAAAAATCTTGAAATCATGGGGGTGGGTTACCGGGCTCAGGCTCAGGGCAATTCTCTGACCTTTACTGTTGGCTATGCCCATCCGGTGTCTTTGTCCCTGCCTAAGGGTGTGGAGGTCACTGTCGATAAGCAAACATTGATTTCTTTGAAGGGGATTGATAAGCGCATTGTGTCTCAGTCCGCTGCCAAAATCCGGACATTGAAAGTTCCGGATGTGTATAAGCAAAAGGGTGTTAAATACATAGGGGAAGTTCTCCGTAAAAAAGCCGGAAAAGCAGGTAAAAAGTAGGGATCAACTGTGAATATTTTTGAAAAACAACATCGTTTAAGCAGCAGAAAACGTCGTGTCCGTTTACGTATACTCGGGACGTCTACCAGGCCTCGGTTAAGCGTTTTTAGAAGTAATACGCACATTTATGCCCAAATAATTGATGATTCTGTGGGAAAAACCCTGGTGGCGGCCTCTTCATGTGATCCTGGATTAAAGACCCAATTGAAATCTGGTGGGAATGTGGAAGCGGCAAAGGCAGTTGGCCAAGCTTTGGCTGAGCGCGCAAAGGCCATTCCTATTGAACTGGTAGTGTTTGATCGTGGAGGAAGACTCTATCATGGTCGCGTCAAGGCATTGGCTGATGCGGCACGGTCCGGTGGATTAAAGTTTTAGGGTTCATCTGATTCGGATTCCTTGAAGGGAAGGGTATTATCAGTGAAATTGAATGTTGATGAGCTAAATTTAAAAGATAAAGCCGTAACCATCAATAGAGTGGCAAAGGTGGTTAAGGGTGGAAAGCGATTTTCCTTTTCGGCTTTAGTCGTTGTTGGAGATGGTGAAGGCTGGGTTGGAGTTGGAAAAGGGAAGGCTGCCGAAGTCCCTTCCGCGATATCTAAAGCGATTGAGCAAGCTAAAAAAAGTCTGCTGAAAATTCCATTGAAGTCGAGCACGATTCCCCATGAGGTTCATGGATATTTTGGTGGAGAGCATGTCCTATTAAAACCCGCACAAAAAGGAACGGGTATTATCGCCGGTGGGGCCGTTCGGATTTTATTAGAAGTGGCGGGAGCTCAAAATATTGTGGCTAAAACGCTTGGGCGTGGTAATCCGTTTAATGCGGTTCGAGCCACCTTGGAGGGTTTACGCCAGTTACGTGATCCGCAGAAGGTTCGTGAAATGAGAAAAAATGCGACCACGCCGATTGCGGGTTGAGGCCTACTTACACTGTATTTAATAAAATCATTCACATTGAAGGAACAGGCAATTGGGATCCAATCTTTCTATAACATTAAAGCGCAGTACCATTGGACATCCTGAAAAAATGCGAGTGGTATTGAAAGGCCTAGGATTGAAAAGAATTCGCCAAACAGTAAGCCGACCTGATACACCGCAGGTGCGAGGATTGATTTACAAAGTTCGCCATCTTATTGAGGTGGTGGAACAATGAAACTTCATGAACTCAGTCCAGCTCCAGGATCAAAGTCAAAGAAGAAACGATTGGGTCGTGGGCCAGGATCTGGCATAGGAAAGACATCAGGAAAGGGCCACAAGGGTTTATTGGCTCGTTCCGGTCGTGCCAATCAAGTGGGTTTTGAGGGCGGTCAGATCCCATTGGTTCGTCGACTACCCAAGCGTGGGTTTACTAACGTATTTAGGGTTGAATATTCAGTGGTTAATCTTAAAACTTTGTCTCGAATTGAGGGAGAAGGAGTCATCACTCCAGCCATTCTCAAACAGAACGGTATCATAAAGGGACGCCGTCCTTTGGTGAAAATTCTTGGAGCAGGGGCGATCGATCGTCCGCTGGTTGTCGAAGCTCACAGCTTTAGCGTGTCGGCCAAAGATAAAATTGAGAGTGCTGGTGGGCAAGTTAAGGTGATCGGCCGTGCTTGAACGGCTCATTACGAGCCTTCAAAATATCTTTAAAATTCCCGAATTACGAAGCCGGGTGATATTCACCTTGGCGATGTTGGCGGTTTACCGGGTTGGAGCCCATATTCCAACTCCCGGGATCAACAACGAAGAGCTCTTCAAGTTCCTGACGGAACGAGGGGGGGCTCTTATGGGTTTTTTAGATATATTTTCTGGGGGAGCTCTCTCGCGGTTAACGATTTTTGCTTTGGGCATCATGCCCTATATCAGTGCCTCGATTATTTTACAGCTCCTGACCGTCGTCGTCCCCCATCTTTCAAAATTAGCAAAGGAAGGTGAACGCGGCAGAAAAGCCATCATTCAATATACACGGTACGGGACCATTGTCATTGCCTTTATTCAGGGTTTTGGTATTGCTTTAGGGCTTGAAGGCATGAATCAGGGTGCGTTTGTTCTTGAGCCTGGCTGGCCTTTCCGTATTATCACGGTTATTACCTTGGTGGCCGGAACGGCCTTCCTCATGTGGTTGGGCGAACAAATTACGGAGCGAGGGGTAGGAAATGGGATCTCACTCATAATTTTCTCTGGGATTGTCGCACGACTGCCGGCAGCAGTTGTTCAAACCTTTGATTTATATCGGGTTGGTCAAATAAGCCTTCCTCTTCTACTTATGCTTGGAGTGGTGATGCTTGCAGTTGTTGGGGCCATTGTCTTTTTAGAGTCTGGAAGAAGGAAAATTGCTGTTCAATATGCAAAGCGGGTCGTTGGGCGCCGTGTCTTTGGAGGGCAAAATACACATATTCCCCTTAAAATTAACACGGCTGGAGTGATTCCCCCAATTTTTGCTTCATCAATTATTGCGTTTCCGGCCACCATTACCAGTTTTATCCAGGTTCCATGGGTCCAATCATTGGGGACTCACTTGGCCCCAGGATCTGTACTGTACACGTTATTATATGTGGGGCTTATTGTCTTTTTCTGTTTCTTCTATACCGCTGTGGTTCTCAACCCTGTTGATATGGCGGATAATATGAAAAAGTATGGTGGGTTTATTCCTGGAATACGGCCAGGTCAAAAAACAGCTGACTTTATTTATAAAGTGCTGACCAGGATTACCTTTGCCGGAGCGATTTATCTGGCTATTGTGTGTGTCATACCAGAACTATTGATCTATAAGATGAATATGCCGTTTTACTTTGGTGGAACATCCCTGTTGATTGTTATTGGGGTAGGTCTGGATACGGCTCAACAAATTGAAAATCACATGTTGATGCGAAACTATGAAGGGTTTTTGGGAAAGACGCCTTTAAAAGGGCGAAGTGGCTAGTTCAATGCGATTAATTTTTTTGGGCCCTCCTGGGGTTGGAAAAGGCACTCAAGCCGAGTTTGTGGCTAAAAAATTTGATATTCCCAAGCTATCGACGGGTGATTTGTTGCGAGATAGTGTTCAAAAAAAAACTGTGCTAGGGATAGAAGCTAAAGGATTTATGGATCGAGGAGAATTGGTTCCTGATGAAGTGGTGATCGGGTTGGTCCGTGAAAGATTAAAGACGGCAGAGTGCCGGCAAGGTTTTTTATTGGATGGTTTTCCGAGGACCGTTCCTCAGGCCGATCAATTGGGGCTGCTATTAAAATCCAGCGGAGATAGCCTGGATCGAGTGGTCTACTTTACACTTCCAAAAGATGAAATTGTGAAGCGGATCAGCGGACGAAGGAGTTGTCCTCAATGCAAGGCCGTCTACCATATTCAGGCGATTCCGCCAAGAAAAGATAGTATATGCGATGTCTGTGGGGCAGACCTCATTCAACGTAATGATGATAAACCTGAAACAATTGAATCCCGTCTGGCCGTCTACCATGAGCAGACGGCCCCACTAATCGAGTATTATAAGGCCAAAAACGTATTGTCTGAACTGGAGGGGTCTGGAGCCGTTAATGATGTCCAACGTCGGTTGTTGGCTCTTTTGTCCTAGCCTCAGGTAGAATGATCATCCTGAAAACTTCTGAGGAAATAGATTCTATTGCAGAAGCGAGTCGGATTGTTGCGGAATGTCAAAAGGTGTTGGTGGGTTTGATCAAGCCAGGAATGAATACATTGGCGTTGGATAAAGTCACGGAAGAATGTATTCGAGATTTGGGAGGGATTCCGGCTTTCAAAGGATATAGAAATTACCCGAATAGTTTGTGTGCATCTGTGAATGAAGAAGTGGTGCACGGGATTCCAGGACATCGGGTTTTGAAGGATGGAGACATTATCGGATTGGATATCGGGGCCATTATTGAAGGATTCTACGGCGATGGGGCAGTGACCGTCGCGATAGGGGAAGTTGATTCACAAAAAAAATTATTAATTGACGTGACCAGAGAGGCCCTTCAAAAAGGCCTGGAGCAGGCTATTGTAGGAAACCGGCTTTCCGATATTTCTCATGCCATTCAGGAATATATTGAACGGCATGGTTTTTCGGTGGTCCGGGATTTTGTGGGCCATGGTATTGGGCGGCAATTGCACGAAGAACCACAGGTTCCAAATTATGGAAAAGCCGGTCAGGGCCCACGACTGAAGGCGGGAATGACGCTGGCCATTGAGCCCATGGTGAATATGGGAAAACCCGGGGTGAAAGTCCTGGAAGATGGTTGGACAGCTGTGACGACCGATGGTTCCTGGTCGGCACATTTTGAACACACGATTACTATCGAGCCATCCGGTCCGCCAAGAATATTAACGGCCTGTGCCTCGGGTGAACCCAGGTAAATTTTGAATGGGAAAAGAAGATATCATTGAGGTACAGGGGTTGGTGACTGAAACTTTGCCGAATGCCATGTTTCGCGTGCAACTGGAAAACGGGCATAAAATTCTCGCCCATATTTCAGGTAAAATGCGAATGCACTTCATTCGTATATTGCCTGGTGATAAGGTGACGGTGGAACTCACCCCCTATGATCTAACCAAGGGCCGCATTACTTATCGGTTTAAATAAATTGAGGTCTGAGCTGTGAAAGTCAAATCGTCGGTTAAGCCAATTTGTGCGAAATGCCAAGTGATACGTCGAAAAGGAATCGTACGGGTTCTTTGTACGAATCCACGTCATAAGCAACGGCAAGGGTAGGTCGGTTGATGAAGTCCTACAGGTCCTTGCCTGGCAACGTCAGTGATTCGACATTAGCGATGCTAAAAAATTTATTTTAACTAAGGGGATTCCAGGATATGGCACGTATTGCGGGAGTGGATTTGCCTGTTGGAAAACGAATTGATATTGGTTTGACCTACATTTATGGGATTGGGCATGTTCTCGCCAATGAAATTTTGCACAAAACCGGTGTATCCCCAGAAACGAGGGTCAAGGACCTCAGGGAAGATGAGATCGTCAAATTGCGGGAAACGATTGAAAAAGAATACGAAGTTGAAGGGGATTTACGTAAAGCTGTCTCGATGAGCGTCAAACGGTTAATGGACATTGGCACCTACAGGGGCCTTAGGCATCGGAAAGGGCTCCCGGTCCGAGGTCAGAGGACAAAGACGAATTCAAGGACTCGAAAAGGGCGCCGTGGAGCAATTGGAGGCAAGGCGAGGAAATAAGTCTGGGGAAAGGGACATTGCATGAGTGTGAAAAAGGGTAAAAAGAAAGAGCGTAAAGTTATTCAAGTTGGCATTGTGCATATTTTAGCCTCCTTTAATAATACCATTGTGACCATCACGGATATGACCGGTGCCGCTGTTTCATGGGCCAGCGCAGGCAGTCAGGGGTTCAAGGGGTCAAGGAAGAGTACGCCGTTTGCAGCCACGCGAGCAGGTGAAATTGCGGCTAAAAAAGCGATGGAACACGGCTTACGTCAAGTTGATGTGTATGTTAATGGACCAGGGTCAGGACGGGAAGCCGCAGTTCGGGCTCTGCAATCCGTCGGATTGCGTGTGAATTTAATTCGGGATGTCACGCCAATTCCGCATAATGGTTGTCGTCCACCGAAACGTCGAAGGGTGTAGGATTCGAGTAGCGCCTACTTTGATAGGTCAGCGTTCAAGTTGAAAGAGGAGGGGGAATAGTTATGGCGAAGTATTCAGGACCCGTTTGCCGACTTTGTCGCCGTGAAGGGGTCAAGTTGTTTTTAAAAGGTACGCGTTGCATGACAGAAAAGTGTGCAATTGAAAGGCGGAGTTATCCCCCAGGGCAGCACGGTCAATCGCGCAAAGGACGAGTGACTGAATATGGGACCCAATTGCGTGAAAAGCAAAAACTTCGTCGGGTCTATGGGATGCAAGAAAGACAATTTTTAAAGACCTATCATTTGGCGGTACGACGAAAAGGCATTACCGGTGAGCATCTTCTGAGCCTTCTGGAAAGACGGTTAGATAATGTCGTCTATCGGTTAGGCTTTGCCGCCTCTCGTGGCCAGGCCAGGCAATTGGTCAATCATGGGCATTTCCTCCTAAACGGGAAAAAAATGACGATTCCTTCTGTTACGGTCAATGTGGGTGATACGATTGCCGTGAAGGAGAAGAGCCGTCAGTTGGTGCCAGTGCAAGCCGCTCTTGAAGTGGCGGAAGGGCGGGGGATTCCGGTCTGGTTGGACTTGGACCGACCGCAATTTACGGGAACGGTTCAAGCTGTTCCAACCAAGCAAGATATTGATGTGTTGGTCAATGAACAGGTCGTTGTGGAACTGTATTCACGATGATCAGGTAAAATATAGAGTTAAGGCTGAAAAAACCATTGGGTATCTTTCAACGTGTTAGAGAGCCAGAAAGGGAGATGCAATCCTTATGATTAAAAGCATGAAGGATTTCCAACTGCCCACGAAATTGGAATTGGAAAAAGAAACGTCCACGATGACGTATGGAAAGTTTGTGGCAGAACCGTTTGAGCGTGGTTTTGGGACCACGTTGGGTAACTCGCTGAGAAGAGTGCTCCTGTCTTCCTTGCCTGGAGCTGCCGTGACATCGGTTCGGATTGAAGGTGTGTTTCATGAGTTTTCAACTATTCCCGGTGTGACTGAGGACGTCACCATCATTATTTTAAATATTAAAGGGCTTCGTCTGAAGTTACATACGGATAAAGCGAAGGCCATTCGGCTTAAGAAAAAAGGTCCAGGGGAAGTGCGGGCCTCCGACCTTGCTGTGGATGCGGATACCGAGGTTCTGAACCCAGATTTGCACATTGCCACTCTGGATAAAGATGCCGTATTGGATATGGAATTGATCGTGAAGCCTGGAAGAGGCTATGTCCCAGCTGAACGGAACAAAGAGGAAGGATTGCCAATCGGAGTCATTCCCGTTGATTCGGTATTCTCTCCCATTAAACGCGTCAATTTTAATGTGGAAAGTGCTCGGGTGGGCAGAATTACCGATTATGACAAATTAATTTTGGAGGTCTGGACAGACGGCAGTTTAACACCTCCAGAGGCCATTACCGTCGCGGCAGGAATTATTCGAGATCATCTCGCCATTTGTCTCCCGTCGGAAGACAAGGGAGAGCCGGCTAAGGAAGAGCAAAGTGATGAAAGTCAATTGCAGCTGAATCAACATCTTTCCCGTAGTGTGAATGAGCTGGAACTTTCTGTACGTGCAGCCAACTGTCTGAAAAATGCTAACATTAAGACAATTGGTGATTTGGTACAAAAAAGCGAAAATGAGATGCTCAAAACAAAAAACTTCGGAAAGAAATCCTTGAATGAAATCAAGGAAGTCTTATTAGAAATGGGTTTGGAGCTCGGGACGAAAGTTACGGAAGTGGTCGAGTCTCAGTCCTAATCTACCCCAATTAAAGGATAACGAACGTGCGTCACCGAAAACATGGAAGACAACTCGGGCGAAACTCGAAACACCGATTGGCGTTGTTTCGTAACTTAGTGACCTCCTTACTAGAACACGAACGTATTGAAACGACCGAGGCGAAAGCCAAGGAGCTTCGTGGTATAACCGATAAGCTTATTACACTTGGCAAGCAGGGTACTTTGCATGCTCGTCGCGGGGCCTTGCGGGTCTTACGAACCAAGCAGACGGTTGAAAAACTATTCGATGATGTGGCAAAGCGATTTCCTTCCCGTCATGGAGGGTATACCAGAATCATTAAGACACGGCAGCGTCCAGGTGATGCTGCTCAAATGGTGGCCATCGAATTGGTTGAAAAAGGAGGAGAGTCTCAAGAAGAAAAGACCCCCACGTAATTGTTACAGTTACTGCCAGGGTTATCCTTTCCTTTTAATTTTTCCCCGCCTTCGTTCCTCTTCTCTTCCTATTGTTTCCCAGTGGTACAATAGGGATAGCTATAGGGTATTTTATTTACTTGAAATAGACCCTATGCTATCCTTTCCCTCTAAGTATTTTTTACAAGGGAGAGGATTTGTAGTTCTATCCCTATGAAATTATTTGCTATTAGATCGTTCCTGACATTGGGGATTGTGGGATTGACCTTTTTTATTGGTTATAAAGTCGTTGGGCATATGCAATCCAAGGGGCAAGAGGCGACGATAGTAACCTTGGACGAGCAACAGGGGGCTGATGCCTGGATTCAAGGATTTTCCTATCGGCAAACACGATCAGGGACAACCAGATGGGTTGTCACTGCGGATCAGGCTAAAGTATTTGAAGAGGACCATTTGGCCAGACTGCAGGATGTCCAGGTTCGCTTATTTGATGGGGACTTTCAGACGGAACAATTGGTCATTACTTCCGACACGGGAATTATGAATACCTCAACAAATGATTTTGATTTGGTGGGAGAAAAAGATAAGACCGTCATGACGTTTGACTCCGGATTTCAAGTCTTATCTGACAGGCTGAGATGGGTTGAACAGGCTCGTGAATTGAAGACGTCCGATCCTGTAATCATTAAGGGGGATGGGCTGACTATCACAGGAGTGGGATTAACCGGAAAGGTCGATACCAAGGAGTTTCAGGTGCTGGCCAATGTTCGTGCGGAGGTATTTTCACCATAAAATTTTTAAGCTGGGAAAAACTTCTCTGTTTTGTAGCGGTGTGTTGGTTGTCTCTTCCCCTTCATTCTTTCGGGCAAGAATCTCCAGCAACCACTGTTATTACCTCCAATACAATGACGGCCAGCAGTGAAAAGAATCAGGCCGTTTTTAAAGGATCAGTTAAACTGGTCCAGGGAGAACTCATTGTATTTTCAGACATCATGACTGTTTTTTTTAAAGAAAAGGTCCCCTCGACTCCATCGGTCTCCTCTTCTGCCGGTAATAGAGAAACCGCTAAAGAAATTCATATGATTGAAGCCCGCGGTCATGTGAGGATTTTTAAAGGGGAGAGCCGGGCCACTTCCGAGCATGCTCTGTATTTTAAGCAGGAGGAGAAAGTGATTCTTCGAGGCTCTCCAATCGCTTGGCAGGAAGGTACCAAAATTTCCGGTCCAAAGATGACCATGTACCTGCGGGAAAATAGGAGTGTGGTGGAAGGGGGAACTGAGGTCATTATTCAGGACAATCCAGGGAATTAGTGGTAGCGGTCCTTTGTCATGACGAGGTATCAAATTACCTTGTTGGTGCTACCTCGTCACAAAATAAGTACAAATCTTGTTGTCTAGCCCTATCGGTTGAAATTTCCGGTTAATCCAAAAAGAAGCATGCTTATGAGTGAGGACCGTGGCCACATTGTATATAAAATATCAGCCAAAGGACTAAAGAAAAGTTATAAGGGACGTCAAGTGGTTCGTGGCATCAGCTTGGAATTGCTTGCCGGGGAGGTTGTTGGGCTTCTGGGACCCAATGGGGCTGGTAAAACGACGATTTTCGATATGGTGGTGGGACTTTGCCAGCCGGACCAAGGTAAGATATTCCTCAACAAGGAAGATATTACACTCCTCCCCATGTATAAACGAGCCAGGAGAGGGGTCGGATATCTTCCACAAGAAGCCTCTATTTTTCGTCGATTGTCCGTTGAAGATAATGTGCTGGCAGTCTTGGAGACACTTAACCTAACCTCAGGTCAACGGCAACAACGGCTGGATGAATTGTTGGAAGAATTAAACCTCACTCCCTTACGAAAGAATGGTTCGTATACACTTTCGGGCGGGGAACGTCGTCGTCTGGAGATTACCAGGGCATTGGCGACGAATCCAAAATTCCTCCTGTTGGATGAACCGTTTGCCGGGATCGATCCGATTGCGGTCGGGGATATTCAGGATATTCTCACTACCCTCAAACAAAAACATATCGGAATTCTGATTACCGACCATAATGTCCAAGATACTCTTTCCATTACTGACCGAGCTTATATAATAAGCGAAGGCGCTATATTGGAAGCAGGTCCGCCGGATGTGATTGTGAATAGTCAAAAAGCCAGAGCCGTATATTTGGGTGAACGGTTTAAGATGTAAACCCTTGCTAGGAAGCTGACGCGCCTTATGGATCTTCGTTTAGACCTCCGTCTTTCTCAAAAGCTGGTCATGACACCCCAGCTACAACAAGCTATTAAATTGTTGCAGTTGTCCCGTTTAGAACTTCAACAAGTTTTATCGCAACATCTGGTCGAAAATCCCTTACTGGAAGATCTGGCCTTGGAAATTCAGGATGAAGAGGCTGTAGCTGGAGAAGAAGGCGCGGAACGACCGAAGGCTCAGGAGGTTGAAGCGCCAGGGGAGCCTGAAGAGGCGCCTCCTGCCGTGAAAGAAAGCGAACCATTGACGTCGGAGGAATGGGATAACCTTTTGGGGTCGGATTGGCGACCTGCCCAACGGGATGAGATTTCTCAAGGCGATGAAGAGTTCCCCTCCTATGAACAAACCTTAACGAAGCCAACCTCTCTGGAAGACCATCTCGAATGGCAGTTACGGCTGTCTTCGTTAGAGGGAAATGACCGGGATATTGGTCGTATGATCATTGGAAATTTGGACGAGGACGGGTATTTGCGAGTCCCGCTTGAAGAACTAGCAGAAGATGGGAACTGTTCTCTTGAGCAAGTCGAGGGTGCGCTGAAACATATTCAAACGTTTGATCCTCCAGGGGTTGCAGCTCGGGATCTCCAGGAATGCCTACGGATCCAATTGTATGCGCTCCAACATGATGAGGCAGGATTAGAAATCCCCTTGCCCTTGACGGTACCGGTCAATCTGGTCGAGGCGATTCTTGATCATCACTTGGTGGACTTACAGAAGAAACGCTATCAGGTGGTTGCTAAAAATCTCGGAGTCACTCTGGAGGAGGTCTATGAAGCGGTCAAAATCATTGAGCATCTAGAGCCAAAACCCGGCCGCCCATATTCTTCGGACAGCAATTCCATTATTATTCCCGATGTGTATGTTGTGAAACATGAAGGGGAATGGGTGGTGCTACTCAATGACGACGGGCTTCCTCGATTGCGAATCAGTCCCTATTATCGAAGGCTTTTAAATAATCCCGGTGAAGATGCCGGCACCACAAAAACGTATTTGGAAGAAAAGCTCAAAGGGGCTCAATGGATCATCCGAAGTATTGACCAGCGTAATAAAACCATCGTGAAAGTCGTCACCAGTCTGGTGAAATTTCAAGAGGCTTTCTTGGAAAAAGGCATTCAATATTTGCGTCCCTTGGTGTTAAAGCAAGTGGCAGACGATGTTGGCATGCATGAATCCACCATTAGCCGAGTGACCACCAATAAATATATGCACTGTCCTCAAGGTATCCTGGAACTGAAGTTCTTTTTCAACGCCGGAATTCAGCGAGCGGATAATCGAGGGGAGGACATGTCATCCGTAACGGTGCGGGAAATGATCCGAGAAATGGTGGCGCAGGAAGATGCCGGCAATCCCTTAAAGGACCAAGAGATTGTGGCTCGGCTTCGGAAGAAAAACATCCTCATTGCCAGGCGAACCGTTGCCAAATATCGTGCGGAGTTGCATATTGCCTCCGCAGGCCAACGAAAACGAATTCCCACCTGATTGGCCTGTGCGGATTCCAATGAATATGAAGTATGACCGTTCACTCGTATTTTTTGATTCCACGGGGTTGTGGAACTTGTAGATCTCTCGGTATACGGCAAGGAGATTCGTTTCGGGATAGGGTGTTCATCAAATGAATATTCCCTCAGCGGATGCGATGAGCAAAGCTTCTCCCCTCCAATTGATGATTGTGACGGGGACTTCGGGTTCCGGGAAGACCCAGGCCCTCAAGTGTTTGGAAGACCTCGGGTTTTTTTGTGTAGATAATCTGCCTCCAGCTTTATTTCAAAAATTTACTGAGCTGTGCCTTCAACCTGAAAAGGATGTCAAAAAAGTTGCCTTAGGGATCGATATTCGTGAGCGTGCTTTTTTTGATGATTTGTTTAGTAATCTGGACGCGTTGCAACAGGATGGCTGTCAGGTTGAGCTGTTATTCCTGGAAGCCCATGACGATGTTTTGGTGAGGCGTTTTTCCGAGTCCAGGCGTCCTCATCCTTTGTTGCCCCAACGTCCGGTTATCGAGGGCATCCAGCTTGAGCGGGAACGGCTTCAAGGGTTACGCAATAAGGCCAATCGGATTTTAGATACATCAGAATTTACCGTCCATGATCTCAAAGCATGGATGATTAAACAGTACCGGGATCGGGGTGAAGGACAGGCCTTACGAATTAACCTACTAAGCTTTGGCTATAAATTCGGGGTGCCAGTTGATGTCGATTTGGTATTCGATGTGCGATTTCTGAAAAACCCCCACTTTGTGCCCCACCTCCAACCCTTAACCGGTGAGCATCCCGACATTCAACAATTTGTGTTGGATACCAAAGAGGGTGACACGTTTCTTCACCATATTAAGGAATTATTAGCCTTTTTATTGCCACTGTTTGAACGTGAACAGCGAAGTTATTTAACTATTGCCTTTGGCTGTACGGGAGGACGGCATCGTTCAGTGGCCATAGCTCTTCGGATGAAGGAAGAAATGAAAAGGCTTGGCTATGAAGCCACTCTACGCCATCGAGAAATTCAAAGCGAGAAGGTGTCAGTGTCCTAGAGTTCTTGAATATGATAAGTGTTGTCTGCCTCCTGCTGCCTCTGATCCCCTTTCCCATTTAACCCCTTGTTGCATCTGGCTACGTGAAATAATCCAGCCGGGTTTTCACTTAGCCGTCAACCACACAGTATTCCCACACTATATTAGGTAGTAACCCTGCATCATATTGGGTTATAGCCAGGTAGGGGAGGCCTCCAGTAAATCGGGTTCAGGGAGATACTTCAATTATGGCGATATTAGTGAAAGTATTGGAAAAGGCCGCTTGGCCACTTCTAGAAGTATTATCATTCAGGTTGAAGCGGGAAAAGGTGAGCATTGGCGTGGATTTAGGAAGTCACCTCCACAAGTTCGTAGTCCTGAGACGAAAAGGCCATCAGTATATTTTAAAAGATTGGGGGATCGAACTCGTTCCCCAATTATTGGATGCGGAAGCCTTGGACACACCCATTAATTGGAACAACAGACTAACGCAATGGTTGAAAAACGGGATACAGTCCTCCAATATCGGCGTCTCGGTTTCAGGTCCTCGTGTGATTGTGAAAAGACTTGAATTTCCTGCCATGTCTGAACAGGACATCCGGGAGCATTTAAAATGGGAGCTTGACCGCTATATTTCTTCTGAAATGGGAGAGGTGCTTTGGGATGTTCATGTCTCCTCGACTTCCTCTCCAGTTTCCTCCCAAAAGACACAAGTCCTTTTGATCGTGGCTCAAAAAGGGTGGATTGACTCGATCATGTCGGATTTCAAGGGACAGGAGATCGGTTTTGTGGATGTTGATACATTTGCGCTGACAAATATGGTGACGGTTAATTACGGAGTTGAAGATGCGTGGTTGCTGACTCATATAGGCCCAAGTGGCATGCTTTTATTAGTGATCCATCAAGGTGAGGTGGTGTTGTGCCGTGAGGTACCCTTTGCCGTGGAATGGTATGGCGATTTGGTAGATCAAATCCGATTTACGGAAGGTCCACCCACTGGCGAAAAACAAATGGAAATCTCAGCTCAAATCCTATGGGAACCGTATTTGGAGGAGGTGAGCGGACAAATCCAGGCTATTATTATTGAGTATTCTGCATCCGAGTCCTCCCAAGAGTTAGCTGGCGTCATACTGTCCGGGGGGTATACCGTTGTAGAGGGGATGGGTATGAGGCTTTCTCAAAGATTGGGGTTGCCTGTTAATCCAGTTGACCCTTTTCAGATGATCGAGGTGCCTCCGGCCTTCAGCCAGGATCCGACCTTTGTGGATGCTATGCCGTTACTAGGAGTAGCGGTTGGGGTTGCGCTAAGAGGGCATGCGTAAGAATGATTCAAATCAATTTAATTCGGCAACTGCAATCTTCTCATCCTGCGGCACAATCTTCTTGGTTGGGGGCTGGGCTCGGTGTAATACTCCTCCTCCTGGCAGGAATTGTAAGTGGGTGGTGGACTCAAACCCTACACCTTGAGCGTGAGGCGCTTCTTCAGGAAAAAATCGTGACGGCTCAGAGCCTTTCCCGACTGCAAGAAACGATTGATCGCCTTTCACAGGCGAAAACTCAAGGGGACGCGATGATGGCGTCCTTGCAGCATTTGCAAAAGGAAATTTCTTCCACACGAAATCCCGCAGATTTCATGGATATAATCGGGCAAAGTTTGCAAAATCTCCAAGTCTGGTTGGATGCCATACAGATTGATGGAGAAACCATGGAGATTCATGGACAAGCCTACCTTATTGGAGATGTGGGGGTATGTCTTGATCGGCTGGAGAATTCCTTGCCGCTACGAGAACTCCCTTTCGTTGAGATTCAGGAAGGCACTAATGGGGCTACGGCCCCCTATGCATTTATTATTCGATTATCCATTCGAGAGAAATCTGTCACATGATGACTGGATGGTCTCAACTTACCGCTTCAAGACGATGGACCATTCTGGGGGTAGGAGTTCTGCTGTGTTTGGTTGCCCTTTACTCGTTTATGTGGTCTCCTCTGATGGACGATATTGATCGGCTCAATGCTGAAATCCAGCAGCAAGAACAAGGGAGTCGGGCTGCACTTTTCAAAATTAAAGCTCTTCAAGATGTTAATCAGCAATTGCTTCGTATTCGTCATGACATACGGGAAAGGTTTCAAAATGTTCCGGAGGAAGTGAACCCTCAAGGGTTTCGAAAAGAGGTGATGGATCTCTCCAGAAGCCTGAATATAACCATGAATTCCTGGAAGCCGGATGCCATGATTTCCCGGGATCAACAGACCACAAAATTTCTGGGAATTGCCATCAAGGTTAAGGGGGTGTTCTATCAAGGGGTCTCTTTCTTGAGAGGACTGGAGGCACTTCCGTGGGTGCAGTCGATTTCCTCGGTCAGTGTGGTAAGGATGTCAAGGGAAAATGGGGAAACAACCATCTCAATGGATATTAAGATTCAAGGCATGACCCCTTCGGTTTTTGAGCAGGTTAAAAAGCTTTTAGCGGCCTGAGGATCAAAATAGTGACCCAGAAATACAGAGTGGGGGTCGAAATTGTGAGCCGAAGAATGTCGGAAAGATTGTTAAATTCAAAATTCATAAATCTGTTAAATGAAATCTTCTGTGGCCTAGTGGTCATCATGATAGGGAGCTTGATTTTTGTTACGCATAGCCAGGGAGTTGGCTTGGGGGCGAGTTTTTCGACGTTTAAACAATTTCAGGAGGATAGTACCAGACGAGAATCCCTACCCAATGAACCCGTTCGGGAAGGCTCCGGACATGCCACTCAGGTTTGGTTCGTCGCCAATCCCGTTGCCTCCAAAAGTCATCCACTCCCTTCAAAGGGCTTTCGAGATCCCTTTGCTCCCATAGAAAAATCGATACCTGTTCCCAAATCACCAGGCCAACCAAAAATTGCCAACCCCCCTTTGCCTTCCCTTCCCCTACCTGGAAAACTATTAAGTGTGATACGCGGGCCGTGGGGTTATCAAGCGGTAATTCAACTCTCCCCCAAGGAACACCTTATTGTCGAACCGGGTGAGACCGTCGCCCAAACAGGATGGAGGGTCAAAGAGATCAAGGATGATCGTGTCCGATTGGATTGGATACAGTCCCGTTCCCATTCAGGTGGCTCACCCACGATCAAGTCTGCCAATCTGTTTTTTAAATAAACACACGTTGGTGCTGGATAAAAACGCTTGAAGAAGCGTTCAAAAACCTTCATAATTAGGTCCCTTCGGCCAACTTCCCGATTCACGCCTAGACGAATTTTACGGGGTCAATCGGTATGATGTAGTCCGTACTCCATAGTAAGCACTGTGGAGCTTAACCTCAGATTAGGGTTGGGGATTAAGGAAACACGAATTTATTTTTCAACTGTCCAACGAGGATTCATGTTGCGCTATCTAAATGCTGGGGAGTCACATGGAAAAGGGTTAATGGCTGTATTGGAAGGCGTACCTGCCGGATTACCGTTAACGGCCGAATTTATCAATGCCGACCTGACCCGGAGACAGGGTGGATATGGCCGTGGCGGTCGTATGCGGATTGAAAAAGATCGAATCGAGTTTATGTGTGGTGTACGAAAAGGGGTGACATTAGGAAATCCCTTGGGGCTCATGGTGTGGAATAAAGATTGGGAAAATTGGAAAGAGATTATGGCTTCCGAACCCGGTCCCCCTTCGACTGAGCGGGTTGTGACTCGACCGCGCCCGGGACATGCCGATTTGGTCGGAGCGATAAAATATGGGCATCGAGATATTCGAAATGTCTTGGAGAAAGCCAGTGCCCGGGAGACCGCTATCCGTGTGGCTATTGGGGGGGTCGCAAAAGCTCTGCTGGCTCAATTTGATATGCAGGTGGTGAGTTATACCGTAGATATTGGTAGTGTTTCCGTGCCCAGTCCAACAAACCCCCTGCAAGCCTACAAACAGGCTGAAGAGTCCGATGTGCGCTGCCATGATGCGTCTACCGCAGCGAAGATGATTGAACTCATTCGGTCGGCCAAGCACAAGGGGGACTCCTTGGGTGGAATTTTTGAGGTCGTCGTGACTAATCCGCCCATTGGTCTGGGAACTTATGCGCAATGGGATCGCCGGTTGACCGCTCGATTAGCCATGGCTGCCATGAGTATTCAGGCTATGAAAGGGGTAGAAATTGGAATGGGGTTTGAATCAGCCAGGCGATTTGGCTCGGAAGTCCATGATGATATTTACTTTGATAAGGAACGAGGAGAGTTTATTCGAAAAACCAATAACGCGGGTGGGCTGGAAGGGGGAATTACCAATGGACAGCCTATTGTCGTGCGAGTGGCGATGAAGCCCATTGCAACGTTGTACTCTCCCAAGAATAGTGTGGATATTGCTACCAAAGAACCATTTGAAGCCACGGTAGAACGTTCGGATATCTGTACGGTTCCGGCAGCGGGTGTCGTGGGAGAAGCCGTCATTGCCTTTGAGATGGCCAATGCCATGATCGAAAAGTTTGGTGGGGATACCGTTGAGGAAATGAAGCGAAACTTTGAGGCCTATCAACAGTATGTTCGTACCTTTTAAAGCAAGCCATAGAATGGGTTTTTGCGGAATTGCGTCCTATAGTCAATCCATTACAGAATTGCCTTGATAAGATAAATTCATGAGTGTTCCTGCTTGCGACCATCGCGTGCCGGTCTTGTTGGGAGACCGAAGCTACGAGATCCTTATTCAGGCCGGATTGCTGGGTCAGTTGGGAGATATCTGCCAAGCGCTCGGATTATCCGGTCGAATTGCCATCATTACGAATCCCATCATACATGAGTTATATGGGCCAATGGTCCAACGTGTCCTGAAGCGAACTGGGTTTGCCTGTACAACGGTGTTGCTGCCCGATGGGGAACGCGCCAAGAGTATGACCTGGTTGGGGAAAATTCTGGATGAGCTGGCGGCGAAACGGTTTGAACGGCGGGATGCGATTCTGGCCTTGGGTGGAGGCGTAGTAGGGGATGTGGCAGGGTTTGCGGCTGCGTCCTATCTTCGTGGGGTTCCCTTTGTCCAAGTGCCAACGACGCTCGTGGCGCAGGTCGATTCCAGTGTCGGCGGAAAAACCGGGGTGAATCATCCATTAGGAAAGAATCTTATTGGTGCGTTTTACCAGCCGAAAGCTGTGGTGATTGATCCTCATGTTTTGCACACATTGCCCAAACGAGAATGGGTGGCAGGCCTGGCTGAAGTCATTAAATATGGGGTGATTGCGGACCGCGATTTTTTTGAATTTTTGGAAAATCATGTGGAAGAATTGCGAAGCCAGAATGAGACGGTGATCCCTGGAATGGTCCGTCGCTGTTGTGAAATTAAGGCGGAGGTTGTTGCCGGTGACGAACGTGAAGCCGGCAGGCGGAAAATTTTGAACTATGGCCATACGGTGGGGCATGCGTTGGAGGCCTGGGGCAAATATTCGACCTGGGTTCATGGAGAAGCCGTGGGGATTGGCATGGTGCAGGAAGCCTCGATTGGACAATTTCTTGGTCGTTGCGATGGTGAAGTGGTTGAACGGCAGACGGAATTAATTCGAGAAGTTGGATTGCCGGTGGCCATGCCCAAATGGGCCTTTTCCGATTTGTGGACCGGAATGCAGCATGATAAAAAAGTTGTCAAGGGCCAAATCAATTGCGTCATTCCAGAACGCCTTGGGCAGGTTCAGGTTCTTCCTCTGAATCGGTCCGATCTCCAGAAATGGTTTTCCCAAACTACGTTGCCATACAAGCGAAGGGTCGCCGGTTCACGCAAGCGTGTCTTGCAACCTCGCCCATCAAAGAAAAAATAAAATGACCTCCAGAAAAACATTATCTCTCGAAGAGCTCAAGCAGGTTGTTAAAGAGCGCAATCGCGAGGTGCAATTGCTTCATAGGATCAGTGCCTCAATAGGCAGTTCCTTGGAATTGGGGACGGTGTTGAAGCATATTGTCGAGGTAGTGGTTGAAGTCACAAAAGCGGATGCCTGCCTCCTGTATTTAATTTCTCCCAAAAAAGATGAATTGATCTTGCGGGCCTCAAAAAATCCCCACCCTCGGTTAATCGGGAGAATCGCTATTGGCTTAGGGGAAGGAATTACCGGTTGGGTGGCGCGAGAACGTGTGCCGGTGGTGGTGCCTCGAAATGCCAGTGACGATCCGCGGTTTAAAATTTTTCATCGATTGCCAGAGGATCGCTATCAGGCCTTTGTCTCCGTCCCGATTATGAGTAAGGGAGAGGTGGTGGGAGTCATTAATGTTCAACATAAGCGCTCCAAGCGTTATCCTGAGGAGAAGCTGGCCTTATTAACCACTATTGCCAATCAAGTGGGAGGAGCCATCGAAAATGCCAGGTTATATGATGAAATGCGACAAAAGGCCAGGCGGTTGGAGACATTGTCGCAGGTATCGGAAACTGTGGCCTCAAGTCGTCTTCTTGAAGATGTACTCCAGTTAATTGTAACAATGACCGCTCAGCTCATGAGTTCAAAAATCTCTTCGATTATGTTGGTGGATCAGGATTCCGGTGAATTACGGATTGCCGCGACTCAAAGTTTGAGTGAAGCCTACCGGCGTAAACCCCCGTTGAAAATCGGACAAAGCATGAGCGGGCGAGCCGTGCTGGAGCAACGTCCCATTTATATCCCCGATGTGACGGCGGAGGGTGGATATTATTATCGGGATTTGGCTAAACAAGAAGGGTTGCATGCCTTGCTGACCGTTCCCATGTTGATGAAGGAACGTACGATAGGGGTGATCAATGTCTATACTTCCACGTATTATGTGTTTTCCGACGAGGAAGTCAAAACTCTCCAAGCGATTGCCAATCAAGCGGCCGTCGCCATTGAACATACCCGGTTATTGGAAAAGTCATTTGAAATGCAGGAAGCCTTGGAAGTTCGCAAGCTGGTGGAACGAGCAAAAGGATTTGTTATGGCTTCCCGCGGGTTATCGGAACCCGAGGCTTTCAAGTTGCTTCAGCGTCAGAGCATGAATCTGCGGAAGTCCATGCGGGAAATTGCCGAAGCCATTATTCTGGCCGAGGAGCTTCATCGCGCGACACAATAGACAGCCTGGAAGAAGGTTGGCCATGGTTCCAATAGGGCGAGAGAATTGATTGAAGGATGAACTCGATACTCGTATAATGGGGAAGAATAGGAGGGAAAGACAAGGGCGTCTTCTCTCCAGTGGGATAAACCGGGACAAGGGCGTCCTCCGTTCTGTTGGGAACTGAGGGCGTTTTTTTTTAATGACCACACTTCGATTAGCCATGGTGCAAATGAATTCCCTTGTCGGAGATCTCCGAGGTAATGCTCATGCCATTGAAGGATGGCTTAAAGAGGCCAAGCAAGCGAAAGCCGACGTGGTCGTGTTTCCCGAGCTTGCCTTGCCAGGCTATCCCCCCGAAGATCTCCTTCTTCTGGATGAATTCCTCCACGAGATTCGGCAATACTCCACGAAGCTGGCGAAGAAAACTCGTGGAATTATGGCTGTCATTGGAAGTGTCGATGAAGCGTCCGTACGACTGAAAGTTTCGGGTGTTGATCCCTCAGGTCCCAAACCGTTGAATGTCGCTTGGATTATGGCGGATGGGCACTTGCGTGGAAGCTATGCCAAGCACAAGCTTCCTAATTACGGGGTGTTTGATGAACAACGGTATTTTCAAGCCGGTCATACGGCTCCGGTATTCTGCCTGGGAAAAGCTGCCATCGGGGTGAATATTTGTGAGGATATCTGGTTTGCCAATGGGCCCGTTCGTGACCAGGCCGTCCGGGGAGGAGCCAATCTGATTCTGAATATCAATGCGTCTCCTTATCACACCGGGAAGACGCATGAGCGGCAGGAAATGTTGATCTCCAGAGCCAAAGCTCATCGGATATTCGTCAGCTATACCAATATGGTAGGCGGGCAGGATGAACTGGTTTTCGATGGGCACAGTTTGGTGGTAGATCCGACAGGTACGGTGATTGCCCGGGGAAAACCATTTACAGAAGATTTTCTTCTAGTCGATATTGCTCTGCCGGAGCCTTCCCGGCGATCTGTCAGCAAAAGGCGTTCACCGGGTAAACATCTACGAGTACCGCGGGTAAACATCCCGTGGAAGTCTTCTAATGCTTCTCGTGTGGATCTGAGACCTTCAGGCATCCTTCCTCCCTTACAAGAAGCCGAGGAAGTGTACAGGGCCTTAGTTTTAGGTGTAGGCGACTATGTGAAAAAAAACCAATTTTCACGGGTGTTAATCGGTATCAGTGGGGGAATTGATTCGGCCTTAACGGCTGCAATTGCTCGCGATGCATTGGGAGCTTCGCAGGTCATGGGTGTCATGATGCCCTCCCGTTATACGTCGCTCGAGAGTCTGCAAGACTCAAAGACATTGGCTAAAAACCTCGGTATTCGTCTGCTGCACTTACCGATCACCAAATTATTTCAGGCCTATCTCCAATTGTTGAAGAAACCGTTTTTAGGCCTGGCTCCGGATACGACCGAGGAAAACCTCCAAGCACGGATTCGGGGAACTCTCCTAATGGCTTTGTCAAACAAATTTGGAGATCTGGTGCTGACGACCGGCAACAAGAGTGAAATGAGTGTTGGGTACGCGACCTTATATGGGGATATGGCCGGGGGATTTGCCGTGATTAAGGATGTGCCTAAAACCCTCGTCTATCAGCTGGCTCAATGGCGAAATCAGTATGAGGGATCAGGGTTTGATCGGATTGTGATACCTGAACGCATTCACACTCGGGCACCCTCGGCTGAATTAAAACCCGATCAAACGGATCAAGATACTCTGCCCCCATATTCGATTTTGGATGGCATTCTGGAAGCCTATGTGGAAGAGAATCAATCATCCTTGTCGATTGTCCGGTCGGGATATGCCTCAAAGGTGGTTCAGCGGGTGATGCGAATGGTCGATATGAGTGAATATAAGCGGCGTCAGGCTCCCATTGGAATCAAAATTTCGCCTCGGGCTCTGGGAAAGGATCGGCGGATGCCTATTACCAACCGATATTCTTCAGGAACAGGTCGATGACTCCTGCGCCAAAAGGATGTAGCCATGTCAGACGGGATTTCCACTAATTACCCTAAAGGATCTTCTATCTCTCCGGATGGGCAGGTGGCACTCGAAGATGAACGGCATTTGTTACGGCAACGGCTTACCGAAGGTGCGACCGGGAGTGAGATTCTACAGGGGTTTTCCGACTTCATGGATCGCCTGCTTATCACTCGGTTTCGGGAAGTGATTCTCGCTGGGCAGCCTTCAGTACGTGCCGGATGGCAACAATGCTGTCTCGTGGCACTCGGGGGATATGGGCGACGGGAATTAGCACCTTATTCTGATATCGATGTCATGGTCCTCACCCAAGGCCAACAGGAGGATACGGCTCACGCCATTTCGAAAGGGGTGTTCCATCGACTATGGGATTTGGGATTTCAGGTGGGGCATAGCGTGCGAAGCCTGTCGGAATGTCTATTGCTTGCGGAAGGGGATCTGACGATCTGCACCTCTCTCATGGAATCACGCTACTTAGTAGGCAGCTCGGAGGTCTTTCAAGAGTTTCAGCGAAAGTTTGCCCGTCGGGTCCTGGACCGGAAATCAAAAAACTTTGTGACGGATAAAATACAGGAACGCAAACGGGAATATGCAAAATTCGGCGAGACGGTTTTTCTTCTTGAGCCGAATGTCAAAAAAAGTAAAGGAGGGTTACGGGATCTTCACCTGTTGCAATGGGTGGCACAGGCTCGGTACGGAGTAGGCACGATTCAGGAGTTGTCTCGTCAGGGGCTCATTGCTTTTCAGGATTACCAGGTTTTGCAGGACGCCCAGGAGTTTTTGTGGCGGGTTCGTTGTTGGTTACACCTCGATGCTGATCGGGCACAGGATATTCTGACGTTTGATGATCAGGTCCGCCTGGCCGGTCGATTCGGCTTTGAAGACCTCCCCCATCTCCTGGGGGTTGAGCAATTTATGCAACAGTACTTTCGCCATACTACCGGCCTGTTTGACCGCTGTCGGCGGTTTCTTGATCAGGGGAGAAAGCGGAGCTTGTGGAATCGAGTCAGGGAATCCTGGAGGCCTGTGTTCATTGAAGGGAAATTTCTCATTAAAGAGGACCGCCTGACCATTCCCTCCGAGAAATTATTGGAGGTGGTGGAGCACCCCAATAGTTTGTTGAAGCTTTTTGTTTTGTCCCAAGAGAGGGGTGTGCCGATTGATTCCGGAATTTTGAATGAACTATCGGAGTCAGTCAAAAATATTCCCAACGAGCGGTTTCACACCGAAGAGGCGGCCACTCTATTTCGGGAAATTTTGGCTCGACCCGGTCGAATCTTTCACACTCTGGAAGCCATGCATCGGGCTTGTCTGTTGGAGAAACTGGTCCCGGCTTTCGCCAGAGTCCGAGGTCTGATGCAATTCAATCAATATCATAAGTTTACCGTTGACGAACATAGTCTCTTTGCTGTTCGCGAGGCTGAACGATTCAATGAGGATCAAGGGCTCGTTGGAGAAGTGTACCGAAAAATTCAGGATAAAGACCTCTTGCATCTTGCTCTCCTTCTGCATGATCTTGGTAAGGGACGACCTGGCGATCATAGCGAGGTTGGACAGGAAATCGCACAAAAAATGGCCGACCGGCTGCAGTTGAGCGACAAAGAACGACAAGCATTGGGATTTTTGGTGCTGCAACATCTGTTGATGTCTCACATCGCCTTTCGCCGTGATTTGAACGACCCCAAAATAATTTTAACTTTTGCCCGAAAAGTTAAATCCATTGAGATGCTAAGGAAACTGTTTGTTCTGACTATTGCGGATATTTCCGCAGTCGGGCCTGAGGTCATGAATAAATGGAAGGAAACTCTGCTCAGCGAACTTTATTCCCGCACATATGAAGAAATAATGGGAAAACCGGAGGAGGGAAGTCTCTCCTCGGTTCGAGAGAACTTTCTTGGTGCCGTTCGGGACTCGATGGTTCAAGCCCTCACGACATCGGCTCAGGAATCATTATGGAAGGGCGAAAATCTTGTGGCCTGGGTCGACACCTATTTACGACAATTCCCCGATCGCTATGTACGAGATACACCTGTGGAAGTCATGGTCCGTCATTTTTTTGCTGTTCGGCAATGTACAAAGAAGCCCGTTCATGTTGAGGGGCGATACCAAAACGATTTGGGCATATCGGAATATGTGTTAATTGCGCAGCCTCAGGAGAAACCAGGCATTTTTATGAAAGCGACGGGAGTACTGGCCGCGCTGGAACTCCAGGTGCTAGATGCTCAGGTTTTGACCCTGACCGATGGGACCGTCTTCGATGTGTTTTCGGTCCATGATCCTGATTATGAGCAACATCCGCCTCCTTCCCGGTTTTACGATGTTGCACAGGAAATGGAAATGGTGGTGGGAGAGCAAGAGAGCGTGGAGCAGATGTTCGCGCGGCGTCGGCGGATCAGATTTGGTCGACAATTTCCCACGGGACGCCGTCCAACTGAGGTATACATCGACAATGAGGTGTCCGACGTATTTACGGTCATCGATGTGTTTGCCGATGACAAGCAAGGGTTGCTGCACGTGGTAGCTAAAACTTTGGTGGGGTTGGGCCTTTCCACGCATATGGCCAGAATAGGGACCCGGTTGGATCAGGTGGTTGACGTGTTTTATGTGACGACGACGGCGGGAAATAAAATCATTGATGCAGAGGTCTTACAGCAGATTCAGCACACGATTCAAAATTCAGTGGATATATTTTTAGGTAGTGAAAAGTGAATAAAGCCATTTCCGAAAATTTGAAAATCTCCCAGAAGGTTTTCACATCCCAATCGTCTTGAGAGCCGATACTATTTGTCAGGCCCTCAGGGCTTTTCAGCCAAAAACCATCCTTTACTGTTTAAACATTTAGCTAAGGCCTCATCCGTGATCCCTCGGCTGAGGGGATTCAGTGAAGTCTCGGAATATTGGACCTCATTGATCAATATTTTTCGGCATACGCGAAGATCCTGTTCAAACTCTCCTTCGACGGCATCGGGCTTGGCCCAATAGAGATCCGTTCCGCAACCCATAAGGAAGAAAAATGAGAAAAACAACCCGACCGTGATTGAGGCGAGAATCAGACTTGGCAATCCGTTGGGTCTGGGAAAGCTCAAAGGAGAGAACGTTCGGAAGGGTTTTATGAACATTTTTAGAAATTTGAAAATCTCTTAATTTTGTATGGTTTAACTAAAAAAATGAGTTGTGCCTAAGGAAATCGTTTCAGCCGATGGACGTGTTTTGTCATTTCTCCTAATGCTTGAGAGGTTATCGCCCATCCGCATTGAACGCAAGACCAGAACGCTCCGGTGGGAAACAATGTGTATTTTGAGCAGTACATGCAATGTTTTTTCGGCATTTCCTAACCTCCCAATGGTAAGCAAGCAAAGTCAGTATTCTTAAAAGGGCAGCAGGGCCTTCTGAGGAGTGCAGTTGAAGGCCCTGCTGAAGGGCGAGGGTGAAGTCTCGCCCCTGAATGGATCTTTAATATGTTAATGATAATGTTAATGATAACCAAAATCAATTTCAAATTATCATCCGTGTCCATCATTGTCAAATCGTTACTTGTGGCAAGGATTGAAATGATAGATTTAGGCTGAATTGATGGCCAAACTTTCGGTCAGTGAGGCAAAAATCATTCGTCCGGAATTGGTTTGCATATATCGAGTAACTTGTACTTCAGCGATCTGACCAATGGCAGGGCTGCCATGGTCAATAATGACTAATGTGCCATCATCCAAATGGGCAGCGCCCTGTCCCGGGCTCTGCCCTTCTTTCTGAATGAACACCCGAATGGTTTGCCCTGGGAGAATGAGCGGACGGAGTTCATAGGTCAATTCATTAATATTCAATGTCGTCAGTCCCTGAAGATTTGCCACCTGGGCTAGATTCCAATCGTTGGTAATGATGAGGCCTTTGAGAGTTTTGGCCAAGGTGAGAAGTTTTTCGTCCACGGGGAGGTTCATTCGGATATCCTCATCGGGAATGACCAGGGCAATGGTTGGAAGTGTTCGTAGCTGAGATAGGATCTCCAGGCCCCGTTTGCCTCGAATGCGCTTGTCGGAATGAGGGGAATCCGCCAAAAGCTGTAATTCCTGTAATATGCATTTGGGGACCAAGAGGCGACCTTGAAGGAAACCGGTTTTACACAATGAAAGAATCCGTCCGTCAATGATGGAGCTGGAATCCAAAAGTTTGGGAGGCTCTGGTATCGCAGTCGAGTCTGATGTAGATGGAGATTCTTCCGTTTTCTTTGGGTCGGTAAGTGAAGAGGAGAGCCGTAGGCTTATATGCCAGCTTAATAAAGGGCAGAACAATAAGCCGAATAGTAGGGTCCATTTCTCCAATAGTGGAAAAGTCTCAAGGAGGAGATGATTGATCGTCTGCCAACTTTGAAGACTAAGAAGAGTGAAGATCAGTGTCATTGCATACTTGGTGAGAAGCGGTATTTCAAGCTTTGAGAGCCCATTGACAATTTGAACGCTGAGAACCCCAAGTAACATACCGAGTATTCCCCATTCAATTTCTGCCTGCCAGAAGAAGAAATCCGTTTGATTTCCGACGATAGCCCCCAGGGTTAGGCCAGCGATTGCTCCCAATAGGGTTGTCTTGTTCAAGGAATTCCACCCCGATGCCCCTTGAGAGAAGAGGGATACCCAATTGTGCATATGATCCTCCATTATTTTCAGTGGTTAGCTGAGTTGCCTGAAAATCTTCACAAGGGGTTAAGCACAAATCTCAGAGTTTTTAAGGGGCACTGACTGGGGACGGGGTTTATTGTGCTCAGGTTGGCCAAGGAGATATTGGGAGAATCCGGATTTCACACGGTGCTTGCCGTCCAACTGGACTGGGCTGCTAGAAAGTTGGGTAAGAGATACCCTGTCGGTTCTCGCTATGCTGAGCATGGTAGACAACCCCCGCAGGCTAAAATTATGAAAGACGCGAAATTTCAATGACCGGCGATGATCAAAAATAAGCGATTCACATCGCTGAAGAGGCAGAGTGTGAAGGAGTCGCAACGAACGGCTGAGACGTTTCATCGGGTCAACAAAAATGGGGAAACCAAATTCATGAAGGTGGCGAACCCATCTCTCGGACGAGGGAAAAGTCCGCTTCAACAAAATGGCGAGTGTTCCATCAGATTTTTCAACTTCCTTGGCGTGGGCTTCCAAAAGCCAGGCCTCCTTTTCAGTTAGGTGGGGCAGACTGCAGAGGATGAAGGGATTTCCGTCGAAATTTGTGAGGGGAGCCAAGCATAAATCCCCTTTGTGCAGGCAGGGGAGTCGAAGGTTGGGAATGGTGAAATTGACGTTCATAGCGTATATATCCTTTTTTTGGGTTTAAACGATTTTGATTACAATTTTCATTATCATATAAATAATATTGTTGATTGTCAAGAATCTCTCAGAAACCCTGGAAATGATTAAGTAAGGATGAGTATTTGACCTGGTAGGTGAATCTTTGGAGTCTGGTCATAGATCCTGCGGTTGGCCAATCGAAATGCTATGAAACCGAGGAAATAGATCGATTGGAATCTTGAATGCAAAACGCCCTCCTTTTTGAGGAGGGCGTTCCAGGATATTCATTCGAATTTTTATAAATTATTCATAATCCTCATTGAGTGCTTTTAAAAACGCCACCAATGAGGGAATATCAGTTTCGATCAGGGCAATTCCTTTCATTTCCGTGTCTCCATTGCGAAGGTCGTTTTGGCGTGCTAATTGTGAGTTGGTTTTATAATCAAAAATTACATCTGCCAACGTGTCGCTGATCCCAGCATGTGTGTAGGGAGCTGAATGCCCCAAATCGCGTAAGCCGGGTGTTTTAAAGATGGCAATGGAATTCGGTAGCAGGCGGTCGGGTCGACAGAAACGAATAATATTCCAAAAGCCAAACCGTCGGCCATCCAAGGCATCCTCGCAGAGAACCTTCCAGAGGCCAAGTTGAGATTCGAGAAAATCTGAATTCCAGAAAATATTCCAGACCCCGAGATCCGTCAATTGCGGGTTCTCCGCCATGGGGATGGATCGAAAGGGTTCCCGAGCATCGGGATGCTGCGAGGTAGCTGGCAGAAAGGCCTCAGGGCTTCTATTTCGTTGACCTAACCCGGGAATATGAAGAGCACTAAAGGCTCCAGACCCGTGAATCTGATCATATTCCATTTGGGCAATTCCGGTATTGTGAAACCGAAAGTCCGTAAAATTGGGAGCGGTATGACAGGCAATACAATTGCCGATGCCTCCTCGAGCAAGGTCGCTGGGCCGAAGGTGATGGGACTTTTGGGTGAAGAAGATTTTCAGGCCCTTCAGTTCTTCTTCACCAAATGTGAAGGATTGATCATGAAACTGGAATTCCCCATCATCCGTGCTGGGATTGTTTTCAACAAACTGCAGGGTGGATTTCGATGGTGAATGTTTACGCTTCTTGTGTTTCTTGAAATGCCCTTTCAGGAATTGTAAATGACCTCCGGATTCGAGGCGTTGGATCTTCTCTAGGAGTCTATGGCTATAGGACAGAGAAGATTCCCGTTTTCTGGGTTGCGGCGGAAGGTCATTGATAGCCAGAAAGACATCATATGGTGATAAATTGAAATTGCCATTTTCATCCTGAGAAAAAAGAAGATTTTCGGTATAAGCCCCGATAAGTGAAGAGACGGCATGAAAAATCTGCTGGTCGCTGGCTTGAGCAATCTCCATGCGAAAATCTTCTGGCAACAGAAACTCCTGGGGAATGGAAGTGTCGGTTCCCGTGAAAAGTAAATGATAGGGAACTCCGCCAAACTCCTGAGCCAATTCACTTGTACCGTCGTCTTCTCGAATGATCCTGGCAATGTGTGCAATGGCTTCTACCGTTTCATCTGGCAAATATCCGTAATTTCTCCCCGTCAGGGTGCCTTTGACCAAATCCACCATGGTGGGAAATTCCGCATCAAAATGGAGAAAGAAGTTTTGTCGAGGAAGGGCGGCATTCACCAATGGAGGGGCGTTACGGACTGTGGTGGTATGTTCATCTTCACGGGCAGGGATGAGACTGCGCCGGGCAAAATCTGAGTAAGTTCGCATCCCATAATCGGGAGCGTCCAGTTGTTCATCGACGAAGTGACAACTTCGGCAATTCATGGATTGTCCGGCAAACGGGCCATTGGCGAATTGATCGGGTTGCAGTTTCCAATTCACCACTTGCTCTAAAGAAGGATCGCCTTGAGAAAGGGGAGAATTGACATCTCCCCCGTTGTCTAAAAAGACCTTGAATAACTGGGCAAAACGAGTTTCCAAAAACAGGCGTTCGCCGACCGTGATTTCCGGGGGATCTCCTTCTTCGGCTTCTTGAGCCAACCCCGGCGGCACCCCTACGAGAATGGATAGGGTTGACGTGAGTAATAAAATACAAAAAACCTGCGCGCAAGAGAGAAGAATAAGCCTAGAGAAGACCATGGCTGCACCTCGTTTTAAATGAATCCTTTTTCGGAGAAATCCTCTTTGACTTCTCTCTTCTGGATGAATGGTGAATGTATTCTCACACGTCATGTGTTGAGGAGAGGCGAGAGGGACAGGAGGAGCCCTCTCGCCTCAAGGAGGATGAATGCATGAGTATTCATCCTCGAGGACAATTAAGCACCAGAGCATTGAACCTCTTGATCACAAAAAAAGCCCATTAGCGTACAATTGCAGCTAATGGGCTCTGGACTCTAAAGTCTCTGGCCTAAAAGGGTTAGTTAAGAAGCGTACTAGTCGTCTGTCTCCGGCATCATAAAGGCGGCTTTCTGCCACCACATTTCATACATGGGAATACCGAACATAATGAGAAATCCCACTACCATCAGCATATCTCCGGTCAACATAGCGATCGTAAAGATTGGGGATACATAGGCAATCAGCCAAGGTGAAACCAGATCCAGTGTAACCCCGATAAAGGCCATCCATGTCGTGACCACTTTTAGGGTGGAGCTGACCATAGTGAGATAGAGGACGTGCACCAAAATCATGAACGTGACCGGCATGGTAAACAGATGAAAATGTGTGGTCTCGGCCAGTTGTCCAAACGGCATTGGTTCCCCGAAGGTCGCATCGGATCCCCGGTAATGTTCCGCCAATCCTTTTAGGGTCAGATCGGTCATGCTATGAGCCCAGAAGAAGGTGAAAATGAATCCTGCCAGCATGAGCAGGAGAAACCAGGTATAGACTAAGCGGATATGTCGGTCGGTATCGCGGAGTCGAAATCGGGCATTAAAGTTTCGCATCCCGGATCGACAAAAGGCTAGAATCCCAACAAGGATTCCAAAAAGCCCTTGTCCGTTCGACTGGCCGTGTTGATGGCGGCGGTTTTGCTCTGTGATTTTAAGTAGAATTCGTCAGCCAGTACGAGGGCCCGTTTGACGCCGGCACTCATGGATCGCACGGACATGGTGGCTCCTGAAATATTAATGACATCCCGGTTGATCCGAATGGGATCATAAACCGTTTTTCCATGGTATTGGTAATTAAAACGTTTTTTGCGAACTTCACTTCCCCGTGATTCCCGATATACTAAAATTTCCACACTAGTCACTTCTCCATCAAGGTCAACACCGACCATATAGGTCATGGGTTTATGCTTTCCGATCGTATTTTGGATAAAGGCCCATCCATCCGCCTTTCCCTTCGTTTCTCCGATGAAGCAGTCAAAAGTCGTTTCTGGAAAATGCCATCCAATGCGTTCTTCGATACGCCGCTTTTGGTCTTCGGTGATAGTGATGACCTCTGAGCGGATAGAATCGGAATTGGGAAACATCAGTTTGGCAGCATCTTCCGGGGTCAGGTAGACATCCTCCTGGCCCATTTCCTGTTGAGTAAGATAGCGGTTCAATTCCTCATCCCAAATCGGTCCGGACTGGGCCATGGCAGGGACGGCATAGAGACTTAAGGAAGTCGTGAGAAGGAATGAAAGAATCAGGATTCGACGAAACATCCTTCACCCTCAAGTTTTTTGGTTAAATTGTTCAGGATATGATCCACCTCCTTTTGAGAGGGTTGGACCGGATACCAATCGTAAATTCTCGCTCCGCCGCGGAATCCCCAATGTTGCCGACGTTCAGCCAATTGGAGGCGAACCACGTTGGATTCGAGCGGTTTCATGGTCAGGGTGAGTTGGGAGCGTTCCTTATCGCCCATGCCTTCCCGTTGAAGCAGGCCATACCCGGCACCTTGAACATATTCCACCCGCCAGCCGGTTTCGATCACTCCGTTCGATTTGTCTTTCAGGGTAACCGGATAGGCTTTGAGAGATTCCAACGAGGAATTCCAGACGGAATCTATGGGACAGGCCATGTACCGTTCCACCATCAAATCGGGTCCTGAAAGGAAACTGCAACCAGAAAGGAAGGCAAAGACCGCAAGACAGGATGTGGCGCGAATGAGGGAAGTAAAGGATAAATCCAACATAATAAAACTGAATGAAAAGTCGAGGTATATTAAAAAACGAGAATGAATTTCAATTTATTTGAATTTGATTCTCATTATGAAAAATGATAAGCCGATTGTATCATCGGAATTTCTATCAGGTCAACCGGTATATTTTCGTTGATTTTGCTACATATTTTCAGAATGTTTTTTCATTGAACTGTTTTTAAGGGGGAAGGAATCAGGCTTGGAGCCTGATTCCTTCCCTTCTGTTTGCATAGTTAGAAATAAGTTGCCCAGGAGGCCACAAATGCCGTGTCGTGAATCCGCTGATCTCCGTTTCGCCCCATCGGCGTATATTGGAAATCTGTTTTGAAAACCGTGTCCTCCGTTGGCCGGAAGTTGAGTCCTAGAGTCAATCGTTCCCACTCTCCCAGGCTCCCGGCTTCCGTATTTGAATTGAGATCTTGTCCCAGGTTCATTTGTTCCCATCGCGCCACCGCAGTGAAGGTGGAGACTTCCTGCTTAAAGAAGGTTGGGGCCCAATTGCTGAGCCATTCCGGTAGGAAGTGATAATTCAATTGGACGTAATAGCCGTGCATGCGTTTTGGCTGACCATTGGGAACTCCGGTTTGGCTCAAATTATTGTCTCGGATATATGCCCAGGCACTTTCCCCGATGAGTTCAAACGGCCCGCGTTGAAATGTCCAATCCAATGCCCAAATAGCCAGTGGTCGTTTACTGTCCGGGTCATAAGACCCGAAGAATCCTGATCCGCCGATTTCAATGCCCAGCAACGGGCTGAAGGCCAGACGGCCGACCACGGCTTTCCCGTCATTGTTGTCAAATCCGGTGTTATCTGTTCTGGCACTGCGGATGCCGTTTGTGACAGTGATATTGGAGTTGGCGTTGGGATTGCCATTGCCTCCAAAGGCATTGGTGAATCCGCTGATGAAGTAGACTTCGTAGTCTAATTTCGAGAGGGCCGAGGGATAGAACGTGCCATAGGCACCGACGCCCGGTTGATGCAGTGTTGAGGGAATAATTCGTTGTGCTACCAAAGGCCGTTCGGTCAGGTCCCGAAGGGGCGCATCATGAAGCAGGTTGAATTTGCCCAAAGGCAGGAGCAGGATGCCAGCACGGAGGTTAATGGGTTCTTGAACAAGGTAGTCGATGGTGGCAAATTCCACTTTGATGTCATTGGTTCCATGCTCGAATTCAATTTCTGCGGCGAATTTCACGCGATCGCTGATATCTCCATAGATGAACGGCACCAATCGATGCTGATCGAAATAGCTGTGTCCTTGATTCGCGCGGTTGAAGTATTCAATGTCCATATAGCCCCCGACGATGGCCTTGGGGCTGGAGACAAATGGACGAGCATAGATCAGGTTACCGGACCCTTGCATGGTCGAGCCATACTTTTTCTGCGGTGACATTTCCTGCAAGCTTTTCCCTCCACGGATGTTGAGGGGTTGAGGGGGAGCACCTGTCGTATTCGAGACGCCCGGCACGCTTCCTCCCTTGAGTAAATCCTCAATTCGTTGGTCAACAATCCGTTCAATTTCTTCGGGAGTGACGGATTGAATGGGTGTGGGTGTGTCTGAAAGGCGATCTTCCCTGGCCTCAGCGGATTCAAAAAATCCGACTTGGCCTGCAATCATGGTGGTGGCCACAAAGGCTCCGATGAGATACTGCTTCATGAATGAAAACCTCCTTGGATGAAATCATTGGGACGCAAAGATCCTCAGTGATAGAAAAGGGACTCGGAGGTCCTCAAAAGTTTCAGGATTGGACATGAACATCAAGCCAGCGGGTATGCCGGGCTTCATCTACGTGGACATGGCTCACCTCGGTTGGCGTGGGTTCCGTGGACATGGATGAAAATGGAATGAGGGTAATCCGTTTGCACCGTTTGCATTTCAACTCGACCCCGTCTTTTCGCATAATGGCCATGAGTTGGCCGCAATGGCACCGCGCTTCGGTAGGAGAGGGGGTAGATGGCGGTAAGGCTCTGGAATGTGGTTTCATTAGTTGAGTTTGAATGTAACTATTGTTAATTTTGAAATTGAGAACTATTTTTAATAACGAAAATGATTTGGGTTTGTCAAGATATCTGATGCTTCTTGACCCCGAGAGGGACACAGGATTTTCAAACGCAAACCCTGGGAAAGAATAGGGACAAGATGAATAAACCGATTTTTCAGTTAGGATCCATCGGTAGGGGACTGATTCAATTGGGAATTCTGGCGTGCAGTCTCATGGGATGTGTGCATCAACTTGATCATCATCCACCGGCAGGATCCCTGAAGGAACCTATTGTCTTTGGGAAGATCCAGCTTTGGCAGGATGAGCCATCCGGGCGAATATTTCTTCCTGATCGGTCTTCTATTGAATTCATGGAACAGAAAACCGGAACACGCTATCAGGTGGAAGTTGACGGGGCCTCTTCTTTTTTCTTCCTCTCCCTGACACCGGGGGTTTATCAGGTGACCCAGGTGATAATCTATGAAGGCGGGTTTCGCGCTAGGGCTGAAGTTCCATTGGTTTTTACCGTTCCCGAAGATGGGGTGGGGTATCTTGGAAACTGGCATTTCAACCTTAACCCTCCCAATTTTTCGCGAGACCTGGAACTCACCATTTCATCTGAGCGAGTTGAAGCGATTGTGGAGTTAAGGATCCGATATCCATCATTTTCTGGGAAATCGATGGCTACGGTTTTGGCGGAGCCTCGGGAGCTGCGTGCACGGTTGTATGAAATGACCCCCTATCCCAGATTTCGCTGGTTCAACCGGCATAATCCTACTTGAGGTTTAGGGAAAGAATTAATGATCACAGATTCGAACGTGACATCATGATAAGGAGAATAGGTGAGCGCATGGGGAACGCATGGAGAATCTTGGGTGTGTATTGTTTAAGTCTACTGGTGATGGGTTGTCAGAGTTCCCCTCATTTGGTCAAGCGAAGTCAAATGTTAATGGGCACCGTGGTTTTCGTCACGGCCGTGGGAAGCGACGAGGAAATCGCCAAGCAGGCAGCCGGAAAGGGGTTGGATGAAATCCGTAGACTTGAGGAATTGCTCAGCACGTGGATTCCCACGAGTGAATTATCCCGCGTGAACGCGTCGGCTGGGGGAGACGCCATTTCCGTAAGTTCGGAGACCGTGGAGGTGATGATGCATTCTTTTGAAATGGCCCGCTTGACGGAGGGGGGATTTAATATTGCCATCGGGCCTGCCGTGGCCTTGTGGAATGCGAGCGGGGATGGATATCTCCCGTCCTCAGCCGAGCTGGAAGCCGTGCGTCCCCGCATTGATTTGTCCGAGGTCCACGTGGATGAACAGGCCCGCACAATCCGACTTGGCCGGCCCGGAATGCAGATTGATGTTGGAGGAATCGGCAAGGGGTTTGCCGCAGACCTGGCCGCGGCGGTCATGCAAAAAGCCGGAGCGACGGCCGGGGTGGTGGCTATTTCAGGCGATATCAAAACGTTTGGACGAATGCCCGACAATCAAAAATTTATGTTTGGCATTCAGCACCCTCGAAAGGACTCAGGAGTCTTATTGGGGCAGATCGAACTGGAAGATGAAGCGGTCTCTACGGCCGGCGATTATCAACGATATTTCGAAAAGGACGGTGTGCGGTATCACCACATTCTGGATCCCGGAAGCCTTCAGCCGGCGCGAGCCTGCCAAAGTGTGACGGTTATTGCACGAACCGGTGTGATGGCGGACGGTCTGGATACCGGCATTTTTGTCATGGGACCTGACAAGGGCATGGCACTTATTGAATCGCTGCCCGATGTGGAAGGAGTAATCGTGGACCGGGAAGGAAAGGTTCTGGTGTCCTCGGGTCTGATGTCACGATTGAAAACTCATTAACTGTGCAATCTGCAACGTCTGTTACAAAAAAAGGGGGCTTCACGCCCCCTTTTTTTCTATACAAATATCGTTAAGAAATTCTAGCTGTCTTTTTCCTTGCTGTGAGGGTTGTACCCACCAGGATGACCCTTGCCCATCCCACCGTCTTTGTAGGCATTAATCCGGTCATGCACCGTTTTCATGCGGGCACGTTGTTCGTCGGTCAGGACGGATTTGGCATCGCGCCCGGCCTTTACGGAAGCCAGATACATGGAAGCCCGGAGTTCATACAGGCTTTTCAGTTTGGCTTCCACGGCACCCAGTTCACCTTTGTCATCCCGGAGCAGCTCATGCAAATCCAAGCTGGTCAATTGCATGTCGGCTTTCATTTTAATCTTGGTCTTTTCGAAATCGGTTTTAATGGATTGGAGCTTGGCCACCTGGTCGTCTGTAATGGCCATTCCGTCTTTAAATTTCAAGATGTGTTCAATGAACTTGGAGGCGCTTTGGTGCGGACCGTGCCCCGAATCCATATGGCCGGAACTCATGCCATGTCCGCCGGGTATGCCGGCACCATGAGGCGAAGTTCCATGTCCGAATTTGCCTGAGGCATGGTGGGGAAATGCATGAGGTGAAGCATGCGGTGTGCCATGATGCACATCGCCTTGGCCGTAGCCCATCGGAAACCCGACCAGCGGAAACCCGATCAGCAGTGCGAACGCGCCCATGCTCAGAATCATGTTTTTTGGGTAATGAAAAAATCGTTTCAGTGTCATGAATTGAAAGCCTCCTTTCACGAGTCATACTATCGTTGAACAGTGAACGAGCATTGGTGGATACCGTTATTTTCAGGGAAAAGTAATCAATCGCATTCTATCATTATACACAGGAAATCAAAACTTGCGACAGGAAATTCTTGCCTATTTTCAGTGCATCTCACATTTTCCGCAGAGATGTAGCGACCGGATGTGTGTGAAATACAAAAGCGGTGTGTCTTGATAATGAAGGGCCGGAGAACCTTAGGATGGAACCACAAGCAATGGCCGACGATGGAGAAGAGCGAGGAAGTTTGATGAGAAGGGATCAACCCGAAGAGCTGTTGTTTTGGCAGTTGGAACAGAGTCCGTATAATTCCAATTTATGAGTCTTAATGGAAAACCCGTTTTTCCTGGCTACTTCTTCTTGAAGATCTTCAATCTGACAATTGTGAAATTCCACGATTTTTCCGCAACCGGTGCAGATCAAATGATCATGATGGCCCTTATGGGCCACATTATCGAATTGCGTCTGCGATCCGAAATGGCGTTCCTGCGCCAGGCCGGTTTCACAGAATAATTTCAGAGTTCGATAAATCGTGGCTAAGCCAATATGGGGGTCTTTCTTGGCCAGAATGTGGTATAACTGCTCGGCCGTCACATGCTCCATTTTCAGGAACGTGGTGAGAATCAACTCCCGCTGGCGGGTCAGCTTGAGGCTATGTTTGGACAGATGGGTCTTAAGAATTTCGAGTTCTTGGGCGGCTTTAGCCATGGAGAGTATTCCCGGTCCGTGAAAGGGTCTATTAAACCCCAATGCCGGAAATTGGTCAAGGGATTTTTTCCATACAATTTTTCATTCATGTTTAGTCATCTATGGAGTGTCAGTCATGCGGAAACCCTCTGAAGTCACGAGTGATCGTGCGCTGTTGATCTATACCCTGCATGCCCTCGAAAATTTGGAGGGCGAGGTCGGGCTCATGAGTGATGTCAAATTACAACAACTACTGTTTCTGGCGGAATTGCACATGTTGGGGAAAAGTCTGAAGGGACTGAATTGGGAATTTGTGCGATTTCCCTATGGAGCCTTCAGCAAAGATGTGGATAACGATCTCTTGTTGCTCAGGCGGAAGGAACGCCTGGCTAACTTTGATCTCTCGGAAGAGGCTCAAGGGGTGATTCCCCTGGTCGAGCAAATCAAGAACGCCAATGAAACCAACGAGCAAATTTTTGAGATTCTGGAAAAGATCATTGAGACGCACGGGATTCAGGATACCACCGCTATGACCAATGCGGTGGAAGCGGTTGAGCTGTGTCCGGCGGATTCCCCCGAACAGAAATTACCCATCCGTGATATCTCCTTCCACACCATAATGTTGGTGCCGTCCAGAGTTGAAGTCAGCGGAACCCTGACGGTGACTCCGGCTCAGGTCAAACGGCTGAATGCCGCCATGGGATACTAGCTGGGTCTCCGGAACGTTTCCTGGGTTTTTCGTGCGATCCAATCACAAGAGTCTGACTCAGGCGTAAGCAGAATTGGGAAGAAAACAAAGCCGGAATAGGGTTCCGGCTTTGTTGGGGAGGATTATTCCACGCGTTACTTTTGGGATACTTCCTCGCGCTGAATCGAGGGTTCAGCGATGGTAAAAGCCTCTGCAAGAGCCTTTAGTCGTACTTTTCCGACACCTTTCACCTTCAACAGCTCATCCATAGATTGAAATGCGCCATGCGCCTTCTTGTGGGAAAGGATGTGTTCTGCCGTATCATGGCCGATACCCTTTACCGACTCCAGTTGTTCCAATGTGGCCGCGTTCAGATCCACTTTCGGATTGGCCGCGATTCCCCATGACAAAGGGAAGAGGATACTCATGGACAAAACCAAGGCTGAAACCACATAGCCAAACGATGAACGATACCTGCTCATAATGAAGACTCCTTACAGAAAAGGTGAATGATGAAAGGTGCACATGGTTGCTTGAGCAAAGCCTAACCGGGGTGCACCGGTGTCAATAATGAGCGGAGGGTACGATCCGATTGTAAATGGTGACTAGTCGCCCAATGGGGTATAGGGGAGAGAAGCCTACACGAGAGAAAGGTGGCTGGTTGAAGAATTAAGGCTGTGAAGGGGTGGCTGGAAGTTGGTAGAGATTACTGAATTTTTCTGTCAGTTGTTCAAGGAAGGGAGCCGGAGTCAGCGCGGAGCCTGTGACCCGCTGAATTAATTCGGCAGATGTATATTGCCGGCCCCACCGATGAACCCGATCGGTGACCCAGTCTTTCAGAGGCAACAAATTTCCCTTGGCAATATTCGTCTCGAGGTCAGGTAAATCGGTCTTGGCTTGGCGATAGAACATGGCCGCATACAAATTCCCCAAGGTGTATGTGGGAAAATAACCAAAGGCTCCAAAGGACCAATGCACGTCCTGGAGGACCCCTTCGGCATCGCTGGTGGGCACAATACCCAGATAGTCCTTCATTTTTGCGTTCCAGGCTTCGGGAAGATCCTCGACCGCCAGCCGGCCTTCAATGACATCCAGTTCAATCTCAAATCGCACCATGATGTGCAGATTATAGGTTAATTCGTCGGCCTCCACCCGGATCAGCGATGGAGTGACCTGATTGATGGCCAGGTAGAAATCAGCCTCCTGGACCGAGCCCAATTGATCCGGAAACAGGTCTTGAAGTTTCGGATAAAAATACTGCCAAAACGCGCGTGAGCGTCCCACACTGTTTTCCCACAACCGGGATTGGCTTTCATGAATCCCCAACGAAATCGCTTCTCCCAGCGGCGTGCCGTAATGCGCGGAAGGCAATCCCTGCTCGTACAGGCCATGGCCGCCCTCATGGATGCAACTGAACAGGCAGGACGGCAGATCCCGCTCAAACACGCGGGTCGTCACGCGCACGTCAGTTGGATGAAAGGACGTGGTAAACGGATGGGCAGACAGATCCAGGCGGCCCCGCTGAAAATCATAGCCCATATGTTTCAGCACTAATCGGCCAAATTCCATTTGTTTGGCCGTGTCATAGGATTGAGTCATGAGCGCTTTCTGTGGTTGGACGGGTGATTGCCGAATGAGATCCAGGAGCCGCACTAATTCCGTGCGCAAGGTCTGAAAGAGCGGACGGAGTTGGGCCACAGTCGAGCCCGGCTCATAGGTATCCAGAAGGGCGTTGTAGGGCGAATCGGTGTAGCCCAGATAATCCGCCTCGCGCCGTTTTAACACGACCATTCGTTGAAGGTTGGGAAGGAAGAACTGGAAATCATTGGTTTTTCGTGCCGTGGCCCAGACTTGTTGGGCCAGTGAACTTTCCCGCTCAAGTTCGTTCACAAACGCCGAGGGCAGCTTTTTGGCCCGGGAATAATCACGCCAGGTTTCACGAAGAAGAGCCTGGGAAGCCGCATCCAGGGAGGCCGCCTGCTCAGGAAGGATGGCGCCCGTTGAAGTATTTACCAGCGAAGCCAAAAGTGATTCGACCTCAGAAGACACAAACTGATCATGTGCCAGAGTTTGAAGGGTGGCCAGTTGCTCGGCCCGAATGGCTCCGCTGGCCGGCGGCATATAGGTTTCCTGATCCCAGGACAGTACGGCAGCTGCGTCGCGAAGATGGTGGATGCTTCGAAGTTTGGCGGTTAAACGATCAAGCGATGTCGGTTCGGCCATGAGTTCATTCCTTTATGATGTTTCGAGAGCCAGGGGTCTGATGCAATCTGTGCACTGTACGGAACTCTTCAGGAAATTGGCAAATTGGCATGTGAATTTTTGATGGGCATCGTATCCAGGATTTGTTCGACATTCTTTCTGAGGCTTGCCGGTAAGAAGGGAAACAGCCAGAATAGTCTTCCCGTTGTTCCAGGTTGGAATCTCGAAAAGGAGTGAAACATGAAACCGTTGGTCCTGCCCGATATCGAAGCATATGCCGAAGCCCATTCGATGGCTGAGTCTGAGGTCTGCGGTCGACTGAGGAAGGAAACAGACCGGACGATGGAATTTCCTCAAATGGTGGTGGGATCGCTTGAGGGCGCATTTTTGAAGGTCATGGCGATGAGCGTGGGCGCCAAACGGGTCCTGGAAATCGGCACCTTTACCGGTTATAGCGCGCTGTGTTTTGCGGAAAGTCTTCCTGCCGACGGAGAGGTCATCACGTGTGATATCGATCCCGAATCGACGGCCATGGCGAAGCGATTCTGGGCCCAGAGCCCGCATGGATCCAAGATTCATCTTCGGCTGGCGCCCGCCCTGGAAACCATGAACCAATTATCCGGCCCGTTTGATCTTATCTTTATCGATGCGGATAAGATCAACTACGTGAATTATTTTCGTCGGGCGATGGAATTGATTTCGGATCAAGGGGTCATTCTGATCGATAACGTGTTGTGGGGCGGCGACGTCGTGAAAAGCCCTCCGCCGGATACCAACACCGAGGCCATCCAGGAACTCAATCGCCTGGTACATGCCGAGCCGCGCGTCTCGTCGGTGTTGGTCACCATTCGCGATGGGATTTTTGTGATCAAGCCGCGTCCATCTTCAACGGGCAATGTTCAGGCAGCCCAACAACAAGCCCAGCAATGAAGTGCTGGCAGGAGAGAATGGAGAAGGGTAGATGGAAATACGTCAAGCCTTCTGACTTAAGAGAACGTTGCTGGCATCCTTCTGCAAAGTGTTGGAAGGGTTGTCATCCTGAGTGGAACGAAGGATCTCGCTGAGCAGTGGGGCTTTCGACCTGGGAACAGATCCTAGGCGCTTGGCTCGGGATGACGAACCGACGGATGTGTGTTTCCTTCCAAGATGTTCGGTGGATGACAGAAAAGTGGAGGTCCAGCTTTTTAAAAGTCATGGCAGGACTAGCGCCCTTGCCTGATCGTTTTGTCTCCGGCTGCCGGTTTGGCAAACTTCTCCTTTAGCCCATTGACCCGTGCCAGGTAGTCGCCCACATCGTGGTCGCCGCATTGCTGTCCCGGTCTTAACCGAAATTTCCGTTTGGCATAGATCTGACCGGCACCGAACCCGCAGAGGTGAATCAAGGCCGCAAGATTTTGTTTCTTCCTGACCGAGACCGAGCCGGGGCGTCTCGGTTCAATCGCCTGTCTGACCTGGCGATCCAGCAGCGCCGCGGTCAACTCGATGGCATGGGTGGGCAGGACGCGTGTGTAGAGGCTGTTGAACCAACACGAGTGCAAGTCATGCCACGGGCCGTCCTCGACCACTTGGTGGTCGTGAATGCAATAGCGCTTCGCCTCCTGGAACGTGCCGTCCGTAATCTGATACATGCCAACGGCGCTCGAGGCCGGTCGGTAAAGCTCCAGGGGGTTCCAAGTCAGCTCCCATCGCCAGTAGGTCCGGGCAACGGGATTCCCTCCGCCTTCGACCTGCGCCAGCGCAGCCAGAAACTCAGGGGTGATGACTTCGGTGCCATGTTCCCGGAAGAGAGATTCATATTCTCTCCACGTATCAATGGGGCGTTTATTGAGTGACTGGTCCAAGGGAAAGAAGATCTCGGTCGGCTTATTGAACGCGTGAAAACCCCAATTACCTCCAAGCCACAGGAGAAAGAAGAGGGTTGGAATCACGAACACACGAATCATTGGCGGTGAGGCCAGGACCGCCCTCATAAATGTACCGAACGCACGCCAACCGCCCCGCACGAATCGCCAGATTGTGGAGAGGGTCATTCGACGCCCACGCTTCCTCCGTGGGCGAGACTGTTTGGAGGTCAGTCGATGGGACTTGCCTGCCATAAATTCACTATACCCGAAAAAAGAGGGAATGACTGGTCAGTCCCCCAACTCGCGGACCCTTTACCTCTGGAGAAAACAAGGGGTGAGTCGACCATTTTTTTGTTTGAAGAGCCTCTAGGATGGACCAATGGACCTTCGACCGAAGTTAGGTGAAAGGGGCGATTTACTTCCCGGTAGAAAGCAATATTAGAGTTAGTAGTCTAACGACCACCATAGCCTATTTCAGTATGTCGTCATTTTGGTAAGTTGACACTAAGGGCAAGGGGTCGTAGCCTACTTCTCTTTCACGAGGATGGATTTTTTCAATGGCAGCTGATCCCATTATCTACTGTCTAGAGCAGGTAACTGATTACGATCAGTTCGAACGACTGTGTCACGACTTGATGGCAGCTGAAGGATACTCCTCGATTGAACCCCTGGGGGGAATGAAAGATAAAGGGCGCGATGCGATATACATTGATCGGCATAGCCACGAGGATGTAACAATCTTTGCTTACAGCGTACGTGAAGCCTGGTTAAAAAAGCTGACGGAGGACTGCGAGAAAATTCAAAAACACGGACATAAATGTTTTCGAATCTTTTTCTTATGCACAGCAGACTTCTCATCAACTGAACGAGACAAGGCGATGGCTTTTGTGGAAGCTTCCTTTGGATGGAAGCTTGATCTCTTTGGTCTTGAACGTCTACGCATCTTGCTTGGGACAGTGCATCCAAATGTCATGGCCAACCACCCATCAATATTCTGCCCTCCTTTTTTTTCTCAAGCGGGTGGCCTAACGATAGTCAGTTCACCGGATTATTTAATAGTTGACTATGCCGATTCCGACGAAGTTTTAGCATTTTGGATTGCACGTCGACTTAGGCTTGAAGGTTACTTGGTATGGTGTCGTGGATTGGCTCCAATGGGTGGATCTTCTCTGGGTGAGACAATAGAAATACTTGTGAAGAATCGCGCCTTCCGATTTCTATCAATTATTTCACCTACATCTGTGATAGACCCTGATCTATCTTCCCGGAGAAGTATGGCCCACGCAATTCGGAGGGATCTGGTCCTTCCGATCATTTCGGGGCCGATTGATTCTAGCAGGCTTGATCTTAAGACTAGGTTACTTGAGGCCGTTTCATTTACTAACAGCTTGGCTGAAGGCCTTGGTTCTCTGCTAGATGTTCTTTTGTCTGTTCAATGTCCGAGGTCGAAAACAGCCGTTGATATTACGCTTCGTTCATTTATGCCATCGGAGATAATATGTCAACAACCAGAAATCTTATACTCAAATAGGTTTCGAGTTTTAAAAACACCCGATGTTATCAAACGCTTTATTTCAAAGGTTCCTATAGATAATGATTCTCTGCACTCCGCAGGTAGAAAATGGGCTTTCCGGCGTGTTGATCCTTATTCATTTTTGTCGTTCCATTCCCCTCCATTGGAACTGGTTGAGCAGCATGGCATCAAATCAGCGGGAGGGGTGGCTTGGAGGCATGTGCCACATGTGGATAATATTTCGACTCAAAACCTAACCCCTGAGCTAGTTCGGAAGACTCTTCAGGTTGCCTATGAGGAGAAAGGATTGCGTTTTTGTAACGACCGAAAACAATTGTTCTTTCCGCAGGGGCTCGCGAGGTTTGAACGTCTTTACTTTACAAAGCCAAATGGATCTAAGTCTTTTATTACCTGTACAGGAGAGCGAAAGTACTGGCGGCCTCAATTATCTGCTGTTTATAAGTATTATTTAGGCCCTAGTTTATCCACAATAAGGAACGCAGATGGCTCTTTCGGTGTCCTGGTTCGCGTGCATGTAAGGTTTACTGACGTTGAGGGAAATATACTTCCTACAAGAACTGCACAATCTCGCCGCAAACATTTGTGTAAGAATTGGTGGAATGACGATTGGTTTAATCGTATTCTTGCAATCCTACAATTTCTATCAAAAGGAGACAAAATTGATTTGGGCCTTCTTCCTGATGAAACAATTTCCATATCAGCTACACCTGATTGTTGGACCGTCCCCGTAAGCATCGATGAATCAGCATTGGAAAATATCCGCGCTAGTCATGAAGAGGTCTTGTCCTATATGAATGAACAAGAGGATTACGGTGATGAAGTCGAAGACAGTATCAACTGAATACATAACGGTAATTGATGAACCTCGACTTGAGTTTAGGGGAGGACACTCAACCACCGATCCTCATGATGGACTTGCACTTTTCGGTGCTTTCAGCGCGAATGTATCGTCTCAAGGATCCTCCTGCAATTACATCGTGCTCGGGCCAGAAGTTGGTTTGAAACTGTGGGAACGATGGGCTATTGCGATGAATAGCCTTGTATTCCACGAAAACAGGCTAAAACAACGTCTTTGGCCGCCCTTTCTGGGATTTGAGGTAGCATTTGGCCGTTGTTGGCCGATTACACCAGATCGTCAATACATAGTTGATAGAGAAAAGCTTCTGGTGGCCTCGCGAAGGCGAGACCCTCATGAGCGATGCTATGCTGTTGTTGAACAATTTCTGGAACATTTCTCCAAGGCGAAGACTTTGGACGCGTCACCAGGAGTGGCGATATGCATCGTTCCCGATGAAGTTTGGATGAATTGTCGGCCAAAGTCTCGTATTATTAATCCAAGTGATGAAGGGATTTCTGCAAGCCTTAAAAAATCTCGAAAAGCTGGTCAATGCGAAATCTTTAACGAATTTGACCCAGATCAGTATCATTTGGCGCCAGACTTTAGGCGACAGCTCAAAGCACGAGCTATGAAGTTTGATATCCCTGTTCAGATTATCAGAGAGTCAACTTTACGACTGACCGATGAAAAGGAAGCTGGAGAACGTGGCCTTACTCCACTTTCCGATAGAATGTGGAACCTTTCTACCACACTTTTCTATAAATGTGGTGGAAAGCCTTGGAAACTCAATGCTGCTAGAAAGGGTGTGTGTTATATCGGGATGTCGTTTCGAGTTGTACCAGATGAAAAAAATACCGCATGTTGCGCTGCTCAAATGTTTCTGGATTCAGGGGACGGAATCGTATTCTTGGGCGACTTCGGGCCTTGGTATTCCCCAGAAGACAAGCGTTGTCATCTTTCAATAGATGCAGCCCAGAATCTTCTATCGGGTGTTCTCGATACTTATAATAGGGCAAAGACGCCTGACGATACACCAATTTCAGAAATTTTCCTTCACTCTCGGTCCGTCATTAGTGAGGAAGAATTCGCTGGGTTCAAAAAGGCTTGCCCCACTAATTGTAAGATAGTAGGTGTTTGTGTTCGTCCGGATCGATTCGGTCCTCGCCTCTTTCGAGACGGAACCATGCCCATCCTGAGAGGTACATTTTGGCGTCTTTCTGAAAGTGCCGCCTATCTTTATGGCTCCGGTTTTAAGTCGCGAATAGCCACATACGACGGGTGGGAAACCCCTGTCCCCTTAAAAATAGAAATTCAACATGGTCAGGCTGATATTGAGTTAGTAGCGAAGGATATTTTTGCATTAACGAAACTCAACTACAATGCATGCAAGGTTGGAGATAATCAGCCTGTCACTGTTGGCTTTTCCAGCGCAGTTGGCGAAATTCTCATATCCAACCCTAATGTCACGGATCGTCGACACAACTTTAAATACTACATTTAAGCAGGAAGTCTTCCCTGATACGACCATGTGTATAGATGAAGAGTTCGAGAAAATTATCCGAACTGAAGTTGATACATTTAAATGTTTGGCTAATTACCTCAAGGCATATTCTTTATTGCAGGAAAAACATCTTGAGCAGTTGAAATCAGAATTGTGGGACCCTTATTCACAGAATGTTCCGATGCCTGAGGAATTAGACCTTTCTCGATACTTGGAAATTGAAGTTTTCTATCCGATGACATTACGTGAATCATTGTTTATGGCTTCTTTTTCTCACTTTGAATCAATTGTAAACGAAATTTGCGAGAAGATTGGAGATGCACGCAAATTCTCAGTTGGGCTCTATGACCTTAAAGACCGTGGAGTAAGGCGTGCATACAACTACCTCACCAAAGTGGTTGGACTCTCTGTTTCATCTGCCTCTTGGAGTTCTGTCAAATTCCTTAATGAATTGAGAAACCTCATAGTTCACAATAATTCTAAGGTTGAGGCAAAAAATAATAAGCACCAAGGACTTCGGAATACTGCAGAGAAATGGCCAACAATAGATGTTCCGGAAGATGGACGAATGAAATTTCATTCCGAATTCAATGGAAATGCTCTAGACGTTTTCCTCGATTTTTTCGATCAACTTGAGAAGAATAACGTTCGCTCCCTACAATAGATTAATAGATTAGTTCGTCTATTCATATGAAATGGGGATGGTTTCCAAAACCATTTTTTTGAGGACATCCAAGCTAAGTTTCTGGAACCTCAAAAGAAGGGCAAGCAAAAATATTAAGGATGGAATCACCAGACAACCGGAAGGTCAATACGGGATGGACGGTCTGTGGTATGCCAGACCTCCCAAACCGAGGTTTGGCCATCCAATGATTGGAAATGATCTATGTCCGCTCCTGCCAGAGCCACACGAATGCGGTGGCCTTGTTTGAATTGATAGGACGTGGGCAGTAGGTCGAGGGTCAGGGAAGCCACTTCGCCCACATTAAGAGGCGCCGCATCGGCCCGGCGAAAGGTTCGATGAGGGATCGGGAGGGACTTGGACGTTCCGTTTTCAGGTGGAGTCCATTTTCTATGAAGGGCCCGTAGTTGTCCTTCCGTCACGTAATGCACGTCCCCTTCCGGCGTGACATCTTCCAAATACACAAACAGATTGGTATCCGGTGTGGAAGAAGATAGATAAATAGTGGCTATCGGGTGGCCGGTGACTTCCATGTTTTGAGACAGTGGTTCTGAAGTGTAGACCAATAAATCCCGATCTCGTTCCTTCCGATCGGGATACGGGTCTTTCAGTGAAATGCCCACCAGTGTGTTCCAGCGCGAATGGTCCCCTGACCCGGTATCGGGATTGACCTGATAGTGATCCGGTTGAACGGTTGCCTTTGGTTGATCCGGCGAAAGCCTGGCTCCATCCTGGAAAAAGAATGGGATGGTGGTGGATGGAGGTGGCCAATGTTGAGATTCCTTCCAGCGTTCCTCACCCATGGTGTAATAGCGAACAGGCGGATCGTCGGGAAGGTCCCCGCCCATTCCCTTCAGATGTTTGTCAAAAAACTTCAGGAGTTCGCCGGCATGATCGAAAGGTGCGGGTCCAAGCGATTCCGGACTGATGTGTCGTTTGCCTCCGTGGTCCCAGGGGCCCAGGATGAGTTTATTGTCAGGGTTTTGACGATGACGCAGGTGCCGTTTGATGGCCGCCAACTGATATCCCCCGTCAAACCATCCGCTATAGCTGTAGATGGTTGCGCCTGACCCGGCAATCTGGTCCGCATAGGTTTGGGTGCTGAGGGCATCGATATTCGGAGCGTGACGGGAGGGCGGAGGATCGTCTCGAAACGTGATGCCGGAGGCTTCCTGATAAGGACTCCAATTGTCTGCATGGTTCTTGATGGCCTGGGATAAGAGTTGGTCACCTGCATCATGATCAACGGGCCGGACTCCACGTACAAACAGGTTGGCCATCCACCCGCCAACGGGTAGCTGGTTATTGTCGAGCCGATGATTGATCGTGGTCCAGGTTTTGGTAAACCAGTTCAGATGGATGCCGCCGGGGAACGCGATTTCGGAGTACAGATCAAACCCGGAAAACATGGGGGCCACGGCTTTCACTGCCGGATGTTGGTTGATCAACAGCATTTCGGCGGTGCCGCCGCTATAGGAGATGCCCATGGCGCCAATATTTCCATTGGACCAGGGTTGGGTGATGATCCAGTCGACAATTTCCGCACCGTCTTTGATTTCCTCGGGCGAATAGGCCACCGGGCGTGAGCCGAATGACGCGCCTGAGCCCCGCACATCCACATCCACCCACGCATAGCCTTCCTGCAGAAATCGCTCGGCATAGCGGCCGATAATGCCCCGCGGCCGGTCTTCTTTGAACAGCCCCACGAGCCAGCGGTAGTCGACCGCACGCCAATAGCGGGTTTGATGAAGGATCGTGGGAATTTTTTGGCCGGGTTGAAGATTATCGGGTAGGTAGAGGTCGATCGCAATTTTGACTCCGTCCCGCATTGTGAGATATTGCGAGATACGTGGTTTGTCTCGCTGTGAGCCATAGTGAGAAGTCTTGGATTCTGAAACTTGCGAATTTTCATTGAAAAAATCCGGCCCGGCACTGCAACCCATGGTAAAAACCAGCCATAGTCCGACGAGGGCCGTTAACCGGGTTAGAGAGCATGGTAATTTACATTTCAGCATGTTCCTAGGATATCAGGAATTCGTGTGAAAGGAAGTTGATGGCTTCAGCCTTTGGACATATTGCCGTGGCCTACGCCATGGGCAAAACCCTTCAGCCGGCATTCCGCACGAAACGCTTTTGGTGGTTGGCGGTTGCTTGTTGTCTCCTGCCGGACGCTGATGTGATCGGGCTCTTTCTGGGGATTCCCTATGAACATGTGCTGGGACATCGTGGGTTGACGCATTCCCTGTTTTTTGCGGGGATCATGGGCCTTCTGGTGCCTCGACTGGCGGTTCCGGGTTTGGCCTTCGGGAGTCGTCCTTATGGAATCCTGGCACTCTTTTTCTTTGGTGTGACAATGTCCCATGGGGTTTTGGATGCGATGACGGATGGCGGACTGGGCATCGCATTTTTTGCACCCTTTGACTCTGACAGGTACTTTATCCCCTGGCGGCCTATTACCGTTTCGCCGATCGGCATTTCCTCATTTTTTTCGAGTTGGGGACTGGGCGTGCTGTGGAGTGAGCTGCTGTGGATCGGGATTCCTGTTGGTCTGTGGCTGGGAATTTTGAAAGTCAATTCGAGGAGTATGAACTCTCATGAAAAGGGGTCAACCTGATGGACAAGAAAAAACGTTGGGCTGGAGAGGATTGCAGGCAGCTTGAAAAAATAATTTCAAGCTGCCTGCCTGAGAAAACTAACCTGACGAATCTAATAAGTATAGGTGAAGATAAGCGTCCACACGTTCTTCGTGTAATCATACAAGGGAATGTTTGATTGACTCCGGATCCCTTGATATTGCGCGGTCACTGCAAAATTGTTGGGTAAGGGCTTGGTTAATTGGACTAAATGTGTTTGTTGAATATCATCTCTCGCCACCAGATTCCCTTCCCTGTTGGTAAAGAAAGCCGTCGTCTGGGTATTTTTATAGTCTCTCCAATGGACATCGTAGTCATACCGGAGCGTCATTTTGCCCCAGGGGAGTTGATATTGTCCTCCGGTCAGGAGGCGATTTCCCTGATACGAAAAGGCAGCCCCATCCGTGCTCTCATTGTCGTATTGATATCCTAACCGTAACAGCAATTTGTCATTGGCCAGTCGGAAGGCATGAATAAAGCCGAGAGTATTATTATACCCGTCTCTCAGGTCTCCCGCGAAGCGAACGTCATTATTGCCCACTTCTCTGAAAAACGTCTGAACCTGGTATCGATACAACAATGTCGTCAGATTCCCGACGACGCCCACAAATGGAAGGTTGAACGTGGGTCCCACAAATGTGGCGCTTGCGGTTGGGGTATGGCGAGCGAGAAACCCATTCATATCCAAGAAGAGGTAATCATAGAAGTATTGTAAACCGAGTTGGTAGGGAATATCGGCGAACACGCCCCGATAGAATCCCGAAAGGCCCACTTGATGATCCTGGATATTAAAATTACTCAGGTTATTTTCGGTATAAACGGTTTGAAAGAAAGAGTAGGTGGCGACGGCTTCAAAGGGGCCTTGGCGTAAAAACGAATAATCGGCGCGGAGTGAGGCCAGAAACCCAGGGGAGGTCGTATGTCGATTACGGAGATTGGTAATGAGGTTTTGAGCATTGGCATTAGGAATAATGGTATTTACCGGATCGGGATTGATCGCGACATTGTCGTCATAAAATCCCCCCACGTTGATTTGAAGCCGGAATCGTTTTTGGTTGCCAAAAATCTGGCCGGAGGATAACGCTTCCCGAATGCGGATGGAGGATTGCGTCAGCGGGGAAATGGTTTGGGTCCGTTGGACCTGCTCCAATTCAATTAACGCTTCGCCGGGAAGGCCGAGAACCCCTAAGGCCAGTCCCCGATAAAACGCGTTGAGTTGTACGGTATCCGGATCGGATGTTTCATTCTTATCAAACGCTTCGACGGACTTTCCATACTGTTTGTCACGGTACCGAAGGAATCCCACATAGTATCCCAGGTTTTCGGCGCTGGGGTTTTGGGCAAATGTCGCTTCGAGTAACGGCGCGGCCTTGTCATAATTTCCATTTGAAAAGTATGCGACACCCAGGTGGTGTTGAATATTGATGTCCGTGGGTTGCAGATCGTGCACGGTTTCCAAGGGAGGAATGGCCTGAGACGGATTCTTTTGGGCAAGATGGACCAGACCGGTATAAAACAGGCTGCGTTCGTGTTTGGGGTCCAAGGCCAGGGCCTGCTTAAGAAGCTCGAGGGCTTCTTCGTAATGTTTGTCGTCATAAGCGATGGCGGCATTGGCCGCCAAGACGTTGGCGTCGGACCGTTGCGCGATGGAATGGGCCGGTTGTATGAGGGAGAGGGCCAAGACAGCCATGAAAATGACAAGGGGTAATTTCGTACGTGCAAAAAGAGGTGTCATTGGCAAAATCCTTTGTCTAACGGCTTGATGAAAAGCAGTGTGATGGTATTCTCCGGTTCGAGAGCAAAATCCGGGGGGACGGAGCGTCAAGTTTACTTAGTGAAACATGCAGAATACAATAATTTAGATGATTTAAATAGAACGGAAGCTATTTGTCAATTTAATGCTAAGTCGAAATACGTAATTTACTGTCAAGTTAAACGGTAATTCTGAATAAATAATTGTCTTCAACCGCAAATTCGAATCGCCACGGTTGCCATCTATTACATCAGGGTTTGCTGGAAGTTTTTTTGACAATTCAACCCGACTCTCATTCAAGCAAAGGTGTTGCATGATGAATGGTTACCGCATTCAGGTATTTGTCCGGATTTTTATGGGATTGGTTTTTGTTCTGGGTTTGGTGGGAGATAGAACCGGTTGGGCAGAATCCGGGGCTGTCAAGGATCCGTTGATTGAACATTTGGAATTTATTGGATATCAATGCGATCAGGTCGAACAGGGAATCCGCGCGAAACATGCTTCAAAAATTCATATTTATATTACCTTTTATCATGGGGGTATTCGTTTGCAAACGGGATTTCCGGGGAAGCCGATGCAAGGGAATGTTGAAGCTCGGTACCGGATCAGTAATCGTCTGGTTAAACATATGAAAGCCCTTCAGGTGTATTGGTCCGAGGATGGGAATTTATTCGCGATGGCCTGGATGCCCGGAACCTACGAGAAGTCGCGTTTTTCGGCCTTTATGGAAGCCTGGGAGAAAGATACGGCCTTGTTACGGCAGTCGTATGAAGAATTAAAACCTTTTTTAAAGGAAGAAACCAGCGGGTAGGCAGGGTCACGAAACGATAATGGTTTGCTCCCTCGTGAATCACAACTGGAACGATTAATGAGGGGGATGAAAATGACCAAGAGCGGCATGATGCAGTTCATGTCCGCAGACTTCAAAGTTCCATTTAGGGCAATAGAGGGTGTCTGTCGTAAAATCGTAAAATCCCTTGATGACTTTCAAGGAAGCCATTCCCCCCATTAACAGTGGTTGAAATTCCGCTCCGGGCTGTCCTGTCCGTGCCTTCCATTTTTCGTGGAGGGATTCTTCGTCTAAAAACACGACTTTAAGATGGGCTATCTCGTGGGTTTCCACATAGCGGGTTTCAGTGGAACAGGCCGCGAGAAGCAACAAGGCGGGCAGAGAAAAAGTCCAAACCAAATAGGTCCCCAGCTTTTTTAATTGTTCCCCATCCCTACGTTGAGGGAATGCCGGGTTCTCCCCTTTGGTATTGGCAGAGGAGGGATCGGGATGACAAGGCGTCAGAGAGCCCTTGAAAGGGGCGAAAGGGATAGCCATTTTCCTGTCTGCTCCTTTTGACTGGTCATTCAATGGGGTTAAGGCACGTTATTTGTGAGATTCGGATACAGTAATGCGATATAATGCATCTCTACATAACTGTATCGGACCGTAAATCACGGAACTTAATCCCTAAAGGATTATGAAAACTGAGACAAATGGATTTGTTGAAGGAAGTTCAAAGCCGCACTCTACTTCTCTTCCCCCCGGTAGAATTCCGGTTGAATGTATTCAGTGAATGACGGCTGGTCCGTTCATTCTCATTCATTCCTGTTCCCCCCTCGCTCCAGGCTGGCGGAATGCTCCTTTTGGTGAATTTTTCGACTAATCTCTCAATTGACAGGGAAAATGGAAGTGAATCACGACTCCGAACGGGCTTGTGGCTATTCTCGGAGAAAATTGGGTGGCCGGCCTTATGGTAGGTTTTTTACCTAGGTTGTATGTATGATTTGATTTACGCTTTCGGATTAAGGGTCTTTTTGCTACAAAATCACTTGAATGTTTTAGCTGTGTCATGACGTGATGATCATTTATTTTCCATTTGTTTCCTCGCTCATATATAATGTTCCTTTTATTTCCCATACTCTTTGTCCTCCTGCTGGAAATATGGGCTCTCTTGGTTTGCGTTTTGAGATATTTCGCTCTTGGAAAGCCAGTGGGTGGTCTGTCAGGGGTAGGCAGAGGTAGGCGTGGCACCAATCCATCGTGTGCCCAGACTGAGAAATCGATAATCGACAGGATAGGACATAAGTGTAATAGACTCGCACTTTTTTGCTCTGATAGACAGTTAGAGATCGAAAATTCACTCACTTCGACATATTTTGGAAAGGAGCGAAGGAAACCAACAATGGCTAATTTCATGAATCTGGGATATCCCAAAAAATTCAAAATTAGGGCGGTTTTCTCTCTTTTCGTTCTTGTTGTATTAATTTCCGGTCAGATTGCTGGCGGAGCTTGGGTTTGGGCTCTGGACAATACTGCTGGAATGGGAACCGCTACTTCACGAACCACCCCAGTAATTGCCGGGTTGAGGGGAGAGGTGACCCTTTTCCAAAACACCAACCAGGGGCATGGATCAGTACCACATTACCGTCAGACCATGGGGGCGGGGGATGTGATCTCAACCGGCGAGGAATCAGTAGCCGAAATTCTTTTCCCGTACGGAACCGGGTTGATTACCGTCCAAGAGTTTTCCGAGGCCTCATTGGAAAATAATAGTACCGGTCAATTGGTCTTGAACATGAAAGTCGGAGAAGGAGAAATTTCATCTCCGCTCAAAGCTTCGGGCGAAAATCGGCCTCTCCTGATCCAGACTCCCAATCTGATGGCAAAAACATCTGGCGGATTGGTCACGATGGAAGTGAAATCTACTCTGGCTCAAACGGTTTCACCGGCACCGACTCATATCCCTTATCTCCATCGTACGAGTTTGCACAGCCAGGCTGCCGCCTCGAATACGGTGTTGTCGGAAAAGTTTTGTGTCAAGGAAGGAAGCCTGGAAATTGACTTTCAAAAAAATAATTCCGGACAAAAAGCGTTAAACGTTTCTGCAGGGCAATGTGTCGGATTTCTGAATGGCACTCTCAGCGCGGCACCTGAGCGGACCCAACTGACAGACTGGCGCGCTATCTGTGCTGTGAATCCCCATTGTGAAATCCCCGAGTCCATTCGAAAATTCATAGCCAAAAAACAAATGGGGCAGGCTTTGGCTCTTGAACGGGCCTTAGTGGGATCCGAAAACTCCGATTCCGATATTGATGAACAGATTATTCTGGCAACAACGGGATTAACGTTGGCTGCGGCCGCACAAATTATAACTCCTCCGGGCAACGGAGGAGGAGATCCTTTTAATCCCTGTTTGACGGATCCCAATTCTTGTCAGGAGCCGTTACCTCCTGCTCCGGGCGGCAATCCTGTGAATGAACCTCCACGAGTCGGTGGTGGGGGGGGCGAAGGCAATCCCAATCCGGGCAATATCCAAAATTCAGGATCCTTGATTCCGCAGCAGGGCGTGGCTGGTGGTCAAGGGTTACTCCTATATACAAATAGTGAGTTTCTTGCGGCCAAGGAATTATTCCTGGTGGATAATAATGCTGATGCCAATACTTCTCCTCACAAGGGGAAAGTTCCTCAATCGCCCCTTGTCATCAGTACGTTGACTCCAACTCCTGTCTTTAACAATGTGACACCTACCAACGAATTCATTCCACCGGTTTTCCCGAGTCTGGCCCAGGGGGCTACGACCGATGTGCAGTTGGGAGTGGTGGGAGGTACTCGCGAGGAGGTTTTACAACAACTGGCTCAATGGCTTCGCTCGCCATCAATAGATCCGGATACTCCTCTGCAGGGGATCACGGTTAATGGGGCCGGAGTAAATTGTTCAACTATTTTGAATTGTGCGGAACTGATCTGGGCTTTAGGTCAAAACGGGACTTTTCAATTTCCAGGATTCGATGCCGGAGTGGATGGAGCCATTCAGGCAAGGAGTTCAGGATCGCAAATAACCCTGAAACACGGGGTATCTCTGGTCAATACCCATGTGGACATTAGCGGTGTCTCCACCATCGGACAGCCGACCAAAACCAGCCAATTTTTTTCCCAGTTGAATCCCTCACTGGGGAATCAACTTGATGGAAGTCTGGTATCTATTTTGGGCAATCCTGGGACGCCGGCTAAGGTTATGGTTGAAGATCGTTTGTTGGGAATTTTAGACAATAGCCAAGTCCAACCTCAGAATAGCAATTTGTCTACTTCATTGATCGCGATTTTAGATTCGGAGTTAAAAGGCCCCGTGGCCCCGCCTGTGATTGGCAAGGATGGCAATGGGCAAGACATCGTTCGGGCCGATATTCCCTCTCTGGTAGAGGTTGTGGATAGTTCGGTTGAAGTTGAAAATGGAGTTGTGGTGGCCTCTACGGCCTCAAGCGGCCAAAATGGAGTATTGGATCAGGCCTTGCTTGAAGCCTCTTCTCCTCTCCTGGCAATGATTCGAGGAAGTTTTGAGACGTCTTCGGACTTTGGACGGGTGGCCGGCCAAAATGCAAAACTGGTTGCCAATCTGATTTCAGGGGATTCTTTGATTCGAGTGGATGCCAGTTCCTTTACCGTCAACGGAAACCTCTTTAGTGTGACGGGCGGCGGACAGTTTCTGGTTTCCGGAGGCAGCCTTCTTTCGGTGCAGGGAAATAGCACGGTCAACCTCAATAACGGGGTGTTTGTCAGTGTCGGTGCGGGTTCCCTCTTTTCGTTGACCGGCGGCGGACTGGTCAATTTTGGAACGGGCCAGAACGTAGTCAATGTGTCAAATAATCTGTGTGGGGGGGGAGGCTGTTTTGCTCCATTCTCCAATCCTGCCTGGCAGGTGGCCGGGGATCCATCCAGCTTCTCGGCAGCAGCGGGAAGTAATCCATTTATAGATTTGGGGAATTTTGCGGATGGGAGTGTCAATACACTCAATATCGCTCCTGGCTCCGCCATCCTTCAAGTGCAACCAGGAGGAACCATCCAGATTCAATAGCATGCCCCAGTGATATCCGCCGATGTTCAAAAGGGGGACGGGATTCAATCCCGTCCCCCTTTTTTGTTTCCTGTTCATAGGTAAAGCCTGCGCTGGAGCAAGCTCACGATTGACGGACTAGGAATGGATACACATCAAGACCTTCCAGAAGACAGGAATCTTTTGAAAGTGACTGTTAAGGGCCTGCATCCTTAACGATGCGATGGCAGAAACATATCCCCAAAACTGGGTCATCAGTGCTCAAGAAGGATTTCGATGCATTATTTTATGTTGAATTATCATTAATAATTTAATCACATCCTGTGTTTCATCCTGGGAAAAAGCTCTGTTAAAGAGAGGCTCAGGATTGGGTCTATAAAAGAAATTGTTTTGGCCATCAGAAAAATGAACCATATTCCATGGCTACATTGATTCACAAGCTCATCCGACAGTTGCCCCCAATTAAGCGACTCATCATTGAACGGGATTATATGCGGGTTGCGTTGAAATTCTCTGACTCGGGGCATGAAGCGCCCCTTGGCGCAAGCTATTGCCCAAGGCAAACATCGCGAAGCCATAGGGGGACGCTGGGAGGAATTAGGGTAACTGCAGTTTGACTATGTGTGTCGGCATGGCTTGAAACCGAACCAATCGTTCCTGGATATTGCTTGTGGCTCACTACGAGGCGGAGTGAAGTTTATCGGGTACCTGGAGCCCGGGAACTACTGGGGCATTGACAATAGTGCGGCTTTAATAGAGGCTGGCTGGTCGGTTGAATTGCCTCCTCTCGGTCTTCAGTCCAAGCAACCTCGCGCCCAACTTGTGTGCCTGGCTGACTTTGAGTACGTCATTTGCCCATGTCTTCGATTATGCCCTGGCGCAATCGGTTTTTACCCACTTAAGTTTCAATAAAATCCGGCTGTGTTTGACAAGGCTCGCGCCTGCCATGAAGACCGGTGGAACATTCTTGGCCACATTTTTTCCGGCTCCGGCAAATCATCCGATCGATCAACCGATTAAACGGGAGAACATTACCACCTATGGCCATCGGGATCCTTTTCATTATGGCGTTGAAGACTTCATGGATGTTGTGCGCGGCCTTCATTGGACCGTGCGAAACTTGGGGCCTTGGGATCATCCGGCTAATACCGAAATGCTGGAATTTAAAAAGAACTAGGAGGAGCCATGAACGAAATTAGCGCTTGAATCCTCCTGTGCAATCTCACTCTCCATTCAGGACAATAAACACGCTCTCAGAAACGCCCGTCGTTAATTTCTCCCAGTCAGTCATTTGAAAAATCTGATGGGAAGTACTCGAAAGAAGAGGCCACGCGGGAACTGGGATTTCACTGGAAACAGGGATGGGAGCTAATTGTAGGGCCTGAAAAATCCGAGGGAAGATAAGAGATAAACGTAGTCCGAGAAAGATTTTTACGATTTGGCTGCAAATTTCTCGACTTCTTTTTTCGGGTCGAGGTCCAATGAAGAATCCAAAATTTTGGCCCGTTGAAACAACTGAATGGCTTTTTCCGATTCTCCTTTTCTGGCCAGATTTTTGGCTTCCTCTAAAAAGCTGGGATGCAAGGGAAGGTTCATGCAGGTTCGTTCATACTGGACCGTATTGCCTACTAGTTCCTGCCACTCAGCAATCGATAAATTCCTCTGGACGCCATCGCAGACCGTTTCGGCCAATTTGGGAGTGACTGCCCACAACGTAATCATTTTTTGAGATCCCCCGGTTGCCACATTCACCCCATCGGGAGAGATGGCAAGCGCATCAAGGCTGCCTTTCTGGTTGGTAAGAATGACCGGGACGCTCGTAGGGTGCTGCCAATCCCAAATGCGAGTGGTTTTGTCAGAACTGACTGAAATCAAGACCTGTCCATCCGTGCTGAATTGCAGGTCGGATACTCGACCGGAGTGACCGATCAAATATTTTGGAGGAGCCTGGAGGTCTCGAAGATCCCACAGTGCAATTTGTTGGTCTCGCCCCCCGGAGGCTAACATGGTCCCTGATGGATGAACAGCCAGAGTGGAAATACTTTGAGCATGTCCCTGTAGGATTCGAGGAGAAGTCTCGGGATGGCGGACATCCCAGATTCTCACAGTTAAGTCATCTCCACCGGATATTAAGAAACGCCCATCGGGTGTATAGGCAATCGAATTCACCCACCCCGCATGAGTTCCCAATGTGGTATTGCCAGGGGTTTTAGAGGAAAGGTCCCACAGTCGAATCGTATGGTCCTGACTACTCGAGGCCAAGGTTTTTCCATCAGGACTGAAAGCCAATGAGGTGACTCCCTTAATATGGGCGTTGAGAACTAATGGAGGGGCAGCCGGTTGGTCGACTGAAAAAACCCGTATTGAGGTGTCTTGACTTCCCGATGCCACGAATTTTCCGTCTGGACTAAATTTAATCGTGAGGATACCGGCGGAATGTCCAGATAAACTTTTAGGTGCCTGTTTCGGATTGTCGGCGTTCCACAGCAACGCACTGCCATCACTCGTGCCGGCGGCGAGTTGTCCTCCCAGAGGATGATAGGCAAGGGCATTGATTCTTCCCGCCACCGGAGAAAAGCTAATCGGGGACGCATGCAGCCCTTCCCTGAGGGCCTGGTCAATGGGCCCCCACTGTGTTCCTCCATTCCGGACATTAAAGAGAAAGGCCTGCCGAGCCCACAGAAGACGGGTGGCGTCTGATTTGGAAAAACGGTCAGAACTGGAGATCGCGGAAGTAATCACTGGTAGGACTTGGGCAATCCCTGAGTTGTTCGACCGGGCCAATTGGCTGGATGAGCCAAGGGTTTGGTTTTCTGAGGATGTCTGCTTGACTGTAGCCTGGAGATTTTTAACCTCCTGATTGGCTTTTTCCAATTGTTGGGTAGCCTGCCTTAACTGTGCGGAGAATTGATCGCGCTCGTCCGAAATCCGTTGAACATCCTTTTGCAATGAGGCGTACCGGGGGCCCTCAGCCTCCAATTGGCGAACTTGTTGCTGCGTTTGCCGAAGCGTCTCTTGGGCTTCTGCCAATTGGGTCTCAAGCCGGTTTCGACTATTCATGAGGTCGACTAACAAGGTCTCATTGCGTTGTGAGAGTTCCCTGGAAGTGGCTTGAATGTCTTTGATCGTGGCCTGCCGGTCCTCAGTGTCCTGTTTTTTCAGGGTGAGCTGGGTCGTTAGGGTGGCCACTTCATTCTTTGCGCCCTGAAGCTCACTTTGGATCTGGCTGAGTTGGTTGGCCAGCCGATCTTTTTCCTGTTTGAGTGCAAGTACTGCATTTTTGGCGGTTTCCTGTTCCTGCGTCAGCGCAGCTTCCAGTTGGGTCGCCTGATTTTGCAGCTTGGCTTCTCGACTGAGGACAGCCTGAAGCTGTCCGGCCAATTGTTCATGTTCCTGACGGGTTTTCTCGACGACCTGACGTTGTTGGGTATTCGTGGCATCCAATCGAGCAAGTCGTTCCCGGAATTCGTTCAATTCCTGCTTTTGGGTCAGCAGTTGGTTTTGGAGTTGAGAGCGGGAATCTTGAATTCTGGTTAATTCAGTGTGGGAAAGTTTGAGTTGTTCTCTCAGCGTACCTTCTGTTTTCTTGAAGTCTTGTTGCCGTTGATCCAAGGCCAGGTCTTTTTCCCGTAATTGTGTTTCCAAGCGATTCAGGGTGTCAGTTTGTCGTTTTGATTCGGTGGCTGCTGCCAGTTTCTGTTGCCCGAGTAGCGATTCCAGTTCCCGGTTTCGATCGTGAGATTCAGCGAGTTCTTTGTTAGCCGCTTTGAGCCTGTCGTCAAGTTGCGAGCGGTCCGCAAGTAACTTTTTAACTTCAGCAGGCGGGAGCGTCGATTGTTTCAATAAAGCCGTTTGCAATTCCCGGAGTTGATTTTTGGAAGTATCTAATTCCCCCTGGGTCGAAGCAAATTTCCGTGCTAATTGGTCTCGCTCCACTCGAAGGGTAGCCAGACTTTGATCATGGGTCTGTTGGTAGTCTCTCAGGGTACTTTCCAGTTCCTGAATTTGAGTTTCGGCTTCCTCCAATTTGTCCCTTTTGGCCTCAAGCTGATTTTGTAATTGAGACACCTGAGCGGTCACTTGTTGGACTTCACTATTATTGAGTGCCTGATACTGTTGAACCGTTGCCTCTAATTTTCCAATCGTTTGATCGGCTTTAGTCAGAGAGAGACGTTGTTCCTCAATGGTGGCTTTCAATGCGTCAGAGGACAAAGACGCAGTTGAACCCTCAGGAGGTGAAACTTCTGTTGAAGAGGAAATCGGGGAAGTGGATTTTGTTGACTGAAGAGCTCCAAAGGCAAACCCCAGACTCAACAAGAGAAGGCTTGCAGCAACTGCGTAGGCCTTTGAAAAAGAAGGGAGAGCCGGCTGAATTTGTTTGGGTAGATGACTTTTGACCCATTCCTCGGGAAAAGCCAGTTCATAGACCTGATTTCTCACAACAAGGTTTTCGGATGAACCCCGAACTACCCCTGCGAGTCGCAAGGATTCTATGATGAGCGGTTCATCCCTGAGTGACTCGCCTTTTCCCTGTAATAGTTTCAGATAGGGTTCTAACAGGGGGATTCCGGAGAAAGTCGGTTCTGTTAAGGCACAACGGACGATTTGCAGGTTCCGATCCTGGATCCCCTGCGGACTGATGAGGAAATTTTCAATGCAGGCTCCTACTTCCGCCTCGGTCCAGCTACTCCGGTTTTGTTCTTCGATGACCTGAGAGAGCAGTTGGGTTAAATAGGGATGTCCATTTGTCCAACGATGCACCCAACCAATAACGGTTTTCCCTGTTTCATTCGGAAGGCTTAAGCTATCAGCCAGCGGTAGCGCTTCTTCCAGGGTAAAGTCCGATAAGACCACTTCCTGTGACCATTCGAACAGAGAAAGGGAATGATCGGGAATCAATTGTCTGGGCGTGGCAACTCCGCATAACACAAACGTCACACGTTCAAAGATGGGATTCGTGGCTCTGGCTTCGTGGAGAGAGGCGAGCCACGCAAAGAAGTCCAGGCGAAATGGGGCTGTTAACGTCTGCTCTATTTCGTCAAAGAGAAAAATCACTGAGCCGGGGATCTCAGCCAGAACTACTTCTTCAATAAATGTGGTCAGTCGTTCCGGGATGGGTTCGGAGTCGTGGCGGTCCCACCATTCCAGCGTGTCTTCTGTTAAATCCAGACTATTCTCAAGGAGGAATAAAATCTTTTTAAACCACTCCTCTTCCCGTGGAGGCAAGGGGAATTGGCTTAAGTCAATAATGATGGGGCGGCAGGAGGCGCTTTTGAGTCGTTCGGCCGTTCGAGCCAGAATGCTCGATTTTCCCATTTGTGGGGAAGTTAAAATGAAAGCGGGTTGGCCCTCCCGGCAATATTCAAAAACTTCGTTATCGGCGGGGCGCGGAAGGTATTGAAGATTTCTGGCCTTGACTGTACGGCCGTTAGAATAGGTTGGATTGTTCGGCAGATTCATGGTTCGTAGATAGATTCAAAGGGTGAATCTTGAAAAAAATAAGCAGCCTCTTTCCTAAGGGGCGGGCCCATTATCAGTGGTCTGAGTTGCAAAAAGCCGAAAGGCTCCGGGAAGCGACAGGTCATTAGCGTTCTTGATTTTTGAGGATCGTTCATTTTTATAGACCTATGGTGGAAGTAGTCTACGGGCAATGCTTATGAAAAAGAAAGGGGACAGTCAACAGGACCAATAGAGAATCAAAAAACGGAAGCAAACTAGGCACTATGTTCAGTATTGAAGAAAAAGCGAATACAAATGAAGTTCCTGATTTCCACGGCTTGGAATTTGTTTAGAACGATATTTTTCCACCAAATTGTCCTGAATGGACCCTCCAAATATTATTTCGTCTCAGGCCTTGAGAAAATTACATTGAAACTCCACGAGGGTAGGAAAGCCCGGATCGGATGCGTAACTCAAAATCCAACAACTTTCGCAACTCAAACTCTGCGCCATCCTGAAATAATTTGGCATCCCCTTCCGTTGGAAAAGGCCCATAAATCCGGGGTTCAAGCAGGTTGCAAGTCATTTGGACAAACCACCGTTCCTCGGATTTTTTTCGACCCTTTTTGAATATCGTAACTTCCTGATCGGCATTGGTTCGGAGTGCCATGGTAGGTCTCCTTTTGGCGGAACTGGTATTACGGGTTATTCAATTGTGGTTTGAGCCTATTTCAGATTTTTGAACTATTAGCACAGGTTTACCTTACGTTAAGGAAAGAAAACCGTGTTTTATGGAAATAAATTGATATCCCTATGCATATAGTGGTCCACTATTTTTTTACATACCATATTTAGTTATTAAATGTAAAGTACTAAGGTTAATTGCTAGGTTTAGAAATTTATGGAAAGCAGTTCGATGGTATGCCCCCTGTAGGCTCCTTCAAATTGAATTGGAGAAATGGGTCTGAAGGTATCGGTGGTATGGGCGCTTTGACATAATACGCCGGCTTTTCAAGCTCACTACGATTGAGAGTAGGATTCAAACTTTTCTGAAAATGTCTGAAGGAGTATCTTGGCCTCCGGATCAAAAAAAGTCATTTATGCCGCATTGATTGGGAATACCTTGATTGCGATCACCAAATTTGCTGCCTCATGGGTCACCGGCAGTTCGGCCATGTTGGCCGAAGGCATTCACTCCTTAGTCGATACCGGAAATCAGGGCCTTCTCCTTTATGGGATGCACAAAGCCAAAAAACCTCCCGATGAACGGTATCCCTTTGGGTATGGGAAGGAAATTTACTTCTGGAGTTTTGCCGTGGCCGTTCTGGTCTTTGCCTTCGGGGCGGGTGTGTCTCTGTATGAGGGCGTGTTGCATGTGTTGGAACCCCATCCCATGGTCGATCCCATGGTGAACTATATTGTGTTGGCGTTGGCGTTGGTGTTTGAAGGCGGGGCCTGGTACATGGCTTTAAAAGAGTTTACGAAGGTCAAGGGCAAGTGGTCATATTTTCAGGCGGTGAAACGAGGAAAAGATCCTACGATTTTCATGGTCCTCTTTGAAGATACTGCGGCGGTGTTGGGGTTGGGAGTGGCCTTTATTGGGATTTGGTTGGGACAGGTGACGGGCATTCCATATTTTGATGGCATTGCTACGATCATTATTGGGTGTATCTTGGGTGCTATAGCGGTGTGGTTGGCGCATGAGACCAAAGGATTGCTGATCGGGGAAAGTGCCAATCAGGAAGTGGTACACAGTATTCGTGAGATGGCCAAACAACTTCCCGAGGTGGTGCATGTGAACGAAGTGTTGACTATGCATATGGGGCCGGAATTTATATTGGTGAATTTGAGTGTCGAATTTCGCGATGGAGTGACTTCGGATGACGTGGAATGGTGTGTGGCCACGCTGGATAAGGACATTAAAATCCGTCACCCGTTGGTCAAGCGAGTTTTTGTGGAAGCCGAAGCCCGTCGGGTGAGCAAGGGCCTCGAGCTCCATGAACAACAACCCTAGGGAAATTTTTACAAACCAATTATTTTTAGGACGAGACGGGTTTAATCCCTGTCCGCATTCTCGATTTCGACGACAACAGGACAATGATCGGAAAGCTGGCGGTAGGCCAGAGGATAATCCCCCCGGATTCGTGCGCAACCGGCCACGGCACAATAGCCGGTCGCGGTGGTCGAGGTAACCGAAATCTCTTTCATGTCGTGCGGGACCAGGATATGGTCCAGCCAGCCCCCGCGTCCCCGGAAATAATGGGAACATTGCGGTTTGGGTTCTAAATCTGTGAACCCGGGATTTTCCTTTTCCAGATGCCGGCGGAGATTTTTGATTTCGTAGTCACGTGAATGCCAGTCTCCCGCTCCCATGGTATTGAAATCTCCCAGAATGATCACATCCCGATCCTGTATGAGAAATGGCGCAATAGCCTGGTCAATGCGGTTGAGGGCCTTATGGCGTTCTTCTACATCAAACACGGTGGGACCGGATTTCAAATGCAGGGCGACGAGGTGAAAATCAACGCCATCGGTTGTACGGGACTGGACACGGGCGTATTGACCTGGCCGTAAGCCATAGGTGCAGGGGTTGGAACTGTTTTCCGCCTTGGAGTTGAACTGCCAAAGACTGTCAAAGTCCGTCAGGGACACACGGGTGTCGTTCCACAACAGACCAACATGATGATCGTCCAGATGGCCGCAGGGTTGTCGATACCACCGCCAGGCATTTCCCGTTTGCGTGGTAAGATTTTCGGTCAAAGCGTTCAGGGCCCGGGTGGCTTCCGGGGTCGCCAGAATTTCCTGAACAGCTAGAATGTCCACCTGCATCCAGCGGATGGCGCAGGTCAGCCAATTCAGATTCGTGGGTTCCGCAAAATCTTCAGCCTGTTCAGGGGATTTTCCCGCGGGAAACCATCGCAGATTCCAGGTCGCCACTCTGAGATGAGACTGGGATTCGTGAGCCATGCGGCTTCCGTTTTTGAGAATGGTCTCGCACTGTTCTCGGGAGGACCAGGCGGCTTCCTCGCCGCCGATTGTGGTCGATGAATGGTCGGGAATCTTCAAAGAACCCGGGGGCGGCGGAATGGGATCAGGAGGATGGGGTGCTGCGGAACGGAATTCTACATATTTGGCGTGAACCCAGTAGTTTTCACCGGAGTCGAGACGAATCTGGAGCCATTGTCCGTTTTTAGAAATATTTTCAATGAGAGCAAGTGTACCGCTGGGAATATGTTTGAGGTAACTGGGCCCCGGCTCCCGATGCAACGGCACGCCGATAGGTTTGCTGGCAGTCAGCACAATGGATTGGCCGACTTGAAATTCATGAGCGGCGGTCTTCGTCACTGTACCCGAAAACACAAGGATCAGAAGACCGACTATAATACCTGATGTGCGCATATCTCATTCTTAACAAAACCACGTGCGAAATACCAAGTAAGTGTGGCTTCAATGAAAAATGATAGTGAAGATCGAGAGGGACGCCTGGTATGATCACCCTTCACGGAGAACAGCATGATGAGTGATAGTTCCATTAATCTTGAAGTGGCCGGTCGGGCTCAGTTGCGACCCATTACCGACGTCGCCCGTGAAACACTGGGCTTGGGTGCGGATCACATCGAAGTATTCGGCAAACACAAAGCCAAAATTCCATTGAGCATGATGGATGCCGTTCGTGAACACTCCGATGGGAAGCTCATTCTTGTCACGGCTATCTCGCCCACGAAGGCGGGTGAAGGCAAAACCACCACCTCCATCGGGTTGGCTGATGGATTGAATCATATCGGGGCCAAAACCATCGTGGCCATTCGTGAGCCGAGCCTCGGTCCCTGTTTCGGAATGAAAGGCGGTGCCTGCGGCGGCGGCTTCGCGCAGGTGGCCCCCATGACGGACATCAACCTACATTTCACGGGAGACTTTCATGCCATCACCGCTGCGCACAATTTATTGGCAGCCATGGTGGATAATCATCTTTATTGGGGGCATAAACCGCAGATCGATCCACGCCGGCTGACATGGGGGCGGGTCCTGGATGTCAATGATCGTTCCCTCCGTTCAATCGTCACGGGTCTGGGCGGGAAGGCGAACGGGTTCACCCGGGAGGGGCGTTTCGACATTACGGCCGCTTCGGAAGTCATGGCGATTCTGTGTCTGTCGTCGGACATCAAAGATCTGGAACGTCGGTTAGGAAATATTAAAGTGGCACGAAACGTCGACAAGGAAATGATCTTTGCCAGGGACATCAAAGCTGAGGGCGCGATGACGGCATTGCTCAAAGATGCTTTGAACCCGAATCTGGTCCAAACGCTGGAGAACAATCCGGCCATTGTGCATGGTGGGCCATTTGGCAATATTGCGCATGGTTGCAATTCCATCGTCGCTACGCGGCTGGCACTCAAGTTGGCGGATTACGTGGTCACTGAGGCGGGGTTCGGCGCCGATCTGGGAGCGGAGAAGTTTTTCAATATCAAATGCCGAAAAGCGGGCTTGACTCCTGCCTGTGCCGTGGTTGTCGCCACGGTCAAAGCGCTGAAATTACATGGTGGGGCTTCGGAAAAACAACTGGGAAAAGAAGATTTGACGGCGCTCGAGCGTGGGCTTCCCAATCTGTTGCGCCATTTGGAAAATGTGAAAAAATTCGGGGTGCCGGCCGTGGTGGCCATCAATCAATTTACCGGCGATACCCCGGCGGAACTCGATTTGGTGAGGCGGTCCTGCCAGGATCTGGGAGTACATATGGTGGTCTCCAACCATTGGGCTCAAGGCGGAAAAGGTGCTGTGGCCTTGGCCGAAACGGTACGAGAGATTACCGATTCGAATGCTTCCACGTTTTCCTTGTTGTATGCCGACGATCTCCCCCTGGCAGAAAAAATTGGGACGGTTGCCAGGGAAATCTATGGGGCCGATGAGGTCGTGATTCCCCAATCCGTGCAATCCCGATTGACGGAATTAGAAAAAAATGGCTATGGGCACTTTCCCGTTTGCATGGCTAAAACGCAGTACAGTTTTTCCACCGATCCCTCCATCAAAGGGGCGCCCTCGGGATTTACGGTTCCGGTTCGGGATGTGCGACTGGCCATGGGAGCGGAATTCGTAGTGGTGATTACAGGGGATATCATGACCATGCCCGGTCTTCCTCGTGTTCCCGCGGCCGAAGCGATCGGGGTGGATGACGACGGAAATATCGTCGGATTGTTTTGAGTTTCCCCCAAAAAATCCAGTTAAAGCCTCGAAACGAGGGCGTGAGGAATTCTTCCTTTTTGTCATGCAGAGGGGGGCACGAAACATCTTGCCCAGGTAACGGTACGGGTGGGAAAAGATCCTTCGTTCCACTCCGAATGACAAGGGATAACGAAAATGGATCGAGTTAGTCGTCACAAGACATGATCCATGCCCACGACTTGTAGGAATGACCGAGTTAACGACGATAATTTTGTCATCCTCGGTCTCCTCTGTCGGGGGTCTCTTTCCCAATTGTGCGGAATGAAGTGGAGCCGGGGTTCCGTCTATGAGTTCGATTCTAAAGGGTTCACCCACTTCAGTTTGGGAAACCGGGAAAAATCTTTGTCCGTGGTATGGAGCACAGCACCGTATTCCAGTGCAATGGCCGCCAAGACCGCATCCATCACCAAAGGGCCACTCGCCTGACCTTCCTTCATACAGGTTTGCAGAATAGTCCAATGCTGATCGCCCGGCTCAAGGATGCCCATAAGGGGATGTTCCAACCACGTATTCACAATGATCTTGGCTTCTTCGAGAGAAAAAGGAAATTCAAAGACTCTGGGGTTGGTTGAAATCCTCAGAAAAGCCCATACCGTCAACCAGGTCAGTCGGACCAGTTGAGAGCCGGCCAGGCAGCCTTCCAGCCAAGCCCGACTCGGGTCATGTTGGACTGCCTTCGGGTGGTAGGCGTAGAGGAGTAAGTTGGCGTCGATCAGAATCACCGATGTCGTGGACTTTCTGCCTGTTCGATAACCTCGGCAATGTTGTCCAGGTTGATGCCTGGCTGGACATTCCCTAAATCACGTGTGACCACCCGGAAATAGGTGGGCGATTGGGTGGTCGGCATGACCGTTAATCCAGAGCGAATGGCTTCATTCACAGTTTCTTTGAACGATTTTCCGGTGCGTTTGGCCAGACTTTTGAGCTTGGCTGATACATCATCATCAAGTGTAAGTGTCGTTCTCATCTTTTTATGCTACAACTTAAGCATCAAGATGTCAACAAAATAACATCAATTTTGACGAACCGGGTTTATTCTCTTTCTGGTACCAAGAAAAGGAGAGTTGAAGCTTTTGGTACGGGAGCTGTTTTACTTACGAGTGGCTGTCAAGGTTAAAGCGCCCACTGAGATATCCCCTAAAAAAAATGAGAAGATTCATAACAATTATTCCCTCTGTCATTCTCATGCGTCGCGCGCTCCAACAATTAGCGTATGCCACCGATTGCTACACACACACGTGCGGTCCTTTCAGCTCCCGCCGAGTCGATGACGATGGTAGTGTCCCCGCCTTCTAGGCATTTCACAACTTGACATCCCGCAGCGCTCAACACGTCGTGTGGAATACCCCTACAATCAATAGTTGGAAACTCATAAACAATGAACCGGCGACTGTAACGTTCGTTCAGCCATTCTTCGAAAACAGGTTTCGTCCCATTTTCCTTGGCAGAACGAAACGGATAGTAGCTGAACTCTGAAAGACCGTTAGTTTTTTGCCCAAGCAAAGAGATAATGTGGAGAACATCTGCTTGTGGCAACCCTTGCTCCCATGAGTCAATCACGTCCTCGTTGATCGCCACTTTTGCGTGTCCGTGTGTTGCACGGCCAGGCCGTCCACATGTGAACAACCTGCCACGCCACGAACGACCGGGCTGTGCCTTCCACTCTCGTAGATTAATCGGTTCAACAATGCCCACTGGATCGTTTCCCAAGCGGGGTCCGCTCAAGGATCTGGATTAGGAATTATTTGGCTAACAACAATGTATAGGTGAATCTGCATAATAGCCCGATTTGTGATTTTTTATCAGTATAGGAGCACTGAAGCATTTTCATACTAATTCCTTACAAACTAATGTACTTTCTATGTCATAAACTCTTTCGAACTTAGTATTTGGAAAAGGACCAGCATGAATGTGCTGGACGACCTGAGTTACCAACTGTGAAGAATTCTTGAATAAGGTAACAAATAAGTCGAGAATGCGTCGGTTTGTAGTTGTCGAAAATTAGAGGATTGAGTTTTGATGCCGGTACGGTGTCTGAATGGTGGGGGAATACTGCTCTTGAGTGGGATTATTCCGTCGGCATGTTTGGTTTTAAAGTGGTTAGTGTAATGGCCATAAATGCAACTATTTACGAGGGAGGATGTGCGATGCCGCATATGGATCAATATGTGTCAGTGACGCAAGCCAAGGCCCAACTGCTTGATCTGATCCGGCAATAGCAAAAACGCCAGGATACTATGGGGATCACCCGGGATGGGGTGCCGACTGCGGTGCTGCTGAGTCTGGAGTACGTTGAAGGCCTGATGGAGACCTTGGATATTTTGAGCGATCAGAAGACGATCCGTCCTCTACGAAAGTCCCTCAAACAAGCCCAGGCCGGTCGTTGGGAAACGCAGGAATCCCTCCTCCCAAGCGAAGACAAATGACAACCTATCGCGTGCGGACTTATCGCATCATTTATCGATTGAATGATGAAGATGGCACGATTAATATTGTCTTTGTCGGGCAGCGCCGCAATGTGTATGAAGAGGTAATTTCGTTGGTTCGTCGTCCTTCCTTCCGAAACTGATTTGTAGAAACGTAAACGTAACGGGGCTAGAAGGTTCTTCGATTTCTCGCTGGTCTGCCAGTTTTCCTCTACCTTGTGATACATTGCTGTCAACGGCACCATGAGCACGTTTTCTCTTCAATCAGACTACGTTCCTAAGGGCGATCAGGGTAAGGCCATTGCCGCGTTGACCTCCGGTTTGAACAAAGGCCTGAAGCATCAGGTGTTGTTGGGGGTCACCGGATCGGGCAAGACCTTCACGATGGCCAACGTGATTGCCAATGTGCAAAAGCCGACGCTGGTCGTCGTGCACAATAAGACATTGGCAGCTCAGCTCTATCAGGAATTCAAATCATTTTTTCCCGACAATGCGGTCGAATATTTCGTGAGCTATTACGACTACTATCAGCCGGAAGCCTATATTCCTACCACTGATACGTATATCGCCAAAGACTCCGCCATTAACGATACCATCGACCAGATGAGGCACGCAGCCACCACGGCTCTGTTGCAGCGTAACGATATTGTGATTGTGGCCTCGGTGTCGTGCATCTATGGCCTGGGGTCGCCGGAGGTCTATCATGACATGGTTCTGTTTCTGGAACCCGGCATGACCATTCCCCGGGATAAAATTCTGGCGAAGCTGGTGAATATTCAATATTCGCGAAATGATCTGGAGCTCCAACGAGGCATGTTCCGGGCACGCGGGGATGTCATTGAAATTTATCCGGCGGCTTCTGAGTCCAATACTGTGCGGGTGGAATTGTTCGGGGATGAAGTGGAAGCCCTGTATGAAATCGATCCGTTGACGGGCACGTCTTTACGGAAACTCCCCAAAGTGGCGATCTATCCCAAGAGCCACTATGTCATTGCGCCCGATCGTTATGAGCACGCCATTACAGGGATTGAGGAAGAATTGGACGAACGGATCGCGTATTTCCGCAAGACCAACCAATTGTTGGAAGCCCAACGGATTGAACAGCGCACCCGGTTTGATCTGGAAATGATCCGGACGATGGGCTACTGCCACGGCATCGAAAATTATTCCCGGCACTTGAGCGGCCGGCGGCCAGGCGAGCCGCCGCCAACCCTGTTGGATTATTTCCCGAAGGATTTTCTGCTGATTGTGGACGAATCGCACGCGACAATCCCGCAATTTGGTGGCATGTATGAAGGAGACCGTTCCCGCAAGAACACGTTGGTGGAGTATGGTTTTCGTTTGCCCTCGGCCATGGATAACCGTCCGTTGAAATTTCCCGAATTCGAGGGATGCATGGACCAGGTGGTCTATGTCTCCGCAACGCCGGGCCCTTATGAACTGAAACACGCCGGTACGGCGCTTGTGGAACAGATTATTCGACCGACGGGATTGATCGATCCGGTCATGGAGGTGAAGCCGGCCAAGGGGCAAGTGGAAAATCTTCTCGGTGAAATCCGGTTGCGCGTGGCCAAGGGACAACGGGTGTTGGTGACCACTTTGACCAAACGCATGGCGGAAGATCTCACGGAATATTATCACGAGCAGGGGTTGAAGGTGCGGTACCTGCACTCGGATATCAAAACCTTGGAACGGGCGGAAATTATCCGGGATCTGCGGCGCGGCGCGTTTGATGTCCTGGTGGGCATCAATTTATTACGTGAAGGTCTGGATTTGCCGGAGGTGAGTCTGGTAGCGGTGTTGGATGCGGACAAAGAAGGGTTTCTTCGCGGGTACCGCGCCCTGGTGCAGACGTCGGGCCGTGCGGCCCGCAACAGCGATGGGACGGTCATTTTGTATGGCGATACGGTGACAGATTCGATGCGGTTGACGTTGGAAGAAACCGGTCGCCGACGCACAATTCAATTGGCGTACAATCACAAGCACGGGATCACGCCGAAAACGGTGAAGAAACGCATCCACGATATGGAATATCAGGTAGCGGAGGCCGATTATGTGGAATTGTCACACGCGGCGGAAGCCGAGGAAGTCTATGAAGCCCATGGAGATTTGGAAAAGCGGCTGGCGGCCTTAGAACAAGAGATGAAGGCTGCCGCGAAAGCCCTGGAATTCGAACGAGCGGCCAAACTGCGGGATGCCGTCCGGGTTCTTCGACAAAAACTCCTTCAAGTTGGTATCTGAACGGACACGAGTCTGAATTTTACGATATTTCCCTGGTTTTCGATCCTGATGCCAGGCCCTTTGGAATTTCCCGCCATGGTATTCGTCGAAGGCATGGCACACCAGAATGAGGGTGTGCCAGGAACCGTCCTATTTTTACAAATGTTTATAGAGGTACCCGCCGAGAAACATCCCCAAGGTTGTGAGCAGATTGATTTTAATGAGAAATCCCATCGTGAATTTTAACAGGACCAGGTTGACCGTGACCGGCGGATCCAGCCCCAGACTTAAGGCTTGAGAGAAGATCGTTTGAATGGTTCCCGGCGGGGACACCAATTGAAGAATCTCGCCAAGAATACTGCCGAGTAATCCGCCGATGAAAATAAACAGAAGAAGGTACGCACCACTTTTTTTGAGCACAGGTTGCCTCGCCGTGATCAGGACTCGTATGGTCGAGGCCTGTGAATGGCCTGTCGAGTCATGGGTAAAGGGGTAACGGGTGGACCAAAAATATCCTTAGGGTAAACTGCTGAATAACTTACTCCAAAGTCCGTGTTGAGTCAAGGAATTGGTCTCAGATCATCAGGCAGGAAACCTGTTAAGAGCCGCAGTCAAATGTGCGAGCGAGTCGAGGTGCAGGGGAAACTTCACCCCGGAAATCACCTAAGGTGTGTATGAGGATTTCGTGGATGGGGATGTCTCAGGCGAAATCGTGAAGCGCATGGCCCCCATCTTATTGACGGAATTCACCACGTATCCCACGTAAAGATCCACCCGGTACCGTCCGGGCTTCCATGTGCCGGAAGGCGAAAAAAACTTTAAATAGCCACTTTCGTCCTCGGTAGCCAAGTCTGCAATGTCTTCGTCCAGCCATTGGGTGCCATCAAGGCCAGGCACCTGTTCCGGAAATAGCTGTCCGATCACCTGATAAGGGGCATAGTGTTTAAACACCGAAAAGGCCAGGTATACCGCTTTTGTGTCTGGAGGAAAAGTTTCGGTGGGGTGTATGGGAACCAGGATGTGGCTTTTGCGAATGCTGTGGTCTGCTTCCACGCTTTCGGCAAAATTCAGAGCCTCAAACAAGCCGCCGGGTTTCTCGTCTCGAGGGGGTGGTTCCGGTGAGTGGGAATAGGAGTCATAGGGAGCCGGAGGATCGTCCTGAAAAAAGTCCGGGAGCGTGTCGTATTCCGCAAAGCCATGCTGGGTTTCTTCGGGTTGAAACACGGGAGGCGGATTGTTTTCCGTGGCTGGCTGAGCCCAACCGGGTGATGCCAGGAACCCAGTCAATAATCCAGTGGCTATGAAGCCACAGGACAGAGCAATCACGTGAGGGGTTGACTTATGCATGAAGAGATACTCTCATATTTTCTTCAAGCAGTGCCACCGAAAAATTTCCGGTGTCCGTGTATCGATCCCCCCGATATCCATTTCGTCCTAGTGTGTTGGGCGGAGCCGCACTCTTCCCGGTATAGGCCGACGGAAAATTTCCTCTTCAACCCGGCCGGAACGATCATGGAGATCAGCCTCTTTAAGATCGTTCAAGCCATTTTGATTCACCGGGTTGCCTTGCGACGTTGAATGAGGTCTGTTTAGAATGCCGGAGGAATTGGCCGTTCGTCCGGACAGATAATATGTCCATAATGTTATGAAGGCGATAGGTCTTTGGTATTCATTGATCAACTCCCTTACGGGATCTAAAGGTGCGTGAACATGAGTGTTTCAACGACGACGAATAATCCGGATGCCTTGCCGCAGCTTGTCGGGGATTTTCAGCCTGTCGATGCGTGGCAGGCTCATATCAATTCGATTTTTTATGGATTGCGGGGCCATCGGGTCCGTGATTTTTATCAAACGTTTGCTGCTGCGGATTTTCGTCTGGCCTATGCATTGGCGGAAGACTATCTTCGACAATGCCGCAAGCGGGACCAGGGGAAGTCAGGCGAGCAGGGAGGAGGGCCTCTTGTGGTGATGGAATGGGGGGCAGGTAACGGGAATTTGGCCGCCTGCTTTCTGGATCGCTTGCAGGAATTGGACCGTGAGGGCAGGGTGTTTCCTAGGGTGACTTATGTGTGTGTGGAGCGGGAAACGGTCCTCATGCAGCAGGCGAAAGCCAATCCGGATCTGGCCAAGCACCGGGAGCGGGTCACGTTTGAAACGGCTTCGGTGGAAGCGTTGAGCGGTTATGCCGATAGTAGCGTCGACCGGATTATCTGTAATGAACTCTGGAGTGAATTGCCTACCAAGTTGATTCTGCGCAAGGACGGGGAAATTCAAGAAGAACAGCTGCGCCCCAATTTGAGCGAAAGTCGGCTTGTGGATTTTCCCGACTGGCCGAAGTTTGTCGAAGCCTTCGATCAAAAAGATGTTGAGACACTCAAAACTCTCCCCAACTTTTTAGAGGATCTGGTATGGGAGCGGGAATACCATCCGGTGGATGCCAAGTCGTTTCCCTTTCGGCGAACGGTTTCCGATTTTTTAAAAACTATCGATGAGGAAGTCCTTGTCCCCTATAATGTGGGGGCCTGTCACGGTATGAAAGAGGCGAAACGAATGCTGGCCCAGGATGCCATTGGATTCAGCAGCTTTGATGCGGGAACCGCCGACCGTCGCGTCCTGAATGATCCTGAAAAACCCTGCTATACGGTGCAGGGTGGCCAATTCAGTTTTATGGTGAATTTTCGACTGATCCAGGATATCGCCGGACACCTGGGTATTCAGAATATCGTCGTGGAACCTCAGCGGGAATTCGTGGGACGCAGTCTGGGGGCGAACGTGATGAGCGTGATGGACTTGTTGGCTTCCCATCCCTATCCGCCGGAAGGCCAGCCGTGGGAAATGGATGCACTGATTGTCAAAACCCTACAGGCACTCAATAAGACCTACCAGAGTCCCTATGTGCGGACGATTGAATTTCCCATCAATGAACAGGCTCCTGCTAACGAGCGGGCGGAATTGGAAGCCATGGTGTCCTCATTGAGCAAGCGGGGAGTACCGGACACGATTGCCTATCTCACCGAACCGGAAGTCTGGAAGGCTTTACCAGAGTTGGAAGCCCTGGGGTTTGATTCCGAGGGAATCAAGCAAATGGTGCAACTGCCTCCACAGCCGGTAGATTATCTGCATTGTTTTTTTAGGCCGTAAATGCCTTCATGCAGTGGTTTTGAAATTTCTGGGCACCATTGGGCACCATTTTCGGCCGAACTTCTATCATGGATTTCTTCATCCTGTCTTCGTCCTCAGGGAAAGATCATGCGATCTTTTGACATACGGGGGATGACTTCCCGATTCCACCAGAACATCCTGTAGTTCGAGTAACGACCGGATTTCACTGGATATGTCAGGACAAGCGAAGTCTTTGATCTAACACCCGTGGGCCCAATGAAAAGAAAATGTTTACCATCTATAGATTTTATTTGGCAGGTTCTGTATACTTGCGGCACTTTTTTACAAGTTTCTTATATTCACCACAAGTGAAACGAGGTTTTTGGTGTTTGGAACGTTCGGTTGGATGGAGTTGCTTCTCATCCTGATCATTGTGCTCATTATTTTTGGGGCAGGGAAAATCCCTCAATTGGGAGAGGGATTAGGAAAAGCGATTAAGGGTTTTAAAAAGTCCGTGGCGGAAGCAGATGCGTACGATGTGACGCCTGAAGAACAGGCAGAATCCGCACCGCCGCCCAATCCAGAACAGATCCCGAATCAATCGCAAATGGCGCAGGAATCACCGGCTCAACCAGCTGAGCCGCAACCTGCCGAAACGACGCAATCCAAACAAGGATAAATCCTGGGTGAGGTTGCCACGGTGACGATTGCGAACCCCTGGTATGATCGATACCCGAAGTCGTTGTTTCAAGGCACCCAGAAAGCATCTTATGCCGACCCCATTCAAATAAGGATGAACTGCGATGTTTGGACTTGGGGCAATGGAAATTTTGGTCATCCTGGTCATTGCCTTTCTGCTGTTCGGCCCAAAAGAATTACCGGAAATTGGAAAGCAGGTCGGGAAAGCCGTCAAAGGGTTTAAGGAAACCACGGAAGATCTCCGTCAGTCTGTGGAGCCGGAGATCAATATGATTACTCAAGAATTTAAATCCGTGGAACAGGACTTAGAGACATCCATTAAAGAGGCGGAAGAGCAGATTAAGGGAGCGACTGAGCAAGCCACCGAGTCCGGTGGGTCAAAGTCGGTATAACCAGGTCGTATAGCTGATCGCTCGAGTAGCAGAGTAGACGTCTGGATCGTTTCGTTGACACACAGGCATCATTAAGTTTTTTCTTTTCTTTCGTCATGACGAAATCCTTCCGGACGGTCCTCAGACCGTTCAGCACGTGTAGGGCAGGCGGGCATTTCAGCTCTCTTCTTTGGTGTTGGTCTTTTGCAACTATCGTAGCATTCAGGCGATAGGGGTGAAACTCAAAATCACGATTTAAATAGTGTGAAACACCTTATTTATTAATGATTTACAGCAAAACAAGAGAGCTGGCATCTATTTAGCAAATATCCCAAGAACGGAATGGTCCCGTCAGGTGGGTCACCCGGACACGGGAAAGGAAAAACCCCGAAACCGTAGAAAGTTTCGGATTATTTTAGGGAAGCGGACGCGACCTTCCCATGATCTGGGTCAAGTTACACGAGAGCCCGGTGCGGGAAATCGAGTCCACACAGTTTTTATTAACAGGAGGAGTGCAATGAGGACTTTTTACCGAACCTTTACGAGGTTGACGGCAGCGGCGTTGATTATTGCCATGTCGGCAGCGCCTGGGTTGGCAGCCAAAACCACCCCGGCCACCGACAAAAACACCAACGTGCCGGCGGTGCCACGGGCCATTCCCGATTTGGTGCCCTATCACAATTTCGATCCACCAAAGGGTGCCTTTGATGCCAGCAAGTTGACGATTTCCGGAGACATGCGGATTCGTCCTGAATTCAGGACCAACGGCGGTTTTGGCGTCAATGGAACAATGACGGCGAGAGCCAATGACGAAGCATTTTTTAACCAACAATTGATCCGGTTGGGATTCAATTACGATCTGTCACCTGATGTCGTGTTCTTCCTCCAGCCACAGGTTTCACATAACTGGGGAACAATTGATGCCGATGGCGCAGGAAGTGGCGCCGTCAACCCGAACGGAACAGGTTCCGATCTATTTCTCCGCCAAGGGTTTATGTTGGTCAGAAATTTCTTGATCCCCAATTTGACGTTGAAAGCCGGACGCCAACTGGTGGTCTGGGGCAACCATAGAATCTTCGGTCACTTTGACTGGAACAATGTCGGGTTTGCGTTTGATGGTGTGACCATGCGGTATCAAGTAACTCCAGACATTCCCGTTGAATTGGCCTGGTTGAGAGTGGCGGAAGGAAATTGTGTGGACAGTGCTGGTGGGTGCGGAACGGGAAAAGCCCATAATGGTGACGGGGATATTTTATTTGCCCGTGTGCCCATGAAATTCGGGGCTGTGGCGTTTGAGCCAGCCTATATTTATGAAAGTGGAGGCGCCAGTGCCGGAAGCGGCCCTGGTGGACAACAAGGGAACCAGGAACGGCATACGGTCGGTGCACGCGCGGCAGCTAAAGCCGGGATCGTGGATGTCACCGGTGAAGGATATTGGCAGTTCGGTGAATTGGGCGCGGCTGGTGGCCCCAGCAACGAACGGATCAATGCTCTGGCCGTCCATATTGACGGAGGTGTCACCTTGCCGGTTCCGATGCAACCCCGCATCGGCGCAGAATTCAACTACGCCACGGGTAGTTCGGATTGTAATGCGGCGAATGCAGCCGCGGGGACCGGTTGCGGACATACGTTCAGCCAATTGTTCCCGACGAACCATATTCACTTCGGATACATGGACTTGATGTCCTGGCAGAATATGTTGACCTACGGGGCCAATCTGCAATTGCGCCCGACGGCTGAGAGCCATTTTGAAATTGGCGGACACATCATGCGGTTGGCCAACAAGAATGACCAATGGTATGGTGCGAGCCAAGCCGTATTCAAAACCACTCCTGCAGGCAACAAAGAAAAGTCCCTGGGTGGTGAAATCGACGTGGTCTACACCTTATTCTTCCAAAACAACAGGGTGGGATGGCAACTCGGGTATGGCCACTTCTTTGATGGGGATTACCTGAAAAAGAACAGTGGCGGACAAAGCAGTGACCAGAACTGGGGCTACACCCAACTCTGGATCAACTTCTAATAATCCAAAGGGGATTAAACCTCCCCGTTATCCTCAAGGCCCCTGCCGGAGACATCCGGCAGGGGCCTTTTTTTTAAAGATACCGCCTATCCAACTGGCAGGTATCGCGAACAATCTTTCATGTGTATCCGGACTGTCCTGTAGTTATTCACTCTAAAAACGGCAGTTACAGCGCCGCTAGCCTGTTCATGCTTCGAGAGCCTCAGCACGAACGGGGTGCCGAAGTGGTCACACGTTTGGTGAGAGTCCGTTCTCCCTGAGCGCCGCAGCGGCTGCGGCAGTCGAAGAGCTCCGAGATGGTCAACTGCCGTTTTTAGATTCACTTCCTCACTGCGGGTTCTAATTTTTAACGAAGATGTTAATGGTCCAGACATCTATTTCAAAATGGCAAATATTGAGAAGAGCAATCGCTATATAAAAAAGTTACGGAAGGGTTACGCCAACTCAACCAGAGGAGAGTAGGGTTGGAGGGAGACATCTGCCGTCAGTAGGCGAAGGGGTTCGTGGAGGGCTTGGGCAATCAATAACCGGTCAAAGGGATCACGATGATGGAAGGGAAGTTGGGCAACGGTTGCTGATTGTCTGGCTGTGATGGGTAATTCGGTGAATCCACAGGCTTCAATGCCATGGATCAGATCGTCCACGGAAACCTCAAGCCGACCTAAGCCGATCTTTATCGCAGCCTCCCAGATTGAGACAGCGCTGATAAAGACATCTTCCGCCTCAATGATATGAGTTTTGGCCTTTGAGGAAAGCTTGGGCGAATCCCCCAAAAACCACAAATAGATTTGTGTATCCAGGAGAATTTTCATAGGAAGTTATTTTCCGTTTTCAAAAACGTCCAGCCAATCCTGGGGAAGGGGGGCATCGAAATTTTCGGCAATGGTTATCTTGCCTTTTAGCCATCCCGGCTTTCGTTTTTTTTTGGCCTTTTTTAATGGCACCAGTTTCACCAGCGGTTTTCCTGCCTTTGCCAGAATGAATTCTTTTCCTTCGCATACTTCATCCACCAACCGTGATAAATGGGTCTTCGCTTCATGAATGTTTACGGTTGAAGGTTTCATGGTCTGCTCTTTTTTTATTGTAATTTTTACTTAGTTTAAGTTAGTCCACTGCGGTATTTTTGTCAATAAGTCTTAAGCGTTTCCTTAAGCGTTTCATTGACACGTTCATGGAACAGGATGCTGTGTCACAGGGCAGGAGGTGAGAGTCAATGAACTTTCATGTGTATGTCTAAGTAATTGAAATATAAGAAAATTAACTTTATCGCCGGTTTGGCACCCTGTTTGTAATGTCATGAGGTAGATGACAGAAGTTTTTTCACCTTTCACCTGAGGGTGTATACCATGTCAACCAATCATTATCATTCAACATTCCGGCTGGTTAAAACATGTCTGGTGAATCTTGCTGTATTCGGAATGGGGCTTTCACCTCTGGGTGCCACCGAACTGATTTCGTCCCTACATGATCCATCCCCGGCTTCACGTCTTAAGACGTTGCCTCATGAGTGGTCGGTTAAAGTCTGGGAGGGCATCGGACAGGTCCAGGTGTTGGAAGAGAATCAACACAAGATATTACGGCTTGAAACCGAACGCGGGCGTATCAGTCTCTTCCGGGCCTTGTCGGTGAATCTTCAAGCGAGTCCGCTCGTTTCCTGGGAATGGAAGGTGTTGACGCTTCCCACTGGGGCGGCTAGTCGCCAGGTTCAGCGGGATGATCATGGGGCTGCGTTGTATCTGATCTTTACATCCAAGGAGGCCTCTGTCCGGACAACCACTCTTGGGTACATTTGGGACAACACTCTCCCTGTGGGTTCGGTGCTGGCGCGTCCTGATGATCCATCAGTCCAGTATCTGGTCGTGCGTAGCGGGCAAGATCAGCTGGGCGCGTGGCTCACGGAAGAGCGGAATGTGCTTGCCGATTATGTTCGCATCTTTGGAGAAGAACCTTTTTCCCTACAGGGGATATCGCTGGTGGTGGATTCGGATCAGACTCATTCAAAAGCTACCAGTCTCTTCGGTCCGATCAACTTCAGCCATGAGAGCCAGTTAGCCAAGAGAAGTCGGGATCAAAAGAGCGATGAACCTGAGGCGCTCCAGCAGAATAAACTGCTTGGAGCTCTTCTTATGTATCTGAGTTTGAAGCATCCCGGGGCGCTGCACTAGCCGAGATAAGCGGTCTGCCTAAGCCATGACGGACGGTGAAAAAAGATCGCTCCACCAGGAATAAGGGGTCCTGTCAACGAGATGGCGGTTTTCTGGTGGGAGCTGGTTGGATTTCGACTCTGATGGAATGGGACCCTGGCGGGAGCCCTTCGGAGAGAATAACCCCAATAGTGAGTTCGCCCTGAATGCGTTCGGTCACCTGACTTAACCGGCCGCGAATTTCTGCTGTGCGTTTTTCACCGGGGTTAAATGCCCCCAACGGGACAGGAATGGGCGCGACCCGTTTAAAGGCCTCAACCAAAATTGGCGTGCCTCGTAGTTCCACATAGGCTGAGGGGATTGCTGTATCACTGACATTGGTGGTCTCGATTAGCAGGATTACGGCTTCCCCGCCTTCCAAAACAAGATTTCTGTTGGCATCGAGGAGTTTGGTTCGAAATTGAACCGAGGGGTGGCTTTCGAGATGCACCGGTTGTGTACCCGGTGAGACTGGTACCGGCACGGTCCCTGTCGGCGGTGGCTTCAAAGGGGATGGCGATTCAGATTGAACGGATTGCGTGAGCCTGGGGAGCACGCTGATCATATCTTTAGCCAGTGCTTCTGCGGCATTCTTCACGGTGCCATCTATTTGGGTTGTACTACACGATGTGGACTGACTTGATAATTCCGGAGTCCACAGGCTGACTTTTTGGTGATAAATCAAGGGCGATTGGGCTAGTGCTGTGCCCTGAGGGTCTTCATACACCGCCTGCATATTCATATCCACAAAGGCCTGATACCGGTCTTCCTGACCAATTTTGGTCACCGGGTCAAAGGCGAATTGATTTAAGGTGAGTAAAATTCGATATCCGTCCGGAGGGGCGCCTTTGGCCTGACCAACCGGGGGTTCTGCCTGTACGGTTTGAAATCGCTCCATTCCTACGTTCATGAACGTTTTGGCAATCAGGTCTCCCACCGGGACGGGATAGGGTAATCCACACGCATCTACGGTATGCGTGTATTGAAGGAGGCTATTGGAAAAAGCATAGGTGATATTCAAGGGGAGGCGGGGTTCGGGTGTGGATTCAAATCCTAAACGGGGAAGGGAAACCTTGTCGCAGGCTGAAAAAGTCAGGAGGAAAAGAGCGAGAACACTATAAAAAAAGAGAAAATGAGGTTTTGAACACACACCTTTACCCTACCCTAAGCCCTTTCCGGATAGCAATATGAGAGGGCCGTCCTTTCCTTGTTCATGGCAAGGTTGATGGCAGTTCTCATTCACCCTGTCATTTCCACCGTTTCAGTTACACAGCCGATTCAAGGAGAAATCGGTTTACCGGAGGAAACGTGAACCCTTTGCTCCTGATAGGCTCGGAGAACGCAAACGACATGACGTAACACGGAGGAAACAGCTCTTGGCTAAATCCAGGAAACTATTCGCGAAAGATTTTAAATGCTGGGTTCTTTTGAGGACGATGCCCCTTGAATCGATTGGTTCAGGAAGGCGGGCGGTTGAGGGAAAAATTGTCGTGTTGGCGGTCTATCATGGCCATAAGTCGTAGTGGGTGTAGCGGGGCCACCTAACTAGCAGTGCCTTGACCATTGGCAGAATCGAGAGAGAGAATTATCATTATTGGTCCTGGACTCTCACCTAAGGAGGCTTCACCATGTGGCGTCACTCGGTTTTGATGGCCCTTCTGGTTTTGTCAGTCGGGGTTACCGCCTGTTCCCTTGAAAATTCTCCTAAACGCCTCTCTGCGTATTTATCCCCCTCGCCGACCACACTGCCAACTTCGCTGGAGAAAGCGGGCATCCCTGAATCCGGAGTAACAGCAACCTTGGTAGTGTTGAATGATGCGGGTTTTGAAAAAGCCACTCCGGAACTGCGGAGAGGCACATTACAAGATCTTGGCGATCAATTGAAGACACAGATTGAAAAACAGACTCCGATTCACTTGTCCGCAGTGGTCTATCCGGAGGCCCTAACCCCTCAGGAGTCCTCGATACAGTTTATTCAATTGGCGAAGGAGCAGGGGGTTCCATATTTACTGTTGGCGGTCTTGTCCAGTACGGAACGGGAAGTGTTTGATCGCCTGCCGATGCAGGGCATGCAACAGGGGGGCGGCATGCGAGGAGGCGGGATGCCGGGCTACCGGACCGAGAATTACGCCAGAATGGAATTGGCCCTGCTGGATGGTCAGACCGGAAACCCTGTGCTGATCTCCGACGGTCAGGCCTGGGCCACCCTGGAACGACTGGTAGTGCCCTTGGAGTCTAACGTGTATCCGGTCGTGCGGCGTGATCTGACCCAACCGCCTATTTATCCGAATTCAGAAAAGGATGCCTATGAAACGCTTCGCTGGGTTTCCGGGCAGGATGCCATCGCCCAGGCGGTCATGCATTTTGAACAGTTCTGGAAAAGGAATCAGGCGGCTTAAGCCTTGGCTCCATTCGCAATTTTTTTCTTAGGGTATCTGGTGGTTCTTGTGGCAGGGTGTGGGGCCGGTCCCCCGCCCCGCATGGCGAGCCTGATCGGACAGGAGGCCTTTCAGAATCCGGGCCCTGCTTCTCAGAGTCGTGAGTGGACCCGCTTGTCTAAGGTGGGTCTGGTCGTCTATTCAGATGAGGCAGGGCCGGATGCGGCACCGGCAATATCGGGGCACTATCTGGAAACTCTCACCCGACGCACAGAAGAATTTTTGAAGCAACATTGTCCCTTCCAGGTAATTCTCTCCGTTCCCGACCTATCATATTCCGTCGATTTTTCCAGGGCACTTGAATCCGCACTTCAGCATTCCTCTGTTTCACATCAGATTCTTGTGGTGTTCTCCGGACGAGAGAGGGTTGGTCCTGAAAAAATTGGAGAAGCCACGGTCATGACGCAGATGAATGGAACTCTGGTTGAACATTCGGCGTTAGCCGAGGTGGGAGTGTTCCGGATATCGGATCGGAAAATGGTCTATTCGATATCGGGTCGGGGGGCGGAGAGCCTGGAACAACTAGACGCCCCGATCGGGCAACAGCAGCCTTCCCCCCGTGATGCGCGGGGTATTTTACGAGCGCAAGCCGGTCAGCAAGCGCTTGATCGGGCATTGGAGCAGTTTGCCGTAGTGTGTCAACCGGAAAAACCCGGATGAGGCATTACCGGTAGTTTTCGAATTGCAGGTCAAGGTCGAAATCCTGGGATCTGAGATGTTGCATGACGGCCTGCAATTCATCCTTACTTTTACTTTGCACCCTCACCTGATCGCCTTGAATTTGGCCCTGCGCCTTGAATTTGGCTTCTTTGATGGATTTCGAGATGGCTTTGGCTTTATCCTCCGGGAGCCCGCTTTGGATCGTGATGATCTGACGAACCGTCCCTCCCAGCGCTTCTTCCACCTTGCCGTAGGTCAGGCCCTTTAACGACACATTACGTTTGACGCATTTGGCTTTCAAAATTTCCAAGACTGCCTTGAGCTTATAATCGTCATCAGATAGCACTACCAATTGCTTCTCTTTTTCTTTGAGGGTGAGTTCCGTTTTGGTGCCTTTGAAATCGTACCGTTGGCCCACTTCTTTGACGGTTTGATCAACCACATTTTTCATTTCTTGCATGTCAATGCGGGAGACGACATCGAATGAATAGGTGTCTGCCATGGCGTGCCTTTCTGTGGAAGATGTCGATGGCGAAGGTTCAGCAGCAGGGACCGGCCGGAAGGTTGATGCCCTCGCCTTCGAAGACCTCGGTGCTATTTAACGGGTGTTTTTTGACGAGATATCCATACCATTTGCGGACGCTATCGGCAAGAACCACCAGGGCTAGGGAGGCCACCATTCCCACCAGGCCCGCGTTGATGCCCATGGTGACAGCCTGTGATCCTTCGCTTGATGAGGCTCGTTCAAAAAATAATATAAACAGTTCGTAGCATCCGGCCAAGGTGATGGTTCCCACAAAGACCATGGGTACGACCGTGACCCAAAGGTACTGGGCCTTGTTCATTTTAATGAGGACCGTCGTCGCAATGCATAGGGCCAGCATGCCCAACAATTGGTTGGCGGCGCCGAACATCGGCCAGATGGTGGCAATCGTGCCTGTACCGATTAGATACCCCCATGCTCCCACAACCACGAAGCTGCTGCCTAGGACACCCGGCCACCAATTGATCCGCTTGAGCGGAGCAAAGGCCCGTCCGCCTAACTCCTGCACCAGGTACCTGGCGACACGGGTTCCGGCATCAATGGTGGTGAGGATAAAGAGGGCTTCAAACAGCAACGCAAATTGATACCAATAGGCCATGAGCCCACTCATGCCCGGCAATCCTGAAAAAATGGAGGCCATGCCCACGGCCAGGGACACCGCCCCGCCCGGCCGTCCTGAGACGTCCACTTCCACCATGCGGGAGAGTTCGGCGATATGCGCGGTGGGGAAACCCAGGGTCTGCAGGGCTTCAGCGGACAGACGGGTATTAATGGCCAGATAATCTCCGGGAACCAGAAGGCAGGCGGCAATGAGGGCAATCACCCCGACGAAACTTTCCAGCAACATGGCGCCGTAGCCTACGATGGCTTGGGATTCCTGGCTGATGAGTTTGGGAGTGGTCCCCGATGACACCAGAGAATGGAAGCCGGAAATGGCCCCACAGGCAATGGTAATAAACAAAAACGGAAAGAGCGTACCGGGGATGATGGGCCCATTGCCGGCGGTAAATATGGTGGTGCGGGGCATTTCAATGGTCGGCGCTAACAGGATCACGCCAATTCCCAGAAGTGCGATCACGCCCAGTTTCATGAAAGTAGAAAGATAATCACGGGGGACGAGCAGAATCCACACAGGCAACACGGAAGCCAGGAAACCATAGGCTGCGAGACACCATGTCAGGGTGGTGCGGTCCCAGATAAACCATTCCGCCCATTCGGATTGGGCGACGACTCGTCCAATAATAATGGATAAGATCAAGAGAAAGAGGCCGATGAGAGTCATTTCTCCAACCCGTCCAGGCCTGAATTTTTGCAAATAGAGGCCCATTACGAAGGCGATGGGGATGGTCATGACGATGGTAAATGTGCCCCAGGCATTGTTGAATAAGGCGTTCACCACGGCTAATCCCAACCCTGCCAGAGCGACCACTACAATAAACAGGACGGCAACGGCTGTGGCGAGTCCGGTGATGGGACCTAATTCGGCATGAGCAATTTCCGGTAGAGATTTTCCGTCTCGCCGCATGGAGGCCACAAGAATGACAAAGTCCTGAACCGCTCCGGCCAGCACTGCTCCGATCACGATCCACAAAAATCCCGGCAAATACCCGAACTGGGCGGCTAAGACGGGCCCCAGTAATGGACCGGCGCCGGCGATGGCTGCGAAATGATGACCGAACAGAATATATTTATTGGCGGGATAAAAGTTTGTGCCGTCCTGCAGTCGATGGGCGGGGGTGCGGCGTTGGTCATCCAGATTCATGACGGTTTTGGACAACCAGCGGCCATAAAACCGGTAGGACAGCACGTAGAAACAGGCGGATGCCACTACCAGCCACAATCCATTCACTTTTTCATCGGGGTTCATCAACCCTGTTACATGGGCGAAAGCGAATGCGCACAGGACGGCAAGGCTCATCCAACCGGTTTGATATGCCAGTGACATGGGGAGGGATCCTAGCAATGGTTCTGCATGGAGTAAACCTTTTGAAACGTGTTCATCGGATGCGGGTGACGGGGCGGGAGGACATGTTCGGAGCACGTCATGAGGCAAACGTGAAAGGTGGTTTGTCGGCCTTCTTCCGTAAGGCGTTAATGGCTTTTAAGATTTGAGGATGCTGGATGAGTCTTTGTTCAAGGCCATGTTTGCCGGGAAAGTCGATGAACATAATTCCCAATAACATGGTCAGAAGTCCTTGCCCTGGCAATACCAACATGGCGATGCCGGCGACAAGAAAGATCACTCCCACGACATTTTTGACCAGGAGCCCCATACTTCGGACGATCGGATGATGGTTGGCAAACCAGGGTTGGTGATGGTGATTTTGAAAATAATCTGCAGGGAGCCGGATGAGAATGGCCGGGATCGCAATCAATGTGCCGATAAATGCCACGAAGGAAAATCCGATCAATCCGATCCACACTTCGCGCGGGATCCAGGTTTCAAGGAATTGAATGAATGAGTCAATCATGACAGTTCGGAAAGGTGCGGACAATCTATCCGAATGGTTGCCCGATGGCTTGCCAACCGGATTGTTCCTGTGGATTTTTCACTTTATAATCGTTCCACGATTGTATCAGATTTGTGGATCGTGATCAGAAAAATGATGAGGTCAATCGATGACTCAATACTGGTTGTTGAAATCAGAGCCGACCACATTTTCGATTGATGATCTGGCTGCCTCTCCGAACAAGACCACCTGTTGGGAAGGCGTTCGGAATTATCAGGCGAGAAATTTTTTGACGTCCATGCGAGTGGGAGATCAGGGATTTTTTTATCATAGCAATGCCGATCCCAATGCCATTGTCGGTCGCGTGGAGGTGGTTAGAGCCGCCTATCCCGATCCGTATGCGTTCGATTCACAAAGCCGATATTTCGATGCGAAAAGCACTCGTGAACATCCCCGTTGGTTTGTGGTGGATGTCCGGTTTCTGGGAAAATTTTCTGAACCGTTGCCTCTGGCGCAACTCCGAACGATCAAGGCCTTACAGCACATGGAGTTATTACGAAAAGGGTCCAGATTGTCGGTCCAGCCCGTTACCTCTGCCGAGTGGAAGTGTATCCTCAATTTGGGGGCCTCTGGTTAGGAACCGTGGAGGCAGGGAAAATACGGTGTGGAAATTTTTACGGTCCGTAGACAATGTTTTGTCGGAACATTTTCATGGTGTGACCTCCGTATCCGGAGGAAAAACTTGATGGAATGGATGGATGGTGACTTCTCTGAATACTCCATGAAGGACATAAGGATCCTCATTTGCAAATGAATTCACCTCTTCCAACGATTCCGCCTCCACCACAATCAGGCTGCCCGTTTGGTCGGTTAAGGGGCCGGCTAAAATAAGCTTGCCTTTTTTTGCCAAGCTTTGAAGTCGTTCAAGATGAGCCGGACGGTGAATAGGACGCAAGCGAGCCCCTTCGGGTCCATCTTTTCCTAATATGACGAACTTCATGGGAGAGGTGGCCTCAGATGGACAATCTCTACGTGTTGGAGAAAGACCGTTACCGGAGTGGATTCGGGAAAAAAGTGTTCCAAGCCTTACAGTGGGTCAATTTACCCCATTAGGAGGATATGTGATACGGCTCAGGGGAAAGCAGATCCGTTACAATGATAAATCAGTTAATGGTTTACGGCTGGAAAACCCACTGTCGATTTCATGCCACCAATGAACTTCTTTTTCTCCGCATTTCCAGCAGAGAAACACCATTTGGTCGTTCAGCATATAAGGAAAGTCACATAGGCCAATTTCCACGTCCTTCACCAGAACGCCTAGATCTTGTATGGCGTGCAGACTTCCGTTGATATCTTGTAGGCCTTTGATGTATTTCACCCCTTCTACCGTTCCTCCGCCTAGGTCGGCATTGGCACTCGCTTTTTCAACTTCCTCTTTCGTTTCGATCAAAATCTGTTTCCCATGTTGAATGGTTCCCCATAGCTGTTCCAGTTCGGGAATGAGGGCATTGGCCTCAGCCACGGAAAAAATCCGATCATGGGGAAACGGAGAACCGGACTCAGACATTAAACAGGATCTCCTCTATTAGGTAACTTCGAATAACTTCCATTTAAGAATATCATGGTTTACCATATTAAGAAGAAGGGTGCCAACATGGTAAAAATACCTTTTCAGCTTTTCAGTTTTTTGTCGAACGTGAATAAAGTTTTTTCAGGGGGTGGCCGATATCACCTATTGACAAGTCATTCATTTGTAGGCTACAAAAATAATTAGACCTGCCCAAGAAACAAAATCTATTCCGCAGTATTGGCTTCCCGGATCCACCTAGTTTAAATTTAAATCGTAGACGAAAGAAATTGTCACGACTGTTCAGAAGAGTGGTTCCTCGGTTTATCTGATTTTATTTCCTGACACAAAACATCACATTGTTGTTTTTTGTCTGATTGGGTTTGGCGGAGTTCCCTTTTGGGGATACCTCTGAAATGGAGAAGAGTCTATAACGCAAAAAGGCACATTGTGAATTTTAGCCAACCTGGATATCTGTGCGCTTCCTCTAACCAACCCTTCCGTACAACAAATGGAGAACGTTATGCATCTTGCTGAGTTGAAGCAAAAGTCTATTGGTGAACTCAATGAAATCGCACGGGATTTGAAGATAGATGGCGCACCGAATTTGCGCAAGCAAGAGTTGATCTTCTCCATTTTGCAAGGACAAAGCGATAAAAACGGAGTCATTTTTGGTGAGGGAGTCTTGGAGACGTTGTCTGACGGATTTGGTTTCCTTCGGGCTCCCGATTCCAATTATCTACCGGGCCCCGATGATATTTATATTTCTCCATCCCAGATCCGGCGATTTAACCTTCGTACCGGGGATATTGTGTCGGGTCAGATCCGCCCGCCGAAAGACGGGGAACGGTATTTTGCTCTCCTGAAAGTCGAAAAAATCAATTACGATGAGCCGGAAGTCCAGCGGGATAAAATCCTCTTTGATAATCTCACCCCCCTGTATCCTGAAGAGCGGGTGAATCTGGAGTTTGATCCGGAGGAATATTGCACACGGGTGATGGAGTTGATTACCCCGATCGGCAAAGGGCAGCGCGGGCTGATTGTGGCTGCCCCCCGAACCGGAAAAACCATGCTCTTGCAAGCGGTGGCCCGGGCGATTATTGCCAATCACCCGGAAATTATTTTAATTGTTCTGTTGATTGACGAACGACCGGAAGAGGTGACGGACTGGCAACGTCATGTGAAGGCGGCAGAAGTGATCAGCTCCACTTTTGATGAACCCCCGCAACGCCATGCCCAGGTAGCCGAAATCGTCATGGAAAAGGCCAAGCGGTTGGTGGAGCATAAACGGGATGTGGTCATTCTCCTCGATAGTATTACCCGATTGGCCCGGGCCTATAACACGATTGCGCCTCCCAGCGGCAAAGTGTTATCCGGTGGCTTGGACTCCAATGCCCTTCAGCGACCCAAGCGGTTTTTCGGGGGTGCCCGGAATATCGAGCATGGCGGCAGCTTGACCATCCTGGCCACCGCTTTGGTGGATACCGGCAGTCGGATGGATGACGTGATTTTTGAAGAATTCAAAGGTACCGGGAATATGGAAGTCCATCTGGATCGGCGGCTGGCCGATAAACGGCTGTTCCCGGCCATCGATATTAGCCAATCCGGCACCCGCAAGGAAGAATTGCTGGTTGATCGGGATCGCCTGAATAAAATGTGGATCCTCCGGAAAGTCCTGAGCCCCTTGGGAACCATGGAGGCGATGGAGTTTCTCATGGATAAAATTGGGGGCACCAAAAATAATAACGAGTTTTTACAATCCATGAATCGCTAATTCACAAATGCGGTCAGGCTCAGGTACAATAAGGTTTCGACTATCATTACTGTCCGTATTTTCCGCGAAGGGGGCTCTATGAAAAAAGGTATTCATCCCGCATATGAGTTTGCCACGGTGAGTTGTGCCTGTGGTATGACCTATCAAACCCACACCACAGTTGGAGAGTTGAAAGTGGATATTTGCTCCAGCTGCCATCCCTTTTTTACGGGAACCCAAAAAATTGTCGATGCTGAAGGCCGGGTTGAGCGGTTCAATAAAAAATACGCTCAGACTTCCCAGGCGACAAAATCCAAAGCCAAGTCCTAGCTTCGCCTCGCTTCGCATCTTGCCTGCCCTAGAATTCTCAGTAGATCTGGGAAACACGATCATGGTGCGTTCACATGCCTGAAATGACCAAAACCGATATTCGAGAGGGAGGCTTGTTGGCCAGGTGGGAAGCCTCGGCCAATAAGTATGACACGCTCAACGATCAGCTGGCTGATCCGGCCACTCTGTCACAACCCACTCTGTTGGTGGCGTTAAATAAAGAGCGGGCTGAGCTGGAACCCATCGCCCATCTCTATGCCGAATACCGGCGGGTCTTGGATGAAATCTCCCAGGCTCAGCATATCGTGGAAGATCCGAATTCCGATGCAGACATGCGAGGACTGGCGGGAGAAGAATTACAGGACTTGGTCCGTCGACGGGAGGCAATGGAAGGTCAGGTGATTGCACTCCTGTGTCCGGAGGATGAAGGAAACAATAAAAATTCTTTTATTGAAATTCGGGCAGGAACGGGAGGCGGCGAAGCGGCCTTATTTGCCGGAGATTTGTTGCGGATGTACACCAAATTCGCCGAGAACAAGGGATTGCGGGTGGAATTGGTCGAAAGCCATGAAACCGGTATTGGGGGCATCAAAGAAGCGGTGCTGTTGGTGGAGGGAAAAGGCGCCTACGGATTTTTTAAATATGAAAGCGGCGTCCACCGGGTTCAGCGAGTTCCGACGACAGAGGCCAATGGCCGGATTCATACGTCCACGGCTACCGTGGCCGTTATGCCTGAAGTCGAGGAAGTGGAAGTCCACATCGATCCCAAAGACCTTCGCATTGATACGTTTTGTTCATCGGGAGCGGGTGGACAAAGCGTGAATACGACGTATTCGGCCGTGCGCATTACGCATATTCCGACGGGAGTGGTCGTCTCCTGCCAGGATGAGCGGTCTCAATTAAAAAATCGGACCAAAGCCATGCGAACCCTTCGGACGCGTATCGGGGATGCCGAACGGGAAAGGCAGGAAGCGTCCATTGCGCAACATCGGCGGTCACAGGTTGGAACCGGTGAACGGAGTGAAAAAATCCGCACGTATAATTATCCACAGAATCGTGTGAGCGATCATCGTGTCGGAATCACGCTGCATAAACTCGATCGGGTCATGGAAGGCGACCTCGACGATTTAATCGCTGCGCTTAAAGCCCAGTAATTCCATCTGTGTTTTTCCTCTGCTTTTCTCGTCGATTTCTATATAACCATAACGAATAATGAATGTGGAGGGTGTTCCGGATGGCTTCCATGCCGCCGAAGATGTCCTATGCCCGATTGTTTGAGCAGGCCGTCGCTATCTTAAAAAGGGTGGGGATATCCCATGCCGAACGAGAGGCGCTGTGGATTCTGGAATATGGTCTGCATGTCACACGATTGGATGTACTGACCCATGCCCAGGAAATCGTGGAACACCATGCTTGTGGGCGGACTTTGGAGTTGCTGGCTCGGCGGGCCACACGGGAGCCCTTGCAATATGTGCTGGGGACACAAGACTTTTGCGGAAGAGAATTCGTGGTGGAGCCAGGAGTGCTCATCCCGAGACCCGAAACGGAATTGGTGGTCGAGGAAGCATTGGCCTGGGTACAAGAGGTTCCATATCCGCTTATTGTGGATGTAGGGACCGGCTCCGGGTGTCTGGCGATTAGTGTGGCGGGCGGGAAACCGGACGCGACGGTCGTGGCGGTTGATCAGTCAATGACCGCCTTACATTTGGCGCGAATCAATGCGGTCCGACATGGCCTGGAGGCGCACATTCGTTGGGTCAACGGGGATTTACTCACCCCCTTGTTATCCACGCAAACAGAAGGTAAAGTGACGGCGATTGTGGCCAACCTGCCCTATATCTCCCAGGCGGACTGGGAGTGTCTTCCACCCGATGTCAAGGATTTCGAACCACGACGGGCATTGTATGGTGGGCCCGATGGGTTTGATCCCTATCGTCGGTTATTTGCCCAGGTTTCGCACTTCCTGACACGTGAGGGGGTCCTGGTCATTGAAATCGGCATGGGACAGGTTCCGTTAGTTGAGGAAACCGTGTCAAAAATGGGGACCCTCAGAATTTCAACCATTCGTCAAGACGGGCAAGGCATCCCACGGGTGGTGTGCCTGCACCATCAAACGAAATAACTGAACGTTCATGGACCAGATTTGCATCATCGGCGGCAGACCCTTGGAAGGAACCGTGGAAGTCGGCGGCGCCAAAAATGCCGCGCTCCCCATTCTGGCTGCCTGTTTGTTGGGGGGAGGCGATTGCGAGATTGACCATGTGCCGCAGGTGCGCGATGTCTCCACAATGGTCAAACTGTTGCAACTCCTGGGAGTCACCGTTCAAGGGCAGGGTGGGAGATACACGCTCAATGCCGAAACTGTTCAGTCGGTCGTGGCTCCCTACGAGTTGGTCAAGACCATGCGGGCGTCGATTTTGTCTCTTGGTCCTTTGCTGGCGCGTCTGGGTGAAGCCAAGGTTTCGTTGCCGGGTGGATGTGCGATTGGGACCAGACCTGTCAACCTTCATCTAAAGGGCCTGGAGATGATGGGAGCGGAAATCCAAGTGGAGCATGGATATATTCACGCTAAGGCCGCTCGGCTGCATGGCACCCGCATCGATTTGGATTTTCCGACCGTGACCGGAACCGAAAACCTGATTATGGCGGCATGCCTGGCCGAGGGGACGACCAGTTTGCATAATGTGGCCCGTGAACCGGAGATTGGCGACCTCTGTGCCTTCCTGACCAAACGAGGTGCCAAAATTCATGGTGTGGGAACGGATACGATTTCTATTGAGGGAGTGAGAGCATTGCATGGAGCTCGTCATTGGGTCATGCCCGACCGCGTGGAGGCAGGTACCTATTTGATGGCTGGAGCCATCACAGGTGGGGATATGATGGTACGGGGTTGTGTCACAGATCATATCGGAAGTGTGTTAAAAAAACTGCAGGAGACAGGTGTGAATCTGATTGAAGAGCAAGAGGGCGTACGAATTCGGCGAACCGGCTCCCTTCGTTCAGCCGATGTCAAAACCCTCCCATACCCTGGATTTCCAACGGACTTACAAGCTCAGATGATGGCACTCATGTCCATCGCAGAAGGAACCAGCGTACTGACAGAAACGATTTTTGAGGGCCGGTTCCTGCATGTCCCCGAACTCCATCGAATGGGCGCGTCGATTGAAGTCGATGGCCCGCATGCGGTCATTAAGGGTGTCGCCGCCCTGACCGGTGCGCCGGTGATGGCTTCCGACCTTCGGGCCAGTGCAGGTCTGGTCTTGGCCGGATTGGCCGCGGAAGGAGAAACGGTGATCTCGCGCGTCTATCACTTAGACCGCGGATACGAGAAATTGGAAGAAAAGCTGGGTGCGTTGGGGGCTAACATCAACCGAATACGGGAAACGCCATGAGTGAGGTGATGACCATTGCCCTTTCGAAAGGGAAATTGTTGGAACCCACGCTGGCGTTATTTGAGCAAGCCGGGTTTGGAGGTTATTTGATTGAGGACGATGACCGGCGTCTGATCTGGGAACACCCTGAGAATGGTCATCGTCTACTGATTGTCCGACCCAGTGATGTGCCGGCCTACGTTGAGTATGGAGCGGCAGATGTTGGGGTGGTGGGTAAAGACGTGTTATTAGAGCAGAATCCCGACGTCTATGAACCGGTTGATTTGGGGTTGGGTCGATGTAAATTGGTTGTTGCCAAGCCCAAGGGGCAAACGTCGTATCAACGGTTATCTTCCAAATTGCGTGTGGCCACGAAGTATCCCAATATGACGGAGCGGTATTTCAATCAACAGGGATTGCCGGTTGAAATCATTAAATTATACGGGTCGATTGAGTTGGCTCCCCTGGTGGGTCTGGCCGACCGGATTGTAGATCTGGTGTCTACGGGGAAAACGTTGAAGGCCAACAATCTTGAGGAAGAAGACCTCATTGCCTGGTCCACGGCCAGGTTGATCGTCAACCGAGCCAGCTTGAAGATGAAGCATGATGTGATTAACGAGTTGATAGCCCGGGTGAAAAAAAGTGTCGGAAAGAAATCGACAAAGGCTGTCCCCGCGTGAGAATTTTCTCCCATCAGGATCCGGGATTTGCCGAGGCTCTTCAATCCGTTGTTCAGCGGGGTGCCCAGCCTTCAGCCACGATTGAAAAAACGGTTCGGAGCATTCTTAATGATGTGCGACGCACAGGAGACCAGGCTGTCCAAGCCTACACATGGAAATTTGATCGTGTCCGTATCTCGCCGAAGCAGCTTCGAGTCTCCCCTCGTGAAATCGAACAAGCCTATAAAGATCTCCCCGCGTCCGATGCGAAGGCTCTCAGATATGCGACTAATCGAATCCGGGTTTTCCACCGACGTCAACGAAGAAAAAGCTGGATGCATCGAAAGAATGGAATCCAACTGGGTCTGCAGATCACACCGTTGGATGCGGTGGGCCTGTATGTGCCGGGAGGGAAGGCTCTCTATCCTTCTTCTGTGCTGATGAATGCCATTCCAGCCAAGGTGGCAGGGGTGGGCAGGGTCGTGATGTGCACGCCAACCCCATCGGGTACTATCCATTCTGCCTTGTTGGTGGCGGCCGATTTGGCGGGGGTTGATGAAGTGTATCGTGTGGGCGGGGTCCAGGCGATTGGAGCTATGGCGTTCGGGACTTCGACCATCCGTCCGGTGGATAAAATCGTGGGGCCGGGGAATCAATATGTCGCCACGGCTAAACGACTGGTCTATGGGCAGGTGGATATTGATATGATTGCGGGACCCAGTGAGTTATTGGTGGTAGCCGATGGATCGAGCAATCCGGACCATGTGGCCGCCGACCTGCTCTGTGAAGCCGAACATGATGAAGAGGCGAAGGTCTATCTGGTCACGACATCGCGGACATTGGCCAAGCAGGTGGTCGCCCGAATCGCCAGACAATTGGAAACTGTGGGGCGCCGGGAGATTGCGGCTACCTCCATTGGCCGCTATGCGGTAGCGTTCGTGGTGCCTTCCCTGGATCAGGCCTTTGCGGTAGCCAATCGAATTGCTGCCGAACATCTTTCACTCAATATCCGAGAGGCCATGCACCATGTGCCGCGGATCCGGCATGCCGGCGCCATTTTTGTGGGTCGGTATACGCCACCCGCTGTTGCCGATTATGTGGCCGGTCCCAACCATGTGCTGCCAACCGGAGGCAGTGCGCGGTTTTTTTCCTGTTTAAGCGTGGACGATTATATCAAGACAAGTAACGTGGTGGCCTATTCCCAGGCGGCGTTACGTAAGGCCCGAGGCTCCGTTGTGCGGCTGGCCACGTTGGAAGGGTTGGATGCACACGGCAAATCTATGGAGAGTCGATGGTCATGAGCCAACAATTTATTCCCAGGTCAGCAAGCCAAGAACGCAGCACCTCTGAAACAGCCATTCAGGTTACGTGGGGCCTGGATGGAGAAGGGCGGACGAACATTCACACGTCGATCCCATTTTTGGATCACATGTTGAATTTATTCGGGAAGCATGGATTTTTTGATTTGACGGTTGATGCCAAAGGGGATATTGAAATCGACGATCATCACACCATTGAAGATGTGGGGATTGTGTTGGGACAGGTGTTGACGCAGGCCCTTGGCAACAAGGAAGGCATCGCCCGGTTTGGTTTTGCATCGGTACCGTTGGATGAAACCTTAGCGCAAGTGACCGTCGATTTGAGCGGCCGGCCGTATTTGGTCTATCAAGTCGAACTTCCAACCCGGTATATCAAGTCGTTTGACCTCGGGTTGTTCGAGGATTTTTTTCAGGCGTTTGTCAATCATGGGGCGTTCAATCTCCACATCACGGTTCAGTATGGAAAAAATCCGCATCACATGATGGAGGCGGTGTTTAAGGCCTTTGCCAAGGCGTTGGATCAGGCCATTCGACGTGACGGGAGAGTTCAGGGTGTGTTGTCCACCAAAGGAGCATTATGACGTCCCGAAGGAAGGACATCCTGTCCGCCATTTCGTGCGCTTCGGGACTAACATGTTTCAATATTCTCGTGGACGACAGTGTCATTTCGTCGCGGGCTCCGTCTTACCGGATGCCAGAGTTGACCATTCCTGGTCAGGTACAATCATGCCTAATGCACGCAGGGAATGCCCATGATTGCCATTATTGATTATGACATGGGGAATCTGCGGAGCGTACAAAAGGGATTTGAGGTGGTAGGACACCGCGCTATAGTAACCCGGGATGTCGACATGATCGATCAAGCCAGCCACGTGGTATTGCCGGGAGTCGGGGCCTTTGGCGATTGTATGAATAATTTAAACCGGTATGGGTTGATTGATCCGATTTATCGGGCCATACGGGATGAGAAACCTTTTTTAGGGATTTGTCTCGGGTATCAATTATTATTTGAGGAGAGTGAAGAATTTGGAATCCACAAGGGACTGGGTATTTTGCCGGGAAAAGTTAAGGCGATGTTAACGATCGATGCTCAGGGAAAACCCCTGAAAATTCCTCATATGGGATGGAATACCATACAGATTGACCAACCGGCCCCGCCATTGAATGGTATTGATTCCGGTGCGTTTGTGTATTTTGTGCATTCCTTTTACGTTGAACCGGCACAAGCCGCGTTGACGTGCACCACCACCGAGTATGGGGTTTCCTTTGCGTCCAGCGTGTGGAAGGGCAAGGTCTTTGCGTCACAATTTCATCCTGAAAAGAGCCAGGGCATTGGATTGCATATTTTGAAAAACTTTGGAAATTGGCAATGAAGGAAGTCGAACGATTCACTCCCACACCGGGACGAACCGGGATGGTCCCTGGTCTGCTGGTGATCGCCATGTGGATGGGATTTCTGGTTGCTTGCGTGCCTCCCAAGGTTCAGACCCAACAGGCGCCTCAATTTGATCCTCCGGCGATCAAAAGTGTGGCCGTGGTCCCTTTTCGCATTCTTGAAACGCCCCAATGGGGCAGCAGTCCGTCACGGGGGGGACTTCGTGATCCTGAGGAAATTCGTACGCAATTTCGGTTGCCGGGGACTGATCAAATCGATTCGTCCGAGGGGCGGAAAAACTTGTATGTGGTTCCGGAAATCGGGGCTCAACGGTTGACCAATATGGTGATGTCGGCCTTGGCCGGCCGGCCGTCTCTCCGTGTGGTGGGTCCCCCTGAAACTTCCTCCTTCCTAAAAACAGAGGGCTCTCAGGCCTCCACGTCCTTTTCTTCTCTGGCCAAAGATGTAGGAAGTCGATTTTCGGTAGATGGGGTTCTGCTTGGGCTGGTTCGCACCTATCGGGAACGGGATGGCAGTAAGTTAGGGGCCAGGCCAGCGGCAGTGGGATTTGAATTGTACTTGGTAAGACCTGCCGATGGAGTTGTCTTATGGAAAGGCGAATATTACGAAGAGCAAAAACCCATGACAGAAGATATTGTAGGTTTTTGGGAAAAAGGTGGCGGATTTGTAACGGTGGACGAGTTGGCGACTTTTGGTGTTAACAAAGTCATGAATCAGTTTCCCGTGGGCAAATGATAATGATGAGGAAAGTTTTTCACTATGGAACGGATGCTCCATGCTCCTGATTCCAGCCATAGATTTAAAGGACGGCAAATGTGTCCGGTTGCGTCAAGGTGCCATGGATCAGGTCACACGATATTCGGACGATCCTGTTGGCATGGCGGAGCAGTGGCAGAATCTTGGGGCCACCTATCTTCATGTCGTGGATCTGGATGGCGCCGTCACCGGGCGTCCTCAGCATCTGTCGCACATTGAAGCGATTGCCAAGCGACCGGGGATACGGATTCAGGTTGGAGGCGGCATTCGTCAGGTATCGACAGTCCAAACCTATCTCAATGCCGGAGTGGATCGTGTGGTGGTGGGAACTGCGGCCTTGCGCGACCCGCAATTTCTGGCACAGGCGGCCATGGCCTTTCCCGGGAACGTGTTGTTAGGGATTGATATCAAAAACGGCTGCGTGGCGGTTCAGGGGTGGACGGAAGTTTCGTCCATGACCCCCCAGCAGTTGTTCGATAAGGTGCGTGAGCTGCCATTAGCCGGAGTGGTGTTTACGGATATCTCCAAAGATGGCATGTTGGAAGGTCCCAACCTTTTGGCGTTGAAGGAGGCTGCACAAGCCTCCCCTTTTCCCGTGATTGCATCGGGGGGAGTCACCTCTCTTCAGGATGTTCAAGCGGTTCGGGCGTTACATGCCAATATTTCAGGAATTATTATCGGGAAGGCCTTGTATGAGGGTACCTTGAATTTATCCGAGGCTTTCAAGATTGTGAATAGTCAGGGTTGAGCGATTCTCCAATGTTAACGAAACGGATTATTCCCTGCCTGGATGTGAAGGATGGCCGAGTGGTCAAAGGGGTCGCGTTTGTCAATTTACGCGATGCCGGGGATCCGGTTCATGTGGCGAAAGTTTACGATCAGGAAGGTGCGGACGAGCTGTGTTTTCTGGATATCACGGCTTCTCATGAAAACCGAGACACCATTTTGGATGTGGTGGTTCGGACTGCTGAACAGGTGTTCATGCCTTTGACCGTGGGAGGAGGTATCCGGACAATCGAGGATATCCGGCGGTTGCTGGAGGCCGGTGCCGATAAGGTCAGTATCAACACGGCTGCGGTGCAGAATCCTGAATTTGTTAAATCGGCCGCCAATCGTTTCGGATCCCAATGTATTGTCGTGGCGATCGATGCCAAAAGCCTGTCGTCATGTGAGGGGGAAGCGAACGGATGGGGAGTTTTTACCCATGGGGGCCGGAAAGAGACGGGATTGGATGCGGTGGTCTGGGCCAAAAAAATGATGGAATATGGAGCCGGAGAAATTTTATTGACCAGCATGGACAAGGATGGCACGAAGGACGGCTATGACCTTCAATTAACGTCGGCTATTTCAGAGGCTGTGACGATCCCGGTGATCGCCTCCGGTGGTGCAGGCACGTTGCATCACTTATATGAAGCCTTGTGTCTTGGCAAAGCCGATGCGGTATTGGCGGCCTCGATCTTTCATTATCAAACGTATACCATTGATCAGGCAAAAACCTATTTGGCCGAACACGGTGTGCCGGTTCGACAGGACCAAGGCTGCGCGTCAGTGTCCTGAATGGAAAAAGATATGGATTCTGATCGTCTTCCATTGCAATTCGATGAACACGGATTGTTGCCCTGCGTCGTACAGGACTGGCTGGATGGTACCGTGCTCATGGTCGGCTTCATGAATCAGGAGGCTTGGGAAACGACCCAACGGACCGGGCGTGTTTATTTTTGGAGCCGGTCTCGTCAGCAGTTGTGGAAAAAAGGGGAAACCTCCGGCCATGAACTGATGGTGAAAGAACAGTTTATCGATTGCGATCGGGACACGGTGCTGATCAAGGCCGAACCCATTGGTCCGACCTGTCATACCGGAAATCGATCCTGTTTCTTTGCACCGGCAGGAATGGAGACCTCATCTGTGGAGTCCCTTCCCGAGGGGACTGCTTGGGGGGGGATTGTTCAGCGGTTATATGAGATGGTGCTTCATCGAAAGATCAATTCTTCTGCGAATTCCTATGTCTCGAAACTGATGAGTGGCGGGGTGGATCGGGTGTTGAAAAAAGTCGTGGAAGAATCCGGAGAAGTGGTTTTGGCGGGAAAAAATGGATCCAAGGAAGAAATCATATATGAAATGGCCGATCTCTGGTTTCATTCCCTGATTATGCTGGGGCACTTTGAGATTTCTCCGTTGGAAGTGGAACAGGAATTAGGAAAACGGTTTGGAAAATCGGGAATTCGCTCAACACCGGATGGAGGATCACATGGCTGATTGTCTCTTTTGTCGGATAGTGGAAGGAGCCATTCCTGCCAAGATACTGTATGAAGATGAACATTGCCTGGCATTTGCGGATATTAATCCCCAGGCCAGGGTTCATGTGTTGGTGATCCCGAGGCGGCATGTGGTTTCATTGGCGGTTGTCAGTGAACAAGATGCTGTCTTATTGGGGAATTTGCTTGTGGCCTGTAGCAAAGTAGCCCGGGAGCAAGGAGTGGAGGAATCCGGCTATCGAGTTGTGGCCAATACCGGTCAGGAGGCCGGGCAGTCGGTATTCCATCTGCACTTTCATGTGCTGGGTGGACGTCGGTTGGGGTGGCCTCCCGGCTGATCGTGAGGAGTTGAAGAGCTCGGGAGCTTTTGACGAATCTCACCTTGTGCATCTGGGGAGCTGAATGATGAGGAGTCAGAACCGACAAGGTCCTTTGGGTTCTGTGCTCCATCTGTTTCTACCTAACCAAGTCATAGGGACTCCATGAATCGCGAGAATCGAGGGGTGCCTTCAGAAACATTGCAACGGATTCGAGATCGGACGGATCTGGTCGACCTGATTTCCTCCTACGTTAGCCTGACTAAGGCTGGACAGAACTTCAAAGGTCTCTGCCCCTTTCATTCTGAAAAATCGCCTTCTTTTTCCGTCAGTCCCGCCCGGCAGATGTTTTATTGTTTTGGGTGTAGTGTGGGCGGCGACGCCTTCACGTTTCTTATGAAACAGGAAGGCCTGGAATTTATGGAGGCTGTGCGCGAACTCAGTCAGCGTTCCGGGATTCCTCTTCCGGAAAGGTCGGATCGGTCAGCCAAGCCGACGTCCGCTTTACCGCGCCAACGATATTTCCAGATTTATGATACGGCTGCCGCCTGGTATCACCGGAATCTGGTGGAGTCGTCAGGGGGAACACGTGCCCGGGAGTATCTTCTGCAACGTGGGATTACTCAGGAATCCTGGAAGATCTTTCAATTGGGCTATGCTCCGGACGAATGGCATGGAGTGGAAACATGGATGGAAGGGCAGGGTATTCAGCCGGAAGAATTGGTCAAGGCGGGATTAGCCATACGAAAGGAACAAGCGGCAGGCACCCGGATATCCATCTATGACCGGTTTCGGAGTCGAGTGATCTTTCCCATTAGCGATGTCCGTGGGCAGGTGCTGGCATTCGGTGGGCGCACGATGGATAAGGATACGACGGCCAAATACCTGAATTCTCCGGAAACGGATTTATTTTTCAAAGGCCGCTCTCTGTATGGACTTCCGCAAGCCAGGGCCTCCGCCACCTCGGCAGGCTGCTTTTATCTCGTGGAAGGATATTTCGATGTCATTTCGCTTCATCAATTCGGGATCACCAATGTGGTCGCTCCTCTGGGAACTGCCCTGACATCCGACCATGTGCAGATGCTTCACCGATTGGTGCCCTCGGTCTTCTTGTTGTTCGATGGAGATGCGGCAGGTGTAAGCGCGGCCTTACGAACCTTGGATTTATTTATGAACTCAGGGGTCGAGGTGCGAGTGGTCCTGTTTCCCCAGGGAGAAGATCCTGATTCGTTCATTCGTGCGCATGGGGTGCAGGCCTTTCGAGAATTGGAAGCCAAGGCCCCGACGTTACTGGATTTTGCCATTACCTCCATCTTGAATAAAACGAAACAGGACTCGATTCAAGACCGGATCAAGCGGGCGGATGAAATTCTGGCGATTCTCCAAAAAACCAAAAATCCCATCGAAAAGGATGAATACCTGAAAATCCTCTCGGAGAGACTCGGGATCAGGCCGGAGATGCTTCGAAAACGCATGCCCACCTTGCGCATGTCGGTTTCCCCTGGAAAACCATCCCCCCCGGTACCGGACCAGTCTGTGGCCCAGGTGGTGCCGAAAGGGAAAGCCGAGGAGCGTGATTTAATGGTGTTGCTGTTGCAAGGCCGATTGGAAGCCGTGCATCTGACCCAGCTGGAGGAGGAGAAATTTACGGTCGGGTTATATCAGCGCATTGTCCGTCGAATAGATGCCCATCGGGATCCTGCCGGTCTGGTGGATCTCGACTCCTTGCGTGGCGAATTGACGGCTGATCCGGCGCTCGAATCGGCCGTTTCCCAGTTGTGCGTGTGGGACCTCCATCTTGAAGATATCGCGGATCATATCCAGGGGTGTTTGCGGACACTGGAAGCGAAATGGTTACAGCGCAATCTGGAAGGGATGATTGCCAGGCTGAAAACCGCTGAGCGGGATGGTCGGCAGGAAGAGGTGAATATCCTCAATGCCGAGATTAATGCTCTTCGAGGAAAAAAAGCGTTATTGAGCGTTTTTTGAATATTTTGAGCAGGATGAAAAAGATTTGCGAATAAAATGCCGTGGGGAGTTTTTCCTGTCCCCAAACTATGGTAAAAGAGAACCATCACGTCTCAACCGGGCCCATAGCTCAGTCGGTTAGAGCGGCTGACTCATAATCAGTTGGTCCCAGGTTCAAGTCCTGGTGGGCCCACCAGGATGACGTGAATGTCCATGTGAGAATCTTTAGCCGCAGTGAATGTTATGATAAAATTGGTTCTGAGGACTCTGTGAATACCCAACTGCAATATCTCATTGAACTCCAAAAGTTTGACCTCCGAATTTTTCAAATCCTCGATCAACAGAAAAAAATACCAGGACTTCTTCAAGCTGCGGAAGCGCCACTCCGTGAATTGCAGGGACGTCTCCAAGCCCTGAAAAATGAAGGGGAATCCTTGACCAGGCAACGGAGGAATGCGGAACTGGAGTTAGGCAGTCAAGAGGCTCAGTTGCACAAGGTCCGGGCCAGGCTTTCGGAACTCAAAACCAACAAGGAATACCAGGCCCATTTGTTTGAAATAGAATTGGCTCGAAAAAAAAAGGATACGTTTGAAGAGGCCGTGCTGACCCTGATGGAACGGGGGGATCAAAACAGCCAGGCGATCAAGGAACTGGAGTTGCAAGTTGAGGAAGCCAAAAGGAGCTTTGAGAATGAGAAGGCCAAATTGGATGAGCAGGCAGCGGTCCTGGCCAATGAAATAGCCGAGTTGGATAAAGAACAAAAACAGCTTTCCCAGTCATTGGAACAGTCCCTTCTCTCCCGGTACAACCGGCTGAAAACCATCCGGAAAGGCTTTGCGGTGGCCGAAATCCGTGATGGCTCTTGTATTGGATGCCGACTTCAGTTGCCCCCACAATTGGTGGCTGATGTCAGACGTGGCGACCAATTGCTTGATTGCTCATATTGTCGTCGAATTCTCTATATGGCCAACCAACTCGAGACCGAATCAACCGAATAGCTATCAATCGCGATTCCTTGCTTTCGGGATTGGTGGTGCCTACTATTTACAGTGGTGGAGAGAGTGGGCCGGGTGGCCGCTTGCAGCTAAGTGCTGCGGGAGGAAAGTCCGGACTCCAACGGGCAAGGTGCTGGGTAACGCCCAGGCGGAGCAATCCGACATGAGCGCCACAGAAAATATACCGCCGGCGCTTATGGGAAACCATGAGCCGGTAAGGGTGAAATGGTGGGGTAAGAGCCCACCGCGTCTGTGGTGACACAGATGGCAGGGTAAGCATCACCTGGAGCAAAACCAAATAGGGGGACGATGCCTGGTCATTTTGGGGTAAAACCCAGGATATCAGGGGAGAGGCTGGCCCGGCCGAAGTTCCCGGGTAGGTTGCTTGAAGCCCATGGTAACGTGGGCTCCAGAGAAATGGTCATCGCCCGTTTGGAGACATCCAGACGGGTACAGAATCCGGCTTACAGGCCCACTTGCCACCATTAATTAATAACTGATTGGTTTGACTCATATTTTTGGCATTGCTACAATACCGTCTTCATGGCTTTAGCTGGTAGCCATCCGTTTCTTATTGGATTACTTAAATTACCGATGTCCCTATCGTCTAGCCTGGCCTAGGACGCCGGCCTTTCAAGCCGGCAACACGGGTTCAAATCCCGTTGGGGACACCATAGCTTAAGCCGCTGAATACGCTTTCAGCGGCTTTTGTTTTTTAATAATTAATATTGTCCGTTCGCACCAAATATCCTTCACGTGTCTTTCTAAATTCGATATGGTAGGTACATACAAGATGGACTCAATCAATTATTCCTTTTGGCGAGGGTGATATGACACGAATATGGTTGGTTGGAATCATGGGGGTGTGTTTTCTGATCAGTGGTCTGACCGAGGTCAGTTTAGCCCAAGAGAATAAGGCAGGTAATTCCTGGCTGGATACCCCTGTCCAGGATGATGGTCCTCCCGGATCGATGATTCTTATCCCCGAAGGGGAATTTTTAATGGGGGATAATAACGGATCTCGCAATGAACGTCCTGAGCATATGGTGTGGCTGGATGCGTACCTGATCGATCGCTATGAAGTGACCATGGCCGAATATCAAAAATATTTGGACCAGGACTATAGTATCGAACCTCCGCCCTTGTGGGATGACGGTGTGGCCACCGGAGAACTTGGCGACCGGCCTGCGGTTGGTGTGACTTGGAATTATGCCAATAAATACTGCCAATGGGTGGGTAAACGATTACCGACTGAGGCGGAATGGGAAAAGGCGGCCCGTGGAACCGATGGACGCCGATACCCGTGGGGGCATATGCAACCATTTGTCGATATTGCCAATTACAACCAGGGTACGACAGGATGGGTCAGTTACAAACTCACTCTGTCTCCCGTGACGAGCGGGACCAGGGGGATGAGCATTCGCCATGGTCTCAAAGGAGGCGGAAAGAGCGCCTACGGTTTGTATCATATGGCCGGGAATGCATCGGAGTGGGTCAACGATTGGTATGACCGGTTTTATTATGAAGATGGGCCTAAAAAGAATCCACAAGGGCCGGAAGACGGCGAATTCAAAGTTCTGCGTGGCGGGTCATGGGAAGACCAGCCGGTCAATTTACGCGTGACAGCCAGATCGAAAGGGGAGGTGGACTATCAGGACCTGACAACCGGGTTCCGGTGTGCAAAGGATGTCCCGAAGGAAGAAGGGAAAAAGTGAAAAAATGAGAAAGTCGTCGAAGTTAACGGGTGATTTTCCGCTGGTAACTGACCTCTTACTTGTTTTTCATGACCGGATTTTCGCCATGATTTGAGATCGATCAAACGTTTCAGGGGCCGAACCCGAGTTTCGGCTTTGTCCGTACAGCCAACGCGCCGTTTTTCCACCGACGTTCTTGATAGTATGAGATACTCCAGCCGGAATACAAATTTCTTCCCCGATGGAAGGCCGCAGCAATTGTTTGCCAATGGCCACCTCAATCACACCCGACATCACCATCAATAATTCCTCATTCGCGTGGGCCTGACAAGCCCATTCCCGTCCGGCATGGTCAATCCACATGCCACAAGAAAATCCCCGGCTGTGCCAATCTTTGGCAACATTTGAACGATCAATAATGGAATAGCCTTCCATGGTAGGCCTCTTAAAGATAAAAGACTTATAAAAAGGCACGATGAATGAAACGAAACCGGGAGTATTCTGGAACTTCTACCACCCTTTCCGGGCTGGGCGGAGTAAGGCGAGGAGAGTTCAGAAGAAAGCAGGTTGTTCCAATGGAAGCAGCCTGAAGGGAAAACAGCGGTGGGATATCCATGGTGGCACAAACAAAATAATATATGTATGCCAAGTTTTCAATCAATTTTCATCGTTATATAGAGGGCAGGGAACCATGTCAATGCGAATGATTGTGGAAAAGATGTGAAGATCGGTGGATAATTTTCACGTTGGGCTTGCAACCTCTTCTCTGTGCAGGGAAATCACGGTGTGGATTCTGGGGATAAATATTTTTTCAGAAGATTTGCTCAAAATACGGGTAAGGGTTGTTCTGCAAACCAGATAATCGATGAATATGTGGGCAGGGGAATCAATCCGTCTTCAATGAGCCGGAAATGTTGGCGTGGTTGTGAGAAAATCGGAAATGGGTGTTGGCAGGATTCCTTTCCAATTATTAAAAATGGGGGATTCACTTAAGCCAAGGCACTCATGTCACTGCTTGACGCTCATCATGGCGTTTATTAACTTTGGTTAGCCGAAGGAAAGAGCACGCATGCTGAAGGGAAGCCTCCGTGATCAATACAGCCCGTTCTTTACACGTAATCCCATTGAATATGAGTTGGTGTTATCTGTATAGACATCATGGTATCCATCCCGACTCGGTTTGATGACCTGCCTTTAGCCTATAGGGTCAGGCTTAACGGTTGCCCTGTACGGAAATCATGATTGACGGAATCAATTACTACCAAATCCTGGGTGTTCCCGAAGATGCGCTCCTGAAGGAAGTCCAGAGTGCCTGGCGGAAATTTGTCAAAGAAAATCATGAGGATTTAGTCCCGCAGGCAGAACGGCAGGCTGCCAAGGAGAAGATGTTCAGGATCAACGAAGCCTATGCCGTGCTCAGTCACGAAGACAAACGGGCTGATTACGATAATGCGCATATGCTAAACGGCGGTTCCACAATCGAGCTTGTCCGGAGCCGGGTCAGAAAAGCCAAGGAAATCATGGCCAGGGATCAAGCCGGCATTACCCCGGAAGATATAAAAATTATCGAAACCATCATCGATTATCTTGATCAGAACACGCAGGAAGCCTGTTTCGGCTGGATGATCAATCTCCTAAACGAACGTCCTGAAATGGCCAGATACCTGGTTGCCACGGCTTTCGATGAGCCGTTGTTGGGGGCCAACACCCGTTTGCTCGATACCCTTTTGGAAAAAGCGCCGTACGCAATTACCTGGGACAAAATCTATCTCTATGGAGAAGAAATTCTTGGGGTCGCCGGAAAGGAAAACAAGGAACGAAATTATAATCAACTCGCGCGCATTTTGTATCACCGGCTTGATTTAGCCAGGCACTTTGTGTATCCGGCATTTCAGGAACAGGCTTCCGGTTGTGAAAGCTGCCTGCTGCCCACCTTATTAAAGATGGCGCCGGAAACCATTACTCAGGACAATTTCAATGATTATATAGATACCGTGCACGGGATGCGGTGGATCGTCTATGGCCAGCTCAGAAGCTATAACGAACAGGCCATCGTGTGGATTCTGAAGGCCAGACCCGATCTCATCAGGAAGCCCGAAGAAAAAAAAGCCCCGAAGGAGCTTCCACTGCCCCTGCGGTCATGACTTTAAGAGCTAAACCGATGTATTGAACTTTTTCGCACCACGGAAAGAAAAAGAGTCTTCAAATTGTCGGCATAACACGCTTTTGCAAAATATTTTGTAATTGTAGATATTGCCTATATCCAGGGGTCCGTACCGGAAAAGGAATTTAATCCGTGTTGACGTGCCCCCCACCCCCGAAAACTCTATGCTCCAACGGTCCGCTTGACAGGAAGCTTACAGAGGTGGCCCCGGTTCTTTGAACAACTGAGTGGGCGTCGATAAGTGGATCGCTCCTGGTTGAGTTAAGCTGCCTTGCTAGGCAGCGGGTTATCAAAATACTTCTGATCCGGCGTCTGCCCTCCC